>CAYXCW010000175.1:0-14751 GCA_964463555.1 uncultured bacterium
TTGGACTTTGGACAAAGAGGAAAGAGATTCGCGTTGAAATCTCGCGAATCTCTTTCCTCTTTGTCCAAAGTCCAATATTTAGTGAAAATTGTAATCGATTTTCACGCGCGCAGACCTTAACCACCAAAGTTGTATACTAGGCAGCTAAATCCAGCACACCTAGCTAGAGCGCCAGTTCAGTAGAATGAGTTGACAAAAAGAACAAAATATGTATTCTGTAGGGGCGAAGCATACCCTTCGGGAACTGCTTCGCAGAACGGGCGACAATTGATCGCGATCGCGTAGCGTTGCGGAGCAATATCGCCAACTCATTTTATTCCCCTTGGCGATAGCCTGCCGTCAGGCATATGCTAATGCCAAGGGCTAGCTGCGCGATCGCCCTGCCCAGGTTTATCCATACACCCACATCATATTGATTCTGTCAACCTCTTTTACTGGACTGGCGCTCTAGGAATGACCTTTCTGGGTAAAGTTTTTGCTACTTGGTACTACGTCCGGGAGCAAGTGCCTATCTCGACTGTTCCCCAGCCGGTCGGTCGCTCTCCCTCCTGTGGCACACCCCCTGATATCCCCATATATTTATCCGACCCCGATCCACTAATAGCTGCCTCCTCAACTGCCCTTTCCACAGCTTCAACATCCCGCTGGTGCCAAGCCTCAAAAATCGCATCTCTACCATCATTAGGAAATAGGAACTGATAAATCCTCACCCGCCTCCTTCGCCCAGAGGCGTCGCGTTCCTCTAATTGTTCAAAACCAATGCACTTGAGAGTAAACCCTAACTTTTTACCCAGAATATATTGCACCACCTCCATTGGCTGAGCATTGGGATTGATATTTATCCCCAAAAAATCCTTCACATCCTGACTGCACAGCTTCACCCTAGAGGCAAATGCTATTACCTCTGGGTCATTCCCTCGAAACTCAAGCTCAGAATTGAAGAAATACATCGCTCCCAATTTCTTAAGCGCTTCCACTTGAGCCGTCAGCAAACGCAAGTCCTGCGGACAGACCTTCCCCTTGCCCCTTTCTTTGCGCTCAACCAGGTGACGAGTATCCCTATTTCTGACCAAGAAACAGTCAGAAATCAGGTAATAATGGAGGCGGATTTTAGGCAGCCAGCCGTCAGAATCTTGCAGCACTAGCTCAGAAGTAACCGGAACGCCGTAAGTCTCCTCCAGTTGATATTTGCGAAGCGCGTTAAGTTCTGACTGAGTCTTAGAACGTTTATCCTCCAACGCTTGCGCTTCTTTTAAGCTCATGTTTTTGGCATCAGTCACCGCTTGCGCTTCCGCCAGTCTATTTTCTTGTTTAATAATCTGAGCTTCAACACTTGAGAAAGCTGCTGCTGTTTCCAAATAATCTAACTCCTTTTGCAGTTGGAAAGCTTGTTTTGATAATTCAAAAGCCAGCGATCGCTCGGAGTCATTGCGAGCCGCTAGTTCAAGCGATCGCACAACTCTAAGAAGTTGTTGCAACTCATTCTCTCGACACATCTGCACTCGATGTCCTTCCGCCTTCAACTCCTCCCAAATAACATTTCGGTAATCCCACATCCCGGCATTGATTCTAGCTGCCATTAAAGCCCAAGTTCGCAAGTGAACGGGGTCATAGCTGGCATCAATATCAAAATCTATCAACTGCAACAGTTGAAGATTGGTTTTAATCACTTTCTGCTGAGACTTAATAATTGACAGATAACTAGCACTACCATTACCAATCTTCCCAATTCCAAACGGCCCAGTCCAAACAAACCAAGGCACATTTTCATCGCGCACCCGTGCCAGAGCTTGGAGCGCTTCATTGACAGCGATCGCTCCTTTAAACATCCCAAAAACTGCGACAAAATGACCCCGGACGTTAATACTAACCCCAGTCCCAATAGTAGGACTGGCAACGATAACGTCGTAGTTTTGGATAATAGTATTAATCGTCTCGACGCAACCATAAGCAGGATGGTTAGGGTTGGCTACCGTTTCGCTATCAATTCTGAGAATTCTTCGATCTGGAAACCGTTTTTTCAGTTGGGTTTCCAGATTAATACAAGACCATTTTCCCTTCACTTTTTGGGAATCTTCCACCACCATGATAGGAGTGCGCTGTCGTTCAATCGGACAGCATTCGGCGCGGCTGTCGATATCGCAATAAGTGACCTCTTGAGATAAAATTCTCTCCATCTGGGCAAACAGCGACGCGGGGTTACTGGTAGCGAAGAAAGTTACATCCCGTCCCTTTGTCGGTTTCCACTCGTTGACCGCAATCCAAGGTTCAATCGGGATGCCTGCTAAAGATTTTAGGTAGTCGATCGACAAGTCGGATAAGTCGGCATCTTGAGCGATCGCTAAACCACCGCTGGTCAAGACATTGTGGATCAGTTCTTGGAACGTTTGCAAGATGGCTACCCGGTTTGAGCGACAGGTGGACGAATTCAGAGCGTGCCAGATTACCTGTTCGCACTCATCGATGATGACAACCGCCCCTTCCCAATCTTCTGGGTTAAATTTAGCACCAGACAGGGGATGCAGGCTATCGATGCAAAGGCCGTATCCGAATAGTTTACCAGTGTCCGACTTGGAAGTATCTTCAATGTAGTTAATTCCCAAAGTATTGCAGATAGCTCTGCCTAGCTGAATGCGATGGGTAATCACCAGCACCCGCCTCTCGCCCGTATGAATGGCATCGCTGACTAACTCAATGAGTGCTTGGGTTTTACCCGTGCCTTTGGGCGATTTGATGCAGACCAGCCCGGACGAGGGAAAGGGGGGTTTTCCCAGATAGCGTTGAGAGAGCGTTAAAGCCACTTGATGCGTTAGTTGCCAAGATTGCCTCGTTTTCCAAAAACCAAAGGCTTGTGCGGCCTTGTAGAGGTCGCTGAAGGCATCTTCACCCCCAGATGGGAGAGATGGGGAAGGTGGGAAAGAATCTAATTTTGAATTGTCCGGCCTGCATCTTTCACGGGTTACTACAAAATCATCGACGCCTTTCTCCGGCCCAGGCAGTCTAATGACTTTCACCGGGCATTTGGCAGCACTGAAGCACTGCCCCAGTTTGTCTATCTCCCGGTTGACGTTCTGGATGGTTTGGCGCTTGGTGTCGCGGTCGAAGCAGATATAGACTTCCCGACCTTGCGTAGCAAAGTGTTGCAGTTCCGGGATGAGGTAGGGGTCGCATTTATCGCCTGATAGGTCTTTAGTGCGGACGCCCCCGGTAACGCCGGGGAGGGCAATGGCGGCATAGCCCAAAGTAAGCAAGCAGCCTGCCTTTTTAGCGCCTTCAACGATGATGACGGGGATGTTGTTTGCCCACACCCACTGCCAGAAGCCGCGTTGTCTGTCTGGTTCGGCGATGGGGACGCTGTAGCGTTCTGAGATTTTCTCCCATATCTGGTCGGGAACTTGCAGGAAGAAGGCTCTGGTGGGCGTTTTGGGCGGATGTTCGTATTTGATGGGCTTGAGCTTGCCCTTGGGGTCAAAGGCGTTGCGGGGATGGTTGGGTTTGAAACATCCCCACAGCATCGGTTGCCAATTGTCGAGGGGGTCGAGTCCGCTGCACCACCAACCGCCTGCTTCAAGGTGACCGTATTTTGTCCGAGCATAGCGCCATTGGGCGTCGGGGTGGACTTTGCCGGAGGCGGCGTTAATTTCGTAAAGCAGGTAGGAGTAGGGGGCGTCGTCCTCCAGTTCTCGCACGTTGAGGGCGAAGAGGGTGGGGTCTACGCCGCTGTTGAGCCATTCATTGAGGGAGGTGTTGGGCAAGACCATCGCGCACCCCCTCCTCTGCTGTGTTGACTTTCTGACCTGGCGGCAATGCTAAAGGCGCTCTCTGTTGCACCCGAATCTGGCTACTGCCAGAGCGCCTTATGAATGGGTTAGATGGGGTTAAGTGGGCTATGAGCCGCTGTGGGGACTGATTTTGGGGGCTAATGCCTGTGCTGTCTCGATAAATCTTCACCGGGCTATTCCTTGAGTGGGGAACATCCCTTTTTCTCACGTTCTAAAAATCGCTGCTTGCACGCCGATCAAAGATAATTAGGTTAATCCGCGCGTAATAAAACGCTGAAACCTTTAAATAGCAAAGGTTTCAAAATTGACTTGTCACCAGATCCGGGTGTTTTTGTCACCAGATCCGGGTGTTTTTGTCACCAGATCCGGGTGTGTCCGTAATAATTTTATAAGCCTTGCTACGTATGGGTTTGAGGCTTGTTTTCAGCGAATTTTTTCTTTATTACGCAAACGCCCAGCCTTTATTACGGGCTGGGCTGTAATTTGAAATGGATGATGATGTTTTAGATCGAGAGTTCCGGTAGCACTTTAGGCAAGATTTTCCTGAGTTTGGCGGCAGTTTGGGGGCTAATCGGCTTGCCTTTCTGAAGTTGGCAGACTAGCGGCTGAGATATACCCAGCTTTTCGGCAATGACGCTCTGCTTCGTCCAACCCTTTGCTTCGCAAGCCTTCTGTATCGGTTCCCACTCTAACGGGGCAGCAGATGCCGATTTTCGTTTCCGGGGTAGAGATTCTGCTTTTTTAGCAGCTATCAAGGCTGGAATTTTACCGGGAGGCTTGATGGTAATGCCAGCTTCTAGCAGTAATTCAATAATTCTGTTTTTGCAATCTTTGGGTTTACCTGTTGTACTTCCTGGTCGCAACCATTCTGAGTAGGTTTCAGAGTCATATATAATCTGCCAATCTAACTCAGCTAGCCGCATTAAAGCTTTATCCCAACGTTGCTTCAGCTTACCAGCATAGCGATGATCCTTACGGGCCAATTCAATCTCATTTTTCGGCATCACCATCTCTAGCACTGTCTTAACCGTGTATTTTCCATTTGTATGAATGGCGCTTTCTGTTGTTATATTGATGGCAATTAAGAATGCTAGCTCATCATGATACGGGTTCATTTTGAGCGTTGATTCTGAAATCCAACCAAACTCATATAAGGCAACTGGAGGAGTGGCATTCTTGCCGGGTTTATTAAAGAAAAACTCAGTCCATCTCCCCGCGCGAATGAAGGCTACTATTTCTGTTGGTTCATCAATTTCGTCTGTAAAAATGTTGCGCTGCCCATAGCGCTCCACAGCAATGTCCCAGATGAGGGAATTCATATCGCATCCTAGCTTCCCGATATTCCATTTAATGGTGGCGTCCAGCCTTCTCAGAAGCTTCAGGCATTGCTCTATCCTGATTAACTTTTGGGCAGTGGTCATATCTTTACGCTCACCCCAACCCATCAAGTCTATGAGGTTAGTGCCGCCATTTTTCCCAGTTCCAGCTAGCTTAATTTCAGTTCTCCAAGGCGCAGCTTGTTGAAAAACATAGGCAGACAATAAACAGTGGAGTTTGGCGGTATCTTTCCCCAAACTGCCAAATTCCTCAATAATTCCCCAGGCTGCCTTGCCTGTAAAGTAAAAATACTCTTTAGTAACCGGGTCTTTATCCTTTAAGGCTAACTTGACAAAACCCGTGCTGTAATTATCTCGAAAAAACACATTTTTATGGGCATCTTCCTGCCAATCCCAAATTCGTAATAAGGACTTGCAAGCGGTTCTAGGAGGGGCTGACGTGAGCAATTGTGCGATTGTGGTACTGATAAATAGCTGGGGTTCGGTTGCTGGAACTGTTTTTGAAGCCAGCCCCAGCATAGCAGTTAACTCATCTAGTGTCCGCTTGGATAAATCGAGCGGCTCTAGAAAAATTAAAGCTGAATCAAGAGCCACATTTTTCCATAAATTTTCCTCGGTTCTACCTCTCTGAAGCCACGGGTTTAGATGAGTCAAAATCTCCTCGGCTTTTGTCAAGTAGAAATCATCATCAACTATCTGCTCTCTGAGAAATTTTTCGAGTTCATCAACACACTTAGGACTAAAGCCCTCTAATGTTTCATCTCTTTTAGTAATTTCGGCATGAATTCCCATTGCTACATTCAAGGCCAAGGTTTCTAAAAAATTACTTTGGCGTAGCTTTTGGGCATATTCTTGAATGCGATCGCAATCTATCGTGGTAGCAGATAACTCCATAGCCTTAGCCTCTTCATGCCAGTAATCCCATTTATTTTTCCTCAGATAACCCTAAACTAATTGTTGAACTTCACCAATGCCCCCTAATCCTCTGTATTCATCCGCTTCAGGGCTGAGTTATTTAACTCAAAACTTCACCCATTTGCGCTATCATAATCTTACCGAATATTTGTTGTATCTTCAATCCAAAATCTCTTTCAACGAATGAGTCAATCCAGCACAGATGAAGAATATAGCAGAATCATAACCAGCCCTCTTTTGAGCTGCATGAATTACCGACCCAGGTTTGGCACCGGAGGCGGATTAACTCTATCTGAATTCCAAAGATTATATCAGGCAGACCCTTTTTACTCTTGGTTTGGATTAGACTCACCTCTGATGTACACCGCTCACAAAGCCGCTGGCGGCATGACCTCAGTTTACAGACAAATTGGCATTGGTTGTCAGCGCCTAATTCAACGGATTTTGATGGACACTCTGGGACTGACAACCGAGCAATCTATATGGTCTTATCAAATTCAAGGAACCGGCAACAAAATGCGAACATTGTCCCTCGACTGTAGAATCCCAATCGCTGACGTACAATTAGAAAATCGCTCCAAAGTCGAATCTTGGTTGCAAGCAGCTTGCCAAACAACAGGCGTTTCCGTCGAAGTGAGCCAAATTCTTAAAGGTGCAGTATTTGAAGTCAGACAAGGCTATAAAAGCAAAGATTCAAAACGTCAAAATGCCGACATCGCCAATGCCGCTGCTGCTTATTCAGAAGCTTATTTACCAGTGTTACTTCTGCTTTCAACGCAAATAGACCTTGACGTAGCTTACCGCTACAGAAATGCCCGGTGGTTAATTCTATACGGGACAATTACAGGTTCTACCACCGACTCCACCTATGAATTTTTTCGCAATGTACTTAATTATGACTTAGCCGATTTCTTTCAACGTCACTCAACCAGATTTAAGCAAGAATTAGAAGCAGTTTTGCAAGCTTTATTACAGTAAAAAACATGATATCTCAAAGGTCAGACCTAACTTTCAAACACAACCTCAAGCAAGGACGGCACGGGTGGCTGCGTTTAACTCCAGCCTATTCAATTAAGATAGTTGAAAACTTACTTGAACGTGTAGGGCATCCCCAATTTGTCCTCGACCCCTTTTCGGGAACTGGCACAACTGGGTTAGTCTGTGCAGAACGCGGAATTAATTGCGATTTAGTAGAACTCAATCCTTTTTTAGCTTGGTTAGCCGAAACAAAAACCTATCACTACACCAATGCTGAACTAGAGGCAGCTAACGAATTAGCCCGGACTGTAGCCACACAAACCCGTCGAAATCCGTATAGCGACAATCTTTGGATACCGCCACTCAATCACATCGAACGTTGGTGGCTTCCCGACAGATTAATCGCCTTAGCTACTCTATTTCAAGAGATACAAAACCGCCGTCTGGATCTAGGAGAAACTCCAGCGGTCAAACTAGCGCTGATTGCTTTTTGTCGGGTGGCTATCAATTGGTCTAATGCTGCCTTTAATCATCAATCGATTTCCTTCAAAGAAACACAGCTTCCACTTTTTCAGTTAAAAGAACGGGACTTAATTATTGATGATTTTCTCTTTCAATTCCAGCAGATTCTAGCCTCTGCAAGGCTTCCTCTTTTGAGTCAAGTCACCATTCACCAGGGGGATTCTCGTACTTGTAATGCGTTATTGTCTAGAAACTACGATTGCGTCATTACTTCACCGCCTTACCCGAATCGAATGAGTTATATTCGCGAAGTTCGTCCATATATGTACTGGTTGGGATTTCTCAATGAGGCGCGGGAAGCAGGCGAATTAGATTGGCAAGCTATTGGGGGGACGTGGGGTATTGCTACATCGCGCTTAGCAGAATGGAAACCTGGTTCAATAGACATCTGTCATGAAGGATTTTTAGATATTATCGAACAAATTCGCACTCATAGTCCAATACTGGCTAATTACGTTCACAAGTATTTTTGCGATATCGCTACGCATTTAGCTAGTCTCAGACTTGTTCTTACTTCTGGTGCTAAAATTTTCTACATTGTTGGCAATTCTAAGTTTTACGATACGATTGTTCCCGTTGAGCTTCTTTATGTAAGCCTGCTAAAACAGTATGGATTTAGTCAAGTCAAAAGTGAAGTGCTGAGAAAGAGAAATTCCAAAAAAGAGCTGTATGAATTTGCTGTGTCAGCCGAATGGAAATAGATGATTGCTTGCATGACGGGAGCCTTCGCTATAGCAGCAGCTTTTGTCACAGAGAATTTCATTCGACCGAAAACTTCTACGCGCGCCGAAGTTTTCGGAATGATTGTAGATGAAATTCAAGAATGAGGAACGCTATACAAAGCTCAGAAAGAAAAACCTGCTACTAAATGTGAGTTTACTGAGGCTGATAAGAAAAGTTTTGCCTTTCGTATATTGAATCACAACAAAAGCAGAATCTACAACGTCAATCTCAAGCAATAGAATGAAAATAAAGTTATAGTAGATACATTCAGATAATTGGATAAAATTAGCCGACAACTCGTAATATTGTCATCAGCCCTTAGTTTCAAAAATTTTTGTAGGTTTATTGTTATAATCTATACTATATTTAATGCCATTTTGGGATCTACCTCTAAAAGTGGGATGGGTTTATGGTGCAAACAGTAGGGATTATAAAAGTGATTACTAACCTAGAAGAAGTGCGGGAAAAGTTTCATCTAAGCCAAAGTAACGACCCTGCGTTTTTCACAGAATGGTTGGAAGCTCAGGAATCACTCAGCGACCCAGAAAAACAATCCCTAGACCGATTAAAAAATAGCTATTTTTCTTATGTAGATAAAGCAAAAATAGCCGAAGGCACAGTAAAGATTATTATGTTGTCTCCGCTGTTGGAATTGATGGGATTGTGCGACCCACCTTTTGAGATTCAAGGAGAAAAGTTTGTTAAGTTTGAAATTGAAGCAGGTGGAGGGGAAAAAGAACCCGTCCTAGAAGGATACATTGATGCTTTGGTAGTGCGATCGCAATTCTGGGTGGTCTTAATTGAATCCAAGCGAAATGGCTTTAGCGTCAGGCAGGCTTTACCTCAAACTCTAGCCTATATGATGGCAAATCGTCATTCCCAAAATCATATTTTTGGAATGATAATGAATGGCGAAGACTATATTTTTATCAAGTTAGATCGGCAGCTAGGTCAGTACGCTATCTCGAAAAAATTTACGCTTGACAATCCTCAGAGTAACGAGTTATACGAAGTTGTGCGGATAATGAATCGGCTTGTTAGTTTATCTGTTTCGTTATGAGGTAATTGAACCAAGGAATATCTGTATAACATCGATTAATTAATGGAAAAAAATCAGCCTATGCGATCGCAATTTTTGTCCATTTTGTGGGTACGGTTTAGCCAAAATTTCACGGTTGATTAATTTGGACTAAAATAGCTTGGTGCTAGATGCCTGGATTTATGCTGTTGGCAGCGCTCTTTTCTTCGGTTGGATGCTGGCGGCGGCGTTTCCCTTGGCTGGCTAAACAGCGGCAGGTTTTCCCTTACGGGTACAAGATAATTGAGAGCCAGCAGCCGCTACAAAAGCTGGCTTCAAGGGAGAAACAAATGATCTACGAACTTCAAGACATTCAAAATCTTTTAACTGCTGCCATCGAAATTATACCTGCCGTATTCTTTACCTTGATGACAGTAGACTTAATTGCTGGTTTAGTAAAAATGTGGGATTGTACTCGTTCGCAAACAGAACCGATTCTTCAAATAAAATCACCGAATGAATTACTAGCACTTGCTACTCAAACTGCTACGACAGAACCAGAAGATCGGTCTGAATTCCTACCATCAGAAATTCAACCACAAACAGGTTTCATGCCAGAAACTATAGCTGAAATTGACTCACAAGCGATCGCACTCTTAATCGAGAAATCCAAGCAGGCAACAATTCGCACTGTTGCCCAACAATTGGGTATTGCAATTAGAGTCAACAGTCGCTATCAACGATTAGATTGTCTGAGGGCGCAACTTTTATCTCTCCTCAAATCCCAACCGCATGAAGTGGCACGAATTTTCGCACAATTGGGGGCGGAAGCTGCTGTCTAAGGGGCGCATCTAGACGCTTACGCTTCAAAAACGGCTGAAAACGCGATTTGCCGAAAGCGAATCGCATCTCACTCGTTAATTCACCATGACTACACTCAAAAAAATCAACGGTTTTGCTGCGGAAGTAACCGTGCAGCGACTCGCCGCCCAATCTGGGTGCAAGCCAGTCAAATTCGACACGCCGCAGCTGGTGCGAATTGCTAAGGCTACAACTACTGGATGGCAACGGCTAAAACTTGCTTTGCCCCACCTGTTGTCTGAGTATGGGCGACGCACCAAAAACGGAAAATATGCAGTTGAGTGGAATGCCGTACCAGCCACCGCGATCCTAGACTACGTTTACGGCTTGGATGCGGTGTTTCTCTGGCGCGGATGGTGCATTGGCGTCGATGCCACTACCAACCGCAATGCTGTGGAAGAAAAACAGTTTAAACTCCAACTGCTTAAACCACTGTGGCAAGCATTGCACATTGACTCTTGCGCCGTCGCCCACGTTAGTACCAATGCCAATAAAAACGAATTTGTTGAAAATCTACGCCGCGTTATTAAAGGCGAAACTTTGATGGAATTGTAACTAATTATCCGTTCCTACTGACGTTTACACGTACAGTGGGAACGGACTACTAATTTTTCGGTTTTATGAAGAAGAAAAGTTTAAAACAACTGCTTCAAGAGTTGAACCATTATTATCATCAGCGACGCAACAACAAACGAGATCGAATTAAGCGTTTGCTGACTCAACATATGCACAAACTCAACTGCCAAATCAGAATGCTAATTGATTCGCAGTAATTGCTGGCAGTGCTAACGCACAAAGGATTGCGAACAACAAAGGAAGGTTTGAATGTGACTGCTACCGCTGTTACCGCAATTGTTTCTGACCGCAAACAGGTCATAAAACTCTCTGAATTCAGCTTAGTTCAATTGCAGACCCAACAGGGAAAAGATAGCATTGCAGGTCGTCTGAGATTCCCTCCTGGCTGCGCGAGGGCTGCAATTCGGGAAATTATTAACCTGCTGGTGCAACATCAGGCAACTATCCTATCTCAGGAGTGCATTGGCGATCGCATTGCCACCACTGGATGGTCGAGTCTGATATTCAACGCACAGAGGCGAACTTACCAGCAGTTGATGCGAACTGCACATCCGTCCAACTTGAAGGTGGTGCGAGAAAGTACCGAGATGTTGCTGCAAGAACTTGAGGTTTTTGCAACATCTGGAAAAGCCACAGTTGAAACTGAAACTCAACTATCAGGTGAAACAGTTGATGTTCGTACTGAATCGACTGTTGAAACTGAACCAGTAGTTGAAACTTCTGCTGAGATAGCAGAGTGGTCAGTTATCTCGGATGCAGATAAAACTGAAAACTTGGCTTTGGCAGATGTATCCACAGCCCCAACAACCACTTATGTTACAGCCGAACAACTGGGTCAACTAACTCTCGCCAAGCTCAAAGAATTGGCATCTAAGCATAACATTGAAGGCCGCTCAAGCATGACAAAGAATCTGGATACTGCTCATCAGCTACTCATCCCAAAATTGGTGGGGCTGGTAACAGTTGCAGAACTTTAAGCCAAAAAAATTGTATCCCACTCTCCGAATTGAGTGGGATATTTTTTGATAAATATGTTACCAAAATATGACGCATTTAGTTGAATTACGAGCGCTGTTCCAGATTGTTGTAACTGTTTTAAATCTTTAACAACTAATACAGGAAAAAAGCCTAACGGCTGAAAAATAGCGAAACTTAAGCAGGGATTTGTATTATGACTATCACTCTAGGTTCTCTTGGCGTTCGCACCAACAGCCGCAAGTTGCTCAATACTGCTGTTGAGTTAGCAGAGTCGCGACTGTATTTCCAAGCACTAGCTGATGGTACTGTTGAATCTCACAACGGTAAGGCTGTGCGTGCCAAACTTTATCAACAGCTTGAAGAAGCTGGCGATGAGGAGTTGCTGGAACTGTGTCAACAACTCCTGATGCTGATTGAGGTTGGTAAGCGTTCTAGCGATCGCTACGAACGTATTCAAGCGGCGAAAGCTAATAAGCCTGAAACTCCCGTCAGCGAAGAGTTTTAGATAAGCATCATCCACTTCCAAGCTGGGAGTGGATGACTTTTTCAGTCGGCAAGGCAGCCATAATGCTAAGCACGGGTAAGCTCTGAGGTAGGCGATCACGCTTTAGTCCTCCCAATTGCCGTAAAATTCAATAGGTTGTCTGTCGAATTTAATAGGTTCTTTTACGACTAATTCGATTTCATAATTTATATACGGATAGTCTTCGTAGAAGACTATTTCTACTTTTACTGTGATTGTTGCCGTATTTTTATCTTCGACTTCTGTAATAGTATTTAGAAAAACCAAGTCTCCGTCGTCGGGATCTCGGTAACACATGTCCAGGTCAGGATAGCTACCTTTTATAGTAAAAACTATTTCTGAAATTAACTCACATTTGAATAAATCTTTATCTACATCCAATAATTTACCTTGAGTATTTTTTATCGAATCAACTGTAGCTTCTATATCTTCAAGATAAGATTCCATATAATCTTTGGGATTCCAGTTTTCCTGAAATTCTAACTGTTGAAATTTATCAGCTACTTGTTCTTCTATTTCATTTATATTTTTATCTAAAATACCATCGGCTAATTTTTCATAAAATGACCAGACTGCTGCTGTAAATGTTACTCGCTCAGTAGCTTGCTCTGGAACTGCCAGTTTTGCTTGTAAAAATTCCCGAAGCAAAGGATGAATCTTATAGTCATATTTTCTGTCTTCTATTTTTTGAATTAAAGAAAGCTTGTATAGTTTATTTTTGGCTGAGTTAATCTCTATCTTTGTCCAACCCAGCGATTGTGTCTCGTTGGTGAAAGTTACTAATTCCCAGGGAATTGCAGTTAGTTTAAACAAGCTTAACAACTGTCCAATACGCTGACTGATTTGATTGATTTCTCGCCAACTTAATTCAAATGCTGCTCTTACCCCGCGACGGGCTGTGCTAAAAGTTTGCTGCATTTGCTGCTCCGAACGGTCTAGCGCCTCATCTTGCAGTCCCAGGGCTTTCAGGCGTTCCAACATCTCTACCAAAGACAAATCGGGGTCTTCTGCCAAATACCGTCCAACCAACTCCAAACCCAACGGCAGATAACCCAGCCATTCACACAACTCTTCCGCTACCCGATGAGAGCGTTTCACTCGCCCTTCACTTTCTAGGACTGCTAAAAGCTGTAATGCTTCCTCTACTGACAGAAAATCCAGGGGTAGCTCAAAAAAATTGGTGTCCAGCCGTCGCAGCCGCGTTGTCACCAAAACTCGGAAGCGGTTAGCTGTTGGCAGCATTCCTTGACAACTCTCCAAATCCGTGACATCATCCAACACAACTAACACCAGCCCTTCGGATGGTTGCCAGTGCTGCCAGCACCATTCTAGTTGTTCATTGAGAGTGCGATCGCGGCGAATTTGATTAAATTCTTTGGATTCTTCCTCGTTCATCTTGATATGCAGTAGAAAAAACTGCACAATTTGATTCGCTAGATTCGATTCTCTCGAAGTTAACCAGCAAATCCCACCAGAGTAATCAGCTTCATGTCGGCGTGCATATTGAGTCGCCAGTTCAGTTTTCCCAACACCTCCCATACCAGAAATGACACACACTGAATTTCCTCTCTGCAACTCTCGATGCAGAGTTGCGAGTTCGCCAGTTCGCCCAACAAAATTGCGGACGCCTCTGTAAGGAAAGTTTTGTGGAGGATTTGACTTTACCCGTTCCCGTTCGGGCGAATATAGTCAGAACTCTTGGTTAAAAGTTTGATTTTCGATAGTCGTGTTCTGGTTGACGTTACCAATTTTCTCTACCTTATCAGCTATTTTCGTAATCTTCTCGATGCTTTGTGGTTGAGACTTGACCGCATCTGCCAAAGCTTGAACTGCTGCCGCAATTTCCGAGTCAGATTTTGCCGCTGACTCTACTTTTTCCACCAAAACGGCTTCTCCATAATCCTCTGGCTGCTGTTGAGCTAATTCTGGATTTTCTGTCACCAATTCTATGGCACTTGCCGTATCAGGTGATTTGCGCTTGAGCAGTTGCATCAACTCGGCTCTTTTCTCCCATACCTTTTGTCCCACAGTTTCGCCTGTGTTTTCAATAACTTTCGTTAAAATTGAAGCCACAGCCGCAATTACGAATGCTTCCATGTCTGGTTATGTAGTTCTCTCTAAGCTATCTTAGCCTAGAGAAGTAATTATCGTCTTCGCGCTACCACTCTACAAACGGGCTATTTGATTCAAGCTACAAAACTGGTAAGCTATCCAAACTGCCCGCCTGCCACATCCCGACTCAGAAAATTTTTTATGTTCCCGACAACGCCCTGATTGTCTCTTGCGATCGCACCTTTCACCGAACTCATCAAAAGCCCCGAACACATCCACGCCTACCGCATTATTTTATTAAGAATCTGGAACGCACAGGCTGCGCGATCACCAGTATAATTCACGAGCGATGCCTTCCACTCTTACGCCAAATACTCCGTTCCCGATACCATCAAATTGTAACTCTCATTTTCAAATACTCAAAGCAATCAAATTGGACTTTGGACAAAGAGGAAAGAGATTCGCGAGATTTCAACGCGAAGCAAA
>CAYXCW010000176.1:0-14629 GCA_964463555.1 uncultured bacterium
AGACAAGGAAGTAGAACTAATTTCTTCACTAGCTCCCTCAGCTCCCTCAGCTCCCTCAGCTCCCTCAGCTCCCTCAGCTCCCTCAGCTCCCCCAGCTCCCTCAGCTCCCCCAGCTTACTCACTCACCTCATCTTCAACAGAGTCTGCGAGTGTTTTCAGCTTGGTATAAAGGTGCGAGTCAACTTCTGCTGGTTCAAATTGATCGATTGAGCCAATTTTAGATGCCCAGGTACCTGCGGTATTTAGCTTTCCATACTCAGATAGCAAGGTGGGAGCATTTCCCGTGTCGGGGGAAGTGGAGGCGAAATTTAATTCGGCGGGCTGGGGTGGTATGGTTTCAGTAGGCTCAGTGTTGGATGCGATCGCCACGCTCACTCCAGACATGCCATCAAATGGACTCACATACTGCTGTGTTTCTTGATTGGCAGCAGGTATAGTCTCATCGGTTTTGCCCGTAGCAATTTTTGCTGTGTTACTTTGCTCCTGGCTGTACGTACCTAGCGAGCCTTCAGAAGTCAAATGAGCAGGTAATTTTCGGCAAATCAGGCGTTCAAATTCTTGATTGAAATGATACAGCGGTTGCTGGCGTCGCCGCCAAATCGTTAAAATCTGCTCCACGGATTTGGCTTTGTACCTTCCTTGATACAATGCCTCGATTGTCGCCAGCAGCACCCACTCAGCTGGGTAGCTACTTAACCACTGTTCAACTAATTCTGCGGCTTTGTAACGTCCCAGGTCAAAACTATAGTTAGCCAGCAGCAGTACTGCTGCATCCGCCGCCACATCGAGCGCTAATTTCGATCCTCTAGCCTGGTTGCTCATCAACTATACAATGCACGGGTTGCCTTCTGGCATTTGTAGTGTAGCTGAGAATTGCAACGGCTGATGTTTGCCATACCAAATACACAGCCGTGAAAAATAGACATAACATTATTGCTCTAATATTGTTTGATATCCTATCAAGCTGTAAGCAAGTTCAGCTTTTCATCCAACTCTGATGATCGAAGTTGAGCAGTTAAGTAAAATTTATGGTTCTACCCCGGCGATCGCTGATGTCACCTTTAAGGTGGAACCGGGCGAAATTGTGGGGTTTTTGGGGCCAAATGGGGCTGGTAAAACTACTACCATGCGAATTTTAACGGGTTACTTACCCGCAACTAGCGGCACGGCGCGAATTGCGGGTTATGATGTCCATGAAAATTCGATGGCGGTGCGCCAGCGCATCGGTTATCTGCCAGAAACGCCGCCGTTGTATCCCGATATGACGGTAGAAGGGTTTCTCCATTTTGTGGCGCGGATTAAAGGGGTAGCGGCGGGCGATCGCGCGGGTCAGGTAAACTGGGCGATTAAGCGCTGTAACCTGCTAGAAAAGCGCCGCGTGTTGATTCGCAAGCTTTCTAAGGGATTCCGCCAGCGGGTGGGAATTGCTCAAGCGATCGTTCACGACCCACCTGCGATTATTCTAGATGAACCCACCGTCGGCCTCGATCCGCGTCAAATTATCGAGGTCAGAAATTTAATTAAAAGTCTCGCCGGTAGCCATACCATTATCCTGTCAACGCACATTTTGCCCGAAGTCAGCATGACCTGTAACCGCGTCACGATTATCAATCGCGGTAAGGTGGTAGCAACTAATACCCCAGAAGGTTTGATGGCGCAGTTGACAGAAGGATCTGGATATGAAATAGAAGTAGACGGAGATCGGGATACGGCTGTAGAACTGCTGCGGAATATTCCAGGAGTTAGCAGGATAGAATTGCTACCTGTAAGTTATGGGGCAGAAAATCGCGCTGGGGTTCGCGTCATATCAGCAACGGGAAGCGAACCAGGAAGAGAAATTGCGGCGGCGTTAGTATCGGCGGGGGTGGGATTGTATGAAATGCGACGCACTACAGCTAGTCTGGAAGATGTGTTTTTAGAATTGACGACGACGGAAAAAGTCGAAACAGACGCCTCAAGTGAAGCAAGTAATAAACCAGAGTCAGGCGAGGGTTAAATGCGGGTAATTTTTGGCAATATTATCGCGATTTACCGTAAAGAGTTGCAGAGTTATTTTGCATCGCCTTTGTCATATGCGATCGCCGGTGTATTCTGGCTGCTATCAGGCATCTTCTTTATGCAGATTCTGGCGGGAATCGTGAATACAGTTGCGGTGGCAGAACAACAGGGAGCGACTATACCACCTTTGGATGTTGCTTACGAAGTCTTGAAGGGTTTCTTAAGCGTAATGGGTTCGTTTTGCTTGTTTATCTTGCCGATGCTGTCGATGGGGCTTTATGCCGAAGAACGCAAGCGCGGTACTTTAGAATTATTGGCGACATCGCCGCTAACTAACTGGGCAGTGGCGGTAGGCAAGTTGTTGGGCGTGCTGACATTTTTTGTTACTATGCTCGTACCGTTGGTGGTTTATGAAGCGATCGCATTTAGCGCTGCCAATCCACCCGTTCCCCCAGCAGTTCCGATACTAGGGCATTTGGGTTTAATTTTACTCGCCGCCAGCGTTTTGTCATTGGGAATGTTTGTTTCTTCTTTAACCGACAGTACAATTCTGTCGGCAATTTTCACCTTTGTTTTAGTGGCATTTCTGTGGATAATTGATTTGATTGCCCAAAGTCTCCAAGGGCCAATGCGCGATGCTTTAGGTCATCTCTCCCTGCTGAAACATTACAATAACCTGATTCAAGGAGTTTTAGATACCAGCAGTTTGATTTTATTTGCCAGTTACATTATTTTGGGCATATTCCTCACCGCCCAATCAATTGAAGCATTGCGCTTTCAACGTTCATAAAATTAGCGAATGGGTAATGGGTAATGGGTAATGGGTAATGGGTAAGAGTAAATAAAAAATGCTTTGCTCGCCTCCCAATTACCAATTACCAATTACCAATTACCAATTACCAAAAATATGAAAACAATCGGCAAAAACTGGAAAAATTTAAAACATCTGTTCTGGGGCGGGCCAATATTAATTGTAATGGGGTTATCTGCGGGAGCGATCGCAGGCACTTGGATACCCATCCCGCTAGCAATGATTGCTGCTGGAATTGTCATTATCGTGGCATGGGCGATCTTACAAAGTAACGGCGATGTCACCACTTCTGGAGAAAAATTTTGGGGACGCCGTTCTGCTCAAGCCGGAACTAACGCGCTCGTTGCTACAATCGCTGTCATAGCAATTTTAGGGCTAGTTAACTTTGTTGCCGCGCGCAATGCAGCACGGATAGACTTGACCGAAACTAAACTGCTAACCCTGGCGCCACAGTCGCAACAGATAGTGCAGAATTTTAACGCCCCCGTGAAGGTTTGGATATTTAATCCCGATCAAAATGCTGAGGATGTGGAATTATTAGACAAATACCGCCGCAAAAATTCTAGGTTCAGTTTCGAGTATGTTGACCCTCGTGCTAGACCAGATTTAACTCAAAAGTTTGGCGTTACCGAAGCGGGTCAAGTTTACTTGGAATATGGGGAAAAAAGAAAGTTTGTGCAAATCGTCAGCCAAGGTTATGGACAAACTGATGGCGAACGTTTGTCGGAAGTGAGGCTGACGAATGCCTTACAACAAATTAAAAGCGATCGCACTGACAAAATCTACTTCCTCCAAGGACATGGACAACTTTCCCTGCAACCCGGACAAGAAGCAATATCAACTGCCGTACAATCTTTAGATGAGAAAAACTATAAAAGCGAACCGCTTAATCTAGCAGAACGAGGTCAAGTACCACCTGATGCCTCATTAGTAGTAGTAGCGCGCCCCAAACAAGCGCTATTCGAGGCAGAAGTTAACGCTTTAAGAGATTATCTCAGACGCGGCGGTAGCGTACTATTAATGATCGATCCGAATACCAACCCCGGCATCGATAGTTTGTTACAAGAATGGGGCGTCAAACTCGATAATCGCTTGGTAATTAATGCATCGAGTCGTCAAGTACAAGGGTTTGGTCCCGCTGCTGCTTTAGTTACCCAGTACGGCGAACATCCGATTACGAAAGATTTTGGCAATCGTTATTCATTTTATCCTTATGCCAGGGCGATTGAACTTATCCCCACCGTTGGTGTAGATGCAACGCCTCTGCTATTGACAAATGACCAAACTTGGGCAGAAAGCAATCCAGAAAACCCAGAATTAAAATTAGATCCGAATCAGGATCTAAAAGGGCCTTTAACTTTAGGAATCGCCCTGAGTCGCAAATTAGAATATGGGCAACCTTCCCAACCTTCTCCCTCTCCTGCGTCAGAGCAACCTAAAACTGAATCTCGTTTAGTCGTTATCGGCAATTCTTCTTTTGCTACCGATGGTTTATTTGGACAGCAATTAAATGGAGACGTGTTTCTAAATTCAGTTGCTTGGTTGAGTCAGCGCGACGATCAAACCCTATCGATTCGCCCCCAACAACCGAACAATCGCCGCATCAATATAACAGCCCAACAATTTATCGGACTAGCGTTAACAGCCGCTGCAATCGTGCCTTTGGCTGGTTTTATCGCAGGCGGCGTACTGTGGTGGAAACGGAGGTAGAAGAATTTTAGATTTCAGATTTGAGATGGCAGATTTTGGATTTTCCCTCGTTCCCACGCTCCTGCCTGGGAATGCAGATTTCAGGCTCCTGCCTGAAAACGCAGATTTTGGATTTTGGATTGATGAATTTGAATTATGAAGTTGCAGAAGTCTACTTGGATTCTGATTTTGGCGGCGATACTTTTTGGCGGTATCGTATATGTCTATGAAATTGAAGGCAGACCCCAGCGAGAAGCAGCAAAAGCTGAGGCAAATCAACTGTTTTTCTTTGAAGAAAAGGACGTTCAATCTGTTACCTTAAAAACTAAGGATCAAACGCTGTTATTTGAGCGCAACAATCAACCGCCATCGGGTAATTCAACTCCACCAAAATGGCTGATGACGGTACTAGAAATGGCAAAATCAGCGCCAACTGCCACCCCAGTAGCGTCCCCTATTCCCCCTATTCCTCCTACTCCCACTGCTACGCCAAATCAGACGCCAGTAGCGTCCCCTACCCCCCCAACTCCCACCCCACAAGCAACCCCAATTGCACCGCCACCACAGGCTAATTTAACCAGAGTTGCGGCGAATGAGGCATATGTTGTATTTTTGCTCGATCAGTTGGTGAAAGGGAAAGGCGATCGCATCACAGCAGATCCCCGTGTAGACTATGGTTTAACGCAACCACAAGCAACGATAGATGTCAAGCTAAATAACGGCAAAACCCATCAACTAATTTTGGGCAAACCTAATTTTAACCAGACTTCTGTGTATGCGATCGCCGATTCAAGTACTCAAGCAAATCAATCGCCAGAAGTACTGGTAGTATCGAACAATTTTGAAAATGCCGTCAATCGTCCTTTATCAGAATGGAAACAACCCGAACAACCACAAAATCCGCAGAAAAAGTAGTATTGCAATCTTTCCCGTTGCTTGGGTATATTTTATAGTTTGCCATGCAGCAAAGCAGGGAGTTTAGGGTGCTATATTCTAAGGCTTTTTGCTGCTTATATCTGGGTCAATCTATTTTAAATTTGAGATTGCTCGATATATTAACACTAGCCATTGATTGATATCTGGCAACCCTTCCTGCAACGGTCAGTAACCTGGAAAAATTAGCGTATAACCATCAATATAATCTGAATAACAATCCATGACAAAACCAATAAACATACCATTATCACCGATGCCCAGAAAAATATTTTCAACCAAGGTTGGTGCAAAACTTGACTTAAAAACTGAGTAAATAAAGCCCAAACAAATGGTAGGAAAACAAACCATATATTATTGTTAATAAAACGCAATGACTTCTTCATGCTAGTCCATGATACATCACTGTATCTTGTTTCATACTCTGTTAATCTCTGCCGCTCGCTGGAAAATTTAGACTTATTTAAAGTGTTATTGATAGCCTTAAGTAAATTTGTGGAAAACGGCCGATTTTCCTTAACTGCCAGAGCATACTCTTCTGTTGGCTCGCTAGTTAAATATTTGCTTTTTGATGAGCTGTTCGGGTAGATAGTGTATCCCAAATTTTCGTATGGTGGTCTAGATGGTTGTCCTGGTTGATTAACTCCATTTTTAAGGAGAGTCCCCACAATAAGTGCATCATTAGCAAATGCCTGTACTTGATTGATCTCAAGAGCATTTAAAGCTTGACGTCCCTCCTCATACTCACGAATATCAATACCCTTGATATTCTTCAATACTTCTAACGTAGTAGAGTCGCGAAACACACCAATTTTAATCTCATTTAGCTTCTGTAATCCTGAATTCAATTTTTCAGATAATTCTTCCTTTAATAGAAGCTTCACTCCGGTTTTATAAAAAGGCTTGGAAAATTCAATCCCTTTACCATTACCACTTGGAAGGTTACCAGATGATATTGAATTTGGGCCGCATTCAATATCAATTTTACCTTTTTTCAAACCATCATATCTGGGACGTATGGGTTGTTGATGTTGATTCACAATAGGAATGTATTCAATTTTGATTTGTTGACCATTACTAGCTAACTCCTTCTGTATCTCCTCACCAAAAGTGCCACAGAAGCCTTCAGCAGAATCTGTTTTTTTAACATTATTTCCAAGTGGGTATGCAGAAGTCCTAACTCCTAGTTTTAGGGTATTTCCAGGTAATGCTATTTGCGAAACAGCAGGAACATAAATCAAAATACAAGCAAGACACGCTAAAGCCAAAATTATCCCAAGTCGAAAATTTTTTACAACCCCAAGTACAGAATTCATAGCAAGAGAGACTCCACCTCTAATGTGGATTAAAATCTGCATTAGTGCGCTCATAAGATTGTGTTTTCCCAAAAAAAACAAGTGCTACTTAGATGACGAGCTACTTGATTAAGTAGCGTCTCAGTCGTTACAGAGCTATTTAGATAGTAAAAAAACAGACGGATTCAAAGCTGTTGATGCACCATCTTCTGCCGAAGTGATATCTGATGGCTTTTTTCGTTCGTTATCAGTAGTTATTCAACTACATCTCACAGCTGAATGCACCGCTTACAAATAGATACACCGCTATATTATATTATTCCGTACAAAAAACTAAATTGGGGTAGGGCGATCGCATCAAGCTACCTAACGTCTAATTCCCAAGGCATTCGCTGGTTGCGGATCAACCTATAATGAACCGCAAGACTACAGTTTTATATATGAACCTTCTCACCACCCTGCTCAGTTATAGCTTAGTTCGCTTTTAGCTGCCAAGATCCTTGCAAAGGAGACTTTTGCACCGAGTGATTGAACAAACTCAGAAAAACCGCGATCGCATCCTCTCTATCTGTGATGCGATCGCTCTCAATTATCTAATTAAAGTTGCTAGTTATGAGGTTAAGCGTTTTCGATCCCCCTAAATCCCCCTTAATAAGGGGGACTAAGAATCCGGTTCCCCCCTTAAAAAGGGGGGTTAGGGGGGATCGAACCGACAATATTTGTCACTAGCAACTTACGTTATCTACTTACGGGAGGAGAAGTAACACCAGGCACTACCTGAGAAATCCGACTATCTAACTTGCGAGTAATTTCGCTCAAAGATATCTTTGGCTGCTGACCATCAGGATACATCACAGCGGCAAGTGCGCCGTAACTATTGCGGCGAAAAGATCCAATATCGATCCGCATTGGTTGACCTGCCATCAATACTTTTAGCGACATCCCGGTGGAAATTTCACCCATGTTATTCAGTTCGGGAATCGAAGTAAATTCTTGAATTTGAATTCCGGTTGAAGCCTTTAGCCTCTCCCTAATTTGGTTAATCATTTCCTCTTGGACTTCGGGTTGCTGCATCTTTTTGATGTAATCATCAAACTGTTCCCGATCGGTTTCTTTCAGCGTTCCAGTATATCCCACAACTATTTGCGAGTTTTGAGAATTGCTATTAGTTGACGATGAGGGCGAAGTACTTGTTTGCGTCATAAATGCAAACAGATTTTCTGGGTTTAGACTAACTTGCCCCAGTTCTTTTTTCAGCATTTCCACAAAATTAGCTGTCATCTGCGGCGGTACAACCTGAAACCCAGGCGGCAGATCTTCCAACAACAGCGTCACCTTTGACGATGTTTGGGGTTGAGGTGTCACTTGAGGTTGAGGTGTCACTTGAGGTTCAGGTGTCACCTCGGGTTGAGGTGTCACTTGAGGTTGAGGTGTCACCTGGGGACTGGTTGATGGCTCGGTTTGGGCAATAATGGGGGAAATTCTGGTGGCGATCGCTTCTTTTACCGAACCACCCGCGTAGATTGCACCAGTCAACAAACACAAAATCAAACTTACACTTTTTTTCATTTTACGGTATAATTTACAGCTTCTATTTTATGATACCCAGCAGTATCAACCCAGGAGAGTTATCCAACAGTTGTGGTGACTTGATAGAGTTGGCAATTGTTTCCCAAAATGATTCAGTTTTTGCTTATTAGTATGTAAATGTATAAACAAAAACGTCCGATTTCGGACGTTTTTGTCAGACAATTATTAGCAACATCTAGCGCTAGCTGAGGCAATAATTATTACACGGTGAGCCTGCTGTAAAATTATTAACCTCAAATTGCTGGCGAACTTTTAATCGCCGTTAAACTTTTGGCGGATTGTTGCCTAATACTTGATTTTTCAGACCTTTTAGCTCTTCGGACAATTCTTTGCGAGTCGAGGCACGGAGTAAATAGCGATATACAAACCAACCAGCATATCCCATACCCACAAGTTCAAAGAAGGGGGAGAGCAAAGGAATATCGTTGAGCGCATCCAGCACCGCCAGGGTGACCTTAACGGTGACAAAGGCAGCTACAATCAAGCCAACCGTCAGCAGGGGCTTCTGGTACTCGCCAAAAAAATCACCCAAGTAATCGGGCAGCTTAGACAGATAGGAAAGAACCAGATCCACGTATTCCTGAAACTGACTGCTAGACTCACTGGTAGTAGTAACTGTCGCCAGGGGAGCATTGTCTACCGTTTCGACGGTGACTTCTACTTTCGGCGTTTCAGGTTGTGGTGGTTTGGGTTGTTGAGCTTCCATGTTGATATCTCCAATTATGATAACGTTGCTTATGTTATCTAGGCAGCGCCCCTCTTTGCACCAAAACCTTAGCAGATTTACACGATTTTTGTTCTTGGAGGAACATTTTTGACCTTAGACGCCAGTTATGTCAATTGCTTCGGACGCCTAGCGCGATATACGTCCGACAGGCTGCGCGATCGCGCTATTACCCTAGTGAACGACAATTTCAACCGCTTTTGCCTCTATCTGTGGAATTACTGGGGGACGAGCCAGCTAGAGCATGGGAGAGAGTGGGAAAATGACAGCATGGGACAATAGGGGCGTCGCGCACAGTTGTGCGATCGCGCTCGGTAGCAATCTCGGTGATTCCCATACTACCCTTGAGAACGCCCTGAAAACCCTGGCTCAAACTCCAGGGATGATTTTACAAGCTGTATCCAGTTGGTATGTTACCAAGGCCGTAGGGCCGCCACAGCCCGATTATCTCAATGGTTGTGCCTTGTTGAGCGTCCGGATGAATCCAGAGGGGTTATTGGAGACGCTGCTGGCAATTGAAGCCAAATTTGGGCGAGTTCGCCGCGAACCCTGGGGGCCAAGAACCTTAGACTTAGATTTGTTGTTGTTTGATGACTTAATCCTGGATACGCCTCAGCTGCAAATTCCCCATCCTCGCATGAGGGAACGAGCTTTTGTGCTTGTACCCTTGGCAGAAATTGCCCCAGAATGGGTAGAGCCAGTTTCGGGACATGCGATCGCCCAACTCGTTCAAGCATTAGACTGTTCAGGAGTCCGCCGTCTGTGATAGTTTACGCAATGGCTGCAATTTGTCACCCACAACAAGCAAACACCGTTGCAGGGGAGGATTGTATCAACAAGCATGAATTAAACAAACCCCCCCAATCTAAAATCTCAAATCTGCAATCTCCAATCCACCCCCCCCAATCTAAAATCTCAAATCTGCAATCTCCAATCCACCCCCCCAATCTAAAATCTCAAATCTGCAATCTCCAATCCACCCGCTCCCAATCTAAAATCTCAAATCTGCAATCTCCAATCCACCCCCCCAATCTAAAATCTCAAATCTGCAATCTCCAATCCACATATGCCACAGGGTAAAGAACCCCCAAAACTACTCAAACAGCGTCTTTTTTACCAAGGTCGCAAGTTTAATTATGAAGTCACTCGCCTCCGCCTACCCAACGGCGCCGAAGGAGAATGGGAATGCGTCCGTCACCCTGGTGGCGCGCTTGCGGTTCCCGTCACCAAAGAAGGCAAACTGATACTATTGCGACAGTATCGCTTTGCCGTTCAAGGACGAATTTTAGAATTTCCCGCTGGCACTATCGAACCTGGGGAAGATGCGGCAGAAACCATCAAGCGCGAAATTGAAGAAGAAACAGGCTATCGTGCCAAAACCTGGAAAAAGCTGGGAGAATTTTTCCTAGCTCCCGGTTATTCCGATGAAATTATTTACGCCTTTCTAGCGCAAGATTTAGAACCCCTAGAAACGCCACCCAATCAAGACGACGACGAAGACATGGAAATAGTTTTGATGACTCCCCAAGAATTAGAACAAGCTATTCACGATGGTGAGCCAATTGACGCCAAATCAATTTCCAGTTTTGTTCTAGCGCGTCCATTTTTGTAAAACATGTAACGGCTAATCACTAATCTAAAAAACCTAAAATTAGCAATTAGCCATTAGCAATTAGCCATTACCTATGCACGATTTAATTTTATTTTGGCATCGTCGCGATTTACGCATTTCTGACAATATCGGATTGGCTGCTGCAAGGCAACAAAGCCCAAAAGTAGCCGGTGTTTTTTGCCTCGATCCGAATATTTTGCAGCGCGATGATGTCGCACCAGCGAGGATGAAATACATGATTGGCTGCTTGCAGGAACTTCAGCAAAGATATGCTGAAGCTGGTAGTCAATTATTAATTTTACCAGATGAACCCAAACAAGCGATACCTCGACTGGCGGCGGCTTTGAACGCGAAAGCAGTATTTTGGAATCGGGATGTAGAGCCGTATGCTAAGGAGCGCGATCGCATCATCGCAGACGCCCTCAAAGAAAAAGGTATTGCCGTCCAAAATTTTTGGGATCAGTTATTGCATTCCCCCGAAGAAATCCGCACGGGTTCAAAACAATCTTACACAGTTTACAGCCCTTTTTGGAAAAACTGGAGTAGCAAACCCAAAGCCGCACCAGTAGAAATGTTTCAAAATGGCATAACTTTAACCGCAGCCGAAAAAGAAGCTGCTATTCAAGCCGGTGCAAAAAACTTACCAGAAGCTAAAGATTTAGGATTTATTTGGGATAAAAACCTGGTATTAACACCCGGAGAAACAGCCGCAAAACAAAGATTAGAAGAATTCAGCAAATCAGCTATTTTTGAGTATAAAGAACAGCGCAACTTTCCATCTGTTGATGGTACAGCCAGATTAAGTGCGGCCTTAAAATTTGGTGCAATTGGCATCCGTACTGTTTGGACAACAACCCTGACTGCAATCGAACAAACTAGCAGCGATGAAGCAAAAGCAAGCATCGAAACTTGGCAACAAGAACTAGCGTGGCGAGAATTTTATCAACACGCAATGTATTGGTTTCCAGAACTAGCAGAAGGTGCGTTTAGAGAAGTATTCAAAGACTTTCCTTACGATAACAACCCAGAACATTTTCAAGCATGGTGTGAAGGCAGAACTGGCTATCCAATTGTAGATGCTGCCATGCGACAAATGAATGAAATCGGCTGGATGCACAACCGCTGCCGCATGATAGTCGCCAACTTTCTCACAAAAGACTTATTAATCGATTTCCGGCTGGGAGAAAAATATTTTACCCAAAAGCTATATGATTGGGATCTTTCTGCTAACAATGGTGGGTGGCAGTGGAGTGCATCAAGTGGAATGGACCCGAAACCAGTGAGAATTTTCAATCCAGCATCGCAAAGCGAAAAATTCGATCCAAAAGCAGAATATATCCGACAATGGATACCAGAATTGCGCTCGTTAGATACACAATCCCTCATCACAGGTAAAATTCCCGATTTGCAGCGCAGATCCCTTGGCTATCCAGATCCAATTGTGAATCACAACGAACGGCAACGCGAGTTCAAACAACGCTACAGTCAACAAAAAGCTGGTTAGCAAGAGCGGGATTACAACAATTTAAAATAGCGCTGATTTTGTCAATCAATAAATTTACCTAAATTTCAATTTTTCATAGTAATAATTAAAACCAGGGTACAGAAAGCAAAGGTAAGCGAACCTTAGCTGACAGCAGGTGATATGATTTCCGGTCTATTACCCATAATTAGCAGCCGGGACACGGCACGATAAACCTTATCTGTGTCCTTGATATCTCTGATGCGTCCCTACGCAACGACAGAGTAAAGTTTTTTTATTATGGGCAATTCAACGGACATCATATGATACCAAATCTAGCTTGACAACCGCTCCTGTCTTATTCCTCTTCTTTGTGTCCTTTGTGTCTTCGCGGTTTACAGCACATTGCAAACTTGTCTTGCTACAACCTTTTACCTATAGGTGTGCAAGTAGCATTAATGCTGTTATTATCAAGTCGTCAAACAATAAAAACCAAAGATGAGAGAATCGCAGATACATTGCCAGCACTGAGATAGTTGAAGCTACTGGCTGGGTGGTAAACTCTAATGGCGCAGTTGTACTTACGGCAAAGGTGTCTGCTGTGACACCTTACAGACCGCAACTGAGCATAGATTCTTGTCTTGTCCTAGAAGATAAAAAATTAAAAATTAAAGATGAAGCAAAACCCGCGTTTATTTTTTCATTTTGCATTTTTAATAAGCATCTGCCTGAGTGCCGATCCTCTCGCAGCTCAAACCGTTGCTCAAGTTCAAGTCCCCTCAGATCTCCCTAGAAATCAAGATATAGTCCCCCCTATCGTTCCACGCCCTCAACCTTTACCAACGCCACCTCCGCCCACGCCTGCTCCTCTCCCCCCGCCTTCTGAACTCCTGCAACCAACCCCTCCAACACCAACAACCCCCCAGGAGGAACTTCCCAGCAACGTTCCTGGCACCTTTACGGTTGAGCGGTTCGAGTTTGAAGGAAATACAGCCTTCAGCGATGAACAATTAGCTGAAGTGACTAAACAATTCATCGGACGTGCCCTAACCTTTGCCGAACTGCTGCAAGCTCGTTCTGCGGTGACGGATTTATATGTCAGAAATGGCTATATCACATCTGGAGCTTTTATTCCACCCCAAACTTTAACTGGCGGCGTCATCAGAATTCAGGTAGTTGAAGGCACGGTAGAAGAAATTCAGGTAACGGGAACAGGGCGGTTGAACCGAAACTACGTGCGATCGCGCATCGCCTTGGGCACCAAAACCCCCTTGAACGTCAACCGCCTGCTGGAAGCCCTACAACTGCTGCAACTCAACCCCTTAATCGCCAACCTTTCAGCCGAACTCTCAGCTGGATCGCGTCCAGGGCTAAGCGTGCTGGCAATCCGCGTCACCCCAGCCGATACGTTCGACGCCCAAATTACTCTCGATAATGGTCGCTCTCCCAGCGTCGGTAGCTTCCGGCGGGGAGTGCAGCTAACCGAAGCTAACTTATTGGGACAGGGAGATAGCATCAGCGTTTCTTATACCAATACCGATGGCAGCAACGAGGTGGATGTCAGCTATACCTTCCCGGTGAATGCCCGTAATGGTACTGTCCGCTTCAGCTACGGTTATACCAAAAGTCACATTATCGAGCCACCTTTCGATGCGGTAGATATCGAAGCGAGTTCCGTTGACTACGATCTAACTTTCCGCCAGCCGATTATTCAAAGCCCCACGCAAGAACTAGCTCTCGGCTTGAGTGCTGTGCGCCGGGAAAGCGAAACTTCCCTATTGGATACACCCTTCCCACTATCACCAGGTGCAGATGATGACGGACGCACTCGTATTACCGCGCTGAGGTTTTTCCAAGAATGGACGGCGCGGGGAAGCCGACAAGTATTTGCTGCGCGATCGCAGTTCAGCGTAGGACTGGGTTTGTTTGATGCTACCACCAATAACGATGCTCCGGATAGCCACTTTTTATCATGGCGGGGTCAAGCACAATATCTGCAACTGCTCGGTTCAGCAAATCGCGAACCCAACAGTTCGCCATTGTTATTACTGCGTGCCGATTTGCAGTTAGCAGACAGATCGCTTTTAGCTTTGGAGCAGTTTGGTTTAGGCGGGTTTGAAAGCGTTCGGGGTTACCGCCAAGATGCTCTACTGACTGATAATGGCGTTTTAGCTTCTGCCGAAGTTCGGTTTCCCATATACCGACTTAGAAGCGTTGAAGGTGTGTTGCAGGTAATCCCATTTGTTGATTTTGGTAGGGCTTGGAATAGCTCTGGAAAACAAAACCCAGATCCCAGTAACCTAGCCTCTGTCGGGCTGGGGGTACAATGGCAGCAAAGCGATCGCCTCCGCGCCCGCATAGACTATGGCATTCCATTAATTGAGGTTGAATCGAGCGACAGAACCTTGCAAGAACGGGGTTTATATTTTTTCCTACAGTACAACTTCTTCTGATTGAAGTACAAACACCAAAAAGCTCTCTTCCTGGAGAAGAAGAGAGCTTTGGAGTGGAATTA
>CAYXCW010000177.1:0-14610 GCA_964463555.1 uncultured bacterium
AGCGCTGTCGTAGAGCCAAGAATCCCCATCCGACGGGAGCGGTGGGGAGTGTCAAGGAAGTATAGATTAATAGCTAATGACTCGTAATTATGGGCAAAAAGCAAGGTTCCCCCGCGGGTTCGCGTCAACGTGGCGAAGGCATATCGCGCTTTGTCCGCCGCGATGGACAAACTGATATCCTCCGTAAAGGTACGTCTCACTCTTTCAGAAGGGATCTGTATCATTGGTTACTCGCACTCAAGTGGCCTCAATTCTTTGGTTTAATTAGTCTGCTTTATCTGGCATCTAATGCTTTATTTGCTTTTGCGTACTTACTGGAGCCAGGTAGCATTCATAACGCAAGACCAGGCTCTTTTTTGGATGCCTTTTTCTTCAGCGTCCAAACAATGGCGACGATTGGTTACGGTGCAATGTATCCAGTAACACCTTATGCGAATGCGATCGTGGCGTTAGAAGCGCTGGTGGGTTTATTGGGAGTAGCAATGGTGACAGGTTTGGCATTCGCCCGCTTTTCCACACCCACGGCAAAAGTAATGTTTAGCGATGTAGCAGTTATTGCACCCAGAAATCAAGTACCAACTTTGATGTTACGCGCAGCTAACCGACGGCGCAATTCAATTTTAGAAGCGCAAATCCGGCTAACTTTGGCACGCAACGAATACACCGACGAGGGGGAATTTATGCGTCGCTTGCATGACCTAGAATTAATTCGCAACGGCACGCCAATTTTTGCATTAAGTTGGACAGCGATGCATCCAATTGATCAGAAAAGTCCTTTATATGGATGTACGGCAGAATCGCTGGCTGAGCAAGACGTTGAGTTAATTGTAACGCTGACTGGAATTGATGAAACTGTTTCGCAAACAATTCACGCGCGTTACTCTTATGTAGCAGAGGAGATCTTGTGGAATATGCGTTTTGTGGATATTTTGGGCAAAACTCCGGATGGGCGGCGCTATGTTGATTACAGACACTTTCATGATGTAATTCCTGTATAGTTGGTAATAGGTAATTGCTAATTGCTAATTGCTCCTCCTCCGATCGTCTTTCCTCTGTCTTATGCCTTATAAAGTGCATCCTTTCCAACGACTGCTCAATTATGGTCGCAAATATCGCGGGCAAATCTGGCTGGCAACAATTTGCTCTATCCTGAATAAAGTTTTCGACCTCGCCCCACCCGCTATCATCGGTGCTGCGGTGGATGTGGTGGTACAAAAACAAAATTCTTTGATTGCTCAAATCGGCATCAAAGATTTATTTGGGCAACTTGTGGTTCTATCGATCATTTCTGCAATTATTTGGAGTCTGGAATCTGCGTTTGAGTATGCTTATAATTGGCTTTGGCGCAATCTCGCCCAGCGGATTCAGCACGATTTGCGCTTGTCAGCTTATACGCATATTCAAGATTTGGAATTGGCTTATTTTGAAGACCGTAGTACGGGCGGTTTGATGTCGATTTTAAACGACGATATCAATCAACTAGAGCGGTTTTTAGATGGGGGAGCCAATGAGGTTTTACAAGTTATTACAACGGTAATAATAGTTGGCGGTGGATTCTTTATTTTGGCTCCCAGCGTGGCTTGGTGGGCAATGCTGCCGATGCCGTTTATTTTGTGGGGTGCGATCGCATTCCAAAATTACCTTGCTCCCCGCTACGCAGATGTGCGGGAAAAGGTCAGTTTGCTCAACGGACAACTATCCAATAACTTGAGCGGAATTACCACAATTAAAAGCTTCACAACTGAGGAATACGAAGCGAAGCGAATTGCTAGAGAAAGCGAGGCATATAAGAAGAGTAATAGACGAGCGATCGCTCTCTCTTCCGCCTTCATTCCTTTAATCCGCTTCCTGATTTTATTTGGGTTTACGGCAACTTTGGTGATTGGGGGAAGAGAAGCGATCGCAGGTAGATTATCGGTAGGAAATTACAGCGTTTTAGTCTTCATAACTCAGCGCTTACTTTGGCCTTTAACTAGACTAGGTCAAACCCTGGATCAATATCAACGGGCAATGGCATCTACTAACCGCGTCATGAATCTTTTAGATACACCGATCGCGATTCATTCCGGACATATTTCTTTGCCAGTTAAGCAAGTGCAGGGCGAAGTACAATTAAACAACGTTACCTTTGCCTACAGAGAAGGATTTCCAGTCATTAAAAATCTAACTTTGTACGTCCCGGCAGGAAAAACAATCGCGATCGTCGGTTCGACTGGATCGGGCAAGAGTACAGTGGTAAAATTGTTACTGAGATTGTACGAAATTCAATCGGGAACGATTACCATCGACGGCATTAACTTGCAAGATTTGAAATTGCCAGATTTGCGTAGAGCGATTGGTTTAGTCAGTCAAGATGTATTCTTATTCCACGGAAGTGTGGCGGAAAATATTGCTTACGGCAGTTTTGATGCCAGTTTATCAGAAATCATCGAAGCCGCAAAAATTGCCGAAGCTCACGATTTTATTATGCAATTGCCGCAAGGATACGACACAATTGTCGGCGAACGAGGGCAGAAATTATCCGGAGGACAAAGACAAAGAATTGCGATCGCGCGTGCGGTGTTAAAAAATCCGCCGATATTAATATTAGACGAAGCGACATCGGCAGTGGATAACGAAACAGAGGCGGCAATTCAGCGATCGCTCGAACGGATTACAATGGAAAGGACGACTGTGGCGATCGCGCACCGCCTCTCCACCGTGCGTAACGCCAATTGTATCTACGTCATGGAACAAGGTAACATCGTAGAACGCGGAAGACATGAAGAATTATTGGAAAAACAAGGAATTTATGCCAGCCTCTGGCGAGTGCAAACAGGAGTGAAAGAATTTTAGATTTTAGATTTTAGATTGCAGATTGAAAGAATTGCAGTAGCTGTAGCTGTAGGGTGCGTTAGCGCTAGCGTAACGCACCGCCCCGCCCCCCTATATTTAGTAACGCACCGCCCCGCCCCCCTATATTTAGCATCATAGCGCTGAAATAAATTTCGCGCTCAAAGCTGAAGTCAGTTAAAACTGACTTAAAATTCAACCTGTTTTAACAGGTTTTAGCTTTGAGCCTGAAATTTATTTCAAGGCTAGCTGCCAACTCTGAATATTACCGATTACCCATTACCTAATTCCACATTATGGTGCGTTACGCTAGCGCTAACGCACCCTACATAGTAGAATTTATTAAATCTAAAATCGACAATTTCAAATCTGAAATCTAAAATCTCAAATCTGCAATCAATTCGACTTACCATCGCTGCCCAAATATTCCCGATATCCGCAAATCTTGTCGCCGCGAATATCAAAAGAAACCGCAATTCTATTTTTATAAGGTTCGCCCCGCATTTTCCCCTCATCGCGAAACTCGAAAACAACCGTCGTATCGCTGCTAGTAACTCGCTCTATTGAGGTAATTGTAATTCCTGGGCTGAAGACTTCACTCACATACTTAAAAAAAGCCCTTGCTCTTTCTTTCCCTTCATTTAAACCATGAAAAGAACCAACGGGAAACCAAAAAGTAAAATCATCGGTGAGCATATCTAAAAACGAATCCCACTCCCCCGTCGCCAAGCCGTGAGTAAAATGTTTGAATCCCTGCTGGGCGACTGCCATCGTATCCTGCTTCATTGCGGTTGTTAAGTTTCAGCTATCAACTTTTATTATCCTGTTCGATGGGGGCGTTGCGATCGCTTGATCTCATATCCGCTTGCATTGGCATCGCGCGGGGGGCGGGTTTATTAACACAATTCGTGCAAAGAAACCGGGTTTCTCTGAAAAATTCTTGAGCAAGCAAAGAGATCTACAAAGAAACCCGGTTTCTGGTTTGGTAAAAGTGTCTGGTAAAACCTGCCCCTACTATACACAACCAAAGCGAAGGGAGACGATCTCAAATTCTGCTTATAACGCTTTATCCCATTCCAACTGATGGCTCAAACCATACTTAATAAAATCTTCAGTTGTAGCTTTATCGTTTTTGCCAAAAACACCTAAACTGTAAGGATTTTCTTGCATTCGCTGACTGACTAATTCCCGTTCAAACTGGAGCGATTCTTCTCTATAATTCTCAGGTTTAAAGAAATCTACCACCAAAACAGTTCTTTCGTAATCGGTGTAATTATGCGGACAGTGGGGATAGCTGTGATCTAAAATCATAAATTCGCCTTCATGCCAATAAAGCTTGTCATGGCAAATCTTCATCGCCACATCTCCTTCTGGCACAATCAATCCTAAATAGCCGCGATTCATGTGCGGGTTATAATTTACGTGCAGTTTGACATCCAGCCCAGGAAGAAACGTACCAAAATAAACATTTCTGAGAATGTTCTCATTGAGCGCATTTGTTGCTTCTATCGCCTTGGATAAATTGGGAAAATATCTTTCTCTTAATTCCCGTGCTTTTTCGGCTACATCCTGCGACTCATACTGAGGATATTGAATTTGAGCCGAGCGAATATATTGCTCAATAAACATGCCTTGAAATAGCACGCCGAAAGCACTATACTTTGATTTACCTTTAGTTTTAATCGTTTGACTTTTAGGCCCGAAAACGTCAAAAGTAAACTGCAACTCTTCTTGAGAAGCTTTCTGCCTAAAGTTGGTGAATTCATCTCGAATTACTTCCCAGTTCGCTTGTAGGGTGTTCAGAAAAGGGAACTGTTGGGGGTCTAAATGATACTCGTTAAAAGTTTCCATTGTGTTTGCTCCTGAATGCGATCGCATAGAACCCGGTATAATATCCTGATATAGAATTCCTGTAACCGATTTTAACAAGAGACTCTGTGTCTGAAACTCTAGTTCTGGATAGACTGATCAAAAACGTCCGCGTAGTTCGTCCCCATCAATCTTCCGTGGAAGTTCTGGATCTGGGCATCAAAGATGGTAAATTCAGCCAAATTTCGCCAGAAATCAGCCCAAATACCGCAAAAGAAGTGTTTGACGCTCAAAACCTGCTCGGATTTCCAGGGGTGGTGGATGCCCACATGCACATCGGCATCTATCAACCCCTCGACCAAGATGCTGTCACCGAAAGCAAAGCAGCAGCAATGGGGGGAGTCACCACCAGCCTAAACTATATCCGCACGGGTCAGTATTACCTCAATAAAGGTGGTTCTTACAAAGATTTTTTCCCCGAAGTTCTCGCCTTATCAGAGGGCAAATTTTATGTTGATTATGGCTATCATATAGCGCCGATTAGCCCTCAACATATCGACGAAATGCAATGGTTATTTGAACAGTATGGGGTGGCTTCGTTCAAAATTTTTATGTTTTATGGAGGTTATGGCCTTCACGGTCTTTCGGAGCAACAGAATCTATTTTTAATGATTAATAAGGAAGACCGCTACGACTTCGCTCACTTTGAATTCATCATGCGAAGTTTGTCTAAATTAAGGGAACGCTACCCCGCGATGCAGGACACAATTAGCCTCAGTTTGCACTGCGAAGTGGCTGATATTCTCAATGCTTATACAAAAATTGTGCAACAAGATTCTAGCCTTACCGGACTCAATGCTTATAGCGCTGCCCGTCCTCCCCATTCAGAAGGTTTAGCTATTTGCATTGCCTCTTATTTGGCTCACGAAACTAATTGCGTCAACATCAATTTGCTGCACCTCAGTTCTCGTAAAGCTGTCGAAGCTGCTTTAATGATGCAAGCAACTTTTCCCCACATTAACTTTAAGCGAGAAGTGACAGTAGGCCATTTACTGTTAGATGTAGATGCCCCTACGGGTAAATGGGCAAAAGTCAATCCGCCGATTCGCCCGCGTGCGGATGTAGAGTATTTATGGAATGCAGTATTGCAAGATCGGGTAGATTGGATTGTTAGCGATCATGCTTGCTGTTCGGCAGAGCAAAAAGCTAGCCTTAGAGATCCAGAAAATATTTGGTTGGCTAAATCTGGTTTTGGCGGTACGGAATATTTGCTCTCAGGAATTGTCAGCGAAGGCAGCAAACGGGGCATGTCATATAACCAAATGGCAAAACTACTTTGTTGGAATCCGGCACAACGATTTGGTTTGTTTGAAAAGGGCGATATTGCCGTTGGATATGATGCCGATTTGGTGTTGGTAGATCCAAATGAAACCTTTGTTGTTCGTGCTGCTGAATCAGAGTCGCAACAAGGTTATACTCCCTTTGAAGGTATGGAGTTAACGGGAAGGGTTAAGAGTACATTTTTACGCGGGAATTTGATTTATGACCGGGGGCAGGTATTGGGGTCACCTTCGGGGCGATATTTGAAGCGATCGCATCAATTAAATTGACCTAATTTTGACACAGCGATTAGCATCGGTAGCATAAGCTAAGGAAGCGTTTAAAAAATTTCTCGATGGCAGAAACCGGGTTTCTTAGTATATCTATAGTTTCCAAGTCGAAAATTAATCGATAGAAACCCGGTTTCTTTAGGTAAAATCCGCAGCCGACATCATATTAACCCGTTTCAACGGGTTTTAGCTTAAAGCTGCGAAATTTATTTCTGTTGGCTCAGTGCAAGATGTGAGTCAAGCTACGGCGGCTGATGTTACCAAATGAACCAGTGTGGAAGCGATCGCCTCTACAGGCAAGACCAAATCTACTTTTCCGGTGGCGATCGCTGCTCCCGGCATGTTAAAAAACTCAGAGGTCGATTCATCCTGCGCGATCGCCATCCCCCCATGCTTCTTGATTGATAGCACGCCCAGCGAGCCATCAGAGCCTTTGCCCGTCAGAACGACAGCGATCGCCCGTGACTTGTACGTGCTAGCCACAGACATAAACAGTTTATCCGCAGCAGGGCGGGCAAAGTTCATTTTGGCTGTATCTGAAAGCAGCAGCGTGCCGTTAGGCGCAACCAGCAGGTGTTGATCCGGAGCAGCAACATAAACGGTGCCGGGACGCAGAACATCTCCAGTTGCGGCTAGCTTAACTCGCAAAGCTGTCCGCTGGCTTAAAATTTCAGCCATCTGGCTGCGAAATTTGGGGCACAGGTGCTGGACGACCAGAATCGCCGCCGGAAAATCCGCAGGTAATGCCGACAAAACAGCGCTAATCGCCTTTAATCCACCCATAGAAGCTGCCAACGCCACAACGTTAAAGGCAATATTTGGAAAGTGAGAAAAAATGCGATGTTCCGGAATCTGGATGAGGGCGTTCATGTGGGTGCGCTTCTAAGGTGACCGTCAAATAGACCTTTCCAATAACTCTTGTGGGGTGAGCATTCTGCCCGCCTTTGAGGGTAGTTATTGAAGAGGTTGATCGGACTTTTCCAATAACTTTTGTGGGGTGGGCGTCTCGCCCGCTTTTCAGATTCTTTTTTAGAGAAGTCAGAAGCTCCAATTGTACTTAACCGTACAATTACCTCTGCTTATAATTGTACTCTAGCGTACAAACTTTGTTTACTCACATCTTGCACCTTGGCTAAACCTTAGTTTCTTGCAAATAGCTCAGCTTGAAAGCCTAAATTTTTGGTCAAGAAACCCGGTTTTTTCAGGCTTGTTGATAATGGTGCAAGATCTGAGTTTACAATGATGTGCCACTTGCGCTAGAGGTTCTTTCCCCCTGCTCTGCGTTATCTGGTTAGATACGAGCGATCGAGCAACTAAAATTTGTGTCCCAAGACGTTCCAAATCGTGTCAAAAATCGCCTCCTGGCTAGCTTGCCCAGGGAGGAATACGAACGGCTTGAGCCGTATCTAGAACCCGTTTCCCTGGAATTTAAACAGCAGCTCTATCAGCCAAACGTGCCGATCGAGTTTGTCTACTTTCCCTTAGATGGAGTTTACTCGTTACTATCGCAGACCTCGCAGCGCCAACTGATTGAAGTAGCAACGGTGGGCAATGAAGGTATGGTAGGGCTACCTGTATTTCTAGGAGCCAGAGAAATTCCAGGGGTGTCAATGGTTCAAGTTCCTGGCAATGCCTTGAGGATGCGAGCAAAGGATTTGCAAAATCAAGTCAGCCGCGACACATCGCTGTACGATCTGCTGCTGCGCTACACGCAAGCATTGTTTAATTTCATTTCACAATCGGCACTATGCAATCGGGTACATTCGATCGAACAACGCTGCTGCCGCTGGCTGCTATTGACACGCGATCGCGTAGGAAGCGATGAATTTCCGCTCACTCACGAGTTTTTATCCCAAATGCTGGGAGTGCGGCGGGCAAGTGTGACTGAGGTGGCAGCCCGGTTACAAAACGCAGGGTTTATTACCTACCGCTATCGCAAGATAACCATTTTGGATCGAGCCGGATTAGAAGCAACCAGCTGTGAGTGTTACGAACTGATCAAAACGGAGTTTGAGCGTTTAATCGGCGGTAATAATATGAATTAAAACGTGGCGTCTGCTGTTTGAATTAATAACCAGTTGGATGCAGCCAGAGTAGTTTCTGCCAGCAACAATTGTTAGCTAACTCAAGTTGCTAGTTATAAATCCGATCCCCCCAAACCCCCCTTGCTAAGGGGGGCGGTAGAGAACTTAATGGAGATTTCCCCCTCTGGATAAGGAAAAACTGGATTCAAAGTCCCCCTTGTTAAGGGGGATTTAGGGGGATCGAAAATGCTGAACCTCATAACTAGCAACTTGAGTTAGCTACTGAATTTCTATTTGATATAACTATTTGAGGATTAGCCCAATGCTACTTGGCATAGATTTAGGAACGGGTTCTGTTAAGGCATTGCTCCTAGCGACAGACGGAAGCGTTATAGGTGAAGCATCAAGTTCTTATCCCGTTCATGCACCGCACCCTGGATGGGCTGAATCGGAGTCAATGGATTGGTGGTTAGCGGTTGGCGAAGCTGTTAGAAACGCGGTGGGAAATAATGCTGGGCAAGTACAAGCGATCGCACTTTCAGGACAAATGCACGGTGTTGTCCTAGCGGATGATTCAGGTCAACCTTTGCGCCCTGCTATCCTATGGGCAGATACTCGCTCTAGTGCCACACTGAGCTATTATCATGCCCTCGATGCGGCTATTCTACAGCGATTGGGCAACCCAATTACGGCGGGAATGGCGGGTGCAAGTTTGTTATGGCTGCGAGAATACGAACCTACTATCTACACCGAAGCGCGTTGGGCACTTCAACCTAAAGATTGGCTGCGATTGCGGTTAACTGGACAAGTTGCAACCGAACCATCTGATGCTAGCGGTACTTTGCTTTACGATGTAGTGTCAGATAATTGGGCGACTGATGCGATCGAGGCGTTGAATCTGCGTTGGGATTGGTTACCTAAGATTATTGATTCTAGTGCGATCGCGGGCTACCTCACCCCTGCTGCTGCCGAACATCTTGGCTTAAGAATTGGCTTACCCGCGATTGCCGGTGCTGCGGATACGGCAGCCGCAGCACTTGGTAACGCACTAATAGAGCCTGGATTAATTCAACTAACCATTGGCACAGGCGCTCAAATAATCACACCTCGCAACCAACCCATTATCGATCCTCACGGTTGTACGCATCTATATCGAGCCGCCCTACCTCACCAGTGGTACACCCTCGCAGCCATGCAAAATGCCGGGTTAGCGCTGGAGTGGGTGCGAGGTATCCTGGGCTGGAGTTGGCAGCAAGTCTATACTCAAGCCTTTTCTATCCCCCCAGGATGCGAAGGCTTGACATTTTTGCCATACCTCACAGGCGAACGAACACCACACCTCGATCCCTATATCCGCGGCGCTTGGGTAGGATTGGGACTTCATCACACCCAGGCGCACATGATGCGAGCAGCATTAGAGGGAGTTGCTTTTGCTTTGCGACAAGGTTTTGAAGCATTGGAAGCAACGGATGTGAAAGCAACGCAACTGCGTTTAGCAGGCGGTGGAACCGTAGAAAAATCTTGGCAACAATTACTAACTGATGTATTAAGAATACCCCTCTATGCAACCAACATTACTGCTGCTTCCGCCCGTGGTGCGGCTCTACTTGCGGGTATAGGAATTGGTGCCTACGCAGATGCAAATGACACGCTCAAACTAACAGCAACACCAACCCTTGCTGCAACTCCTCAACCAATTGATTCGGCATTAGAAGCAGCTTGGATGCGATACCAATCTTTGTATCCACGGCTACAACAAAAGCAAGTAGCCGACACCCTAAAGGGTGTCGCTACACAAACAAAGCCTGCGAAGGCAGGCTTTATATCGAGTCCTTAAGCAATGGTAGTGTATAGTAGGGGCGGGTTTTACGAGAGAATTTGTTAGCAGCGCAAAATTTAAATAAACCCGCAAGGGCTTAGGCTTTAGCCCGCGATCGCGAAGCGCTGCTGAACTTCAAAGCCTAGATCTTTGATCAAGAAAGCCGGTTTTTCCAGGCTTGTTGACAATGGTGCAAGATGTGAGTTTACTCACATCTTGCACCTACCTGATAAACATCCCCCAAATTTATTTGGGGTTAACTACCCCCATTATAAAGACCGCGCAGGCGGTCTTTGTTTGTGTAGCCGCGACTTTAGTCGTTCGGCATAAGCGAATATAAAGAAGATCGCGCGTTGGAAAAATTAGCGAGTGCGCCTCCTAGTTTTGTCCGCTATAAAGAAGGAGGGCAATTAACCTGCAACGGCAGAGCATGTGTTATTTATTTGGTTGTAATTTATTCTTTATTGAGCTAGGCATGTACTCGAAAAATATCCATAAACTCAATCCTAAAGCCAATACATTTCTTAAGTTTAACCACAAAATCTTCCCATAATCAAGATAGGGAAATTTTGGGGATAACATGAAAATCGAGGTTGTAATACAAATAGCTAGCATTAAACCCGCTTGACGAGGTTTCAAAAGTGCAGCAAAAGGGATTAACCATACCAAGTATTGGGGTGAAAAAACCTTGTTGGTAATAATAAATAATAACAAAGCCAGCAGACTATAAGCTACTAAACTATTAAATTTAACCAAATTGCTTTGAGAACGATCTTCCCAAAAACGGCACAGGCTATTGATTAACATCACCGTGTAGGTTAATATCAACAACCAAGGCAATATCTTCAGCACTGTATCATCGAAGGGAGAGATAATATTTCGCGAACCGTAGCTATTGATGGTTGAGATTTCGATTAAGCCCCAGTTGTGTGCCAAACTAATCAAACCAGCTGGTAATGATTCGATCTGTAAGCCTCGATCTTTGTGGTAAGTCAAAAATGAAAATAGCTTGCCTTGGCTAGCGATGAAAAATGGGATAAAAATCAGAGCAACTGCGCTAACTGTTCCCACCCATAAATTTAATAAAGCTCGGTAGGATTTATTGGCAAAATAATAAGCCGTAAACACGGGTAGCAAAACCACAGGATAAAGTTTAGCAGCTATACCCAATCCTATAGCTATACCTGCTAAGGCAGCATAATTAGCTGTTACAGCCAATAAAGCTAAAGTTGTGAACAGCGTTGGAAATAAATCATAACGCCAAAGCAGAACGGGTGAAATTATTAACGCAAATAATCCGTAAAATATCAATGCTAATACTTTGCGAGTTTGAGAATAATTTAGATCGCGCATCAAACGTATTAATAGCAGTGCATTCGCCGTACACAGCACTACATTTTCAAGCATAAATAAAACGATATACAGATAATACGAACGTCCTAATGTAAAGATTCGAGGTAAAACAAATGCTGCCAAAGCTAAGGGTGGATACTCTAGATTAAAATCAAGATAAGGTAACTGACCTTTTAACAAATTAGTCGAGTATCTGAAGTATATAGCCAGATCAAAAATGCCAAAGGCGCTACGAGAGGTTAAAAACCCTATAACGATCGTGGCTAAAAATTGGATCGTAACAATCCAAAACAAGGAATTTTTGTGAATGTTTTGCAGCCGCTCTTGGAATATCATAGATTAATCCTCTAAAAAACTAATCTAAAAAAGCACCCATGATATAACCAAATTTTTGCCTAATTTAACACATTATTCAGGCTGATGCTGAAAAGAGCTGATAAAATTCTCCTAGTTTAAGATCCAATTTAACCCATACTGCCGCTTGAATTCGCTCAAAGAACGAACCTGTAAAGCGGTAAAATAAAGCCAGAAGCCAGATTGATACAACGCGGCATGGGTAAAATTTGGGAACTCGATTTTTATTCCCGTCCAATCCTGGACGAAAACAAGAAAAAAGTATGGGAAGTGCTGATATGCGAGAGTCCCCTGGAAGTGCGGGACGAGCCGGATTCTACCTTCCGCTATGCTCAGTATTGTTCTAATACGCAGGTGAATTCTGTGTGGTTGCGGCAGGCGTTAGAGGAGGCGATCGCTCGCTCTGGGCAATCTCCCCAAAAGATCCGCTTTTTCCGCACCCAGATGAATAACATGATTGTCAAAGCCTGCAACGACTTGGGTATTTTAGTTACTCCCAGTCGGCGTACCTTTACCCTGAATCGGTGGCTAGAGGAGCGGATGCGGGAAGTATACCCCGAACACCCCGGTTTTCAGTCCAATACGCCCAATCCTTCGGTGCAAATGCCAACCCAAGCACCCGAATCTTTACCAGATGCCTTGGTGGGACAACAATGGGCATTTGTAACCTTAGAGGCATCGGCATTTGACGAAATGCACGAATGGGAAATTGACTTTCGGGAAGCTTTTCCCTTGAAAAATTTAGGGATAACCCCGGATACAAAGATTCCCGGCTTGATAATTTTTTCCTCTAGAGCCTTGCCTTTGGCTGGTTGGCTCTCTGGGTTGGATTTAGCAAGTATCAAACTTGACAGCGAAAAAGACCGATTGTTACTAGAAACGGGAGTGAGCGATCGCTGGATACTAGCCACGTTGAAAGATCGGGCGCTGCTAGCAGAAGCAAAAGGATTTGAACAAGCAAAGCAGAAGGCTCAAGGGATACATTTTTTAGCCGTGCAATCCGATCCGCAAGCCGAGTCATTTGCCGGTTTTTGGTTATTGCAGCAGTAGAAGAGCTTTTGGAGCTTTTGGAGCTGGGGAAGCTTTTGGAGCTTTTAGAGCTAGTGAAGATAGAGAAGAAATTACTTCCTTGTCTCCCTTGTCCCCCTTGTCCCCCTTGTCCCCCTTGTCCCCCTTGTCCCCCTTGTCTCCCTTGTCTCCCTTGTCTTCCCCCGCTCCCTCAGCTCTCCCCCCGCGCTGCCGGTGAAAAAATATTTCAGTTGATCCCCATAGACTGGGAAAATTAACCAGAAAGACAATTGGGGGGAATTGAGCGAACAAGGATAAAAGAAGCCAGCAGTATATCTGGGGCGAGTTATATCCTTGACACCTCTATCCTAAGAGTCTTGGCGGTTGCAAATATATTCCACGGCAGGATATGGGGTTTCACGATTTGCCACAAGAGGCACTGGCAGAACAGCTGATCGAGTTAGCCAAAAAAGCCGGGGCACAAGCGGCTGAGGTTTATCAGTCGCGATCGCATTCCTTACCAGTATTCTTTGAAGCTAACCGTCTCAAGCAGTTAGAAAGCGCTCAATCTGAGGGAACGGCATTGCGGCTGTGGTTGGATGGACGTCCTGGTTTAGCTGTTGCTTATGGGCCGCTGGAAGCGCAAGCTTTAGTAGAGCGAGCGATCGCTCTGTCTTCTCTCAACGAACCCGAAACTGTGGAACTCACCAGTGGCTTAACAAAGTCCTATCCCGATTTGGGAACAGCGGTGGCAGTAGAACAGTTAGTCACTTGGGGAAAAGAAGCGATCGCGCTGATTCGAGACGCCTATCGAGAAGTCTTGATCGGCAGCGAGTGGGAATGCGAAGTTGAAAGCACCCGTCTGCTTAACTCAGAAGGATTAGATTACAGCTATACGGATACCACGCTCAGCTGTTATGTGGCAGCCGAATGGGTACGGGGTGAGGATTTTTTAAGCGTTTCCGATGGTCAAACTCAACGGGATCTACTCGAACCGGCGGCATTAGCGCAGCAAATATTACAGCGGTTGGATTGGGCGAAAGAAAATATTTCGCCTCCCAGCGGTCGCGTCCCGGTGTTGTTTACCGCCAAAGCTGCTGATATGCTTTGGGGCACGGTTTCAGCTGCGCTCAACGGCAAGCGGGTTTTGGAAGGTGCTTCTCCTTGGAGCGATCGCTTGGGGAAAGCTGTCACCCATCCCTATATCACTGTTTCCCAACAACCCGAAGCAGGCCCCTATAGCTGCCCGTTTGACGATGAAGGGACTCAAACTCAACCCCTGACCTTGATCAAAAATGGCGTTTTGCAGCTGTTTTATACCGACCGTACCACAGGTCGCCAACTGAGTAGCGGCACTACAGGCAACGGATTTCGACCGGATTTAGGCAGCTATCCGACGCCCGGACTGTATAACATGCTGGTTGAACCGGGTAAGGGCAATTTATCTAATTTGATCGAGCAGCTGGATGATGGATTGATTGTGGATCAAATGCTGGGAGGCGGTGCCGGGATTTCTGGCGACTTTTCCATTAACGTGGATTTAGGCTATCGGGTGCAGCGCGGTCAAGTTGTAGGCCGGGTCAAAGATACGATGGTAGCCGGTAATGTCTACGCCGCGCTTAAGCAACTTGTAGCATTGGGGGACGATGGCGAATGGAACGGTTCTTGTTATACACCTTCTTTAATTGTGGAAGGTTTATCCGTAACGGGTAAAAATCCTTAACAAAACCTGCGGAATTCCCCATGCGACGGGAGCGGTGGGGATGAATAGCAGGGGAAAAAATAGGGGTAAGGGTACCCC
>CAYXCW010000178.1:0-7829 GCA_964463555.1 uncultured bacterium
AACTGTCAACTGTCAACTGTCAACTGTCAACTGTCAACTGTCAACTGTCAACTGTTGAATTTAGCCCACTTGATCCGATTGAGCAACCAGAGGCGCTGGGGCTTGGGTTTCTGCATCAGCGGCAACGCGCTGAATTTTTGCGCCCAGTTTTTGCAGCTTCACCTCCAGATGTTCGTATCCTCGGTCAAGATAGCGCAATCCTTGGACAGTTGTTTTCCCTTCTGCTGTCAATCCTGCCAGCACTAACGCTGCACCGGCGCGCAAGTCAGTTGCCATTACAGGAGCGCCCAACAGGAATGGTACGCCTCGGATCACCGCGTTGTTACCCTTGACGCGGATATCTGCGCCCATGCGGTTCAACTCGGCGACGTGGCGCAAGCGGTTCTCAAAAACGGTTTCAGTGATGATGCTATTGCCTTCACACAGGGATAGCAGCGCCATGAAAGGTGCTTGCAGGTCGGTGGGGAACCCGGGATAGGGTAAGGTTTCGATATCCGTTGGTATGTGAGCGTTAGCGCCGTTAATTCGCAAGCAATCCGACGCTTCGACGGTAATTTTAGCGCCGATGGCTCGCAGTTTGGCGATCGCTGCCGTTATATGATCCGGCACGACGGGAGATAAGGTGATTTCCGAGCGCGTAATTGCTCCGGCGACTAAAAAAGTTCCCGCTTCGATGCGGTCTGGAATTACGCTGTAGTCGGTAGAATGCAGGCTCTTGACTCCATCGATAACGATCGTATTGGTTCCTGCCCCGCGAATGCGCGCCCCCATTGCACGGCACAAATTAGCCAGATCTATAACTTCCGGTTCTTGCGCCGCGTTTTCAATTGTGGTTTCTCCGTCTGCCAGCGTTGCCGCCATCATCAAGGTTTCTGTGGCACCGACGCTGGGATAATCCAGGTATATGTTGGCACCTTTCAACCTGGGATTATTACCGGGAATGTAAGCATTTACCATCCCCCGATCGATTTGCACATCTGCCCCCATCGCTTGCAGACCCCGGACGTGGAGATCTACGGGTCTGGCGCCGATGGCACAACCTCCCGGTAGGGGAATCCGGGCTACTCCCAGTCGCGCCAGCAGCGGCCCAATGACAAAGAAACTAGCGCGCAGCTGGCTCACTAGCTCGTAAGGCGCTTGGGATTGTCCGATGTGGCGAGCATTGATGTCTAAAATATCACCATGTCGATCCACCTTGACGCCCAAGGATTTCAGAATTAGAGCCAAACGATGCACGTCCACCAGGGAGGGAACGTTACGAAGGCGACAATCATCTGGACAGAGTAAAGCTCCTGCCATGAGGGCCAGGGCAGAGTTTTTCGCCCCGCTGATTTGGACGTGGCCTTTCAGGGAAGACCGCCCCCAAATTTGCAAAACAGATTGGTCTTCTTCTGGCAAAGCCTTACTGTCGTTTAGGTTAAGTGAGAAAGTAATTGTCTTACCCTCCAAAATCAAGGGACAATTTATATTTCTTCAAATTTGGTTTAGATTCTACCTGATACAGGTTAAAAGTCTAGTGTTTTGTTCAAAAAGGTTATGGGTAATGGGTAATTGGTAATGGCTAATGGGCAGAGGAGATGGGGAGACAAGGGGGACAAGGGGGACAAGGGGGACAAGGGGGACAAGGGGGACAAGGGGGACAAGGGGACAAGGAAGACTCTTGAACTAGAAGTGGAGTAATTTCTTCCTCAGCTCCCTCAGCTCCCTCAGCTTCCTCAGCTCCCTCAGCTCCCTCAGCTTCCTCAGCTCCCTCAGCTCCCTCAGCTCCCCAACACACCTGCTGGAAAAAATCTCATTTACCCTGTTGACATCTTAGATGACTTACGCCACAATAGTAAATCGGCGACAAAAATAAAAAAACCTGCGGAACTGGCGGAATTGGTAGACGCGCTAGATTCAGGTTCTAGTGGCAGTAATGCCTTCGGGGTTCAAGTCCCCGGTTCCGCATCAAAATTTCAGATTGTAGATTGCAGATTTGAGATTGAATAGCCCTTAAATCTGCAATCTACAATCTCAAATCTCAAATTACCCAATGTTGACCAGTCTGCAAAATCCCCTGGTAAAGGAAATCCGCAAGCTGCACGCTGCCAAGGAAAGGCACGAGAAGCAACTGTTTTTGTTAGAAGGGACGCACCTGTTGGCAGAAGCTTGTGCGGTAGATTATCCGCTGGAAACAGTTTGTTACACGGCTCAATGGCAGGAAAGGTATCCAGAACTGTGGCAGGAAGTTAGTCAAAAGGCAAGGCGCGAGCAAATAGTAACACCGGAAGTTCTTAAAGCGATCGCTACCACAGTCCAACCCGATGGCGTCGTGGCAGTGGCGCAGCGCTTGCAAATGCCTTCTCCTGAAGTTCCCACATCGGTGGCGCTGGGGTTGGAGACAATCCAAGACCCTGGTAACTTGGGAACTATCATCAGAACCGCCGCCGCTGCGGGTGCAACTGGTTTGTGGGTGAGTGGAGATAGCGTCGATTTAGACCATCCTAAAGTGCTGAGGGCGTCCGCAGGACAGTGGTTTAGATTGCCAATGGCAGGTTGTGAGGATTTAAAATCCCTGGTCAAGTCCTGTCAGCAACAAGGAATGCAGGCGATCGCTACCGTACCAGATGCCCAGCTCACCTACTGGGAAATTGACTGGAATCAACCCACTTTAATTTTGCTGGGAAATGAGGGAGCCGGACTATCTGCCGACTTGGTTGCCCTGGCAGATAGACAAGTGAAAATTCCCTTAAGTCCGGGAGTCGAGTCTTTGAACGTCGCGATCGCTGCTGCTTTGATATTGTACGAATCCTGGCGACAGCGCGAACGGCAGGAATTTTAATTTTCAGATATTAGATTGTATATTTAAATCAGATTTCCAGGTTTGATTGGTAATTCCAATGCTATTACGAGCTTCGCTGCTGCATAAAAGCTTCTATATCAGCAACTGCTTCCTCTAAAGCTGCTAAGTCTAGATGGGACTCTTCGGGAATTGGTGGTGAAGTGCAGCTATCTTCCAAAGGTGAATCGACTCCAGATGCCGCACGATCATCTAGTAACATCTCTTCCAACAGGTTGAGAGACTCGATAAACGCTTGGTCAGCAGCACGGCGAAGATCTTGTTGATATGCGTCCATAATTAAGGTTGACTCCAAAAGTGAGGCTGATGATTTTACGTTAGCTTTCAGGGTGAGCGTGACTATTTTATATATTCATCCCCGTTCGACATTAAAATTCCGCCGGATCGCAGCATTTATACAAAAAACTTCACCTCTCACCCAAATTAGAATTCCCGATTTAGGTTGAATAATTTCATCTGGGGCAAAATATTTGAAAAATTTTTTTGGCTCAAGGATGGGAAACTGGCAATACTCGCTCGACTGATTGCTTCGCGATCGCTCCGGCGCTAACCCTGACGGTATAAGCTGGGATCGATGGTGGGACTAGCTAAATTGCTCTTAAAGGTTGAGAATTGATTAGGGCAACGCGCAAGGCGGAGAATCAAAGAAAGTGAGTCAGGCATTTGATTACGATTTAGCGATCGTTGGTGCAGGGGTAGGCGGACATGGTGCCGCGCTGCACGCAGTTAGTTGTGGTTTAAAAACGGCGATTATCGAAGCTGGTGATATGGGGGGAACCTGCGTCAATCGCGGTTGTATCCCCTCTAAGGCGCTGCTGGCAGCTTCCGGGAAAGTGCGAGAGTTACGCAACGCCCACCATCTCAAAGCTTTGGGAATACAGGTAGGAAGTGTAGAATTTGACCGAGGCGCGATCGCCAATCACGCTGCAAATATTGTCTCTAAGTTGCGAGGCGACTTAACCAACAGTCTCAAACGCTTAGGTGTAGATATTATCCAAGGTTGGGGCAAAGTAGCGGGCAGTCAAAAAGTCACCATCGCCACAGATAGTGGTGAAAAAACTATTACCGCTAAAGATATTATTCTCGCTACCGGATCGGTGCCTTGGGTTCCCCCCGGAATTGAAATCGACGGCAAAACCGTCTTCACTAGCGACGATGGGATCAAACTGGAATCGGTTCCTCCCTGGGTGGCAATTATCGGCAGCGGTTATATCGGTTTAGAATTTTCCGATGTTTACTCGGCACTCGGCAGCGAAATCACGATGATTGAAGCTTTGCCAGAATTAATGCCAGGATTTGACCGGGATATCGCCAAAATGGCAGAAAGAATTTTGATTACTCCCCGCGATATCGAAACCAAAGTAGGCGTTTTGGCGCAAAAAGTTATCCCAGGTTCTCCAGTCGTTATCGAACTCGCCGACGCTAAAACTAAAGAAGTAATAGATGTGCTGGAAGTCGATGCTTGTTTGGTAGCTACGGGACGGATTCCTTATACTCAAAATTTGGGTTTGGAATCTGTCGGCGTGGAAACCGATAGGCGGGGATATATTCCCGTTAACGACAAGTTGGCAGTATTATCGGCAGGGGAACCCGTCCCCCACCTGTGGGCGATTGGAGATGCCACGGGTAAGATGATGCTGGCACACGCGGCATCGGCACAAGGCATTGCTACGGTAGAAAATATTTGCGGCAGATCGCGCATTGTAGACTATCGCAGCATCCCCGCCGCCGCATTTACCCACCCAGAAATTAGCTTTGTGGGATTGACAGAAACCGCAGCTAAGGAGTTGGGCAAAGAAGAAGGGTTTGAAGTCGCCGCCGTCCGGACTTATTTTAAAGGTAATTCCAAAGCGATCGCTGAAGGTGAAGCCGACGGCATCGCCAAAGTCATCTATCGCAAAGATACCGGCGAAGTCCTCGGCGTCCACATCATCGGATTGCACGCTTCCGATTTAATTCACGAAGCATCGAATGCGATCGCTCAACGTCAATCCGTCCATTCCCTAGCTTATCTGGTTCACGCCCATCCCACGCTCTCAGAAGTCTTGGATGAAGCATATAAACGCGCCGCGGAAGTTTAGCAATTGCAGATTGCAGATGGCAGATTGCAGATTTAAAGGCAATCTCAAATCTAAAATACCGTTAGTAGATTGCAGATTGTAGATTGCAGATTTAAAGGCAATCTCAAATCTCAAATCTGAAATCTGAAATTCCCATATCAGATTGCAGATTGAAAGTCAAGCGTTCCATCCAAAATCTCAAATCTAAAATCTGAAATCTGAAATACCCATGCAGATTCGTCGTCGTCCCCCCAATCCCGCCGTTGCTGTCAAAGAATTGCGCTATCAGGTAGCAATGCCAGATTCTTCGCCGCGCAATATCTTGGAAGAAATTGTTTGGTATAAAGAAACCGAAGTTACCCAAATGCGGGAACGTCTGCCGCTAGCGGAATTGCAGCGGCAAATAGGCGATGCACCAGCACCCCGCGATTTTATCGCCGCTTTGCGATCGGGAAAAACAAAACCAGCGCTAATTGCCGAAGTCAAAAAAGCATCTCCCAGTAAAGGGGTAATCCGAGAAGATTTCGATCCGGTAGCGATCGCCACAGCATACCAAAATGGCGGCGCGAGTTGTTTATCGGTTCTTACCGATGAAAAGTTTTTCCAAGGTAGCTTTGAAAACCTCGCTAAAATCCGCGCTGCCGTTGACTTGCCTCTTTTGTGCAAAGAGTTTATTATTTACCCTTACCAGATCTACCTAGCTCGCCTTAAGGGTGCTGATGCGGTGCTGTTAATCGCGGCGATTCTTTCCGACCAAGATTTGCAGTACTTTGTTAAAATCGCCAATGCTTTAAGGATGACTGCCCTGATCGAGGTGCATACTTTAGAAGAGCTAGACCGCGTATTAGCCATCCCAGGAGTTAACCTAATTGGCATTAACAATCGCAACCTGCAAGATTTTTCGGTCAATTTGGCAACAACAAAGGAAATTTTGGCAGCGCGGCGCGAGCAACTGGAAAACCTGGGGATTGTAGTTGTGAGCGAGTCGGGTTTGCATACAGCCAATGACCTCAGCTTAGTAGCAGGTGCTGGTGCTGATGCCGTTTTAATCGGCGAGTCATTGGTAAAGCAACCCGATTTAGCAGCAGCGATCGCGGCGCTATTTGCTAAAACGCAGTCTACCACCTAAAATAAGTCGGATTTCTGCAAACAGAAATTCGTCCACTCCCTTCTGATTCCATCCGTCTCGCTTTTCCCCACCGGGAAAAGCAACGGAACCAAGTTGGATTTTTCAAAGCGGAGCCATAAAACTGAGGTAAATTCGCATACATGGAGCAAATACCCCTTCCTTCCCCGATTCACTACGAACTGGTTCTGCAAATGCTAGAACGACAAACTATGTTCGCGGTGACGGGGACTCCTGCTATGAGGGAGAAAGTGCAGCAACTGATTATTACCATGCGTAAAGCAGCCGCCCAACAAAAACAACTGGAAGAAATTTTCCAGCAGGCAGGTTTACAGGTAGACTACCGTTGGTCGCTCAATCACATCAATTCCGAGCCTAATTCATCGTCAGATCGCTTCCCGATGCGCTAAAGTCTACCTGCTTAATTTCTGACCAATTAACTGTACAATAAAAATCCCCAAACAGGTCGATCGCTCTCAACCGACCTCAACCTTTCTGCCCTGAGAAATATTAATTCAGATTTGAGAAACTAAGGAATCGGAAAATCTAGGGGCTAAGATTTGGAAACTCCAGACTATCGCAGTGTTATAGGACAACAATGAACGACAAGCTGATGCTAATGATACCCGGCCCTACACCCGTGCCGGAACAAGCATTACTCGCTTTAGCCAAGCACCCTATCGGTCACCGCAGCGGCGAGTTTGCGCCGATTATGGCGGAGTGTACTGAAAATCTTAAGTGGCTGCACCAAACCCAAAATGACGTGCTGATGCTGACTGCATCGGGGACGGGGGCAATGGAAGCGGGGATAATTAATTTCTTGAGTCCCGGCGATCGCATCTTGGTAGGATGCAATGGTAAGTTTGGCGATCGCTGGGCCGAAGTCGGCGAAGCTTACGGCCTCAATGTGGAAAAAATTACCGCCGAATGGGGCAAACCCCTCGACCCCGAACAATTCCGCGAACAGCTGGAAGCCGATAAAGAAAAGCAAATCAAAGCCGTCATCGTCACCCACAGCGAAACCTCTACTGGTGTCCTAAATGACCTGGAAACGATTAACCGTCACGTCAAAGCCCACGCAGAAGCGCTGATCATTGTCGATACCGTCACCAGCATGGGCGCGGTTAACGTCCCCGTGGATGAGTGGGGACTAGATGTGGTCGGTTCCGGTTCGCAAAAAGGCTACATGATTCCCCCCGGTTTGGGTTTTGTCTCGGTCAGTGCCAAAGCCTGGGAAGCCTACAAAACCGCTAAACTGCCTCGGTACTATCTCGATTTAGGTAAATACCGCAAAGACGCTGCTAAAAATAGCACACCGTTTACCCCACCCGTGAATATGATCGTGGCGCTGCAAACAACGCTGCGGATGATGAAAGCGGAAGGGTTAGAAAACATCTTCGCGCGCCATACCCGCCAGATGAATGCGACTCGCGCGGCAGTAAAAGCGATGAGTTTGCCGTTATTTGCGCCCGATAGCGCCGCCTCGCCAGCGATTACCGCCGTCGCCCCGGTGCAAGTGGAAGCGGAAAAAATTCGCTCGATCTTGAAGAAGAAATTCGACATCGCGATGGCGGGGGGACAAGACCACCTCAAAGGTAAGATATTCCGGATCGGGCATTTGGGATTTGTCAGCGATCGCGATATATTGAGTGCGATCGCCTCCCTAGAAGCTGCCCTAATTGAACTCGGATACGATGCCTTCACCCCTGGTGCCGGTGTCGCCGCTGCCGCCAGCGTCTTCGCCCAACGCTAAGCGGGTTAAAATCTCTGGTGCGTTACGCTGTCGCTAACGCACCCTACTGGC
>CAYXCW010000178.1:7929-14327 GCA_964463555.1 uncultured bacterium
CTAAGCGGGTTAAAATCTCTGGTGCGTTACGCTGTCGCTAACGCACCCTACTGGCAATAATTCAGGGCGGTAAGGAGTCGCGGTGGGTGCAGAGGCAATCAGGACTACTTGGCCTTTTTCGTTAATTATCCAATCCGTCGCTTCTACTAACTGAGCCTTGTTTGGTGTAGTAGATGTAACCAATGATTCTTCAGTATTAGCTCTGCTCCTCTGCTCTTGGGCGTCGAGGGTAACCAAATCTACCAGTACTGTTTCACCGCTCAAAGCTGCATTGGGACTGGGGGGAATGCCCCCGCTTCCCGTGACTACAAAGCTACTGCCTTGACGCACGGCGGCGCAGCGGTCAACAATTAGCCTGGAACTATCGACAATTTCCACACCGTGTATCTGAGGCTGTTCGGCTTGGATATTTCCTTCGATGGTTAATTGCCCGCTGGCGTTGATGATGCTATCGGGCGACTGGAAGATGGCTTCTGACTCATCCAAAGGGGAAATTCTGATATTGCTTCCTCCATTGGGAGCAAACGCATCGGTTCTGATTTGGCTGGCTTCTAGCAGAACTAGGGTTTCTGTATTAATTGCGATATTACCTTCTTCAGCTCTTGGGGCTGAGACGGCAGAGATTTGACTTTGGCGGCGTAACTGTATATTTCTTCCTTGCACATTTATATTACCGCCCCTACCCGTCGCAGAAGCGGCGGTTAAAAAGCCTTGGTTATCCAAACGCAGATTTTGAGAGGTGACTTCTAGGTTGCCCGGATTTCCTTGCCCTTGACTGCTGACGCTGAGTTGAGCGCGATCGCGTACCGTTAATCTGTCAGCATTGATAGTAACAGTTCCCCCTCTCCCCCTGGCATTCGGAAAAACTTCAGCCGTCAAGCGGCTGGGTACAAAACCATTTGGACTAGCAAACACTAAGATTCCCGAACCGTCAAAACCCGCCAAACCACCGCCGATCTCTGCTACTGATGCTCGAACATTCACAGAACCCGCATTGCCAATGCCGCGAGTAGCAGATGATATTTCTGCCCCATCTCGAAGCATCAATCGTCCAGTTTCAATCGTCACCGTACCCCCATTACCAAGGGTGTTAAAACCAACGTCACTGGATATGCGGCTGAGGCTTGGTAATCCCGATGATGAGATACCAAACATTTCTACAGACTCCGATGCCTCGATCAAAATATTTCCAGCGTTACCACCACCGGGAAGTGTGCCTGGTTTAGCGGGTGTAGGTTGTTCCCCAGGACGCAATTGTTCAAGCGGTTTAAAAGCTGTCCCTGCCGATATTTCTGCGCCATTTTGAATGCTCAACCGCTCAGTTTCAACAGTTATATTCCCCCCATTCCCATCACCAAAATTAGTCGCGGTTAAGCCACTGGGAGAAAAAGTACCAAACCTACCCGTTCCCATCAGTTCCACATCGCTAGCGCGAATGGTGGCATTTCCTGCATTGCCCGTACTATTTGCACCCGCATCCAAGGATATCTGCGCCCCATCTCGCACTATTAATCGCTCAGTTTCAACGATTATATTTCCCCCATTTCCGGCACCAAAAGTAACAGCTGCTAACCTGGTTTCAAACTCTAAAGTTTCTCCACTATCTGGATCTTGAAATATCGTATTTCCAGACAGTTGCACTTCAGAAGCCCGAACAGTAACATTTCCAGCATTACCTTGACCTAAAGTACCTGCTGAAATCTCTGCCCCATCTCGCAAGATTAACCTTTGAGCTTCAACGGTTATATTCCCCCCTTTTCCCGTGCCTCCTCCTCCGCTACCTACAGCCCTTATTCTGGAAGGGAAAAAACTTTCTGGGGTAGCGCCAATCAGTTCCACATCCGTAGCGCGAATCGTCACATTTCCCGCATTGCCAATTCCATCAGTAGCTGAAGCCGAGATATTTCCCCCATCTCGAATCACTAACCGTCCAGTTGTTATTGTTATATTGCCAGCATTTCCAGAACTGCCTGCTACTGTATCTATACTACTGCCACGCTCCTCTGATGGAACCGTTGTTACACCTCTCAACTCCACAGACTCTGATGCGTTTATCGTTATATTTCCCCCTGTTCCTGAGCCTAAAGTTCCAGCACTTACGGCTGCGCCATCCCGAACAATCAACCTCCTAGTATTAATCGTTACATCGCCAGCATTTCCACGACTGTCAGGTTGCGTATCAGTTATTAAACCGCTGGGAGATTGAAAGGATACACCATTATCCAACGGCGCGTTAAATGTGCCAATTAATTCTACTAACTCTGAAGCGTTTACAGTCAAAGTCCCCGCTGCTCCATCGCCAGCAGTTACAATTCCTGCAATTGCACCATCTCGAACTGTTAACCTTCCGGTGTTAATTGTCACGTTGCCAGTATTTCCTCTTCCTAAAGTTCCTGACTCTATGGCGCTGCGACGAGAGAGATCTAGGTGGTTAGCGTTAATTTCGATATTACCTGCATTACCTGTGCCTTCTGTCAAAGAACGAATAGCAGCAGCGTCTGAACTGTTGAAAGATTCTGCCTTGACAAAAATGTTACCTGAATTACCCGATGCACCCAGGAATGTTTGATTGTGTATACCAGTTTCGGTACCGATTTCTTCAATTGTCATAGCTCCGGTACCCAAGATACCCACATTCTGGGCGTTGATTATGATATTGCCGAGATTACCATTACTATCAGGCAGGGCTACACTGTACAGACCACTTCCGTTGACAGTTCCTCTACCAGAAATACCGATATTGTTGGCATTGACGGTAATATCTCCCCCATTGCCAGCTCCTGTTGTACCTACCACTAAGCGTCCGCCATTGGTAGCAGTAAAGTTATTAGCATGGACGACAATATCGCCGCCTGCTTCTCCACCTGCGATCGCGATCGCATCATCGGTTAAAGTCACATCGGCTCTTGTGGTAATATCACCAGGAAAGCTCAAGCTCAGAGTATTACCACTTACTGCTAATCCAACAATTCCAGCACTTGTTAATCCTCCCAATTCAATCCGACCACCCGGAGCATTTAATCTAGCGCCTTCTTGGATAACATCACCACCTAAAAATATCAAACTTCTCCCTGCTTGCACTTGCATTCCCACAAGTTGACTATTACTATCAGTTGCTAAGGAGCGATTGACAATGCTTCCTGGATTGACTCCAATTTGCAAGCCGATGGGAACATTTACGGTTAATAAAGGTGCAGTTTGAGGATTTATCGCGCTAAATTCTACCCCATCGGCAAACTTGAAACTACTAGCCGTAGTTGCTAGAAACGATCCACCGATGTTCAACCTGGCATTAGAACCAAAGATAATACCACTGGGATTGAGCAAGAATAAATTAGCATTGCCATTCGCTCGAATTAAGCCATCAATATTAGAAATTCTTCCACCCGTAACGCGACTGAATATATTTTGAATTTCTGGGGCATTATTAAAAAAAGCTTCTCCACCTGTAGGAACCGAAAACTCGCGAAAGCTGTGGAAAAGATTGTTTCCGGCTCGGTTGCCATTATTGATAGTAAAGTTAAGGTTATTTGTTGTTGTTACATTGGTAGAGAGCGTCCCATCAGAGGCAATTTGCGAATAAACTACGCTAGTCTGGCTCAGACAGGTGAGGGCTATACTGGCTAAAATCCAGAGCGACCCAGGGAAAAAACCCGTGCTGCTGGCATCATCCTGTTTCATAAATTAACTATTTTAAAAAAATAATTTTTATAACAAATTGTATATATTAAAATTTGAGTTTTTTATATCTGCCTTAAGATAGAAATTTCAATGGTTAGTAAATGAATACGTTGGTTTAGCTATACGCTTTTTATAAAATTAATTAAGCTTATTAAAGGATTTCAGGAAACCGTTCATAGGCCATGTCCGACTCAATGGTTTTAGCCTTGGCTTCAGCCAGCTTCCGATTCTCCACTGTGTCAGCTAACCCTAATGAAAGGCTGAATCTTTTTCCCAAATATCTCCAGCGTAGTCTCAATCGGTTTTTAAAGTTCTCTACCACTACGCTGCCTTTAGATGCTTTAGAAGTAATTCTAGTGGGGGTACTGGTCTTCATGGGTATCTTTATTTGGGTATCAAATTTCTGTACTCTACTATACAATACCCAAAGGATACCCAAAATCGCAAGAAAAGTACCTTTAAATCGGGACTCTAACAGAGATACCCAAAAGACTGATAAGCTAGAAGCCTTACAGTATCTTTTTTTTGAAAAAGCCCGTGACGAGGATTGAACTCGTGACCTCACCCTTACCAAGGGTGTGCTCTACCACTGAGCTACACGGGCAAACAATTATTTTGAATCAATTTTGAGTATTCAGGTTTGATTGATTGTTTTGCAACCTTGATTCAAAACTCAGCACTCATCATTTATCATTTTTTGAAGTGGTGGGCCGGGCTAGATTCGAACTAGCGTAGGCGTCAGCCAGCGGATTTACAGTCCGCCTCCATTAACCACTCGGACACCGACCCATGTGCGACCCATGTGAGCCACGATTAATAACATTAGCACAACAATTTTTGAGTTGGCAAGGGGTTGAAGAAAAAATTTTTCTGGTGAATGGGCAAATCGCTGCGATTCGGGCGATCGCATGTGGCAGGGTATCTTCACCGACGCCGCCAGCACGGCGACAAAACACCAAGGTTGCTCTGGGCAAGTCTCTTCCTAATGGGTGGTTTGGCTTGCTCTTAGACAAACTTAATATAATTAAGTATAAATACACATTCAACCGCAAAAGGTTGGAGCTAGCCATGCAAAACATATCGTATGGTTTCGTAGTTCGGCGATTGGCGACTATTTTGTCTGTGGTAGTTCTGACGCTGTGTCTAACAGCAGCCGTTACGGGAATTCTGCTTTCTTTCTATTACCAACCGACGGCTGGGGGAGCTTATAATTCTTTAGAAACGATCAATTCTGAAATACCCAACGGCTGGTTAATTCAGGGGATGCACCAAATTGCAGGCAATGGGTTAATCGCAGTTTCTTTGATCCAAATCGTTGTGATGTTTCTGGGTGAGAAATTCCGCCGCAGTTGGCTGACTGCTTGGATTAGCGGCATTTTGTTAACCTTGAGTGCGATCGCTTTAAGCTGGACGGCGATGATATTAGGCTGGACGCAGCTTGGCTACTGGCGTTTCATTATCGAACTGGGGACAATCGAAGCTATCCCCTTTGTTGGTTCCTTCCTGCGAGACACCCTCACAGGCGGTGGCGCTATCAATACCACAACAGTTATGCGCCTCTACACTTTGCATAGCTACGTTCTTTCAATGGGTGCTATGGTTCTCGCCCTGATTCATTTATCCGGGTTACTCATACAGGAAAAAGAAGAAAAACAAGCCCTGCTGCAATCGGAATAATTAACCAAAAGAAACCCGGTTTTTCTCAAAAACCGGGTTTCTGCTGGTGCAAGCGCGATCGCCACGAGGCGATCGCGCTTGAATTATGTTTGATTATTGCCCAACTTCTGCCGCTGCACGACTCAACATAGCTTGCTGACGAGTCTTCAGATGCCGTTGATGATTGCTCATCAACAAACGAGCTTTGTCTTGAGTCGATACGTCGGAGTTGAGGATGGGATTGGTGGATTGCATAGGTTTCGCCTCTAATGTACTTGTTTGCTCGATCGGAGGCGCGTTCCTTCGGGATAACTCCCTACTTCCGTCTCTCCAAGCCCTCTGTTGTTTTGAAGAGATGAACGATTTGTTTCTGTATCTATTGTTACGGTTTTTCCAGCAATTGTCAAGTTTTTAACAAAACTTAACAATTAACCGCGTCTCCAACCAATCAACCTGTCTCCTCATCTTTTGTGGCACGATGGGTTTAAGGCTGCGTTAAGCCTGTGATTGACTGGGCTGTTTCAGGTGGTTAGAGGTGTTTATGGCTGAAAAACAAGAAGGAATCAAAATCGTTAGCGATAACCGCCAAGCCCGCTTTCTCTACGAAATACTGGAAACTTACGAAGCCGGGATCGAGTTAAAGGGGACAGAGGTAAAGTCGATACGGCAGGGCAAAGCCAACCTGAAAGACGGCTATGGTTTAATTCGCAATGGCGAAGCATGGCTGCTAAACGTCCATATTTCGCCCTACCAAAGCAGCGGCGAGTATTTTAACCACGACCCCAGGCGCACCCGCAAATTGTTGCTGCACAAGCAAGAAATCCGCAAATTGATTGGGAAGGTAGAACAAAAGGGTTTAACTTTAGTGCCGTTGAAGATGTATTTAAAGAATGGATTGGTTAAAGTTACTCTGGGTCTGGGCAAAGGTAAAAAGCTACACGATAAGCGCGATGACATCAAAGAACGTCAAGACAAGCGCGACATGGAACGGGCGATGAAGCGGTATTAGTGGACAGTGGACAGTGGACAGTGGACAGTGGACAGTGGACAGTGGACAGTGG
>CAYXCW010000179.1:0-14036 GCA_964463555.1 uncultured bacterium
CAACTATCAACTATCAACTATCAACTATCAACTATCAACTATCAACTATCAACTGCATGAATCAGCTAGCAATTCTTTGTGTAGATGATGAACAAATTGTCTTAAGGAGCCTGCAAAATCAGTTGCAGCTCTTTTTTGGTAAAGATTATGATATTGCAGTGGCTAGCAGCGGCACAGAAGCCCTGGCAGCGATCGCAGAATTGCAAGAAAATAATGTTGAGGTAGCGGTAGTAATTTCAGACCAGATGATGCCGGGGATGAACGGAGATGAATTGCTGATCAAAGTTCATGATTGCTATCCCAAAACAATCGCTGTTCTTTTAACCGGACAAGCAGATACTCAAGCCATTGTCAATGCTGTCAATCATGCTAACCTCTATCGCTATATTGCCAAGCCTTGGGACGCAACCGACTTGATTTTGACCATCAGCGAAGCAGTGCGCCGCTATACCCAGGAACAACAACTAGAAGCAAAAAATCAAGCATTACAGCAACTTAACCAACAACTAGAAACACTCAATAACTCTCTAGAGCAAACCGTTGCCGAACGCACCGCCGAACTAAAAGCCGCCAAGGAAGCTGCTGAAGGTGCCAATCAAGCTAAAAATGCGTTTGTGGCGAATATGAGCCACGAATTGCGAACCGCCCTTAACGGCATTCTCGGCTATGCTCAGATTCTTTTACGCGAGCCAGATTTAAATCCCCGTCACCAAGAACGGATTCGCCTGATTCAGCATTGTGGCTCTCACCTGGTGACTCTAATTAATGACATTTTAGATCTATCTAAAATAGAAGCTCAAAAACTAGAGTTAATTGACCGAGATTTCCATTTACCTTCTTTTTTAGCCGATCTATCAAGAATCAGCCGGATCAAAGCCGAACAAAAAAGTATTTCTTTCTTCTACCAAACAGTAGGGCAGATTCCTGATTACGTCAATGCTGATGAAAAGCGCCTGCGTCAAATTTTGATCAATTTGTTAAGCAATGCGATTAAATTTACCAACCAAGGCAGCGTGATTTTTAAAGTTGAGGTAATTGATAATAGGTCATTGGTAATGGGTAATAGGGAAACCGATCATACATTACCAATTACCTATTACCCATTACCCATTACCAAAATTCGCTTTCAAGTTGAAGATACAGGAATCGGCATTGCTAGCGACCAATTAGAAAGAATATTTCTCCCCTTTGAGCAAGTGGGTGAGAGCGGGAAAGTTGCGACTGGTGCCGGTTTGGGATTAAGCATCATCAATAAGTTAGTTCTACTAATGGGGGGTTCCCTGGAAGTAGAAAGTTGTTTGGGTGTTGGGAGTAAGTTTTGGTTTGAGATCTCAATGCCGATTTCTGTAAAAGAAAACTCCACAACACCACCCGTAAAACCCAAACCAATCGCGACTGGTTACGAAGGCAAAAGGCGAAAAATTTTGGTAGTTGACGACTCTTCTGATGAAAGTTACTTGATGGTGGCAATTTTGCAACCGCTGGGCTTTGAGTTAATTGAAGCTAGTTCTGGTCAACAAGCTTTAGAAAAAGCCATTACTCATCAACCAGATTTGGTTCTGACGGATCTAAAGATGTCTGGAATGGATGGTTTTGATTTGTGCCGCCAACTGCGATCTTTACCTGCTTTTCAGGAGACGGCGATTTTAATTGCTTCTGGGGGACTATTAGAGCTAGAGCAACATAAGGACGAACAAACCGGCTATACCGATTTTATTGCTAAACCTTTCTTGGTAGAGGAATTATTAGAAAAACTACAGAAATATCTCGGACTTTCCTGGATTTTTTCAACTGAAAACAGTTCCCTCAATCCTTATAGTAGGGAGTCAGAGGATATGGCAATACCCCCTGGTGAAGAGTTGGTTAGCCTCTACGCAGCTGCTCAAATTGGTAACTTTGAGGAAGTGGTTCGGCAAGCCAATCGCTGGCAAACCTTAAACTCTAAATATGCTCGATTTGCTAACACCGTATTGCGATTTGCCGAGCAGTATGATGATGATGCGATCGCTCTTGCTATCGAGCCATATCTACCCAAAACTTGATCCCTCGCCAGAGGATCGGAGTCCGCGTTTTGGTGAGTACCTCACCAAAAGCAACCGCGGCGGCAAATCTTTTTTATAGTATAATATTATACGTAAAACTTGCCTTATAGGTTTTTGCAATATACCATAATCAAAGCTGATAGGATTTGAGAAAATAAAAATATTATAAAGTAATTTAACGTTTCTTATATTTTTTATTATATTTTAATACATAAATAATAAATATTAAACTTTCATAAAAGCTGGTAAATAGATTATGAAGTTAAAGCAGAAGATGCAAGTTTTAATTGTAGACGACCAACCAACCAACATCAAAGTTTTATCAGATTTGCTGATTGAATATGGATTTGAAGTTTTGGTAGCTACTAGCGGAGAAAAAGCGCTGCAAAGACTCGAAAAAGTTTTACCAGATATTATTTTACTAGATATATTAATGCCGGGGATCGATGGGTTTGAAACTTGCCGTCGCTTGAAAGCCAGAAAAGCAACCCAAGACATTCCAGTAATTTTTATGACCGCGCTTTCCGATGGAGTAGATAAAGTCAAAGGGTTGACTTTGGGAGCGGTAGACTACGTAACTAAACCGCTGCAACATGAGGAAATTATTGCTCGCGTCAACGTGCATTTAAAACTGCGATCGCTCGCCAAACAACTGGAAGAGCAAAATGCTTTACTGCGGGAAGAAGTGCGATCGCGTCAGCTAGCTGAGTCAGCTTTGCGCGTCTCGGAAGAAAAATTTGCTAAAGCGTTTTGGTCGAATCCGGCAGCAATAACGATCGCCAGCTTAGCAGAAGATTGCTTGATCGAAGTTAACCACAGTTTTTGCAGCATGATGGGTTATAACCCAGAGGAAGTAGTAGGCAGAACTGTTGAGGAACTTAATTTTTGGGCCGAGCGACAAGAACGCTTATACTTCCTGTCTAAATTGCAAAATTCGGGCAGTGTTTACAAACAAAAATGCCAGTTCTGCACTAAGTCTGGCGAAATCAGATTTGTGCTGGTATCCGCAGAAGCAATTCAGATTGGCGACAGAAACTGCATCCTCTCCATTGCCCACGACATTACCGAACAAAAGCAGGCAGAAACAGCTCTTCAAAGAACCAATAATATGCTGCGTTCTCTGATTGATAGTACTTCCGATCTGGTGTTTGTTAAAGACGAACAGGGGCGCTATGCAATCGTGAATTCCACAGTCAGCCGTTGGTTTTCTAAACCAATGGCAGAAATTATTGGTCAGGAAAATCGGGCATTTTTCCCCCAAGATGTAGCCCGCCAGATGATGGAATATGACCAGAGAGTGATGACGACGGGCGAATCTTTAACCTATGAAGAACTATTACCTCAAGAAGGTATTGTGCGGACGCTGCTAACAACGAAATCGCCTTGGCGCGATCCCCAAGGTCATATTATCGGAGTGGTCGAGATCGCTCGCGATATCAGCGATCGCAAACTGGCAGAAGAAAAACTGAAAAAGAGCGAAGCCAACCTTGCCAATGCCCAACGAGTTGCCCATGTCGGCAGTTGGGAATATAATATCCCGACAGGAGAAATTAGCTGGTCAAAACAAAAATTTCGCATATTTGGTTTAGATCCCGACCAACCAGAACCGACTTATCCTCAAATGCTGGAGATGGTTTATGCAGATGACCGCGCTACTTTTGAACAAGCTGTACAGCGTGCGATCGCCGAAGGAATACCCTACGAAATTGAATTACGGATTGTGCGACCTGATGGTGAAATTCGATACATCGATCTCCGAGCAGAAGTAGTCTTAAATGAAGCTGGGCAGACGCTCCAACTGTTGGGAATTGTGATGGATATTACCGAACGCAAAAAAGCTGAAATTGCCCTTGCCGCTAGCGAGCGAAAATATCGCAACTTGGTTGAAACATCCCAGGATTTGATATTCTCGGTGGATGCTGCCGGGTGTTTTACCTTTGTCAACTCAGCGGTAAAAGAAATTTACGGTTACGATCCCAGAGAAATGAGCGGTCGTCCTTTTGCAGATTTCCTGACAGCGGAACAAATAGTTAAAGATCTGCCGATTTATCAAAGACTAATGAAAGGAGCCTCAATCTTCCAATATGAAACTACTCATCTAGCCAAAGATAATAGATCGATTCACCTGCTATTTAACGCCATGCCCCTGCGGGATGAACAAGGCAATATAGTTGGCATAACGGGAACAGCCAGCAATATCACCGAACTGAAACAGAAGCAAGAAGCTTTATATCGTCGCGAGCAAGAATTCAAAGCTTTGGTGGAAAATTCTCCCGATGTAATTGCTCGATTCGATCGGCAACTGCGCCACGTATATGTTAATCCAGCCGCAGAAGTAGCAACGGGAATTGCCGCAGCAGAATTTATTGGTAAAACCCATCGAGAGTTGGGAATGCCGTTAGAATTTGCCAAGCTTTGGGAAAATGCTTTACAAATGTTGTTCGCGACTGGCAAAGAACAGCGGATTGAGTTTGATTTTTCCTCACCTCTTGGCTGTAAATTTTATCAAGTTCGGATTGTGCCTGAATTTAACGGCGATGGCAGCATCGCATTCGCTTTAGGTGTTGCCAGGGATCTCAGCGATCTCAAACAAGCAGAACAGCAATTGCGCGAAAGTGAAGAACGCTTTCGCGCCACTTTTGAGCAAGCGCCCGTGGGAATTTGCCATTTGAGTTTAGACGGCAAATTTGTGCGAATCAATCAAACGTTTTACGACATAGCGGGTTATACATATGAGGAAATGAGCGAGCGAACTTGGGAAGATATTACCTATCAGGAAGATCTTGATGTTGAATTAGAACTGATTCGCCGCGTCTGGGAAAAAGAGATCGATAGTTACACGATGGAGAAGCGTTATATCCGCAAAGATGGCTCGATTATCTGGGTAAATTTGATTGGTACTTTAGTGCGATCGCCCAATGGCGAACCCAAATATGCGATCGCTGTAGCTGAAGATATTAGCCAGCGAAAACTTGCCCAAGCAGCGCTGCAACAAGCTTTAGAAGCGGCTGAAGTCGCCAATCGCGTCAAAATCACCTTTTTGGCAAATATGAGCCACGAATTGCGTACCCCCCTCAACGCAATTCTCGGCTTTTCCCAACTGATAAACAACAGCCCAAACCTAGCACCAGAACATAGAGAATATTTGGGGATTATTACCCGCAGCGGGGAACACTTGCTAGCTTTAATTAACCAAGTTTTAGATTTATCTAAAATTGAGGCTGGACGCCTCACACTCAACGAAAATAGCTGCAATCTTTACGATTTGCTCAAGGGTTTGTCAGATATGTTTCGCCTCAAAGCGAATACTAAAGGATTGCAGTTAATTTTTGAGCGATCGCCTGAAGTTCCGCAATATATTGAAACCGATGAACTCAAGCTACGTCAAGTATTAATTAATCTGCTTTCTAATGCGATTAAATTTACCCAAGAAGGCAGCGTATCTTTAAAAGTTAAAACCCGAGACAACAACCATTACCAATTACCCATTACCAATTACCCATTACAGTTTGAAATCTCTGACACAGGTTGCGGCATTGCTCCTGATGAATTAGAAACTATTTTTGAACCGTTTGTGCAAGCCCAAAACGGCAAAAAAGCTCAAGAGGGAACCGGATTAGGATTAGCCATTAGCCGCAAATTTGTAGAATTAATGGGCGGTAAAATAACTGTTAGTTCCCAACTCGGCAAGGGAAGTACTTTCCAGGTTGAAATTAGAGTTCGTTTAATTGACGGCGAGGATATTGCTATCAAACAGCCTCAATGCCCCATTTTTGCCTTGCAACCAAATCAACATAACTATCGCATTCTAATTGTAGATGACTCGCAAGAGAATCGGCTATTACTATTTGAAATCATCTCTAAATTTGGCTTTGAAATTAGGGAAGCTAGCAACGGGCTTGAAGCAATAGAAGTTTGGCAAACTTGGCAACCTCACTTAATTTGGATGGATTTGCGAATGCCTGTAATGGACGGCTATGAAGCTACTAAAGAAATCAGATCCAGGGAACATTGCTCATCCCAAAATAGGAACAATTCAAAAGCTACCGCTATCATTGCTTTAACAGCTAGTTGTTCGGAATCGGAGCGAGCGATCGCTATCCAAATCGGGTGCAATGATTATCTGAGTAAACCTTTTCAGCAAACCGATATTTTTGAGGCAATGAACCAATATATTGGAGTGCAATTTGTTTATGATGAACCGATTTATCAACCAGACTCAAATAATAATAAGACGATGGCTCTGACGAGGGAAGATCTAGCCGTTTTACCAGATGATTGGTTATTTTCCTTTTACCAAGCTACAATTGAAAGCGATTTTGAGCTAATGCTGGCTCTGATCGACCAAATACCTTCAGATTGCCATTGTTTAGCTAACTCGCTCGCTAATTTAACTCAAAACTTCCGATTTGAGTCACTAATAACCCTGACCGAACCGCAGACAGGCGAAAAATAAAATATGAATTACCAACCTAAAATGGGACAGTTCGATACAGGGACGCAGGACAAAAAGCATCAGGGAGACAAAATCTTATCTTCCCCTTTTAGGCTGGTAAAATATTTTGATTTCGCAATTAAACCTGTGACAATTTCAATCAATTTTAGTAACTTAGAGATCAAAAATGTCATTTTTAACCAGCCCAGACAAGATTCAAGAATCAACCACCTACGTTAAAGGCAATATCCTGGCAGTTGATGATACTCCTGCCAATTTGCATCTGTTAAGCGAGATGCTATCCAAGCAGGGGTATAAAGTGCGAATTACCACCAACGGCAAACTAGCTATACAGTCTATTTTAGCCAATCCTCCAGACTTGATTTTGCTCGATATTATGATGCCGGATATGAATGGTTATGAAGTCTGCCAAAGGTTGAAAGCAGATGAAATAACCAGGGGGATTCCGATTATTTTCATCAGCGCTTTGAGCGAAACATTTGATATCGTAAAAACTTTTAATATTGGCGGAGTGGACTACATTAGCAAACCGTTTCAGCTAGAAGAAGTATTGGCGCGGGTAGAGAATCAATTGCGCCTGCGATCGCAAGAAAGACAACTGGCGGCACAAAATGCACGGCTGTGCGAGGAGATAGAAGATCGCAAGCAAGTTGAAGAGGCACTGCGACAAAGTGAAGCGCGGGAACGAGAAAAAGCGATAGAACTGGAATTGACCTTGAAAGAATTGAAACGCACCCAAACGCAACTAATTTTAACCGAAAAAATGTCTAGTTTAGGGCGAACGATCGCCGGGATTGCCCACGAAATCAACAATCCAGTTAGCTTTATTTTAGGCAATGTAAATCCAGCGGCTCAATATTTCCAATCCCTGATCGCTCTGCTTGAAATTTATCAAAAAAATTACCCAAATCCAGTCAAAGAAGTTAAACAGGCAATTGATGAGCTAGACTGGGAATTTATCGCCAAAGATTGGTATAATATGCTCCAATCAATCGAGGCAGGAGCCAAGAGAATTCAGCAAATAGTTCAATCATTAAAGCTGTTTTCCAGGCTAGATGAAGCCGAGCTAAAAACAATAGATATCCATCAAAGCATAGACAATACGCTGCTAATTTTGCAGCACCGACTGAGAGGCACAGGCAAAAGCGATCGCATCCGGCACCCAGAAATTGAGGTAATTAAGCACTATGGGGAACTGCCACCAGTCACCTGTTATGCGAGTCAGTTAAATCAGGTGCTGGCAAATCTGCTGCACAATGCGATTGATGCCCTAGAAACGCAATCTTACCCAGGCAAAATTACGATTACCACCTCAGTAATCAGAACCGAAGAGTTACACGCCGCAACACACGGGATAAAATCTCCCAGATCTGCTTCCCAGGTAAAAGCCGGGAACCACAAAACCGAACCCATTGCCATCAGGATCGCAATTGCTGACAATGGCGCTGGTATGACAGAGGAAGTGCGACAGCAAATGTTCGATCCCTTTTTCACCACCAAGCCAGTCGGCAGTGGTACGGGATTGGGATTATCTATCAGCCATCAAATCGTGGTAGAAAAACACCGAGGTCAAATTCGTTGTGAGTCTGCCCCAGGGCAAGGGACAGAGCTGATTGTAGAGATTCCCGTTTGATGGCCTATGCCCCAAGCCCAACTATCGAGTATGCTGCACTAGGTTGTAGTGTCTGACTGAACCTTCAGCTAATCACAGCAGCAGATGGTTTAAAAACATATGTCTACGTTTCGTAATTTTGTGGTTGTGAGTGTGAGTGCGGCGATCGCCATACCTAACGGCTATGCGATCGCCATTTCCAATCCACCAGGGTTCGCCCTGGACAAGGCAAATCAAACCTACTCTGAGATCGGGCATCGCCCACCAGAAGGGAACGCCCAGATGGGCAAATTGAGCAACCAGGGGAGTTTTCTTGCTCCTCACTCTGTGCAACTAGGGCGAAATCCCAGCGCCTTCACCTTAGCTCAAGCACAAGAATTAGACCCTTCAAAGCCCCCGCTCGCTCCCGTACAGCCGTCGGGAAGAACAGCAATACCTGGGTTTTTAGAACCCAATCCCAACCCTTTACAGTTTCCCACCCGCCCGGAAGAAGTCGATATTGAGGTGACTCAACCTTTAACGCTACAACAAGCGATCGAACTGGCGCGGCGCAACAATCGGGATTTACAGGTGGCTCAAATTCAGCTCGAACGCGCCCAAGCTGCCCTCCGCGAGGCGCAGGCAGGTTTGTTTCCGACGGTGGATTTGGAGAGTGTATTCTCTGGGGGGCGATCGGCTCAAACCGAACTAAGCATCGAGGCGCAGCGAGAAGCCCAGCGCAACGTACCGCCCGAACTGCGGCAGCCCATCGCGGATGAAAGAACGAACACATCGTTGAACACGTCGGTGGGCATTAATTACAACATCTTTACCGCAGGGCGCGTACAAGCTCAAATTCGCGCCGCACGAGAACAGGTGCGGATCAATCAGTTGGAAGTAGAACGTCAGGGAGAGCAAACACGTTTAGATGTCAGCTTCGCCTACTACGAGTTGCAACGCGCTGACGAGCAAGTGCGAATTTCCCAGTCGGCGGTAAGGAATGCCGAGCGGAGTTTGGCAGATGCTCAAGCTTTATTTGATGCCGGATTGGGCACCCGATTTGATGTTCTGCGCGCTCAGGTGCAGTTAGCGAGGGAAAATCAAAACTTGACCGCCGCCCGTTCGGATCAGCAAACCAGACGGCGGGATTTAGCCCGGTTGTTGAGCTTGCCTCAATCTGTAAATTTGGTTGCTGCCGATCCGGTGGCGCTGGCAGGACTGTGGAACCCAAGCTTGGAACAAAGTATCGTCCTGGCGTTTCAAAACCGCGCCGAGTTGCAACAGCGATTAGCGGAACGGAACTTTAATCGAGAACAACGGCGCGTCGCTCGTTCGGAACGATTCCCCCAACTAAGTTTATTTTTCAACTACAACTTATTGGATGTGTTTAACGATGGTTTGGGGCTTGCCGATGGTTATACAGCCGGTGCTAGGTTGCGCTGGAGTATTTTCGATGGCGGGGCGGCGAATGCACGGGTGGCTCAGGAGGAAGCGGATATTGCGATCGCCGAAACTCAATTTGCCAACGATCGCAACCGGATTCGCTTCCGAGTCGAAGAAGCTTATTTCGCCTTGCAATCAAACCTGCAAAATATTCAAACTGCCACTGTGGCTCTAGAACAAGCCAGCGAAGCCTTGCGCCTAGCTCGCTTGCGCTTCCAAGCAGGCGTGGGAACTCAAACTGAAGTCATCGACGCCGAAAACGACCTGACGCGGGCAGAAGGCGATCGCGTCCGCGCCATTCTTGACTACAATCGAGCGCTGGCAACTCTTCAGCGCGAAGTCAGCAATCTGCCCGCGACGGCGCCGTAACTGGGGGGACAAGGGAGACAAGGGGGACAAGGGAGACAAGGGGGACAAGGGGGACAAGGGGGACAAGGGGGACAAGGGGGACAAGGGAGGCAAGGGAGACAAGGGGGACAAGGGGGACAAGGGGGACAAGGGGGACAAGGAGGTACTTTTGTTCTACTGGGCTTGCCAACTTCGTACTTAAGGCTGCGACTTCGATGCTACGAGCCAAAGCGATCGCGATCGCGTTTCCTTGGAAGAATCGTCAATTTGGCAATACTTCTTAACAAAAAGTAAAGTAACATAATCCATAAGGAAGGAAAGTTAGGTGAAGTAGGGACTGGCAATGGCTAACATCAAATTTGTCAAAGAAAATAAGGAAGTAGTTGCAGCCGATGGTGCTAATTTAAGGGAAAAAATGCTGCAAAATGGCATCGACCTCTACACGTTCACCGGCAAGATGATGAATTGCGGTGGCTACGGTCAATGCGGCACTTGTATTGTGCAGATCGTCGAAGGGATGGAGAATCTTTCCCCCCGCACCGAAGTAGAAAACCGGAAACTGAAGAAAAAGCCGCAAAATTACCGGCTGGCTTGTCAAACCCTGGTAAATGGCCCGGTAATCGTCGCTACGAAACCTTGACAAATCTTGGTTGGCAGTTGTTCCCAGTCAGTTGTTTGTATTTTAGGAGACAACTGACTACTGCTGCATGAGCGATCGCGAATAATGATATTCTAGGCGTATTGATTGGCGATTTTGATAGAGGCTCTCTTACCATGCAAACTAACGATCTTGGGTTTGTTGCAAGTCTTTTGTTTGTACTTGTCCCAGCTGCATTTTTAATCATTTTGTACATCCAAACCGCTAGCCGTGAAGGCGGTAAATCCTAGCAGTTTGCTGGCAAAAAAACAAGCCCCAGCCGCCTGAATTTAGTTGGTAGCTGGGGCTAATTTTATGATGGCTAGATCAAGTTTCACCAACAGTGCGGGCTAACAATACCGGGCAGTTGGCATAAACTCGTACATAGTCTGACAGAGAAGCACCCAGCAGACGGTCTAAATCTGGCAAACCTTTAGCGATCGAGGGGCGACGATCTGGCGATCCCAGGATTAACAAGTCTACGTTTGACTCTTCAGCGAGGCGGCAAATTTCTTCCCCAGGTTTGCCGGTGCCAATGAGGCAGCGGTAAGCAACGCCCATTTTCTTCGCTTCCGCCACCGCGGGTGCTAAAACCGGATCGGTTTCGGGGGGAGTAGCTGGGGTGGTGCCTTTGGGATTAACGCGCACCAGTACCAGCTGACCACCTTTAATATCGCGCACGAGAGCGATCGCCAACTTCAAGCATTCTTTAGCAGCGTCAGAATTATCTATCGCCACCATCACTTTGTTGATTCTTTTGACGTAAATATCGTCTTTGACCAACAACATGGGACGATTGGACAATTGAAAAACGTATTGGCTCACCGAGTTTTCTAAGATCGACTCTAGCCGCTTCAGTCCGCGAGAACCCATGATAATCAGATCCGCATCCATTTCGTCGGCGACTTGACAGACTGTGGTTTTGGGATCGCCTTGGCGCAGCATCGCGGTGACGTGATTGGGATCTAATTTCAAAGACTGAATCGCCGTAGCCAGGAATTTACCGCCTTCTTCCCATTTTTCAGTCATAGCCTCAGACGTCACTTGGGGTGGCACGACGTGCAGGACAGTGACGGAGGCGGGTTTGATGGAAGGAATTTCCATCAACACCTTGAGCATTTCTTCAGAATGACCAGTTCCGGAGTCAGCCAGCAATATTTTTTCTATCATCTTTTGTAGAATCTCTGGATTCTTTGAAGCTACGGATGAGTAGTTAATATCAAGATAAAACTTCTGGGTGCGCGCTTTAACCAGTCTTTTACAAGCCTTTACACAATGGCTGGTGAGCGATCGCTCTCACCCATCTTTTTCACCCTCTCCGTCTACCACTTAACACAACTCTTGTCAATACAAGCCGTTGGGTTGGGGATGCCCCAAGTTAAAGCGCTAAAAATAAAGTGCAATCGATTGATTTCCGGATATCTAGCAACCGCCAAGGCGTAACGAAGGTTCTTAACCTAACCCCTAACCCCTAACCCCTAACCCCTAACCCCTAAGTTTTCTTTGTAGTCGGGAACCAGATTAGTTTAACTTTCTTAAAGGAACCTTTTTCAATCAGGTGAAGTATATGGCTGATATAGTTGATATTGCAGTAGGTGCGGGTTCTTTCAACACCCTAGTTGCCGCCGTCCAAGCGGCTGGGTTAGTGGAAACGCTAAAAAGTCCAGGGCCTTTTACTGTGTTCGCACCCACAGACGAAGCCTTTGCCAAGCTGCCACCAGGAACGATAACAACCTTGCTGCAAAATATTCCTCAGTTAGCTAGAATTTTGACTTATCACGTTGTACCTGGAAAGTTAATGAAAGCCGATCTAGCCCAAGTAGATTCTGTCATTTCTGTTGAAGGGGCGCCGATCAAAATTGATTGCTCGGATGGTTTTGAAGTCAAGAATGCCACAGTTGTAGCGCCAGATATCGAAGCAGATAACGGAGTGATTCACGTCATTGATACAGTGATTTTAATGGGCTAGGGGCTAGGGGCTAGGGGCTAGGGGCTAGGGATTAGAGGAAGAGAGGCGAGGAGCTAGAGGCTATATTTTCTTAATATTACCTAACCCCTAACCCTAACCCCTAACCCCTAACCCCTAACCCCTAACCCCTAACCCCTAACCCTAACCCCTAACCCCTAACCCCTAACCCCTAACCCCTTTTCTCGCTCATTCAAATTCCAGCTTTAAATCGGGCATCAATCGCTGTAAATTCTTTAAAGATCTGCTTTGCCAGGGTATCGTGTCAGAACCTTTAACCACAAGCTGGATCGTTTTTTTCTTACGCACGTCTATCACGAACTTAGATAACATATTAATCCCGGAACTGTTGAGGAATTGCAGCTCCTTCAGATTTAGGGTAATCTTTGGGGTAGCATTAGCGGTTACTTTATTCAGCAAATCCACTATCGGCTCGTACTCTGCCATTCCCTCTAAACGCAGCCAGCCCTGAAAGTTGACAGTTCCTGTCGCTGCTTCGCAAGTTACCTTGTAGGTTTCCCCTTGAATATCCTGAATTTCCACCTATCAAATCTCCTGATGTTGTATATATCAATCGAACAAGCCTCTAGCCCCTATAAGGTTAACTGTACCATTGTCGTAACTGCAACTACTTGAGGCTCTGTTTGTACGGTTTCAAACTTCCAGCCTAACTTGGCTAAATAATCGTGCTTCATAGTTATCAGCCCTAAACCAGAACTGTTGTAGTTATCGTTACAGGCATTTTTCTCTAACTGGCGAATGTATAACTCCGCCGGATCTTCATTGATTAATTCTTGAATTAAGGATTGAAACTTATTCAATGATTCGGCAGAAATACTATTAGTTACAATTAGCACTACTGTAACTCTTGTATCCTTAAACAAATGTAGTCCAAATTTAATCGGATACTGGGTTGTTTCGTCGCTAAACTTCACCGCATTTTCTAGCAACTCATTGGCAATGTAATTAACAGCACCTTTGAATTCTGCTTGCTTTTCCTTTGTGTTAGGCTCGTCCTCGCTGACGGGAAAGAACGTCGTTAAGTAGTCCGCAACAAAATCAGCCGACAACCCATTGTTACGCCAGCGCAGCTTGAGGGGAACCGAAGTCGGCGAGAATCCAAGAATTAAAAATTCCTGCTCGGTAGGTAGATTTTCTCTAAATTCCCCGAAAATTTGAGTCATGGTCATTCGTTGTTTGATGTGCGGTTTTGAGATGAAGTTTTTTAGCGATGCTCCCAACTATGACTAATAAAGTAATACAATCAAACACATAACAGTGCGCCCATAGGTCGCTGCTTAATTACAGCGTCCTTGATTTTGGTAGGGTTGAGCTGTCGGTGGAGTTTGAATACTTGGATGAGTCATTCTAATTGATATGGTACGCGATTGATATCTTGAGTTTCCATAATACAATCAGTATAAAGCACGGCTATACCCTGGATGCAAACTAAGACAAAGCGCTAATTTAAAGACAGAGTAGGTAGACTCAGATCTTGCACCAAGCCCAGAAATAAATTTCTGGCTTAAAGCTAAAACCCGTTGAAACGGGTT
>CAYXCW010000180.1:0-2767 GCA_964463555.1 uncultured bacterium
ATTGGTAATTGGTAATTGGTAATTGGTAATTGGTAATTGGTAATTGGTAATTGCTTAGGGGAATATTTTACCATTAGCCATTAGCTATTAGCTAGTTACGTTAATATTATTGCTCGCATAATTTTAAACGACTGATGATTTCTGCTTTCTTTTTGTTCAACTGCTTACCAATAAAAACCAACTCAGTTGCATCTTGGTCAAAAGGTTCGAGATCCCAGCGCCCCGCGACAAAATTAAACAGATAAATTTTATCGTCAAATCGGATAAATCCTTTAGCGCGATAAACATCTTCTGCCAAATTAGAAGCAAATTCATTGAAACACTGGCGATTGAAATTGGCGCTGGAAGAATAGATAAAAGATTCAAATTCCGGGTGGTGGACGTGGTGGGGGGGTGGTTGCGTGCGATCGCGTCCAATTCCAAACAGCAAATCTGGGTCTACTTTACAGCGGATGGTGGGTAAAATAGTGGCAATTTCGTTGATATGACGCAACTTAGCTTCTATTTGTTCTAACTCGGATTCCGACACCAAATCCACTTTATTTAAAAGCATAGTATCTGCGGCTTCGATTTGTATCCGGGTAGTATGACCGATACTGGGATATTTAATGATGGAATCCGCATCCATCACCGTGACAACCCCATCAAGTCGCACGCTTTGCAAACTTTCTTGAATATCAAAAACCAGCGCATCCGGTTCTGCCACACCAGTTGTTTCCACAATAATATACTCTGGATCGACACTATCTATAATCTCATTGACAGCAGCTTCAAACTCACCCAACAAAGAACAACAAACACAACCCCCGCCCAGATCTGCCATCTCCACATTTTTCCCTTGAATAATTTTACTATCGATGGCAATCTCGCCAAACTCATTCATCAAGATAGCGATCTTCTTCGGAAAAATATCCAGTATGTGGCGCAGGAGGGTAGTTTTTCCACTCCCCAAAGGTCCCGTAATTACTGTTAGTGGCGTGCGAACTTGCATCATTGGATTTGAGATTTTAGATTTCAGATTTCAGATTTTGGATTAGCGGTGGCATTGCCTTACCTCTTCTCTCTTCTTCTCTTCCTCTCTGCGCCCTCTGTACCTCTGTGGTTCGTTTCAACTACCCCTTAATATTACCAATCGGACTCAGGCGCACCACCTTCTTACTAATACCAGATAACTCAGCAGCTTCGATCACATCGTCGATATTCTTATACGCACCACCAGCCTCTTCAGCAAGCCCCGCCCACGAAGTACTGCGAATATAAATCCCTCGCTTTTCTAGATCTTTTTGCAACGTTTCTCCCCGCCAAGTTTTGCGCGCTTTAGTTCGACTCATACTGCGCCCGCTACCATGTGCAGTACTAAAGAAAGTTTGATCGCCGCTGCTAACGCCAACCAATAAATAAGACCCAGTCTCCATGCTACCGCCGATAATAACAGGTTGACCAACAGTTTGATATTGTTGGGGAACATCTGCCATATGGGGACCAAAAGCGCGGGTTGCACCCTTACGATGGACTAAGAGATTGCGCTCAACTCCATCTACAATATGTTTTTCTAACTTAGCCGTATTATGCGCCACATCATAAACCACATGCATTCCCAAATCTTCGGCATCGGTGCCAAATATCTCAGAAAATACTTCGCGGATGCGGTGTAAAATAACTTGGCGGTTGGCAAAAGACATGTTTAAACCGCACTTCATCGCTTTAAAATAAGCTTGTCCTTCGGCGGAATTAAACGGCGCGCAAGCGAGTTCCCGATCTAAAATTTTGATGCCGTATTTGCTTTCCATTACTTTGAGGAAAACTTGCAAGTAGTCGGTGGCAACTTGGTGTCCAAATCCGCGACTACCGCAGTGAAACATGATGACTACTTGATCTGGTTGGGTAATACCAAAAGTTGCAGCTAATTCGGGGTTGAAGATATCTTGTTTTCTGGCAACTTGGATTTCTAAATAGTGATTACCCGATCCTAAAGTACCTATTTGATTAAATCCTCGATCGATGGCTTTTTCGCTAATCTTTGACGAGTCTGCACCTTCAATGCATCCGTTTTCTTCAGTTAGATCTAAATCTGCTTCCCATCCATAACCGTTGCGGATGCACCATTGGGAACCTTGTTCGACAACTTGGCGAAATTCTTGCCGGGAAATTTTGACAAAACCTGTGCTGCCGACTCCGGCGGGTACTCTTTCGTAAAGTCTATCTACGAGTTTTTTGATGTAAGGTTTAACGTCTTTGTAGGTGAGATTTGTTACTACTAAACGCATTCCACAATTGATATCAAAACCGATACCGCCAGGAGAAATTACCCCGCCTGCTTCCACATCCATTGCGGCAACGCCACCGATGGGAAATCCATATCCAAAATGTCCGTCTGGCATACACAAGGCGTATTTGGCGATCCCAGGCAGCGTGGCGACGTTGGTTACTTGATCGTATACGCCATCGTCCATGTCGCGCATTAATTTTTCGGTGGCATAAATGCGGGCGGGGACTCGCATTCCTTCTTTGTAGGAAACTGGTATTTCCCACACGGTGTCTGATATTTGTTGGATGATTTGTTCTATATTTGCCATGAGAGCGTCCTGGCTCTACTCTTTGCTATTTTAGAGGGACTTTTTTGGTAATTTGTATTTCTAAAGTGGGAGATCTGGATCTAGAAACCCGGTTGCTTAAACAACAACTTCGCCAATTTTCTGCAACGCCCCCATGCTTTAGCATGGGGCTATACAAACAAAGCCTGCCTACGCAGGCTCAAATCATTACA
>CAYXCW010000180.1:2867-13833 GCA_964463555.1 uncultured bacterium
GGCTGCGGAGGCAGCCTTTGTTTGTGTAGCGACACCCTTAAGGGCGTCGAATTTTAATAGGCTGCGGAGGCAGCCTTTGTTTGTGTAGCGACACCCTTAAGGGCGTCGAATTTTGGCGAAGGTATTATTAAAGAAACCGGGTTTCTGAATTAACCTTCTACTATTTGCCAGAAGCGATCGCTTTCTACCAACGCATCAAAATCTGGGTCGTTTTTCGCCTGTTCGCGATATTTTGGATCGAGTGCGATCGCTCGTTCTAAGTTCTCTAATGCTAGTTTTGACCGCTCTTGCAATGCATAACAAAGCGCTTTGTTGTAATATGCAATAGCATATTTGGGGTCAATTTGCAAGGCTCGATCTAAACTTTCAATTGCTTCTAGATCGCGTTCTAGTTTGATCAGCATTTCGCCTTTGTAGTTCCACGCTTTATGGGATTCGGGGTTGAGTTCGATGGCGCGTTCAAAGGATGCGCGAGCTTCTTCATAGCGTTTTAATACTCCTAATGCTAAGCCGCGATTGATCCAGGTTACTGCATGGTCTGGTTCGATTTCAACGGCTTTGTCAAAGGATTTGAATGCTGCTTCGGATTGTTCTAGGGTGCCTAATATGACGCCGCGATTCACCCATGCTTCGCGATCTTTGGGGTTGATTTCTAATGCTTTATCAAACGATGCGATCGCTTCTTCATAGCGTTTCAATTTTCCTTGTGTCATTCCTCGTTGGAACCAAGCTTTTTCGTTTTCTGGTTGAAGTTCTACGAGTTGGTTAAAGGTGGAATATGCTACTTCATACCGCTTTAATTCTTTGAGGGCTAAACCGCGGTGATATAAGGTATCGGGGTCATCGGGTTTGAATTGCAGGGTTTTATCGAAGGATGCGATCGCTTCGTTATATTGTTTTAATTCCCAGAATGCGAGGCCGCGATTATACCATACTTTGGCATTATCTGGTTTGAGGTCGATGGCTTGTTCGTAGTTAGCGATCGCTTCTTCATAACGCTGTTGCGCTAATAATTCATCGCCTTTGTTTGCATAGTCATCGGGATTCAAAAATAATTGGGGATGATTGGCTTTGAGGCGTTCCATTTCTTCGCTCAAAGCTATCACTTTTGGCATTACTTCGGGAATGACTGCTTCTGCGATGGAGATGGGCGATCTATCTGCTAATTCCTGCAATATTTGCGCTTTTTGGGCTTGAATTTCGGCAAATAATTCAGCCATTCTGGTGGAATAGGTGGTTTCAAAGTTTTCCAGATTCTGGTGGGTTTTATCTTTTTGCGCCTCAATATCTATCTGGAATTGGGACAAGAACGTTGTGATGTCGCTTTCGAGTCTTTCCAAATTTTGTAATGCTTTATCTTTCCGCTTCTGAATCTCTGTTTTAACTAGGTTAAATTGACCTGCTACTTCGGTCGCCAATTGTTCTAAAGTTTGCAGGGTTTGTTTCTTCTTGTCTCGAATATCGGTTCGCGATCCTTCTACTTCACTGGTAAACTGGGATTCTATATTTTTGATGCTGGCTAGTATCCCATCCATTTGTCCTTGAATTTGGGCATGAGATTCTGAAAGTTGGCCCCTTTGAGCCACTCCCATTTGCTCCATCTTTTGCAATGCTTGCTCGTGTAGCTGTTGAGCTTTTTTGGCTGTTTCTGAATGAATTAAATTCATTTGCGGCGCAAAATCTTTTTCGAGTTTACTCAGATTTTCCAAAAGTAAATCGCGGTGCTTCCTCACTTCTGACTGAAGTTGTCCTACTTGCTGAGCAAACTCGGTTTCGGCTTGTTTTAAGCTGTGCAATACAGCATCTTTTTGTCCTTTAACTTCCGTTTGCATTCCCGCTAGCTGGGGTGCAAAGTCGGCGCTTAATTTTTCCAGGTTCTGAAGTATTAATCCTCGTTGCTTTTGCAATCCGGTTTGCAGTTCGGCTAGTTGGTTACCAAACTCGTTGCCCAATCTTTGTAAATTGTCTAAAATTGCTTGCTTTTGCTGCTGCACATCGGTTTGCATTCCCGCTAGTTGGGGTGCAAAGTCGGCGCTGACTTTCTCTAAATCTTGAACGATTAAATCTCGTTGTTTGTGTAAGTTGGCTTGGATTTGGGCCATGCGAGATGCAAACTCGGCTTCGGATGTGGCTAAATTTTGTAATACGGCTTCTTTCTGCCCGTTAACGTTGGCTTCTATGACTTGTAACTGGGGTGAAAATTCGGCGCTCAATTTGGCTAAATTATCCAGCAGCATTACTTTTTGCTGTTCTGCATCTGATTTGAGATCTACCAGTTGATGCCTCAAGTCTGTTTCTAAGTTTCTAATCGTGGCGTGGGCGGATTGAATTTGCGTTTCTAATTCGGCGATGCCCTGTTGTTTAGATTGGGATAATTCTGCGAGCAATTTCGAGGTGTTTTCCCGTTTAGCGCCGATATCTTGCTTAAAGTTTTTGGCTTCTTCATGGATATCGTCTTCCAAGTTTTCTGCCTGTTCCAGCAATCTTTGCACTTCTTGATTTGCTTGCGCCAGCTTGGTTTCTAAATCTTTGACTTCTTTGAGGTGAGTTCTGACAATTTCTGCGACTTCGTGAATCACCGCTTTTCGTAGTAGGTATAAAGCCGCGATCGCACCCGCTATCAGCAGCGCTAAAATAGCCAGCATAACGTTAAACAGCGTCGTCGTCTGCGCCACCCTAGCATCCACTTGGTCTTGCACGCGCTGTTCTTGGCGCAAACGTTCTAATTCTTGCCGTTCCTGCTTGGAAATTCCAGGGGCAGTTTGAGCTAAAGTAGATTGTTCGCTGACAAAACCAACAGACAATAGCAATGTGGAAAGCACAACGTTGCGTTGGGATAATATTAAGGCGAAAAGATTGAGATTTTGACGCTGCATTTTCATCCCCCAAATAAACGGTTGTTCCACTACTTGCTAACCTGCTAATGGCTCAAGATATTACCACGGCTGCATTTTCAGATGCTAGCACGTTGCATGGAGCGTTGTGCTTCGATCTCAATCCGGAATTATTTAGCGAAAACCGTTAGCAGCACCGGGCCTAACAGGTGATGGTGACCCAAACAGTTTAATCGTACCTGTTTTCCTAACCTAGCGCGCGCCCCCCGACTATAAAACCGCACCCCACCCGGAGAAACGGGAACATACGCCGACTCGGACTCAGACTGTGTGGGCGTGGTAATATCGACCAAATAAAACCGACCGTTGGGACGCAAGACGCGACTGACTTGCTGAAAAACTTGCTCGGGCGAGTCATAGTGCAGAAAACTCAGAGTATTAAAGACAGCATCAAACTGATTTTCCGCAAAAGGCAGCGCGATCGCATTCCCTTCTATAAAGATGATACGGGGTCGGTGGCGATTATGGGCGCGCGCTTGCCGAATCATTTCGCCAGAAAAATCCAATCCTGTCGCTTTTAAAGTCGGTTCCTGACTTGCCAAACGGTCAAGTAAGCGTCCCGTACCGCATCCAATATCAAGCACATTCGCTTGCTTGGGTAACTCAACATATTCGAGCAACCGCTTGTGAATTGCCTGATAAAACACCGATGGAAACAAAGTATCGTAAGAACTTGCCCACAGATCGAATAGTTGCTGCTTGTGATTCGGTATCCGATTAATCATATCATCTGCGGTAGAAACGTTTGTTTAACTGCTAATAGCTAATCGCTCATGGCGACTATCTAGCAATTTAAAATCACCAATTAGCAATTAGCTATTAGCCATACATACACTACCGAAATTGTTGAGCAAGCATCAAACATTAGCGACTGCGTTTATAAAAAGGCTTTTTAACCACAACTCCCGGATAAACCTTACCCCGAATTTCTACATCTAAAGGCTGTTTTACTATTGCTAACTCAGTCGAAACGTAAGCCAGCGCAACAGGATAACCCAGAGTGGGCGAAAGAGTTCCGCTAGTCACTTCTCCCACAATTTCCCCTTGATATAAAACGGGATAGCCGTGACGCGCGATATTGCGTCCTTGCATTCGCAATCCTACTAATTTCCGCTGCACCCCAGCAGCTTTCTGTTTTTCCAAAACATTGCGACCAATAAATTCTCCTTTTGTATCGAGGTGAACCAGCCAATTTAACCCAGCTTCTAAAGGCGTCGTCGTATCATCAATATCTTGTCCGTAAAGAGCCATTGCAGCTTCCAAACGCAGCGTATCTCTAGCACCCAAACCGCAGGGAATTACCCCAGCTTGATGCAAATTACGCCAGAATTCAATCCCCACTTCTGGATCTACCATTACCTCAAATCCATCTTCGCCGGTATAGCCAGTGCGGGCAATAAAAGCGGGTTGATTTAACACAGTGGCTTCCAAATGACCAAATGGCTTTATCGATGTCAAATCTTCTTTAACCAGAGGTTGCAGATAGCTTTCAGCTTTTGCCCCTTGAATTGCTATTAAAACTTTTTCCGAGGAAACATTTTCAAAATTGATTTTAGCTGATTCTAAGTGGGACAAAAGCCAGCGTTTATCTTTCTCAGTCGTAGCCGCATTAACAATAATAAATCCCCGCTGCTCGCCCGTTTCAGTCTCGCCCTGGTAATAAAAAATAATATCGTCAATAATTCCAGCATCGGAATTTAACAACACCGTATACTGAGCTTGACCCGGTTGCAGGCGACTCAAATCTGAAGGAACTAAGCGCTGAAGTTGTGCGATTAAATCTTTTCCCCGCAAAACAAATTTTCCCATGTGGGAGATATCGAACATGCCAGCAGATGTTCGCACCGCTTGATGTTCTGCACCAATACCGCTGTATTGCACGGGCATTTCCCACCCAGAAAAAGGAGTGAGGCGCGCTTTGAGTTCTACAGCCAGATCGAATAAAGGAGTGCGAGATAAAAGTAATAGGTTTTCCGGTTGTTCGCTCATTGTTAGGAGGAAGGTGATAAATATAATTGAGACAAAAACCGGGCTTCTTTGTTATTAACTTAAAAAACCCGATTTTTTGGGTAGAAACACTTGAAAGACTAAAGATTAACAATGAGTCTTTTGTGCGTTCAATAAATTATTTTGTTGCAGCCATTTGGTTGGCAATTTCATCGGTTTTGGCAGCCATAACGAAATCATTTTGGTGCAGTCCGCCGATGTCGTGAGTCCACCAACTAACGGTTACTTTACCCCATTCGGTAAGCAAAGCTGGGTGGTGACCTTCTTTTTCTGCTTCGTCGCCGACGCGGTTAGTAAATGCTAGGGCTGAAAGAAAGTTGGGAAACTTATAAAGACGCACGAGGCGTGGTATCCCTTCTACCTCAACTACTTCCCAGTTGGGAACTTGGGGTGTGAGTTCTGCTATTTGCTCAGAGTTGAGACGGGGTACACCGCCAGAGCAAGGTACGCATTTTTGTTTTGCCAGCTGTTCCATAATTTCGATACCTTCGTTTTGGAAGTCCAGCCAAAGCCTGTCTGCAAAGGTACTTTACCACAAGATGCGATCGCGCAGCGGGCCTCCAGGCATATCGCACCAGCATCTGCGTCGCAGAATTCCCCACAATCGGGTAATTGGTAGTGGGTAATATTCCCATTACCCATTACCCATTACCCATTACCCATTACCCATTTGTGATTCAATCCGAAATAACTCCAATTCTGCGCCATAATAGCGTTTAGTGCGACCCATCGGTATCATTCCCAACCGTTGCATTACCCGAATCGATGCGTAATTTTCTGGTTTTGCCACAGCATAAATTACCGGCAGCTTGAGAACTTTAAATCCATACTCAAGCGCCCATTTTCCGGCTTCAGTAGCGTACCCCTTACCCCAAGAAGCTTTCCTCAAATGCCAACCTACCTCGTAATCTTGCGTCAAATTACCTTCATTGTCGGGTAATTGTTTGAGTAAAATCGCCCCTACAATTTCTCCAGTTTCTTTTTCCAGCACTGCCCAAGAACCTGTGCCATTGTCGAGTTTTGCATACTTTTCTATTGTTGTTTCTAGCGCTACCTTTTGTGCCTCGACACTCGCTGTAACTGGGCTGTTAATAAAGCGCATCACATCCGGCTCTCCGTAGATTTTAAAAGCTGGTTCTGCATCTGTTTCAGGGTTCCAGTCGCGAATTATCAGGCGAGTCGTTTCAAAGAAGGCGTTCATCAGCAAACTTCTATTCCAGGAAAAAGTTGGACAAACCGGCTTTCTCTAACAATACCTTCTCCAAATCCCGCACCCTTAAGGGTGCGGCTACACAAACAAAGGCTGCCTCCGCAGCCTGTAAGGATTTGAGCCTGCCTTCCCAGGCTTTGTTTGTTTAGCCACTTAAGGGTGCGGCTATACAAACAAAGGCTGCCTCCGCAGCCTGTAAGGATTTGAGCCTGCGTAGGCAGGCTTTGTTTGTGTAGCTACATGCTTTAGCATGTGGGCGTTGCAGAAAATTAGCGCAGGTATTATTAGATGAACCCCGTTTCTTTATTCTAACAGGAATCACCCCCCATATTGCTCCGCTTGCATTCCCCAAAGCAAGGCATATTCACCACCTTGTTGCAGCAGTTCTTCATGGTTTCCTTGCTCAATTAAATGTCCGCCCTTGAGGACTAAAATGCGATTAGCCATGCGAACAGATGCCAAACGATGGGTAATCAGCAGCGTCGTTTTTCCTTGAGTCAGGGAAGCGAAACGCCGGTAAATTTCGTACTCGCTGCGGGGATCTAAAGCTGCCGTTGGTTCATCTAATATTAAAATCTGGGCATTATCCCGCATAAAAGCCCTCGCCAATGCTAGTTTTTGCCACTGTCCCCCCGATAGTTCGGTGCCGTCGAATTGCTTTCCTAATAAAGTTTGATAGCCTTGCGGTAACTCTTCGCAGAGTTTATCTAAACCCGCTTGTTGACTGGCTTTTTTGATTTGTTCTAAATCTGGCAAAGCTGCAAGGTTTCCCAAAGCAATGTTTTCCGCCAAGCTGAAACTATAGCGCCCAAAATCTTGAAACGCGACGGCTATTTGTCTGCGCCAAGCAATTAGATCTAAGTCTCTTAAATCTGTGCCATCGATCGAAATATTCCCGGCTGTCGGGTCATAAAGTCGCGTCAAAAGCTTGACAATTGTCGTCTTTCCCGCTCCATTTTCCCCGACTAAAGCCACAGTTTCCCCCGGACGGAGGGTAAAGGAAATATTGGCTAATGCATCCCTACCATCGGGATAGGAAAAGCTGACGTTTTCAAACTGAATTCCTAATTGAATTGGTGCGGGAACGGGTTGGGGATTTAAACTTAAAGTCAGCGAGGGTTTGGTTGCCAAAAAGTCTAACAGTCGCCGCATATTTAGCAAGACTTCGTAGAGGTTGACTCCTACGGCGATCAGGGTAAACAATCCCCGTTGAATGTATGCCAGTGACTGGACGAACAGCAAAACATTTCCAGGACTGAGGTTGCCGCTAAAAGCTTGCTGTACGATCCAGTAAAATGCGATCGCATTCCCCCCCGCGCTCAACAAAGCTAAACTGGTTGACCATCGCGCTTCTTTGCTGCGAAACCTTTGCATTTCCCCGTGCAACTCATCAAACGCACCTTGGTAACGGTCGATTAAAAAATTACCCAACCCAAACAATCGCACTTCTTTAGCATAAGTATCCGTCAGCATCACCGAAGCACAATAATCCATCCGTCGCGCCTGGGGACTCTTCCCCGCAGCAAGTTCCCAGGATTTTTCTCGCAGTTTCAGGGAAACATAACTTTGAGGTAAAGTAGCGATTAAAATTAGCACCGGCACCCACCAACCTAAAGGAAATAACAAAGCAAACATCGCCAGGGTAGTAAACAATTCCCTTCCCCCAATACTTAGCACTTGCAGCAAAAAAGATGGTTGGTAAGCTGCTTCTTGTTTTATGAGTTGTAATTGGTCGTAAAAACGCGAATCTTCAAACCGCGTCAAGTCTAAAAAACTATCTGCTTTCCGCATTAATAACAGATTAATATGCGCGGTGAGTTTCTCATTTAAATTACCCTGCGCTAAACTATCCCAAGGGTTCAACAGCGATTCAATTAACAGCGCTGCAATCCAAGCAGCAATTAACATTCCCCCTGTGGTACTATCTACTTGCCGTCCTTGCGTCAGCGCTGCGGTTACCGTATCTACAACTTGCTTGGTAATCCAAACCCCCGCCGCCGGAATTGCACCTTGTAACAAAAAGCTGATAGTAACATAAAATGTCTCCTTGGGTGCGGCTGTCCACAATATCCCCACCGAACGACAGAATACGCCCGCGTAATTGGTTACAAAAGCGATCGCTTCCCTTACTTTGCGATTCACCACCAACTCCTTGCCATTTAATGCATATTTATAATACAAGTATAATACAAAGCCACAACGAGAGCCAAAAATGGAATTAGTATCGGAAATCAAAGATATAAGCTATTACCTGGCAGCTTCAGAAGTTATTGACTATGAAGATAAAGGAATTCAAGCAGTAGCAGCCGAGTTATTAGCTCGCAGTAAAAACAAGGTAGAATTAGCAAAAGCGGCGTATGAGTACGTGCGGGATTCTATCGCCCATTCCTGTGACATTCAAGGTCGCGTAGTCACATGTGAAGCGTCAAGTGTCTTGAGGCATAAAGAAGGAATTTGTTATGCTAAATCCCATTTACTAGCGGCGATTTTACGGTGTCTAAAAATTCCCACAGGTTTTTGTTACCAAAAATTAGTTTTTGATGACTCCAACCCCTCTTATTTAACGCTACATGGCTTGAATGCAATTTATTTAGAAGATTTAGATAAATGGATTCGAGTCGATGCTCGCGGCAATAAAGAAGGCGTGCAGGCAGAGTTTAACATTGAAAAAGAAATGTTGGCATTTCCAGTCAGAGAACAAATGGGTGAATTGGATTACCCAATCGTCTATGCCAAGCCGAATGAAAGTGTAGTTGCTGCATTAAGAAATATTAAAACCCTTGACACTTTGATGGTCAATCTGCCGGAAGAACTATAGATGGGGAAAGGCAGGGATATGCGCGTTGGGGGTGGATGACGGGATGCGATCGCATTTCTTAGCGATCGCGATCGCATTCGTCAATCGTAAAAGTGCGATAATGAAAGAGTGAGGGAAAAGGCGGAAGCAAAATCATTCCCAAGGGGGATAACTTATGAACCGCAAACTTTTGGCTGCTATAACCCTGGTAACTCCGCTATTTTTTGCAAGTGCGGTCAACGCTGCGAATCCACAACACGTAGAACAGTTGTTGTCAACCAGGGAATGTTTTCAATGCGATTTGTCGGGTGCGGATCTCAGCGGCGCACATTTAATCGGCGCGGACTTGCGAGAAGCTAATCTGCAAGGCGCTAACCTGTCAGAAGCGAACCTGGAAGGAGCCGACTTAACAGGAGCAAATTTGACCGGCGCTAATTTAACGTCTGCTTTTTTAACCAACGTTGATTTTAAATTAGCCGATCTCGACGATGCAAATTTGACAGGTGCCACTATTTATGACTCGAATGTCTATAGGGCATCCATGAACAACTTAAATATCACCGATGCTGATATCTTTAACACAGCGATTGGTATTGGTGGCGAATTTGGCGAAGAAATTCCCGACTGGAACCAGCAGGTTCTTGAATAATTCTCAGCAATACATAGTTATTTTGAGAATCCCACTGGCTCAAAACCAGTGGGATTGTCTTGTAATGGACAGGATATGCAAACAAACCGGGTTTCTCTGAAATATCTTCGACTTAAAACTAGAGATTGCAGCCAGAAACCCGGTTTCTAGCAACGCCCTTGCGTGGAACCTGATAGAATTTTCAGTCACAATCTCTCTAACAATAAACTGTGACATCCTCACCGCATTGATCGGCAAGATAAACTAAAGCGCGGAAACGAAGGCAGACTAATTGCTCGTAAAAAGGGTTGAGCTTGCACAGAGGCGGAATGTAGAGGATAGTGCGGTTAAAAAGTTGAATTTTGCGTTCAAACGGACAACGGGAAGGAATCAGTTTACACAGACTGTGGGCGACAAAAGAGTCTTGGACTTCAATCGCATCCAGCTTTTGACGGATGGGTTGTAAAGCAGCGGTTAGCAAAGTAATGAAACTTAGTTGACTCATAGGTGTTGTACCTTTAATCTTTTATCTCTCTAATCGATCTGGTGATAGAATTCAATTATTGATGGCTGTTTTCTGGGAAAATTCCCCTCAAAATGAGCAGCTATCACCGCCGGTGTAGAGGAGAATTTTGGCTTAAATAGAAGAACTTGCTGCAAGCATTCGAGAAAATCAAGCGATCGCTTATAACTGGTGCAAGTCAGGCAGAACTACAATCCATTTCCCGTTTCGGGGTGGCGATCAGTTCTCAAGGGATTGGGTTTTAAGGGTTTTCGGCTTACCTTATCCATAAAACTCAAGGTTTTTCCCCTTGTCTGGTTTTTACTTTAAACTCAAATTGTGCAGTTCTTGTGCAGAGCCAAACCAAAAATTAAAAAATCCACAATCGGGCAAAAAAATAAGGACGGTATGAATTACCGTCCTTGCTCTCACATGTCACAACCAACAAAGGAGAGATACTGGTTATCGAAAAGAAAAGGCAATGACCCCAAAGAAAGTGTTTAATTGGGTTTGGCAAAGTGTTGAGGCCGCTTTCCCAAACCCCTTTACAAATAGTTAGTGGGTTTAACTGGTTCGGTATAGCTGATAGCAAGTTCGCTCTCAGTTCGTTTTTAAAGATAAAGCTTAAATGTGCAGAAATTGTGCAGAACCTAAAAACCAAAGGTTAAATTTGGATTAAGCACTTATGCGGATGAAGGAAGTCATCAGATCCAGTCGGGTAGTATCCGAACCATATGGTTAATAGCGTCATAGGGGCGGGTTTTACCAGACAGCTTCGCTCCCAAGCAATATTGTATCGATGGTGACGATGCCAGGGGACATACAGCGGGTTGCGCTGTTATGAGGTACACTCACGAGCTGGGGGAGCTGAGGGAGCTGAGGGAGCTGAGGGAGATAGGGAAATAGAACTAATGACTTCGCCATCTTG
>CAYXCW010000181.1:0-13518 GCA_964463555.1 uncultured bacterium
CGGTTCCCCCCTTTTGAAGGGGGGTTAGGGGGGATCAAACCAACCATATTTGTAATTAGCAACTTGCGTTAAATAGGTGGTTCATTTTTCGCCTCTGGTTATGGGTGTTTAACTGTTATGCTACATATTGTAGTTTTTGTCAATCGCCTGATGCCGTCAGAAACCCTAAATTTGATATCAGTTCTGAATGGCGCTCGATAAAATACCTAATATTTTTTTGAGATCTCTAATATAATACTCGCTTAAATCGATTGAAACTAATTGCCCTTCCAGTTTAAGAAATTGCCAAATTGTGCCAATAGTTACGGCTCCATAAATAGTCTTAATTTTGTTTCCTTCGCGTTCGTTAAACAACTGCGCTGCAACCATTTCAGCCAAGCATTGACCCAGCCCACTTTTTAGATTTTCATTCTTGGTTTCTACAATAGCAATTACAGGAGCGCGAATCAAAAGCTGTTCTTTAGAAAGACTGATGATAAAATCGCAAAAGCCGCTCAATCCTCTTTGCGGTTCTACATTAAAATCACTCCCCGAAAATAAACTGATTTCGTAGTTGAATTTGCGCCTAATTTCTAGTAAAATCGGAGCTATTATCATTTCAGAGCGGGCTTTTCCTGTACTAATAGAAACAGCTAAATCAACATTTTCTTTAAGAATTGTCGCTAGTAATTCGCTACACTCTACTTCAGGCACGCTACTAAACAGTGCTGAACTTTCGTTAATTGTTAAGCCAAAATCTTTAATTAAGTCATTTAATTTAAAGTCACTATAAGCCATAAATAAACCTCTTGAAAGAAGCTACGATTTAAAATCTCCCAACACGGGTATTAAATATTGCGTCAAGGTAAACGCATCAACGCCTAATTCAGTGCGTTCTTTTGCTGCTAAAATTCCGGCTTGAGCGTGCCACCATGCGGCTGTTGCGACTATTTCTGCTATTGGCATATTCAGGGAAGATGCTTGCGCTAAGAGTCCACCGAGCAATCCAGTTAACACATCGCCGCTACCGCCACGGGCAAGGGCGGGAGTGCTTTCGGGGATAATATATGTAGAGCCGGAAGGATTGGCGATCGCAGTCCTAGCTCCTTTCAACAATACCACTGCATTACTTTGTTGAGATGCCTGGGAAACCGCTGCTATTCTATCTTTAATTGGCTCGGCAATATCGGGGAATAACCGCTTGAATTCGCCTGCGTGGGGCGTGAGAATTGTCGGCGCTTCTCGCGGGGATATTCCTAATTGGGCGAGGATATTTAAACCATCGGCGTCTAATACTAAAGGTTGGTTGGATTCTAAGACTGTTTGCACAACTGGAGTTGCATCGGTAGTTAAACCGGGACCACAAGCGATCGCGCTATACGAGTCCAAGTTTATACTGTCTGGGAGGGATGCGATCGCGCCCGTTTCTGTTTCCGGACAATCTATTATTAAAGCTTCCGGTAAATGGGATACCAACAGCGGTTTTAACGACGCTGGTACGGCAATTGAAAGCATTCCGACGCCGCTTCCTCTCGCACCCAATCCGGTTAAAATTGCTCCCCCAGCATAGCGACGAGAACCGCAAATTAAGAGTAAATGTCCTTGTTTATATTTATGCGTAACCCGCGGACGAACTAAAGGTAAATTAGCGAAAGCAAAACCTTTCGTTACGCGCTTTATTTTTGGCGTTGCGCCCAGTACTGACGCAATATCTGGTAAAGGTATATCAAACCCAATTAATTCTGCTTTGCCGATATATTCCAAAGCTTGGTCTTGTAGAAATGCCTGTTTCCACAAACCCAAACACAAAGTCCGAGTTGCGCGAATTGCCGTCCCCAAAACTTCCCCTGTATCGGTATCCAACCCGGAAGGAATATCGATACTGATAATGGGTTTTGACCATGAATTTAACTGGTTTATTGCATCTGCGATCGAGTCGGAAAGCGGTCTTTCTAACCCAAATCCAAATAACCCATCAATAATGATATCGCAATCTTGCAACTGTTCAATTTGCTCAACAAATGTAATGCCGATACTGCGTGCATACCTTGCGTGCTGGGATGTTAATTCTTTGAGTTTGGGAAAAGCAAGATAAACCGCCACTTTATAGCCTTGAAAATGCAATTCCCGCGCCACAACTAAAGCATCGCCACCATTATGACCAGGGCCAACTAAAATGCCAATTTGGTAATTGGTAATTGGTAATTGGTAATTGGTAATTGGAGGGTGGTTATGATTGCCTTTTAACGGGTAAAGTTCTTGAATTCTGCGAGCAATTAAGCTGGCTACTTTTTCCATTAAAGCTGCGACGGGCATTCCAGCAACAAAGATGCGCTCTTCAATTTGGCGCATTTGTTCGGCGGTGACGGCAAATTGTTCTATTTTAGATTGGTAATTGGTCATTGGTCATTGGTAATTGGCGATCGCGCAGTATTCATTTCAATCTCAAATCTCAAATCTCAAATCCTTCTTACCTGCCATAGTATACCTGTGCATTTTCCATGCCAAAATCGCGGAAATAGCGATGCCAGTTTTCTGCGGCTTCTCGGTTGCGGAATGGCCCAATCATGACAAAAGAACCATCAGCTTCGTTTCGCATTGAAATGGCTTGTTGCATTCCCATATCGGGGGCTATTTGTTCAATTTGAGCAGCGATCGCAGGCATTTCCTCTTCGCGACAGGGAATAATCACCGAATAGTAATTTTCATCATTATCCAGCTCTATCCGATAATTGCGTCGCTCGCCGTCTCTATATTCTCTATATTCATATCTAGCCACATTCTCTTCAAATTCAATCGGAACAATTTGAGCCAGCAAGCGGCGATCGCGCAATCTTTGAACTAATCTTGCTGCCCTCACTTCGTCTTCAAATACCCCAGCTCGGATGATATTTCTGCCTCGGTAACGTATGATAGCGGCATTGTCTACCACATTTTGCACTTCTCTTAAGATTCGGCGATCGCTGGTGGGAATATATACCAGTAATAACTGAGAAAAACGTCTGACATCCACAGTTGCAAGTTCGGCAAGCAAACCTCTCTCTTGCAATCGTCTAATTTGTCTTTCTGCGGTGGAGCGATTCCTATATACTCCCAATTGGATTACATCTCTACCTCTAAAGCGGACTCGCGTCGCCGATCTATCGACACGTCGTACTACTTCTAATAAGTTAGAACTATAGCGGCCTACATACACCAAATAGCCATCAATATCGCGCCGCCGAACAGCTTCCTGGTAGTATTGTTTAACCTCGCTTTGCCGCACCGGAACAGGTTTAGCCAGGGTAGTAGGCGCAACTGCTAACCATCCCCCCAACAGCACCAATCCCCACAAACCCGATTTCTGCAACAAAACGGGTTTTTCTCCAGATGTCGAATCTTCTCTCATATCCATTCCTTCCTCATGCTCAAATTTTACCCAGTTTGGCGCAAATTTCACAGTCTGTCTACTATCAGACATTTCTCAAGCATTCGCACTTTCAAAAGCTTCCACAAGCATCCAAGATTTATCTCAAAGTGTTAACTTAGAAAAAGTTAGTTCTATGGATCTTTAGTTCGAGTCGATTGTGATGCTATGAACAGAGTAGTTGTTGGCCTTTCTGGTGGCGTTGACAGTTCAGTAGCAGCCGCCATTCTCCATCATCAGGGATACGAAGTCGTTGGTTTAACCCTTTGGCTGATGAAGGGGAAAGGTCAGTGCTGCTCTGAAGGTATGGTAGATGCAGCGTTTATTTGCGAACAGTTGGGTATTCCCCATCACATCGTCGATAGCCGCGATGTGTTTCAAGCGCATATCGTCGATTATCTCGTCGCGGGATACAGCGACGGTATTACCCCCCTGCCTTGTTCCCAGTGTAACAAGACGGTGAAGTTCGGCCCGATGGTAAAATATGCCCGCGAACAGTTAGGTATCGATAAAATTGCCACGGGTCATTATGCTCGAATCGGTTACAATTCTGACCTTGGTCGCTATCAGTTATTACGGGCAGTCGATCAAAGTAAAGATCAGTCGTATTTCTTGTACGATTTGACACAAGATTTACTAGCAGCTTCTGTATTTCCACTAGGAGAAAAGCACAAAACCGAAACGCGGAAAATTGCCGCCGAATTTGGTTTAAAGACTGCGGATAAACCAGAAAGTATGGACTTGTGCTTAGTAGAAGCCAATGGTTCAATGCGCGAATTTTTGGATAAGTATTTAGCGCCCAAAAAAGGCGATATTGTTGACCAAAATGGTAACGTATTGGGTCAGCACGATGGTGTCCATCATTACACGATCGGACAGCGCCGGGGGTTGGGAATAGCCGCGGCGGAACCTTTTTACGTGATCGGGATCGATGCGGTGAATAATAGAGTGGTGGTAGGCGATCGCACGCATCTCACCCAACCCGAATGCACCGTCTCTCGCGTCAACTGGGTATCAATTGCACCACCTACGACGCCAATTCGCGCCGAAGTCCAAATCCGGTATCGCACGACGCCCGCACCCGTGACAGTAATTCCCTTGGAAGATAACCGCGTCAAGCTAGTATTTGACGAACCCCAGTTAAGCATTACACCCGGACAAGCAGCAGTTTGGTACGACGGGGATATCTTATTAGGTGGCGGAATTATCGAACGGCAAAATTAGTAAAAAATTGTAGGGTGCGTTAGCGTCAGCGTAACGCACCTTCTTTTAGTGACTCATAATTCATCTTGTTCTTGAAAAATACTATCAAGATCGCGATAACCACTAATAACGCGGTAAATTTCAATTCCATCTAATATGGGCCGGTAAAAAATGATATATTTCTGTACAACTACTCCCCTTAAATTCGCCGCCAATTCAGTGTAGCTGCGACCCATTTCGGGGTAACGTGCTACTAGCTGACACTTCTGTTTAACTAATGCTTGGAAACGTTTGGAAGCTTCTGGATTTTCCCCAGCGATATAGCGGTTTATTTCCTTTAAATCTTGCCTTGCTTGAGGTGTAAACTTGTAACGACTCATGCAACCTCTGAAGCTTGTTGAATCTCGGCTTCAATTTGTCTAGTATCTTCCTCAAGTTCGGCAAAGACTTCTTCGCCATCGATCAACTCACCTCGATCTGCCTGTTCAATACCGATAGCAATTTCCTGTTTGAGTTCAGCCAGTCTTTCCTGGTAAACAATGTATCGATCTTGTAGTATTTTCAGTGCTGCACAAATAACCTCACTCGCCGATGAAAATTTACCGCTTGCAAGCAATTCAGCAACAAACTGCTCTAATTCAGGTGTGACTGATACCGTTATTGAATGGTTTTCTTTTTCTCCAGTTATGGTCATCGGTTAGCCCTCTTGAGATATAAAAAAATATAGCATATTATAGTAGTTTATAAAGGATATAATAAAACACTATAACTGGCCTTCCCTGACGTACTTTTTTTATTACTTATTTCCCTGGTAGCATAGGTTAAAATGTAGGGTTCGATTTTCCCAACAATCTGAAACACAAACAAACAATTTCAATAAACCCGCTTTCCCCCATTCAGCTATGATTGAAAAACTCACTCGTGAACAAGAAGCTCTGATTCCAGTTATCCGTGAAAAGTGGAAAAATATCGCCTTTTCAACCGAACCAATCGATCGTCAACAAGTAACAGAAGCTATCAAAGCTGCCTACGCTTTAATTGGTCGAAACGAACCAAAAATTATTATTTTTGATAGTCCTTTGGCAGTTATTTTAGAACTAACTTCATCGCTAGATAATAAAATTGAAAGCAAAATTTTCAAGAATTCAACTGGGCTAAAAAAATTTACTTTTGTTCAGGTATCGGGGGAACTGGAGCCTCAATTGTTCAGTGGTCTGATTACACCATTCATGCTGTCGAGTCAAGTAGAAGAACAACTAAAAGAACAATTGCTCTACTCCTTGAGCAATTTAAAAGACGAAGTAATCTTTGTAATGAAACAAGAACTAAATGTGTTTATAGATAAACTTAACAAGCAACTAGAGAGTGAATTAGAGAACGAATTGCTTAACACCCCTCTAACGCAGCAATCAACGCTTCAATGGAAGAACGATCTACATAAATTTAATTGGAATAGATTACCTGCAAAGGTGAAGCAAACTTGGATGCAGCTAAATGGCGACCCGCAAGTAAATGCTAAATTAGCTCGACTTGTTCAAATACGGAATAAAATTGTTTATGGTGGTATTGATTGTGCAGAATGGGCATTGGAAGGAAGCTGTTTTGATTTCAAATTTTCTGTTTTAAATCTCGAACCTGAATCAAGTAAGAAATGGGAAATATTTCAATCTATAGTTAAATCTTGTGGCTGGATTTTCCCCTTTGAAGAAATGTGCTTTGTATGCGATCGCCCCCAAATCCTCTCCTTTGATAGTCAAAATCGCCTGCACGCAGAAGGTTCACCCGCCATTCAATTTGCCGATGGTTTCAGCCTATACTGCCATCACGGCGTCCTCTTACCAGAACAATACGGAAAAGTGCATCCGAATGAGTGGCGATCGCAATGGCTTTTAGAAGAACAAAACGCTGAACTGAGGCGAGTATTAATTCAGGGAATAGGTTACGAGCGTATCTGCCAAGAGTTGCAAGCAAGTGAATTAGATAATTGGCAGGAGTACGCGCTATTAAAAATTAATGCCGATGTTGATGAAGAGGAAATTTACTTATTAAAAATGGCTTGCCCCAGCACCGGACATATTCATGTCTTGCGCGTTCCACCTACTATTCAATCTGCACGCGAAGCCATTTCCTGGGTTAATTGGGGAGTCGATCCAGAGGATTTTTCCGTGCAAACTTGATTGATGGAAGCACTTTCCCCATTGCGGAATTTTTCAAACAGATCAAAGAACTTATCTAGGGCATCTCTCTCATCGATTGAATAGAAAAGAATAATGCTATCCCATCCATGAGATGATGTAATTTTAAATCTTTCCTGTATCCAGTCTTGAAAACCGTCGAATTCTTTTTCTTGTTCTGTGACAGGTAAACCCAATTCTGCTCTAGCCATACCGTATCCTGTCAAAAGCATACTTAGACGAATAATCGAACGCTTACCCAAGTACATGCCTGGTCTTTCTTTTATTCTTTGCAGCAAATCGTAGAGATATTCAGATTTAGCTATTGCTGTTGCTGGATTTTCAATAACCTCGGACATAAAACCTTTGCCTCAAAAATCTGCTTCTGTTACTTGAAACTGCCGCCTATTCATTATCTTAGCGTGAAATTGCAAGTTCTCCATCCATTCATCTCTAGGTATACCCTCGGGGTGATGGTTGTCAAAAACTATTTCTGTGGCGTTAATTACAACGGCGATTCCTTCATGACGACCATTTTCAGAAATGGCTTCTCCTGGCACAGTATCATCGTATATGTAATTGTTCGGTCTGACAGTTGAGCCAGTGTAAAGTTTAATCCGCTTACCGTGAATGCCTTCAGCCATCAAATAGTCTTGAATTGCCCTAGCGCATTCGACGCATTTGAGATTTTTAAAGGTGCTAGCAATTTCTCTAATTTGCAAAATTTGGTCATCGCGCATCTGAACAAGATTAACTCCTTTTTGTAAATTTGTATAACCTATTCGATTGAGGCTTTTTCCCCATTGCAAAATTATAGAGCTTGCTCGGCTTGCCTTGAATCCCCTGCGGCCTTAAGTAATTTTCAAATGAGCTGGCGATCGCTCGAATTTCCCCCATCTGCTCGTCGCTGATTTGAATAACATCACCCTCGCTGAAAATTAGAGAAACATAACATAGCATTTACTCGCTAATGGTAAAATGAAAAATTGGTTAAATCAGACCGCTGCCAACTTACATCAGCGGTTAACTCGTTCGATCGGTCGCTATTCGCAGAAGAAGGAATCACTTTGAGTCAGCATCTAGACGGCATCCCCCCTCACGGCGGTCACTTAATTAATCGCATTGCTACCCCGCAAGAAAAGCAAGAATTTCTCGCGCAAGCGAATTTGCTGCCCCGCGTCCAACTCGACGAGAGGGCGTTTTCTGACTTGGTGATGATTGCCATTGGCGGTTTTAGTCCGCTGCATGGCTTTATGGAGAAACCAGACTACGAGCAAGTCGTCACTGATATGCGCTTGATGAATGGTCTGCCTTGGTCAATTCCGGTGACCCTGTCGGTGTCGGAAGAAGTGGCAGAACCTTTAAAAGAAGGCAGTTGGATACGTTTGGATGACCCCACTGGGCGATTTGTCGGCGTTTTAGAATTAACCCAAAAATATCGTTACAACAAAGCTCACGAAGCGGTTAATGTCTATCGCACCGACGATATCAAGCACCCAGGCGTGGAAGTGGTTTATAACCAAGGATCGATTAATTTAGCGGGACCAATTTGGCTCTTAGAACGCGATCCCCATCCTCAGTTTCCCAAATATCAAATCGACCCGATTGATTCGCGCCGGATGTTTAAAGAAAAGGGATGGAAAACGATCGTTGGTTTCCAAACGCGCAATCCGATTCACAGAGCGCACGAATATATCCAAAAAGCGGCGATGGAAATTGTGGATGGATTATTCCTGCATCCGTTGGTGGGCGCGACGAAGGATGATGATATTCCCGCCGATGTGCGGATGCGCTGCTACGAGATTATTTTGGAACACTACTATCCTAAAGACCGGGTAATTCTGGCGATCAATCCTTCGGCGATGCGCTATGCTGGCCCGCGGGAGGCAATTTTCCATGCGATCGTCCGCAAAAATTACGGCTGCACTCACTTTATCGTGGGACGCGACCATGCGGGCGTGGGCGACTATTACGGTACTTACGACGCTCAATACATTTTTGATGAATTTGAGCCTGGGGAAATGGGCATCGTGCCGATGATGTTTGAACACGCCTTTTACTGCAAGATTACCGGCGGGATGGCGACGACGAAGACGAGTCCCAGTACCCCGGAACAACGGATACACTTGTCGGGAACCAAGGTACGCGAGATGCTCAGACGGGGAGAACTACCGCCCCCAGAGTTTTCCCGCCCTGAAGTTGCGGCAGAATTAGCGAGAGCAATGCGAGTTCCCACCGAGGTTTAACTAATTCTGCGGAATTCCCCATCCGTCTACACGGTGGGGATGGATTTTGGGGGATTGAGAGGTACATCCTTTATGGATGCCCGAACCATCCCCAAATATTGCCAAATTGTTTTTATCGCTAAGTCTATATCGTGATAGAATACAAGAACCAACGAGGTGACGTTGATTGCTACACAAAACCGTCCAAGTTCGTTTATACCCGTCCCAAGAGCAACAATTACTGTTAGCTCAAACATTTGGCTCTGCGCGTTGGTGGTGGAATTATGCTCTTTCTAAGTCTATTGAGACTTACAAAGAAACGGGTAAAGGACTTGGACGTTCAGCACTCAATGCATTGCTTCCGGCGCTCAAAAAAGCAGAAGAAACTAAGTGGTTGGCTGATTGTTATAGCCAGGTTTTACAGGCTACGACACTCAACCTAACCACAGCGTACAAAAACTTTTTTGATAAACGTGCAGGTTTTCCTAGATTTAAGTCCAAACATGGGAAGCAGTCCGTTCAATATCCTCAAAATGTCAAGATTGTAAATGGTAATGTAAAACTCCCTGGCAATATCGGAGTCGTCAAAGCCAAAATCCATAGACCAATTGAGGGGAAATTAAAGACTGTTACCATCAGCAAAACTCCATCAGGGAAGTATTTTGCATCTATCCTGACTGAAGTAGAGGGTGAAAACCCATCTACGGCAGAGGGCAAGATTTACGGCATTGACTTAGGGTTGAAACACTTTGCCGTTGTTACAGACGGTGAAAAAGTTTCTAAATACGATAATCTATCGCATCTTGCCAAACATGAGAAGAATCTAAAACGCAAACAACAAAAGTTAGCACGTAAGCAAAAAGGAAGCAAGTCGCGAAACAAGTATAGAAAAGTTGTTGCCAAAGTGTACGAACGAGTTAGCAATTCGCGGCAAGATTTTTTACACAAACTTAGTCATAAGTTAGTCAGCGATAGCCAAGCTGTCATAGTGGAAAATCTTCATCTTCTAGGCATGGTTCGTAATCAGAAATTGGCAAAAGCAATATCTGATGTTGGATGGGGAACGTTTATCAACTTTCTAGCCTACAAATTAGAGCGCAAGGGCGCAAAGTTGGTTGAAATTGATAGATGGTTCCCTAGTTCCAAACTCTGCTCTAATTGTTACTTCATAATCGATGGAATGCCGCTAGAAATAAGGCAATGGACTTGCCCTCATTGCGGCACTCATCATGACCGCGATGCGAATGCAGCTATCAATATTAGAGCCGAAGGAATCAGAATGCTAAAGGCGGAAGGTTCAGCCGTCTCTGCTGTAGGAGGGGAAGTAAGACCAAAAATGGGGCGAAAGTCTCATTTGAGGCATTCGCCCATGAGTACAGAAGCCCCATCCGCCTATGCGGTGGGGTAGTTCACCTTGTTGTTAGTCGTTAGTTGCTAAATTTTAGTGGGTAACGCTCACAAAGAACTCAGATTTATCCAATGAAGCGACGAGCCTTTTTGCAACGAGCTGGTGTAGCGCTGGCAGCTATGGGTATTAGCGAGGCTGGTTTATTGCGCTTTACCCGCTACTCCCAAGCTTTAGCGCAAACCAGTTCGCGCAAGTTGGCGCTACTGGTGGGGATTAATCAGTATCCCCAATCCCCCGCGCTTGCGGGTTGTCTCACCGATGTGGAGCTGCAACGAGAACTTTTGCTGTATCGGTTTGGCTTCCAGCCCCAGGATGTGCTGGTTTTAACCGACGGACAAGCGACGCGACAAAATATCGAAACCGCTTTCGTCGAGCATCTGGTTAAACAAGCTAAACCGGGGGATGGGGTAATTTTCCACTTCAGCGGTTATGGTAGCCAACTAGCGGTGACACCCACGGATACAACCCAATTACCGATTACCAATGACCCATTACCAAAAATCCAAAATTGCTTGATTGGTTTTGATGGGTTGCTCTCAACTAAAGACAATGCTGGGGTAAATGTCCTGGCGGAAGAAACGCTTTGGTTGTTGTTGCGAAGTTTGGAGTGCGATCGCATCACCACTATTTTAGATACCAGTTTCACCGACCCCAGCACCAAGGGATTGATACCGCCCTTGGTGGGAAATTTGCGGATGCGATCGCGCCCAACCCTCCCAGGCAATCAACTCGGCGCGAAGGAACTCGCGTTTCAAGCCGAACTCGCCAGCCAAATTAAAACTAATACGATCCAAAAATTACTCGGTACCGATAAACCCGGACAACTTTTAGCCGCTTCTGACTCCGAGCGCATCGCCACAGAATTGCAGTGGAACGGTTTCAGCGCCGGGTTATTTACCTATGCCTTAACGCAACATTTATGGCAGGTAACAGAAGCAACAACGGTACAGATCGGCATGAGTAGAGTTACCAGCACCGTTGCCCAAATTGCAGGTCATCAACAGCAGCCTAGCTTGACCTGTCCCCGCAGCGAACAACAAACCCAAACTTATCACCTTTCCCCCGAATTAAATACAGGCGCAGAGGGTGCAGTTATTGGTTTAGAAGATAGCGGAAAAACTGCTTTATTGTGGCTGGCGGGACTACCCGCCACAATTTTAGAAATATCCGGAATTAATTCTGTTTTAAATGTAGTTTCACCCGCCGATGCAGACACCGAAAAAACATTACCAACCTTACAAATTCGATCTCGCGAAGGTTTAAAAGCAAAGGCGCGAATTCTTTCAACTGATATCGATCAAATACAGTCAGGACAACTCGTACAAGAATCAATTCGTGTTTTACCCCGCAATATTGGTTTAACAGTCGCTTTAGATGCCAGTTTAGAACGAATCGAACGGGTAGATGCTACGAGTGCGTTTGCTAACGTGCCTCAAGTCTCGTCCGTCATTGCTGGAGAACAACCGGCAGATTGTTTATTTGCTAGAGTTGATCCTGTTTCATCGATTTCTATTCCTCAATATGGTTTGTTCAATTTAGGCAAAGAACTGATTCCCAATACCACAGGAGAACCAGGAGAAGCGATCAAAACAGCAGTGTATAGATTGACACCTAAACTGCGAACCCAACTAGCGGCTAAGTTATTCCGCTTGAGTGGCAATGAAGCATCGTCTCGCTTAGCTGTAAAGGCGACACTGGAAAGAGTGGCTCAAGGGGAACAGATATTAATGCACAAAGTTACCCGCCGCGCAGGTAGAAAAAATCCCAGTAAGCGGGTATTGTCCAGTGTTAATAGCGATACAAGTATATTGAAAATTGCGGTGGGGAGTCAGATTCAGTATCGACTGGAAAACGAAAGCGAGAGTCCAGTGTACGTGATGTTGGTGGGAATTGATAGTGGGGGGAGTGCGATCGCATTATATCCCCAGACAACCGACAGCAAAGATTTGGTGATTCTTCCCGGCGAATCGATTGTTATCCCCCAAATTTCCAGTCCGTTCAAATCGATTGTTTCCGCACCTTCTGGACTGGCAGAAACTCACCTGATTTTTAGTCTCGCACCTTTTAGGAGCGCGATCGCTGCTTTAGATACCCTCAATCCTCCAAGAGGAGATCAAAGGCGAGTTGCATCCTTATTCAATCCTCTAGAAGTAGCGAGAGCCATTTTTCAAGACTTACACGAAGCGAGCGCAGTTACAACCGATGTATTGGGCATTTCTTCTGATAGTTGGGCGCTCGATGTCAATGCTTGGGCAACTCTGAGTTTTGTTTATGAAGTTGTGTAATTGGTAATTGGTAATCGGTAATTGGTAATAGCAGATGCTGTAGGTTGGGTTTCGTACCTCAACCCAACTTTTTTATTAGGCGCGATTGGGGGTAATATACTGGAGTTAAACTTTCCACTCTTGTTGACGATAGCCCATATCCCAAAACAAATATTCCATTTTTGAGGTGATGATAAAATGGTGTTTCACGGCTGCTTTTTGCGGTTCTGTTAACCCAAGAGCCAAGTTATCCATTACATGCAAAACAGCTTTAACAACCGCTTCAAATTCATCGCTAGCATAGGTATCAATCCACTGCTGATATAAAGGATTGACTGACCCTTTTTTTACTAATTCTTTACCAACTTGCCAATAAATCCAATAACAAGGTAAAAACGCACCCACCGCTTCATAATAAGGCCGTCCTAATGCCACGCGCAGCAGATAAGAAGTATAGAACAAACAGTTAGGAGCAGGCGGGGTATTGTATACCTGTTCTGAGGTCAACTGCCAGGTTTTAAAAAAGCTATCGTGCAAGCTCCGTTCGACTAAAATCGCATTACTAGCATGGTCGCAGAACATCAAAAAATCATCATCGCTGTCTGCTTTTGCGCCTAAAATTGCCAATCCTCTAGCAAAGTCTTGTAAGTACAAAGCATCTTGGATGGCATAAAAGCGAAAAGCAGATTCATCCAAGGAACTATCGGTTAACCCTTGGACAAAGGGATGAGCCAAAATCTTGCTGTAAATCTCTTCAATTTCGATCCACAAACTATCTGTAAATGTCATAAAATTGGTAATTGATAATTGGTAATTGGTAATTGGTAATTGGTAATTGGTAATTGGTAATTGGTAATTG
>CAYXCW010000182.1:0-13488 GCA_964463555.1 uncultured bacterium
GAGCTAAAGCTAACTACAATCAAGGTTTTAACCCGTTTCAACGGGTTTTAGCTTTAAGCCAGAAATTTATTTCTGTTGGCTCTGGTGCAAGATCTGAGTCTATGAAAGCTGACTAACTGTCAACTGTCAACTGTCAACTGTCAACTGTCAACTGTCAACTGTCAACTGTCCACTGTCCACTGTCCACTGTCCACTGTCCACTGTCAACTGTCCACTGTCCACTGTCCACTGTAATTATGTATCTTTTGTTACAAAAAGTGAGTGCTAAACCTCATTCCTGCAATTCAACCGCGTTGGGGGGGCGGGTTTAGTTAAAAAGTCTGCTTCTCCTTGACAAGATTGGAAAACCTGCCCCTACCAGCTGCCGATTTTGAGGGGGTGGATGTCCCCCAAGACGGTAAAAACTCTGTATTCTTAATCAATAGACTGTAATAATTCTTTTAAAAACTTGTGCAAGAAGATTTCCGGCTGATTGTCGATTTGGTATTGGTTCTGAGTGCGGCGGCGGCGGGGGGGCTGTTGGCGTCCCTGTTGCGACAACCTGTTTTATTAGGTTATTTGCTGGGGGGGATGATTGTTGGCCCTGCGGGGTTAGGGTTGATTAAAGAAGTGATTCAGGTGGAAACCCTGGCGCAGTTTGGCGTGGCGTTTTTGTTGTTTGCTTTGGGGGTGGAGTTTTCCTTTGCGGAACTTAAGAAAGTGCGAGCGATCGCTCTCGGTGGCGGCGGACTGCAAATCGCCCTCACCATCGCCATCACGGTTTTATTATGCGGCGTGACGGGAGCTTGGGAAACTTTACCCGCCAAGGGGATGTTTCTGGGCGCGATTCTGTCATTATCTTCGACTGCGGTAGTGCTTAAATGCTTGATGGAGCGCAACGAAACCGAAACGCCCCACGCTCAAGTCATGCTGGGTATTTTAGTCGTGCAAGATCTGGCAGTAGGATTGATGCTAGCAGTCTTGCCAGCCCTGGACGAACCTCCAGAAGCCCTTGGTTTAGCAGTGGGGGCGGCGCTACTCAAAATCGGGTTATTTGCAGCGGGTGCATTAGCCGTTGGGATCTGGATTGTGCCGCAAATTCTGCGATTTTTAGCTAAAACCGAGAGTCGGGAACTGTTTTTACTCGGCGTAGTGGCTTTGTGTTTGGGTGTCGCCCTGCTGACAGAACATTTAGGGCTTTCGATTGAAATGGGCGCATTTGTTGCCGGGTTAATGATTTCCGAAGTGGAATATGCCGACCAAACTTTAACCTATGTAGAACCAGTTCGAGATATTTTTGCTACCTTATTTTTTGCGGCGATTGGCATGTTAATCGACCCGGTGTTTTTGTGGAAAAACCTGGAATTGATTTTAGGATTGGTAGCCCTGGTATTATTGGGGAAATTTTTAATCCTGGCGCCGATTGTGCGAGCGTTTCGCTATCCGTTAAAAACTGCGGTAATCGCTGGGTTGGGACTGGCTCAAATCGGGGAATTTTCCTTTGTCCTCGCTAGCGAAGGGCAAGCATTGGGACTGGTTTCGCGGCGCATCTATTTATTAATTTTGGGGACAACTGCTGTGACTTTGGTGGTAACGCCATTTTTGATGCGAGTTGTACCACAATTGTTAGATTTACCCTGGATCAAAAAGTATTTAGAAGAAGCGAACGTACCTTTAGAAGTTGCTTGTGACTTGTCGCTGCAAAATCATATCGTGGTGTGCGGTTATGGAAGGGTGGGACGCAATTTAGTGCGATTGTTGCAGGCGCAAGAATATCCAGTGGTAGTAATCGATCAGTCGGAAAGTAGAATCCAGCAATTGCGAGAAGCGGGAGTGCCTTACGTTTACGGTAACTGTACCAGCTTGCACGTGTTGGAAACCGCTGGAGTAGCCCAGGCGCGGGGAATGGCGATCGCACTCCCCGATCCAATGAGTACCCGCCTTTCCCTCAAACGGGCGTTAGAATTAGCTCCCGAATTAGATATCGTCGTCCGCGCTAACCAAGAAAAAGATATCGAATTGCTTTACCAATTGGGGGCACGGGAAGTCGTACAACCAGAATTTGAAGCGAGTTTGGAACTCTCCAGTCACCTGTTAATCGGTATGGGAATGAGTCCGCGCGCAATTCAACAGCAAGTGCAGCAAATACGCGATCGCAGCTATCTAGATTTGCGTCCAATTCGTTCCGCTTCCGAAGTTTCCCGCGAACTGCAACTGGCAGCATCTGATATGAACAGTCGGTGGTATAATCTACCCGCCGGTTCGCCTTTAGAAGGGATGACCTTGGGAGAAGCAGATATCCGCAACTTAACCGGAGTCAGTTTAATGGCAATTCGCCGAAAGAGAGGCGATGAAGTAGACTATCCCGACGCACAAACTACCCTCCACGAAGGCGATCGCTTGTTAGTAGTTGGGGAAGGGGAAGAACTCGCCGCCTTCGACGATTTGGCGAAAGGGGAAGCTGTCGTCCCCGGATATGATGACCCCTGTCAGTGGATTGTAGTACCGCCAGATAGTCCTTATCTAGGGCAAAAACTCGCCCTGCTCGATATTCGTCGCCAGTATGGCATCCAACTGCGCGCCATTCGCCGGGATGGTAGGTTTATCCGCTTACCCGCAGAAGATATCGAATTGCTCGCAGGCGATCGCATTTTATTATGCGGCGGTTTCCATCCCCTGAATCAAATTCAACAAATTCTCGCACCCGAAACCCCCGCACCCATTCCCCTCGTCCCCATAGTTAAAGCGGGTGAAAGCGAAGCGTTGCGAGAGTTTCTGCCAGTGGATAATTTAAGAGAAGGGTAATTGGTAATGGGTAATTGGTAATGGGAAAGAAACAGGCAAAAAAACGGGGTTTCTGGGAAAAATCGGTGATTTGGAACCAAATATCTCGAAATAAACCCGGTTTTTGGCCTCGACGGTAATCGGGAAGAAACACCAATTACCAATTACCAATTACCAATTAGCTAGCCTCTAGGTTTGATATATGCGATCGCGCCCCGCCAGATCAAGATTTGCTCGTTGCTTTCATCGCGCAGGCAGATACAAGATGGATCTTGCCACAGCATCTGACCAACTAGCAGGTCACCTGTGGTCAGTTTCATTTCCACCTGTTTTTGCTCTTTAATCGTAGATTGAACCTTACGAATGCTGGGCAAGTTAGTATCGAATTCGCTACTCATGGGTAATTGGTGATTGGTAATGGGTAATTTTAGGATAATCTTTCCCATTACCGATTACCAATTACCGATTACCTCTTGACAACTGACAAAGGACAATTCTAATGGCAATCGAATTTACCAAGTATCACGGTTTGGGGAATGATTTTATTCTGATCGACAATCGAGCCTCATCCGATCCTATAGTCACGCCAGAACAAGCGGTGAAGTTATGCGATCGCCATTTCGGCATCGGTGGCGATGGGGTGATTTTCGCACTACCGGGACAAGATGGCACCGACTACACGATGCGAATCTTTAACTCCGATGGTTCAGAACCAGAAATGTGCGGTAATGGCATTCGCTGTTTAGCGCGGTTCATCGCCGAATTTGAGGGAAAATCCGACCAAAACGTCGAATACCGCATCCATACCCTCGCTGGCGTGATGAAACCCCAATTGCGCCCCGACGGACAAGTAACAGTAGATATGGGGCTGCCGCGCCTCCTCGCCGGGGAAATTCCCACCACCCTGGCACCAAGCGACCAAAAAGTCATCAATCTGCCTTTGGAAGTTGCCGGAAAATCTTGGCAAGTAACTTGCGTCAGCATGGGCAATCCTCATTGCATCACCTTTGTAGACGATGTGGCAGCGATTCCCTTAGAAAATATTGGCCCCCAATTTGAGCATCACCCAGTCTTTCCCCAACGCACAAACACCGAATTTATTCAGGTTGTGCGTAAAGACTACCTAAAAATGCGAGTCTGGGAAAGAGGTGCTGGAATTACATTAGCTTGCGGCACGGGTGCATGTGCGTCATTGGTAGCGGGGGTGTTAACGGGAATGTGCGATCGCAAAGCCACCATCGAACTACCCGGCGGCGCATTAGAAATAGAATGGTCAGAACTCGATCAACGAGTATACATGACCGGCGCTGCGGAAAAAGCCTTCATTGGTACAGTTGACAGTTGACAGTTGACAGTTGACAGTTGACGAACTGTGAAGTACCTACACTGACCTTCGGTAAAATGTAGGTACTTCCCGAATATTAGAATGCAAAGGAATTTTCTATTTTTCAGCCTCCCATACGTATTTTGAGCAGAAACTATGGAAGACACATCTGATATTCCTCCGGCAAAGCATCCCTTAAGTCAGTTTATCATCTCGATTTGCCCGCATTGTAAAAGTAAAGATTTAGTTGTGATGGATGCGGGTATAGCAGGCTATCATCCTGGTGGGGATTGGGTAGTAGTTTCTTACAAAGTATTTTGCAACAACTGTAAGACTGTTACTGAGGGTTCAGAGAGCAGCGAGAATTGATTAAATACTAACTCAATAAATGATATCTTTAGCTGCACTTACCTAGCGATCGCATGAGTTTACTGGGATTGCGATCGCAATTCTTTCTGGGAGCATGTCAACTTTGTAGCCGACACCCAGCAAGGGTGTCGCTACACAAACAAAGCCTGCGAAGGCAGGCTTTAAAAGTTTTAGCCCGCGAAGGATGGCTCTCGTTTGTATAGCCGCATCCTTCAGGGTGTTGGTGTAGATTTTCAAAACTGACATGCTCCCTAAAGCCTCCCCCTTGTAGAGGGATAGGAAAAGTTCATTTCCCTAGCTAGCAATCCCACAATTTTGAGAGAGTTAACTGTCAACTGTCAACTGTCAACTGTTAACAGGAACTTTTGCAGCGCTTCTGGCTGCATAAAAGCAAGATATTTAGGCACAATATCCGGTGGGAGTAACTCTAACAGCACCCGATTTTCTACCCAAAATTCAATAACATCAAAAAAGCCATCGCGCGAACAACGCAAAGCCCGCCAACCTTCGCGATTTGCGATCGCTATAATTTCGTCCTCACTTACTACAGTTGAAATCGCCGCATGAGTAGCGCTATAAGCTGCGTGACGAGAATTAGCGGCAAAGCTAACTTGTTCATCTCCAGTACCTGGTAAAAGTTCGGTTCCCAAAGGATAAATTTCGATCAGCGTTCCTCTATCGTCCAACTTGAAAACAACGTAACTACCCGAATAGGGATAAAATGGAGCCACTTTACCGTTCCATAATTCGCTCAAAACATGAGCAACTTTGACCGGATTTTCAGCCGGAATCGAAATGTGATGAATCATAAAACCTCTGAAATATTTCTCGATTGTTTGCAAACAGATTAACTAAACTTTCAGCACCCATTGGGCACGGGTATCAGCACTGACAAAAGCAGCCGGAACATAATCAATCCCAACACCCAAAGAAATAAAAGCAGCGCGAATTGCCGCAGCGTGGGCAGATTCATTAGAACCAATACTAGCCCCAGCAGTAATTAATGCGGGATTTTTCAATTGAGCGATTTCGGTGGTATATGCGATCGCCGCATCAGTTTCCAGCGCTAAAGCCAGTTTGGCAATATTAACATCGGAATCGAGATTGCCTTCACCCTTTTGCATATAAGAAGAAAGATCGTAGCTATTTTCCGCCATCACCGGCGTTACTCCTAAACTTTTTACCGCAGTTGCTAAAGCATCCCGATGTGCCATATGATCGGCTTGATTTTTGAGTGCTAATGCTTTTACCGCCCTACCAACATCAGTATCGCTTAACTTGCTAGCGGCTACGTTATACGCCCAAATTGCTTGATGTTCGTAATACAGGGCATTATTGAGAATCTTCGCATCGTGATTATTAGATGCAGGCATGGCTATTCCTTTACCTGCTGTGAGAGCATTGAATCCTAAAGCCGAGGAAATGCCTGCGATCGCTCCACCAATCACCATACTACGGCGAGAAACAGTTTTATGAGAACGGCGAGATGGGGGCAATATTAAGCCTTCGTTCATTGCGTATTCCTACCAAAGGTTGAACTATAGAGGTATACGATGAACTGTTTGGGTTGGATCTACTTACAGCGAATTGCTAGTTCAGGACTAAAGCTGCGTGTCACAATTGGTGAGAGCACCTTCTGGCAAGCTGCACTAAGAGATGGTAAGCAATTTCTATACAGCGATCGCTCTCAAAAGCCCCGATAAAGATATATTGATTAAATATTGAGTTAAAGCCGAGCGGATAGCAATCGATATGAATCAAGAAAAACAAGATGCTTCTGAGCGATTTTATTCTTTCTTCTCCTCAATTAAACCTCCTCAGCCTAAAAGCACTTCTACTGAGGATGAGTGGCTGTCTCATGTTTCACCTCATGGTGAAATCGAAGAACTCGCACCCAATCTATGGCATGTCACCGGAACTTTACCTAGTTCTACTATGGTGCCGCGGGAAATGATAGTTTATAAATTAGCAGATGGTAGCCTACTGATTCACAGCGCGATCGCTTTAAATGAAGCGGGTATGACAAAACTGGAATCTTTAGGTGTTCCTAACATTTTGATTGTACCTAATCGCATCCACAGACTCGATGCTCGTGTCTATAAACAGCGTTATCCAAAGCTTTTAGTTGTTTGTCCAGCAGCAGCAAAACCTTATGTCGAACAAGTAGTAACGGTAGATGGAATCGCAGAGGAAGTTTTACCTGCTTACGGAATTACTTATCACGAACCTGCTGGTATTCGTCCGCAAGAACTCGTTTATGAACTGCCACTATCGACGGGGAAGGCATTAGTATTTACAGACATTCTATTTAACTTAAACAAGTCATATTTCGAGCAGAACTTACCGACAGGTAAATTTCTATTTCAATGGTTAGGAGCAAGTGCAATCGGCTCGAGTGGATTTTTCGGTATTACTGGTTTGGGTAGGCAATTTTTTATGAGCGATCGCAATGCCTATCGTCAGTGGTTAGAAGCATTAGCCGATAATATACCTGACTTGCAGGTGATTTCTGTCGCTCATGGTAGTCCAATCGTTGCTGATTGCAACTATCGATTGCGTCAGGCAGCCGCACGCCTGTTGTAGAGATCCTGCAATGATATCATGTCCGCTTGCTTCGGTAGCGGACATGATATGAATCCTGAAGTTAATGATTTATGGGAATCTCGATCTTAAATTTTGTCCCGCTTCCAACTGTAGAATCACAAGTTAATTGACCACCATGTTTTTTGATAATAGCATAGCTGACAGATAAACCCAACCCCGTACCACTTCCGACTGGTTTAGTAGTAAAAAATGGCTCGAATATGCGCGATTGAATCTCAGCGGGAATACCGCTACCATTATCAGCGATCGCAATTCTTACCCGCTCTTTTCCTATCACTTCTGTTTGAATTTTAATCTGCGGATTTTTAGCGATCTTACTAACGTCTTTGATTGCATCTAGAGCATTACTGATAATACTCAGAAATACTTGATTCATCTCGCTAGCATAACAGTTGACAAGTGGTAGGTTGCCATACTCTTTAATTACTTGAATCTTCGGTTGATTATCGCTACCTTGGAAGCGGTTTTGTAAAGTTAATAAAGTGCTTTCAATTCCCGTGTGTAAATCTACATCTTTCATCTCGGCTTCATCTAAGCGGGAAAAATTCCGCAAACTTAAAATAATTTGCTTAATCCGTTCGGTTCCCACTTTCATTGATTGCATTATTTTACTTAAATCTTCCCAGAGAAAATCCAGCTCAACTTCTTCTATTTTTGCTTGAATTACTGGGCTTGGTTTAGGATATTCTTGCTGATAAAGCTCCAGCAAACTGAGCAAATCTTTGACATAATTCTCTGTGGGCTGAAGATTGCTCTGAATAAAAGTGACTGGATTGTTAATTTCGTGGGCTATTCCCCCAACTAATTGACCGAGGGCTGACATTTTTTCACTCTGAATTAATTGTGCTTGAGTTTGTTGTAAATTTTTCAAAGCTTGCTCTAGAGCCAAAGCTTTTTGGCTTAAATCTTCAGTTTTGCGCTCGACTTCGGCTTCTAATGTATGGGAATAGTTTTCGATTTCTTGATAGAGACGGGCATTTTCTAGAGAAATGGCGGCTTGGCTGCTGAGGAGTTGGAGAATTTCAACGCGATCGCTTGTAAATGCTCCCACTGTGAGATGATTTTCTAAATACAAAATGCCGAGGGTTTTTCCCTGTTTGCTAATGGGAGTACAAAGCACCGATTTAGGTTGATGCGTGATGATATAAGGATCGCCAGCAAATTGTCCAGATGCACCCAGGCGATCAAAAACTACCGTAGTTCGATTCCGTATTACCGAGTAAATCAAACTGCGGGGAATTTCCTCATATTGAGCCAGGGGAATATCTAACATTTTGATCTCCCCTTCGCCAGCTTGAGCGACTACCAGCCATTTTTGATGTTGGTAAATAATTAAATAACCACTGGTAGCGCCAGCATTGGTTATGGCAATTTGCATCAAGCTGGCTAACAGTTTCTCTAATTCAATTTCCTGTGAAATAGCTTGTGCCGCTTTCATTACCGCCGGAAAATCTAACCATAAATTCTCATTACTACTGGTGCTAGTGACACTTTGGATTCCATTCTGGAGCGTTGGCAATGATTTGATCGCAAAGTTAGCTGGTTGCAGGATAGCCCCTAGTAGTTGCGGATAGCGTTGCTCTAAATCGGCAATTTTCGCCTTAGCGCCCCATCGGGCATAGCAGTAGTATGCTTCTTGCATATACCCAGCTGCAATTTTTTCTTTTCCCCAAGCCAGATAGAATTTAGCAGCTAGTTCGTTAGCGAGTGCTTCCTCGTGGATATATTCGTTTTCCTTGGCTCCAGCAATGGCGCGATCGTAGCAATCTCCGGCTTCATAATTCTTGCCTAAAACCCGGCATTTTTCTGCCTCTAATAAGTCAACTTTATGTTGGTGATTCATTGGGGAATGGTGCGCCCATTGCACCAGAGTAGTTTGATGATTTTCTACCCAGGCGAGTAGAGACGTTACATGTAACGTCTCTAGTTCAATTTCTGATTTTGTAGAGCATAGTGACAAGTAGGTTAATCCGGCATAAAAATGGAAAACCGCAGTCTGAATTAATCCTGCCGTTGCTACCAAATAGAGGTTAGCTTGGGCAATATAGTCTAGGGCGATGATGTAGTTGCCAAAAAAATAGGCCAGCATCAGTTTGTAGATATATACACAAGCGATCGCTGTCAGCTCTTTATCCTGATGGTGCTTAGGAATCATCAGCTTTTCATCATAAGCAGTACCAATTAATACATCCGGTTGATTGACAATTTCCCTTAAGTTCTGCACCATCTGTTGTTTCATCTTCAGGCAAGCTAGAGAAGAATATTGCTTTACCTGAGCTAAGACAAGACAGTAATTTTCTATTTCCCCTTCCCAATCGTCCAGCGCCACTCCAGCGAATAAATTATCATCAAAATAAACACTAATATGGTAGCCAGCATACAGGAAATCGCCTGTTGCCATACCTGCTAAATAACCCTCTTTCATCATTGGGATTGTGGCTCTGAGTGCTTCTTGGCGATGCTGGATAAAACTGCCAAACCAAAGTAAAGTTATGCACTTAAATTCCCCCACATTCAACTGATTTAGTAAGCTAAGTGCCACTCGCCCAAAGCAATAACCTTTTTCTACCTCTCCCAAAAAGGCAGACAGTACCATGCCATAACCTGCATAGCCGATAGTTGATGCCGGTGCATTGCCAAATTGTAGTGATAGACTCACCATTGTGGCGCAAAGCAGAGGTAGCAAGTCAGGATTTCCCATAAAAATGGGCGCAAACAATATTGCTAACAGTTGCATCGCGGCAATTGTCTCTCGATCGCTCATCTCAGGCAGGTTAACCAGTTCTTCGATCTGTTTTCCCTCTAGTTGACTGGCAAGGGTTTGTAATGCTTTACCTGTCAAGGTTTCGTCAGGTTCAGATGAGAACTCGACCCCCAATTGTGCTAGAGCATTCGTACCTAAAGCGATCGCTTCTAAAATCTGACTCTGGGCTGTCAGTGCTAAAATTTGAATCTCATAAATCTTGACTTTGTCTAAGATTGTTTGAGCCTCGCGCAAAACTTGAATTGCCATTGCTTCCATTGTAGAAAAATCGGCATTCAAGTAAGCAGTTTCAGCCGCAGCAATATAAAGATTCAGGGTTAATTCATACTGAGTTTGCCAACTATTTTCTGTGAGTAAATTCAGCCCTATTTGGACAAAATTTTTCGCTGCTGCATAGGCTGTAGAATTTCTCGCTTTCTGTGCGGCTGCTAAGTTTAGTTTGGCTAAGGCTTCCCGTTCGCTTGGTCGATCGAGCAACTCAATTCCTAAATTAAAATGCCCGACAATATCAAACAGCTTTTCCTCTTTTTCTATCTTTGATAATTTTTGTTGGAGCAGTTGTCCAATCTGGTAATGCGTCTGCTGTTTTTCCCGGTCACTAATTAATGAATAAGCGGCTTGCTGGACGCGATCGTGCAAAAATTTATAAGTCGGATTAGCTGCGACGTGAAAAACTTCATTACTATCAGATTGGGTAAAAAATTTATAAATTTTGGTAGTAGGAATTACCAAACCTGACTGCAATGCTTTCCATAAAGCAGTAGCCGTACTTTTCGCCGAGCGATCGCTGACAATCGCTAAGGTATTCAAATCAAAATGCGCCCCAATACAAGCTGCTAGTTTGAGAATATCCTGAGTTTCTGCGGGCAATTTCTGTAATTGCAATGCCATGAATTCGACGACATCATCAGTAATCGCCAAGGATTTTATTTGAGCAATATCGCATTGCCAATGCTCGATATCCCAATTAAAAGTAATTAAATTATCATTATGTAATGCTTTAAGAAACTGAGTGGCAAACAAAGGATTACCCTGAGTTTTTTGATAGACTAATTTTGTCAAAGGTTGGGCAACAGATGATTCACAATCCAGCGTGTCTGCCACTAACTGATTCAGATCTCGTTGGGTTAAAGGTGGCAAAGAGATCGTATTAACAGTTGCTCCGGTTTTGACAATTTCATCCACTGTTAAAATCAATGGATGGACGGGGGAAACTTCATTATCTCGATAAGCACCTAATATCAATAAATGTCCTGTTTCTTGCATCAATAGTTTTAGCAAAGAAAGCGATTCAGAATCCGCCCATTGCAAGTCATCTAAAAATATGACTAAGGGATGTTCAACAGTTGTAAATATTTGAATAAATCTTTGCCACACTAAATTAAAGCGATTTTGGGCGGCAGTTCCTGATAATTCTATGACTGGTGGTTGTTGACCGATGATATCTTCCAACTCAGGAATCACGTCAATTAAAACTTGTCCGTTATCTGCTAATGCTGCAAGAATATTGGCCTTCCAGATTTGCAATTGCTCGTCGGATTCTGATAGTAATTGCCCGATTAAGTCGCGAAATGCTTGTACAAAGGCACTGAAGGGAATGTGACGTTGAAATTGGTCATATTTGCCTTTAATAAAATAACCCCTTTGTCTGACAATGGGTTTGTGAACTTCATTAACAACTGCGGTTTTGCCAATTCCAGAAAATCCAGCAACTAGCATCATTTCTGGCCTGCCTGTGGTAACTCTATCAAACGCAGCTAATAGTTGCGATACTTCTTTTCCTCTGCCGTAGAGTTTTTCGGGGATGGTAAAGCGATCGCACAGATCCCGCGCCCCAATCTCAAAGGGCAAAATCTTACCTGTTTCCTTTAGTTGCGTCAGGCAATGGTGCAGATCGCGTTTCAACCCCAAAGCACTTTGATAGCGATCTTCGGCATTCTTTGCCATCAGTTTCATCACGATATCCGATAGAACTTGGGGAATTTCTCTCTGATTACCCAATCGGGGGGGCATTTTCGCAATGTGGGAATGCACCAACTCCATCGGATCGTCGGATTGGAAGGGCAATTCTCCAGCGAACAATTCAAACAGCATCACTCCCAAATTATAGAAATCACTGCGGTAATCAATTCCCCGATTCATCCGTCCCGTTTGTTCTGGGGAAAGATACGCCAGCGTTCCTTCCAATCGATTGGGGTTTTTGATTTCTTGGGTTTCCTTGGGCAATAATGAAGCGATGGAAAAGTCGATTAGTTTGATTTGTTTGCTGACAGGATGGATCAGAATGTTGGCGGGTTTGATGTCTTTGTGGATGACGCGACAGGCGTGCAAATCGTGCAGAATCTCAGCCACTTGCAGCGCGATTTGTAATACTTCTGCGATCGCCAGTGTCTGGTTGCAAATATAATCTCGCAGCGAAACCCCGCCAAAGTCTTCCATTACCAGGGCGTAACTGTTGCGGTACGGTTCCAAACTGTAAGGATGGACAATTCCAGGAATGTTCAGGTTTTTGGCGATCGCATACTGATTGCGAAACTGTAACAGATCTTGGAAGCTAGGATAGTCTTGTTGCAACAGTTTAACCGCTACTGCTTGCCGATCGACCAATCGAATACCCCTATAAACAGTAGTTCTACTGCCACAATACAGTGGCTCGATTAGACGATACCCACCTAGAGCAACGGTTGTATTGAAGGCGGTATTCATCGGCACTGACCTCACTTGACATCATCTCAACAGTAGTATGCCCTAAAGGTGGCTCTTATTAACACATCGGTACGATGAACAGCAAGTCTGTTCCTTTGCTCATTTCCCAATTAACTGCGATCGCCCCTCGATGTGTTTCCCAGCGGGGTGATTAGCTAGATAGAGTCGGTATTAATTGTTACAGGAGATCGCCCTGCTCGCACCACTGTCAACTGTTCATTCCTTCCACTCTACTTGAACGGGTTTGATCTCCTGTTCGTTATATGCGGTGAGGTTGGCTCTGACATTCCCGTTCGACCAGTACATGCCTGTGAGATGATATTTGTAGTTTTCTCCGTATTTGGCACGAGCTACTTGCACAGCTTTAGCTCCAGCCGCACCACTTCGCGTCAAGTGCATCATGCCGACGGGTAAAATTGCGATCGCTATCCCAAGAATGAATGCCAGCTTCGGATTAAAGCCAGAATTACCATATCTAATGCTTGCCGACGCTACAGGTGCAGCACGCAGTTGTGCGTAGATCCAAAAAACAACGGCGATCGACATAATTTTAGCTAGAAGCGACATAGGAAGACCGACCAAATTGAGGCGAAATTGAGTTGCCCACAGATCTGCTGGTTGCAAAAAGGGAATCAGTATCAGTCCGCTGACAAAGTTAGAGAGGATGAAGACGGCGAACCAGATGATGATGGGAACGGCACGCAGGTTACCCCGTAGGAGAAACACACCCGCCACCACAGCTGGGAAGTTAAAGCTGGACGAGTAGTTTTGACCTTGTGATATGCAATAGATCCAATACGCGATATCGAGAATGCCAATCGCGATCAGCACCATACCCACCCGGTTTAAAATAGCGCGATAATCGTTCATTTGTTTTCCAGGTATCTCAAATCTCACATCTTACACCTACCCGACAAACAGCCCTGAAATAAATTTCAGGCTGAAAGCTTAAGTTAGC
>CAYXCW010000183.1:0-12965 GCA_964463555.1 uncultured bacterium
AACAAGCCTTCAAAAACCGGGTTTCTTGACGAAAAATCTAGGCTTTCAAGCTGAGTTATTTGCAATAAACTAAGGTTGGTAGCCCGGTGCAAGATGTGAGTTTAACGCACTTCTGGAAAAAATATTGGCGTCACCCGGATGCCTACCCGACAAAAAAAGCTAAAGTTATTGTGGGGTGGGCGTCTAGCCAAACAGAGGTATGCGATCGCGCTTGCATAACTGACCCCACCTACACCATATCTTTATATGTAGTGCCAGTATTTGCAAGCTCGGTAACCCATGAACAATCATCAATGGCAATTCTTTATCGATCGCGGCGGTACGTTTACCGATATTGTTGCTAGACGCCCCGAGGGACAGCTAGTAATACACAAGCTACTATCAGAAAATCCCGAACGCTACCAAGATGCAGCGGTGCAAGGAATTCGGGAAATTTTAGCCATTGATGCCAATTCACCCATCCCCTCGGAACAAATAGAAGTCGTCAAAATGGGGACGACGGTGGCGACGAATGCGCTATTAGAAAGAAAAGGTTCTCCTACAGTTCTGCTAATCACCAAAGGGTTTAAAGACGCTCTCCGCATCGGCTATCAAAATCGCCCGGATATCTTTGCCCGTCAGATAATACTGCCAGAAATGCTCTACGAGCGAGTCATCGAAGTTGAAGAACGTTACAGCGCCCAAGGTGAAGAATTAATTCCAGTTAATATTGATAGTTTCCGCACTCAATTACAAGCCGCCTACGATAGCGGAATTCGCAGTTGTGCCATTGTCTTAATGCACGGATATCGCTATCGGGAACACGAGGAAAAAGTTGCAGCAGTAGCCAGAGAAATCGGCTTTCCCCAAATTTCAGTTTCCCATCAAGTTAGTCCGTTAATGAAACTCGTCAGTCGCGGCGATACCACCGTCGTCGATGCCTATCTTTCCCCCATCCTGCGCCAATATGTAAACCAAATCGCCACCCAGTTAACAGCAAATGGAAACAATTACCAATTACCAATTACCAATTACCAATTGCCAAAATTGATGTTCATGCAATCTAATGGGGGACTTACCGACGCAGGGAACTTTCAAGGCAAAGATAGCATATTATCCGGCCCCGCAGGCGGTATTGTGGGAGCCGTGCAAACCAGTTTAATCGCCGGTTTCGATAAAATTATTACTTTTGATATGGGTGGCACTTCCACCGATGTCGCACATTATGCCGGGGAATACGAACGCACATTTGAAACCGAAGTTGCCGGGGTCAGGTTGCGATCGCCGATGATGGCTATTCACACCGTCGCTGCTGGTGGTGGTTCGATTCTATACTTTGATGGTGCGCGATATCGCGTAGGGCCAGCATCGGCGGGGGCAAATCCCGGCCCCGCTTGTTATCGCCAAGGTGGGCCGCTGACGGTGACCGATTGCAATGTGATGCTGGGCAAGTTGCAGGGTGAGTTTTTCCCTTCTAAGTTTGGCAAAAATGCTGATTTGCCTTTGGATGTGGCGGTTGTGCAAGAGAAGTTTAACGCTCTGGCGCAAGAGATTGGGGACGGGCGCAGTCCGGAGGAAGTGGCGGCGGGGTTTTTAGCGATCGCTGTCGATAAAATGGCAAATGCGATTAAAAAAATCTCGTTGCAGCGGGGATATGATGTGTCTGAATATACTCTATGTTGTTTCGGTGGTGCGGGGGGACAGCACGCTTGTTTAATTGCGGATGCGTTGGGGATGAACCAGGTTTTTGTTCATCCTTATGCGGGTGTGTTGTCGGCGTATGGTATGGGTTTGGCGGATATGCGAGCGATCCGAGAATGTGCGGTGGAGGCTAGGTTAACTGGTGAGTTGCTATCAGAATTACAGCAAAAGTTATCGCAGTTAGCAAGAGAAGCTGAAGCAGAATTGAACCGCAGAGACGCAGAGGAAGCAGAGGAAGAGAAATCCCTACATCCGCGTTCAAAATCCGTGCTGTACCGGGTTCTTTTGCGTTATGAGGGGACTGATTCTTCGTTAATTGTTGATTTTGGTGATATTGTGGAAATGCGGCGGGGGTTTGAGGAGGCGCATCGGCAGCGTTACGGTTTTGTTGTACCAGAAAAAGGGTTAATTGTGGAAGCGGTTTCTGTGGAAGTTATTGGGAAAAGCGATATTCCAGAAGAACCGATAATTGAACGGAAAATAAATCAATCTCCCGTGTCTGTGGCGACTGTGCGAATGTTTACGGGGAATGTTTGGCAGGAAACGCCGCTGTTTAAACGTTCAGATTTGCAACCAGGTGATTGTGTTTTGGGGCCTGCTATTATTGTGGAAGCTACTGGCACAAATGTCATCGAACCGGGTTGGCAAGCAGAAGTGACAAATAGAAATCATCTGCTATTAAATAAAACTCAGGATTCACAGAATTTAAATCTAAAATCTGAAATCCAAAATATAACATCTCCCGATCCGGTGATGTTGGAGATTTTTAATAATTTGTTTCGCGCGATCGCGGAACAAATGGGCATCACTTTGCAAAATACTGCTTCGTCGGTGAATATTAAGGAACGGCTCGATTTTTCTTGTGCGATTTTTGATGGTTTTGGCGAGTTAGTCGCGAATGCGCCTCACATTCCGGTTCATTTGGGTTCGATGAGTGAAAGCGTTAAAAGTTTGATTGAGGCTAAAGGGGATAATATTAAACCTGGTGATGTTTATGTTTTAAATAATCCCTACAATGGCGGAACGCACTTACCCGATATCACCGTCATCACTCCTGTTTTTGATATACAAGATTCACAATCTGAAATCCAAAATCTAAAATCTAAAATCCTCTTTTACGTTGCTTCGCGAGGACACCATGCGGACATCGGTGGGATGACTCCGGGTTCGATGCCACCTAATAGTACTACGGTGGAAGAGGAAGGGGTATTGATCGATAATTTTCAGCTGGTAGAAGCGGGACGTTTCCGCGAATCAGAAATTTTGGAACTCCTGGGATCGGGGGTTTATCCTGCACGCAATTTGGTGCAAAATATTGCGGATCTGCAAGCACAAATTGCGGCGAACGAACGCGGGGTTCAAGAATTGCTCAAAATGGTTGCAGGTTATGGTTTAGAAACCGTACAAGCTTATATGAGGTTTGTGCAAGATAATGCGGAAGAATCGGTGCGGCGCGTTATTGAGGTGTTGAAAGATGGCAGTTTTACCTGCGAGTTAGATAATGGTAGTAAGATTGAAGTTAGTATTACTATTAACCAGCATAATCGCAGCGCCAAAATCGATTTTAGCGGCACTTCAGCTCAATTGGAAAGTAATTTTAATGCTCCGGCAGCGGTGTGCAAGGCGGCGGTTTTATACGTTTTCCGCACGCTGGTGAATGATGATATTCCTCTGAATGCTGGTTGCCTTAAACCTTTGGAAATTGTTATTCCTGAAGGCTGTATGTTAAATCCGCGCTATCCTGCGGCTGTGGTGGCGGGAAATGTGGAAACTTCTCAGGCGATTACTGATGCTTTGTATGGGGCTTTGGGCGCGATCGCATCTGCTCAAGGCACGATGAATAATTTTACCTTTGGCAACGAACGGTATCAATATTATGAAACGATTTGCGGCGGTTCGGGTGCGGGTGCAGATTTCAATGGCACCGATGCGGTTCATACTCACATGACTAATTCTAGACTGACCGATCCAGAGGTTTTAGAATGGCGCTTTCCTGTGGTTTTAGAAAGTTTTGCCATTAGGCAAAATAGTGGCGGCAAGGGATTGCATTGTGGCGGCAATGGCGTGGTGCGAAAAATTCGTTTTCTCGAAAAGATGACGGCTGGAATTTTATCAGGCAGGCGGGTAATTGCTCCCTTTGGTTTGCATGGTGGTGCAGCAGCAGCTGTGGGTCAAAATTGTGTCTATCGTCGCGATGGAAGGATTGAGGAATTGGGCGGTACGGCGACGGTGGAAATTAACCCTGGGGATGCGATCGCGATCGCCACTCCTGGCGGTGGCGGGTACGGCACGCCAACAGAGCGATCGCCACGCAAAGAAACCGGGTTTCTATGAAACGCAGAAACCCGGTTTCTGGCTTCGTTGAGAGCGATCGCCATCTAGCTAAAGGTAGATTATTATCGTCCCCCATTAGGCACGGGACGAACTGGAGGCGCAGCAGCAGAACCGTAATTTACTCTACAGCCGATATTAAATACACTAGCTCCACATTCGAGCGGTACGACTTCGCCTCGCAGCATGGCGCTACAGCTGACATAACCATCGCTGTTGGTGTCTTTGATCATGCACTCGATCGGCGTCGCGCCCGCATGGTTTGCCCAAGATTTCATCCCAAAAGTGGCAATCCAGTGATGCCAAAAGAAAAAGACAACAAACATACCAACAGCGATCGCTGCAACTGCCGTACCCAGTATCCCAAGTTTAATTCTGCCATCGAGCTGAATCCCGCTCGACGTGGCTGCTGGAGAAGTCTGCACGGTTATAGTCTCATTCGTGTTGTTTTCTTGAGAAGAGGTCATAATTTGGCAACAGAACTCGGTAAGATAGCCACCCCAGCGGGGCGTGCTTCAAGTCTACACGCATCTCCTACTTAACTGCATGTATCATCTGGCTGAAGCTAGAAGATGAACGCTAATGGCTAATGGTTAGGTCACATCACCGATTCCAACAAATCTTGATACACCGATTCCACTTGCCGCACCTCCGAAGTTACCTCATTTTCTAAACTTTTTAACCGCTTTAATTCTGTTTCGCGATTCACTTCGTAAGTCTGCTTTTGCTTCAGTAAGTTATCTAACTCTGCCTTGCGAGATTTGATGTCATCGTCGATGCGTTCTGATACTTCTTTTTCATAAGTATCGAAACACTCTTTAATCGCGTCGTGAATCATTTGTCCTTGTTCGTTGGCGACTTGCGGTAGATATTTCACTAGCTCTTTTTTCGCCGCTTTGACTAATTCTTTCCTGGCTCCGTCTGCTTGCAATACTCCTACACCCATACCTAATAATGCCAGATAAAGGGGGCCTAAAACAATCCCGGTAAACGAAGCAATAACGGCGCTGATGCTGAATACTGTAATTAAATTCAGCAAGATATTTTTCCAATCGAAACCCGCACCCGCCATCGCTACACCTGCCAGGTTTCCTCGCGCTAAAGAAAACAATCCCATCGCCCATTTTGCCCAAGCTGGCGAGTTATCTTCGGTAGTTGTACCGATGTTTGGTTGTACTTTTTTTCCGGTTAATTTTTCAGTGATGATGTCGGTGACTTTGGTGTAGGAAGCGCCATAATTTGCTGCACTTTTGCTGAGTTGTCCAAAAGCCGCAGTCATTTCTTGTTCGGCGGTTAAACTCCAAGCGGCGAGTTTATCGCTGATGTATTGCTCGAAGGCTGTTTTGAGTCCGTCTTCAAAGTCTTTGCGGCGAGATTGACTGAGGAAATCTAAAAATCTCAGTTCGGGTTGATAGCGTAAAAAATCGGTTTCAAAGGTGTTGCCTAAGTTTAATACGTAGGAACGGAAAGAATCGGCGATCGCTTTCGATTTCGTATCGCGCAAGTTTCTGATTTCTTGCTGGAATTGATTGCGAATCTCTGTGAGTTTGTTGAATTCTGGCTCAACCGAACTAATTCTTTGCTTCAATCCATTGACATCTTGATCCAATAATGGTATACGTCGATCGACAGCTTCGCGGACGTGGTTTTGAGTTTGGCGGGCGAGGGTGCGGGCTTGTCTGAGTTCTGCGATCGCGCGTTCTTTAGTCAAAAATGTATTCAGTGCCCCCATAAACTCCGGAAATCCAGTTCCCTCCAAAGAAACCATCGGGTTTTTAATCCGTTTCCGCAAGGCTTTAATTGCAGAAATTTCAAACACCCGTTCGTCGTAAATATCGTACCCATCCACGTGGCAATATTCAGCCAGATTAGCTTTAAAAACCTTCCGCAATTTTGTTTCGGCTGCTTGCAATTCTTCCTCATCATCCGGATCGATCAAAGCTTCCTTAACCTGATCCCAAGCATTGATTAAAAAGAAAACGCTCAAACCCCGACCTTTGATGTAATTTTCCAGGTAGCGACGTTCTCCCAAAGTGCAAGGTTGAGATGCCCTGAGAACGAACAAAATCGCGTGACAGTTATTGATATATCCTAACGAAAGTTCGTTCCTCGCTTCGGTATCATTTAACCCCGGACTATCAACAATTTCCACGCCTTTTTCTAACAGCGGTAATGGATATTCGACAATTGCGTGACTCACATCGGGAAAGGCTTGTTTCTTCTCTTGTTCTAGCCTTTTTGCCTCCCCAGGGTCGATGGTATAGCGTTGCTTAAAGTCTTTGAAATCTATCGTTTCTGGCGCTTTGCCGTCGCTAAAGTAAACCGTTACCTTCTTGTCTTTTCCGTAGCGTAAAACGGTTAAAATTGCCGTACAAGGATTGACATCGCTGGGTAATAGGTTTTCTCCGATTAAGGCGTTGAGGAATGTGCTTTTTCCTCGTTTCATATCTCCTAAAACTAAGAGGCGAAATACGCCTTTACGTAATTTATCGCTGGCGAGGTTGATGTCTTCGATGTCTCTTTCTAAACCCAAGCTACCAGATGCAGATTCTCCGGCGGATTCTGCGGTTTTTAGCGTGGTGGCAATTTTGCCCAAACTGCCAGCAACTTGATAGCGTGCTTTGGCAACTTTATCTAAGTCCTTGAAGAAGTTTTCGGTTTCTACTTTGTATGTCATGTTGGGTGGAATTTAGTTAATTTTTGTTTGGCGATAAACGAGGCAGAGCCTCTAGATCCTGGCTCCCAGGCTCCAGCCTGGGAGCTAGTGAGCAGAGGCTCTGCCTCTGGAGGGTAAACGAGGCGCAAGATATTGCTAATAGCAACGAACTGGAGATCGACGGCGATAGCGTCGTGGTTGGGGATGTCTTCGATATCGCCTGTAATTTCGCCGAGCGCGAGGGCGCTCGCGCTCGCGGTAGTAGTAGTCATCGTCATCATACTCCCGACGACGAACAGACCTGAATGTGGCACGACAACCGTTATCAACCCAAACAAAACCCCGCCCGATACCCCAGTTTCGTTCTAACCTGCAATATTCGCGAGAATGAACATCTACTTCCAAGGTGACGCCACCTCTGGTATCGAGGGCGCATTCGTTATATTCATAATCAATGCTTTCGCATCTCACAGAAGTTTGGGCTGATACAGGTTTTGCACCGATCAGGTTGAGTGCGATCGCCACCATCCCAGTCATTCCAGTAAAAGCGATTTTCCACCACCAATTCGCCATCCTATTTCACTCCTTCTATTGGCGATTTTGAAATCAATTTTCCCGCTTAAACAGCCAACAGTTGCTCGTATACAGACTCGACGTTCCGCGCTTGAGATGATACATCTGCATCCAAATTCTTCAGCCGCTTGACTTCGGTTTCCCGATTAATTTCGCGAGATTCTTTTTGTTTGAGCAGGTTATCTAACTCGGATTTGCGAGAATTAATATCGTCATCAATCCGCTTGCTGACTTCCCGTTCGTAACTATCAAAACAATCTTTCACTCCTTGATGAATAGATTGCCATTGTTCTTGCGCTAATTGAGGCAAGTGTTTGACAAACTCTTTTTTGGTGGTTTTAACTAATTCTTTGCGAGCTTGATCGACTTGCAGCGCACCTACTCCCAAACCGAGTAAAACAAAGCCTAATGGCCCTGCAATAAACGAAACGGAAAAAATGCCTAAAAAGCTCCAAATTCCAATTACGGCAATCCAGTTGACTAGGATATTTTTCCAGTCAAAACCTACACCGGCTAGCAATAAACCTGCCGGGTTAGCTGTAGCTAAGGAAATAAACCCCATTGCCCAACTCGCCCAAGTTGGAGAATTGTCTTCAGATTCGAGATTGGTGTTGTAGATCTTTTGCCCGATGAGCTTTTCATTAATCGCCCCGGCTACTTGATTGTAAGCTGCGCCAAAGTTAGCCGCTTTTCTAGTCAGTTCTGAGAAAGCTTCTCGCATTTCTCCGGTGGCGGTGAGTTCCCAAGCAGAAATCTTATCGTTGAGATACTGTTGGAATGCTTGTTGAAACGCGGCGTTGAATTCTTCTCGCCTTCCAGCGCTCAAAAATTCCAGAAATCCAATATCGGGTTGATAGCGCAAGAAATCGGTTTCAAAGGTGTTGCCTAAGTTTAAAATATAGTCGCGGAAAGAGTCGGCGATCGCTCGCGCTTTACTATCCCGAACTGCCAGAATTTCTCCCTTAAATTCGTCGCGAATTTGTGTCAGTTTGTTGAATTCCGGCTCAACTGAATCAATTCTTCGTTTCAATTCGTTGACATCTTGCTCTAATAATGGTATGCGTCGATCGACGGCTTCGCGGACATGGTTGTAGGTTTGGCGGGCGAGGGTGCGGGCTTGTCGGAGTTCTGCGATCGCGCGTTCTTGAGTTAAAAATGTACTCAGAGCCTCTGTAAACGCTGGAAAACCCGTTCCTGCTAACGTATCCTCTGGATTTTTCAACCGCCGCCGCAACGCATTAATCGAGGATAATTCAAACACTCGTTCCTCGTAAATATCGTGACCATCGACTTGACAATATTCTGCTAAATTGCTCTGAAAAACTTGACGCAGTTTCCATTCTGCATCTTGTAATTCTTTTGTATCATCCGGATCTATCAGCGAGTCGCGCACTTCATCCCAAGCATTGATTAAAAAGAAAACTGTAAGCGATCGCCCTTTGATGTAATTTTCTAAATAGCGGCGTTCGGCTAACGTGCAAGGCTGGGAAGCTCGCAATACAAACAATATTGCATGGCAATTATTGATGTAATTTAACGAAATTTCGTTGCGCGCTTCCGTATCGTTTAGTCCCGGACTGTCTACAATTTCAATTCCTTTTTCCAGCAGCGGTAACGGATACTCTACCACTGCATATTCAACATCGGGAAACGCTATCTTTTTCTGTTCTTCTAATTGTTTTGCCTCTTCTGGGTCGATTGTATATTGCTGCTTAAAGGTTTTAAAATCCATCCGGTGCGGACTTTTACCGTCTTTAAAATAAACGGTTACTTTCTTTTCCGCACCGTAGCGTAAAACCGTTAGCACTGCGGTGCAAGGATTCACGTCGCTGGGCAACAAATTCTCGCCTAATAAGGCATTGAGCAAGGTACTTTTGCCCCGTTTCATATCTCCCAAAACTAACAGGCGAAATACACCCTGGCGTAAGTTTTGAGTCGCTAAAGTTAAATCTTCTATATTGCGCTCAAAACCCAATCCTCCAGAAGAGGATTTCCCTTCCGATTCCCCTTGTTTTAAAGTGTCGGTCATTCTTTCAAGATAACCAACTATTTCGCGGCGGACTCTGGCAACTTTTTCCAAGTCTCCGAGCAAACTTCCAGCAGTAACTGTAGAACTCATAGCGGTAATATCCTATTTAAGAGTTGCGGTTTCCTGAATTAAAGAAAAGTAGGTAAGCAAACCAAGCAATTCCTGCCACAATTACGACTCCTGTCAGCCATGAAGCTATTTTGAGGCTGATAATCGTGACAACGACAAGGGCGAAAAATTTACCGACATTCGCGAGTTTCTTCAAAGAAAGTTTCCGCGTTTTCTCGGAAGTATGCCGACTTGTTTGATACAACGGTGGATCGATACGATTGATTTCCGCCTCTAATTCCCGCAGTCGAATTTCCCGCTCTCGTTCCTCAAGCTCTCGTTCGCGTCGCCGCAGTTCGTTTTCTTTCCCATTTGGAGAATTCATTTTTACTTACCCTCACAGCTAGGCGTTACCAATTTAACTTCAGCACATTGGCAATGGCTAGTGCAACACACAGTTTTTAGTAGGGGTGAGAGAGAGGAAAATTTGTAACGGGCGAAATTTTGTAGCGCCAGCACTTGGCAGCGACAGCAAATGCATACAACAATGAAGAAAACACCCACTCACTACAGCAAGATGCTCGACCATCTTTCCCCGAACCTAGAAACCGGGTTTCTGCGTATATGTCTCGTTTCAAAGCGACGATTTTTCACAGAAACCCGGTTTCTTTGCGTCAGTCCTGTTTCCATCAGCATATCGGATTTTGCCCGCAGTCTGGCATTTTACGACAGCTTCTTGCCCGACCTGGGTTTTAGGCGCTGAATGGCTGTAAACTTAGACACTAAACGGGCGTCATTAGTACTCGCTCCAGAGGGCGATCGCCTTGATGCATTTTGCCACCAGCCGTAATAATAGAAATAACGATGGATTTCCTGACTATTTTGGGGCTAATCGCCGGAACCTTAACGACTATCTCTTTTTTGCCCCAGGTGATTAAAACCTGGCAATCTAAATCTGCCAAAGATTTCTCGTTTGGAATGCTGGTTACTTTTAGTTTGGGTGTATTTCTCTGGTTAGTTTATGGCATCGGTAAAAATGAATTGCCGATTATTCTTCCTAACTTCGTGACGTTGCTGTTGAACTCGTTGATTATCCTGCTCAAATTCAAGTATCGATAAATTAAAGGAGGCAAATCGTGACTGACAACCTACACAACGAAAACGATAAAGTTTCTACCCTTTCTTTACCTGCGGAATCTACAACCATGCGGGTACGACCTTGGGGTACGGTGACAGTTTTAGAAGAATCTGAACGCTACCGCATTAATCGGATTGAAATTAATCCAGGTCAACACATGAGTACCCAAATGCACTATCACCGCAGCGAACATTGGATCGTTGTTTCCGGTACTGCGAGGGTAATTTGCGATGGCAAAGAAACTGTGATTATGCAAAAACAATCGACTTATGTGCCGATGTGTACGCCGCACCGGGTAGAAAATCCAGGGGTGATTCCTCTCGTAATGATTGAAGTCCAAAATGGCGAATATTTGGGAGAGGATGATATTATCCGCTTTGGTGAAGATCCGGAAAATTAAGAATTGCTAATTGCTAATTGCTAATTGCTGGTGGAAATATTTGACAGATTTACCATTAGCTATTAGCCATTAGCAAAAACTGTCAGGATTAATTAAGCATCAATATGATTGTTATCGTTATGGGTGTTTCTGGGTCGGGAAAATCTAGCATTGGTAAGATGCTGGCATCAGAATTAAATTGGGAATTTTTCGATGCAGATGATTTTCACCCGCCAGCTAATATTGAAAAGATGCGCCAAGGTATTCCCCTCACCGATGCGGATAGAATGCCTTGGTTATTAACGTTGCAAGATGCGATCGCAAGCATCATACAACAAGCTCGCCATGCCGTACTAGCCTGTTCTGCCCTCAAATCCAGCTATCGCGAGATTATGTTGGATAATTGCGATCGCTCCCAAATCCGCCTAATCTACCTCAAAGGCAGTTTCCAACTCATCCAACAACGGCTCAAACAGCGCCAAAATCACTATATGAGCCAAAATCTATTGCAAAGTCAATTCGATATCCTAGAGGAACCGGAAGACGCAATTTGCGTGGATATCTCCCAACCAATGGATGCGATCGCTCAGCAAATCTATCGGATGGTAATTGGTAATGGGTAATTGGTAATAGGCAATCGGACAAACTTTTTGGTTCGCCAGCATGATTCCTGCAATTATCAACGAAATAACTGGGTTGAGAGCAAGGTGATTTGAGAACGGTTGACTAACTGTCAACTATCAACTGTCAACTGTCAAAAAGCAATTCCAATTCACTTCGTAACGAATTTACGTCAGCCACTCTGCCAACTAATAGATTTTCGCGTCCGGCATCTTTGAGCCGAGATTTCCAATATTCTATAGTCTCCGAATTGTGCATCCAAAAATTAATCACGGTATCGACAACTTTATCTAAATCCCAACTCGGATGCGGCGAAATGTTTTCCACCGATTGAATTAAGGCATCCAGGCTACATTTATAACTAGCCACGTATTCCACCCCAGTCGGTTGTTTTTTTTGCCGATCTTGTTGCTGGTTAAAAAAGTACAAAATCGGAGAAACTCCCAGAATATCAAAAGTGTAGCTCATACTCAACTCCTAAAATCATTTTGGATTTTGGATTAGCACTCACCCTGGTTTAGTGCTATAGTATATTGGGGTTTGAGATTAGCACTCAGAGGCTTTTAGTGCTAAATTAAAATCGGATTGGTTTTAGCACTCAAAGGCTTTTAGTGCCAATCTAAAACCCAATCTAAAACCCAATCTAAAACTCCGGACAAAACGTCCGTTTCGGGTGAATTAGTTGTATAATTACTAATATTAATACTAAGTTCTAGAAGATGGTATAGTAACTAAATTTACAAATTATTTACTCCAGGGTGCGGCAAGATTACTGATGTTAGAACAATATAAAGGTGAACTGGCGGCACTTTTAGCCGCGTTTTTATGGGCGGCGGCTTCAACGGTATTCTCGCGTCTGGGGCAGAAGGTACCGCCGTTGGAGTTAAACTTGCTCAAAGGAGTGGTAGCGATCGCATTCCTCATCGTCACCCTAGCAATCCAAGGTGAATGGTTACCAGAGTTGAATTGGGTAGCGATTGGTTTCCTCCTCACGAGCGGTATCTTCGGAATCGGCATCGGCGACACGGCTTTTTTTTGGGCGATTAATTTACTAGGAGCGCGACGGACGCTATTATTAAAAACCTTAACTTCTCCCTTAGTAGCATTGTTGGCGCTAATTTTCTTACAAGAAACACTAACGCCAACCGACTGGTGCGGTATTTTATTAACCCTTTTGGGAATCGCATGGGTAATCAGCGAACGAGTTTCTGCCACAACAGATACAACTAACCACTTCCTACAAGGAATTGGCTGGGCAATTGTCGCCACATTCGGAGATGCAACGGGTGCAATTTTATCTCGCGCGGCACTAACTCAATCTAATATTATTCCCATGTGGAGTACGCTGTTGCGCCTCAGTGCTGGCGTCTTGGTATTGCTGCTGTGGCTGTTAGTAAAACGCCCAGGAGAAACTAATAATTTATCCCCCACATTCACCCCCCTCGATCGGAGGGAGGGATCGCCATCCACTAAATTCACCCCCCTTGGCAAGGGGGGCAGGGGGGGATCG
>CAYXCW010000184.1:0-12626 GCA_964463555.1 uncultured bacterium
TCAGCCCCAAATTTATTTGGAGGCTGTTTATCGGGTAGGTGCAAGATGTGAATATGCCAAAAATGCGATCGCTTGCAAAGAATCAGGACTTACGCACGACGATCCTAGAAACCGGGTTTCTGCGTGGATCTTGAGTTTCAAAGCGACGATTTCTCATAGAAACCCGGTTTCTTTGCGTAAGTCCTGAGAACGATCGGTAATTTACCCCCCTCTCCTCGCAGGAGAGGGGATGGGGAGAAGTTTTACCTCACTCCACGGGCAACTAATTGTTCCTGAACGCTAGAAGGAACTGGTTGATATTCGGCGAATTCCATCGAGAAATTTGCTTGTCCGGATGTCAGACTTCGCACCGCCATCGAATATCCAAACATTTCTCTCAACGGCACTTCTGCACGAATTACCGAATAATCTCCCATCGTCTCGGAACCTAAAATCAAACCGCGACGGGAAGCAAGATCGCCCTGAATTCTTCCTACATACTCGTTTGGCATTTCTACTTCGACGAGCATAATCGGTTCCAGGATAATTGGATGAGCTTTTTTGTAGACTTCCTCAAACGCATAACGCGCCGCAGTCCGAAATGCTAATTCCGAAGAATCTTCCCGGTGATAGCTACCATTTTGGAGTATTACTTTCACTCCAGTGACTGGATAACCAATCAGAATTCCGGAATTAATCGCATCGCGGAAACCTTTTTCGCAAGCAGGGATAAATTCTTTGGGAATTGCACCGCCAACGACTTTATTCTCGAAGACAAACGTTTCCGCACAAGGTTCAATTCGACCCGTAACCTGGGCGTATTGACCAGCACCACCCGTTTGCCGTTTCCAAGTATAGTCAAAGGTTACTGCTTTGGAAATCGTTTCGCGGTAAGCAACTGCTGGCGCACCAACGTAGACTTCTGCGTTATATTCCCGCTTCATCCGTTCGATGTAAATTTCCAGATGGAGTTCTCCCATTCCCGAAATTAAAGTTTGTTTGGATTCCGGATCTACGGTGAGGTGGAAAGTTGGATCTTCGCGTTCAAAGCGGGTGAGTGCTTTGGTCATTCGATCCGCATCTTCCTTATGTTTCGGCGTCACCGAAAGCGTCACCACGGGTTCTGGTACAAACATTGCTTCCATTGAAAGCGATGTTCCGTTGCTACAAAATGTATCCCCAGAGGCGCAGTCAATCCCAATTAAGGCGACAATTTCACCAGCGGCGGCAATTTCGATGTTTTCCCGTTTATCGGCGTGCATTCGCACAAATCGCCCGACTGTAACTGGTTTGTTGGTGCGGCTGTTGCGGATGCGATCGCCTTTCTTTAATGTCCCCGAATAAATCCGCGTATAAGTTAGTTGTCCAGCTTGTTCGTCATCGGTAATTTTGAACGCCAAAGCAACCAACGGCGCATGTATATCGGCAGGAACATCAACTTTTTCATTCGTTTTGACATCGAACGCTTTCACCACTTCCCTATCTGTTGGCGATGGCAGATAAAGATTAACGGCATCGAGTACGTTTTGCACGCCTTTATTTTTAAAAGCCGAACCGATCAGAACTGGAGTTAGTTCCAAACTTAAAGTCGCCGCGCGAATTGTTGACCAAATTAATTCTTTAGGAACTTCTTCGCCATTCAGCAACTTTTCTGTCATCGCTTCCGAAAACAAAGACAGGCGATCGAGCATTTTTTCCCTGGCTTCTTGCGCTTGGGCTAACAAGTTTTCCGGAATCGGTTTCACAACTCGATTTTCCCCGTGTTCTCCTTCGTAATAATTCGCCGTCATCTCAATTAAATCGATAACGCCTGCGAATTCCTGTTCTCTGCCAATCGGATACTGAAGCAATAAAGCATTCAAATTCAATTTATCTCGGAGTGCTTGCACTACCCGAAACGGATCTGCACCAACTCGATCTAACTTGTTGATAAACGCGATCCGCGGAATCCGATATCGCTTCATTTGTCTATCAACCGTAATCGATTGAGATTGCACGCCACCAACCCCGCACAGCACCATAATTGCACCGTCGAGAACCCGCAAAGCGCGCTCAACTTCAATCGTGAAATCCACGTGTCCGGGAGTATCAATTAAGTTGATTTGGGTATCGTGCCACGTACAGGTTGTAGCAGCAGAGGTGATAGTAATTCCTTTTTCGATCTCTAGCTGCATGTAGTCCATCGTGGCACCTTCCACGCCCACTTCGCCAATTTTGTGGATTCTGCCAGTGTAGAAAAGGATGCGCTCGGATAAAGTTGTTTTACCCGCATCGATGTGAGCAGAAATTCCAATGTTGCGAATGTTTTCTAGGGAAATCATAGGACTTGCTCCGTACTAGAGAGCGAAAAAGATGTTTGACGCTTGCCGCGTCACCTTTTATGCTACACAATATAATACATTACGTCAAGGAGCGATTTCCTGCGGGATAGCTTCGCTTCACGCGCAGGCAGAAATTTTCCTCCCATGCGTTTCAACTAAATTGTACAGGGATAATCAGCTTATAAAGCGGATTGTAAGAATTTATTCAATTTTGCGGTAACATCTATCTGAAGTAAGAAATTTAAAGGATAGCTGTTTTATGTGGCTAGTAACTATTAGCTGTTCTGGGGATGCGTGGAAACGTCATGCGGTGGAGTTTAAAGCGATCGCAGACAAGTATCCCGGTACTTGTACATCATCTAAAAAAATGCCCGATGGTCAACGTTTGATGGAATACAAAATAGAAGATGTGACAGACGCAGAAGCTTTTCAAGATGATTGCTTAAACTTAGAAGGATTTTCTGCTACGTTTGAGTCCCTGTAGAAAATCTTGATAATTGACGAACTTGCTCTGCTCGTTTGACTATAGAACATTTCGCAGTGCGATCGCTCATTTAACTTTTAACCCGCGCAGGCGGGTTTTGTTTGTGTAGCCGCGATTTCAATCGTTAGGATTTCAATCGTCAGTTATTCAAGCGGGATTGTTAGAACCCTGATTCAAATTAGCGATCGCTTGACTAAACCAACCAGCCGCACTAATATTAGTTGCTTCATCCAGACGTTCTAAAGTTTGGTCGAGTATGGCAATTGGCAATCCCTTCAAAGCTACAGATTCGGTACAAAGTTTATAAGTTCCATCAGACTGCAACAGAAAAGCAAATACCCGCTTCCCTCGCACATCAATCACCCAGTATTCGGGAACTCCCAAAGTAGCATAAAGTTTTTTCTGTTCATCTAGATCGGAAGACAGAGTAGTATCGCCGACTTCACAAACTAAATCGGGAACTCGCCATTGATTGAGATTAATATAACGAGATTCCCCCGGTTTCCATTGCGGAAACCCTTCACCGATGTATAAAACTCTATCTGGCGATGCTGCTTGCGTATTGGGCTTTTCAAGTAACACACCCCCTAAATCGCTAGCAATTTGCTCTGGAAAGCGAGTAAACCAGAAAGCAAACAGCATTGACAAAAGACTATTGATACTGGCGTGATTGATTCCTTCGTTACCCATGTCAACAAAAAGATAGTTTGTATTAAAAAACAGTCGCACTCTCTCTAAAGTTGGATCGTCGCGATAGCGTAAGTAATCTTCCCAAGTTGCTGGTTCCCATTTGGGAAGCGAGGTGCTAGTAGCTATTTGAGCAATTTTAGGCGTTGCAGTTGTCATAGGTTTATTTCTAAATTTATATGTTTAATTTAACTCCTTACATTGCCTTGGCAAAAAGGGTTACTGTTATTTTAACTGGTTTTAGCGATCGCACTCTCTCTCATTGGATGCGATCGCTAGTTCTTCCTTAACTAATCAATCAAAAAAATCGCCTTTTTCAAGATACTCATCATTTCCCCTGAATTGCCATAAGGCATTAACGGACTCCACTCCCAAACCGCTGCAAAATTCTTGTGATGCAGCGTATGAATAGTGCGAATTACTCCTTTCTGCGAACCAATTACAAGCACTTTGATAAATTCTTTCCCTGAAACAGGATCGCAAGATGGTTGAAGGACTACAGACGCAGAGGTTGTTTCCCCCGCATCGGTAACAAAGGTGTTGTGCATACGGCGTTACCTAATTGATTCAAAAGTGTTGTTGTTTCGATCAACATCTAGTTTGGCACATGTTGTTGATTTGATCAACATTTACGCGATCGCGATCCTCTGACACGATAAAAAGCATGGGAAAAGCGGGAAAAGCTCTCAGACAGGCGTTAGAGAAATACGGCATCAGCCAAAACAAATTAGCCGTCACCTTGGGAGTTGACAGATCCGTTGTTTTTCACTGGTTTCACGAGAAAAGAGATCCATCGGCAGAAACCGTTGTGCAAATTGCTACTGCGCTCAAAACAATAAACCCAGATGCAGCAGCAGAATTTATTAGTCGATACGTGGGTGATTTTCTTCACCGCGAGGATGAAGACCCGTCCTAGTTATGGGAAAAGCAGGTAAAGCTCTCAGACAAGTTCTGGAAACCTACGGAATAACTCAAAATAAGCTGGCAGTGGTCATGGGAACTAGGCGCTCAAACGTAGGTCGCCACTTTCACGAGCAAATAGACCCTACAGGCGATACAATCGCTGAAATTGTTGCAGCCTTGAGTAAAATTGAGCCAACTGCGGCGGAGGATTTTGTCAGGCTGTATTTAGGGGATTCAATGCGGGATGGAGAACAAACCCCAAATCCCGAGTAAGTGACTTTTCATGTACGGTAAATAGCCGTACTATAGAAATAGGATACTTAGAAAATCATCGATAGACAGTCATGAATGCTGGAACCAAAAGCTCCAAATCTGAACGTCTAGAAGCGCGTATCAGCAAAGAGCAAAAAGAACTATTTCAACGAGCAGCGGATCTTCAGGGAAGAACGCTCACAGATTTTATGATTGCCGCTCTCCAAGAAGCTGCGATCAAGGCAATTCAAGAACATGAGATGATGATTTTGAGCGCGCAAGATCGAAAAGTTTTTGTTGAAGCATTGCTCAATCCTCCATCTCCTAGCGCCAAATTGCGGGCGGCGGCTATTCGCTACAAAGAGAGGAAGCTAAAACCCGTTAAAACGGGTTAAAACGTTGATTTTAGTTAGCTTTAGCTCACTTAAGCTTTCAGCCCGGAATTGATTTGGGGGCTGTTTATCGGGTAGGTGCAATATCTGAGTATACTCACATCTTGCACCTTGACTAACACCTTAGTTTCTTGCAAATAGCTCAGCTTGAAAGTCTAGATTTATCATCAAGAAACCCGGTTTTTTCAGGCTTGTTGATAATGGTGCAAGATCTGAGTATACTTAATGGTTGGTAAAACCCGTTCCCACTGAGAATAAATCCAATTACCAATTACCAATTACCAATTACCAATGTCACTGTTTATAACTAGCAACCTACTTTAGCTAATATTGGGCAATTTCAGGATGGATAAATTTATAACCCGCCGCCTGAATTTTCTGATTAGAAACCCGGGCATTATAAGGTAAAGTACTCTTAACAGATGCATCCCAAGTAATCTTAGAAAGACCGTGATGTTCCAAGATGCGGTCAATCAACTCGCCTCTAGGTAGTGGATTGCTATTGACTAAATTGTAGATTCCTTGCAATGGATTTTCCAAGGCAAATGTTAACGCCCCAACGATATCTTCCAGGTGAATCCAATTAGAGAATTCTTTACCCGTTCCCGGACGAGTCATTCCTGCCGAACGACCGAATATTTTAATTAATTCTCGCCCTGGGCCGTAAATTCCTCCTAAGCGAAAAATGCAGACTTTCAGGGCGGGATTAGACATTGCCAATAATACCCGTTCCGTTTGGGCAATAATCTCGCCATTTTGGTTTGCCGGTGCGATCGCTGTGCTTTCATCTACCCACTCGCCTTGTCGATCGCCGTATAAAGCATAACTTCCCGTGTAGATTAGCTGCTTTACAGTAGGAAATTTTGGTAGTACTGCTGCGATCGCTTTAGCAGTTCCCAGGTAAGTCTCCTCATACACATCGGCATTAGCAGCACCTACGCTCAAAATGACCGCATCTTGGCTTTGTATCACCCCAGTTAAGGCTTGCGTATCATTACCTTTCAGCACTGCTACTCGGTGGGCAATTGTTTCTAGTTCTGCCACTCGTTCCTGTGTCGTCGTAGTAGCAGTGATAACATAATCCGACTTAGTACGTAAATGTTGAGCTAAAGCTTTACCGACATAACCACAGCCAATGATAGCGACTTGCACAAATATTCTCCGTTTTTACAGAACCGCCGTTTAGAATTATTGCCGATTTGATTGGGGCTGTAAACTGAAGTAAATTAATTACCAATTACCAATTACCAATTACCAATTACCCAATCGATGAGCCAAAAAATTCGCGGTGCAGTAGCAGCCGGACACCACAAAACTGCCGCCGCTGGTATCGAAATGTTTCATAATGGCGGTAATGCTTTCGATGCCGCAGTTGCCGCTATTTTAGCTTCTTTTGTCGCCGAACCGATGTTAACTTCTGTCGCTGGCGGGGGTTTTTTAGTAGCACATACTGCGGATAATCGCAATATCTTGTTTGATTTCTTTACTCAAACACCGAGTCAGAAAAAACCTATTGGCGATATTAATTTTTATCCAGTTGATGTTAACTTTGGCGATGCTATACAAAGCTTTCATATTGGTTTAGGTTCGATGGCAGTACCAGGAAATATTTTGGGAGTATTTGAAGTACATCAAAAACTAGGTAGATTACCCTTTCATGTAGTAGCTGAACCTGCAATACATTATGCTAAAAATGGCCTGGAAATAAGTGAATTTCAAGCTTATTGTTTAAATCTGCTCAAGCCGATTATTATGGCTTCACCTGAATCGCGGAAAGTGTATGCACCGGCTGGTAAATTGCTCCAGGTTGGAGAGCTTGTCGTGATGCAAGATTTGGCAGCATCGCTAACCGAGTTTGCTAACAATGGTATCGCAGAGTTTTATGCAGGAGAAATAGCGCATCGGCTGGTAAAAGATTGTCAGGAGAATGGAGGATATTTAACCTTAGAAGACTTGCAAAACTATCGCGCGATCGCAAGAGAACCGCTGGCGATAAATTACCGCGATCGCACGTTACTCACCAACCCACCTCCCAGTTCCGGCGGCACTCTCATGGCGTTCGCTTTCCAACTGTTATCTACCATTAATTTCACCAAAATTGAATTTGGCTCTGAGTATCACTTGCAACTTCTAGCGCAGGTAATGCGGCTAACGAATCAAGCCAGAACAGATGGATACGATGCTTATATTTATCAACCAGATATCGCGGAAAAGTTTTTATCAGGCGAGCATTTTCAACCTTACGAAGGAGAATTAACCGAACTGGTGAATAAATGGGGAAGTACAACTCACATTAGCGTCATTGATAGCGAAGGTAATGCCGCTTCTGTCACCACCTCTAATGGAGAAGGATCGGGCTATGTAATTCCGGGGACGGGAATTATGGTAAATAATATGTTGGGCGAGGACGATTTAAATCCCTCTGGATTTCATAACTGGCCTGTTAATCGGCGGATTTCTTCGATGATGTCTCCCACAATAGTACTCAAAAACGGACAACCAGAAATCGTGTTGGGTTCTGGAGGGTCGAAGCGAATTCGCACCGCAATTTTCCAAGTAATTTCTAACTTGATTGACTTTAAAATGCCCGTCACTCAAGCAGTAGAAAGCCCTAGAGTACACTTTGAAAATGGAAGATTTCATTTAGAACCTGGATTTGAGTCGGAAAAAGTAGCAAATGCTACGCTACCCAACGGCTCTGAGATGGTTTTATGGAATCAAAAAAATATGTTTTTTGGCGGGGTGAATGCAGTGATAACAAATTCAAATGGCTTGATGACAGGTGCTGGCGATCCTCGACGCCAAGGTGTGGTACAACTCGGTTGATACTTTTCCAGTATCCCTCTAATGAGACTCAGGTCACAACCCACAAAGCCTGTTGTCACCCATGCAAATCTAAAAATTGCACATTATGGAGTTAACCTATTTCTAGCGTGACGCTACCAGCTTGCTGTAGCCTCATAGGAGAAAATACCCTGTTGATTGAAAAGAGAAGTCGCCATGTTGTTTAACCCTACACAACTACTCATCGACCACTTCGTCAGCCAGCTGCGCGAAGGTTATACCCGCACATACGGTGGCTGGAAACCTGACTATGCGGACATTCTCAGCTGGGCTGGGAACATGGCTTTGGAAAATATCGCCAACAGCGATGCCCTCTATCACAATGTCGAACATACTATTTTAGTCACCTTAGTTGGGCAGGAAATTCTCAGGGGCAAACATATCCGTGAAGGCGGGGTGTCTTGCGAAGATTGGTTGCACTACATTATCTCTCTGTTGTGCCACGACATCGGGTACATCAAAGGAGTTTGTCGGCAAGACCGAGAAGCAGAAGGTTTGTACGCCACGGGCATCAACGGCACGATGGCAAAGCTGCCTCCTGGCGCCTCCGATGCTAGTCTGACACCTTACCATGTAGACCGGGGCAAACTGTTCATATCCGAACGCTTTGGCGGTCACAAATTAATCGACGCTGAAGTAATCAAAGCCAATATTGAACTCACCCGTTTCCCCGTCCCCAAAGATGAAGATCATCAAGATACAGCCCATTATCCTGGTTTAGTTCGCGCCGCCGATCTCATCGGTCAATTAAGCGACCCTCGCTATTTGAAAAAAGTTGGTGCTTTATACTACGAATTTGAAGAAACCGGCGTCAACAAAGGCTTGGGATATCGCCACCCCGGAGACTTGCGTCAAAATTACGCTAAGTTTTTCTGGAATGTTGTTTATGTCTACATCAAAGACGCACTTTACTATTTAGAACTGACGCAGCAAGGGAAACAAATCATCGCTAACCTCTACTCAAACGTGTTTGTCATCGAACACGAACAACCAAAGCCTCTGGAGGTAGCGGCTTAAACCGGAATTAGAAATTTCAGATTTTAGATTTCAGATTTCAGATTTTAAATTCAATCAATTGGGAATTAAAGAATTGCAGATTGCAGATTTCAGATTTTAAATTTGATCTGTAACCTGGAATCTTAAATCTGAAATTTAACCTTGCTCACATCTTGCACCACGGGACGCAGAGCCTCAAGGTACAAGATGTGAACTTGCAAACTTATAAATCTGCCATCTGCAATCTTAAATCTGAAATTTAAGCTGGCAGACTTATAAATCTGCAATCTGCAATCTTAAATCTGAAATTAATCTGGCTGTTTTAGTTGCTTGCTAGCTTGGCGAGATTCGTACCACAGGGGAACGAATATCCATGCCATCAGCAGCAGTAAAGCGACGATGGCAAATTGCGCCACCCAAGCGACTAATTTTTCTAAAGGCACGATGTGACCGGCAAAAAATGCCAAGCTGACCATTACCGCACCCCATAAAGCTGCCCCAGCCAGGTTATAAGCTGTAAATTTCAGGAAGGGCATTTGCACAATACCAGCTAAGGGACTGGCGAATATTCGCAGCAGGGCAATAAACCGACCGATAAAAACCGTTTTTCCGGCATTTTCGCCAAACTGATGTTTAATTTCTAGTAGTTTTTCTTCGCTGATGCGGAAAATTCGCCCTAGTCCTAGCAGCAAAGGCCAGCCGCCGTATTTACCGATAAAGTAGCCGCAGTTACCGCCTAAAAATGCGCCTGCGATCGCGCTACCCAAAACCAACCAGTAATTCAGCTTACCACTACCCGCGAGAAACCCTCCGGCGATGGTAATAGTTTCCCCAGGCAAAGGAATTCCCAGGTTTTCCAGCAAAATTCCCCAGAATACCGCCCAATAGCCGTATTTCCCGGCAATTTTCTCGATGTTCTCTACCGATATAAATTCCAAGGACATCTACAAAATCCTTTACAAAGTTTAATAGTTCTTCTAATCTTGGCCTAATCCCCCGAAGCGTGTCAATGTTGCTAATTGCTAATGGTCATTCCCCCTGGTGTGGGATGAATTAAATATCATAATATGGATTATTTGTCAAGGGATGCCAATCCCAGGTGAAGAGATCGGGGGATGGGATGGGGAGACATGCGATCGCTCCTGGGTTACTCTGAAAACAGGCTGTGCAAGGTGCGATCGCTCTAATCTTGCACCTGCGATTCCAACCCGGTAACGATTAAAATCAAGCAGCGATTAGCGAAAGTCCACGCTTTGTGGACTAAAAGCTTTTTTAGTCGGATTTATCCGACTTTTGCTATTAGACGGGGAATTTATTCCCCGTCGGGCGATGAAAACAGGTGCAATATCTGCGATCGCTTTCTATTTTCCGCCGTAAGTGCGATCGCTCCTACTCAAATTCCGGCGACCACAAATCGGAAACTGCAACTTCCCAACCCGGAAGTAAATCTGGCACTGTCAAAATATCACCATCGCGTAAAATTTCTACATCCTGACCAAGACGATAAATTTCTATAATTCGCTTTTCCGGGTTAATCAAAATACCCACTCTAGTTCCCACTGCGAGGAATTCTTCAATCTTTGTCCTCAAAGATTTTAAACTATCGTTGGGTGATTTAACTTCCACCATCAAATCGGGAGCTAATTCAGCAAAAGATCGGGGACTTTTACGCAATCTTTCTGCTAAAACAAATGAGACATCCGGCGCTCTCAAATCTGAGTTTGGTAAGCTAAAACCAGCACTGGAACCTGTTACCCGTCCTAGCTTCTGTGGTCTAACCCAATTTGCCAGCACTCGACCAAACTCAAACGCTACTTCATCTGATTGATAACCTGATGGACTCATAACGATAATGTCTCCGCGAACTAACTCCATGCGATGATCGGGATGCTCTGCTTGTAGTTTCTCCAAGTCTTTAATTGTTAAGGATGACATAGCAACTCCTAAAGCCTTTGGGTTTATTAGATCTCTCCAAAAACTCTTGTGGGGTAGGCATCCTGCCTGCCTACAACTCTATTTTCTGGAGAAGTATATTTATATTTTAATTCTGCTCTACAATTACCTCTACATATCCAATTAATTTACAGCAGGTTGCAACTGGGTGCAACCCAACATTGTCGGGGCACAGCAACCGAAAAACCTTGATTTTGCGGCAAAATTTACAGATGCCGTGCCCCTACTCCCGATTGATTTGATTGAGGAAATCGTCGCATTTTTTGCCCAAACAAAAGCCTTAATCTCAATCTGGTATATGGTGCCTTACGCGATCGCTAACGCACCCTACAGATAGAGGCTTTGCGTAAGTTCTGATAATTTCAACCCGTTTTAACGGGTTTAAGCTTTTAGCCTGAAATTTATTTCAAGGCGGTATTTCCAGGCTGATTGAGATCGCCAACTATACAAAGTTCAAACAGCGGCAAACCCATTAAGCAGTGCCAATGACAGGCGAACAAATCGGGGGATTGGATGCCGATACTTGCGATCGCTGCTTCCCCCGGAAATGGCAACAATCGATCAAAGTATATATCTTTACCTTCAAACCCAAATTGCATTAAGTACGTTGCCGGTAGTGCGTTGAGCGATCGCAGCACTTTCCATCCCATTTGGTAAAGCACCTGCCTCACTTCATCGCCTACATGTATCGGCTGATAATAATTGTTTTCTTTTAAACCTATTACTTCTGCGTATAAAGGCCCTTTCGCCGTTAGTACAATTGGCAACCAAAAGTTACCGTCACCCGTTGCGTATCCCAATTTCTGGATGCGATCGCGCAATTTGGTCACATCGCGGCAGGCTTGATAAACTCCACTCCCTGGAAACTGGAGATTATCTGGCAAATTCAGCGTTAAAGGACATAGCAGGATATTTTCTTTATCATTAAATTCTGTTTTTGTCAAGCGATCGCTAATGGTGGGAACAACTTGCACATTGAAAGAAATGGCAGAGCGAGCGATCGCCTGCTGGAGAGCTGGCACCAATTTATTAGTCGTGGAAGTGGACGCCGCTTGAGCATCCACTACCTCATCGACTAGAATCCAAACCTCAGCCATGTCCAAAACTGGGAAGACTAATGTGAGCGCCGCCGCCCAGTCGTTGGAAGCTAGGCAGATCGAGGTGTCCACCCGTGCGACGGTTTTTCACCGCCAAACGGTAGGTAACGCTTTGCAATTCGGCGCGGAGTTGGCGGTTTTCCCGTTGCAGCTGCGCTACTTTGTCTTTGACAGGTGCTAAGCGTTCGGCGAACTTTTGGCGATAAATTTGGGGTAGTTCTTGGATTACCTGTTCCAGCATCCGGGTGCGATCGCTCAATTCTTGCACCGATTGGCGCAGTTGATAAATTTCCGCATCCCTTTCGGCAAGTTGTTCTTGATAGAACGTCACTTGCTGTTCGACGCCTTGCAGTTGTTCCCGCAGCGCCAGAGTTTGAGCTTGATTGCGTTCGGCAATTTCCGGAGAAGGTAAAAATCCGGTATTACCTTTAACCAGGCGGAAGAGTTCTTGAGACAACTGTTGCACCAATTGGTCGCGCAGTTGTAACTCTTCCCGCAGGTGAGAGACTTCGGTTTGCAGGTTACTTAAGATTGGGGTGTCAGTTTGGATCACGATCGCTCCTCATCGACGATATTGCCAACAATATGGACGTGCCTTGCCATTCGCGCCCATCTTATCATGCCGGTCTTAGTTGGGCATAGACCAAGTGGGCAGAGGAGATGGGGAGACAAGGGAGACAAGGGAGACAAGGGAGACAAGGGAGACAAGGGAGACAAG
>CAYXCW010000185.1:0-12399 GCA_964463555.1 uncultured bacterium
AGTTGATAGTTGATAGTTGATAGTTGATAGTTGATAGTTGATAGTTGATAGGTAATTTAGAAATGTTTCTCATTCATCTGTCACTTTTCCTCGCATGGTTTTAATTTGCGATCGCTTGCTTTTGCTATCGAGACGTTTTCTTTGAGAAGATCGGGTTGGTTTGCTCTTTTTACGGGGTTTGGGTAGCGCGATATGCCTCCGGCACGCTGCGCGATCGCACTTTTAATTAATTCTTGCAATCGTTGCAATGCCTCTTCCCGATTCTGCTCTTGGCTGCGATGTTCTTGAGCTTTGATGACTGTGTGGGAAATTTGCAGCATAATTAAACAAATGTCGAAAGATGATTTGCTTCAGTGTCGAACATACAGCGGATTGCAAGCTCGTCTAGGGAAAGCGTTATCGCTTCGTTTGTGTAGCGGCAGTATTAATGCTGCTCGCACACTGCTGTCGAAGGTGTACCTCATACGACCGCAAGCCGCTATATTTCGCATTAACTTACTATTAGCTTATCTTTGTTGTTTGGCTTTTTGTCGTTCTCGATCGTTAATCAGATAGCCGAATCCAGCTCGATCGAGGCGTTGAATGAATTCTTCGAGTGTATTCCCTAGACTTATAGCGGTTGTTTCTAAATGCCATTGATTCGCCGCCAGTTGTTTTAACAGATAGGCTCTTTTGGTTTGGGCTTCGGAAAGGCGATAGGTTTTGAGATATTCTAATTGTCCGTTTTCTCGCACGATCGCTTCTCCCATATGATTCTCTGATTTGGGATGCAAATCGGTGATAAACCTTTGCAGTGTAAAACTACCTGCTGTGTAGATGCGCTTGCTTTCAATCTCTCTTCCCAGGAGATTGCTTGCCATGAAACCTTGGAATTCTGCCCAGTGCGATCGCATTATTTCCAGTGCTTCTCCCAAGGTTTTCAAGTCATTTACTTTACTGGCATCAATTTCTGTTTCCATCCGAGTTGTTTTCCCATATAAACCATATTCATAAATCAATTCACTATAGAAATCTTGCAGCAAACTGCTATGCAAGGCACGATAATCTTCTGGCGTCGGCACGACAAATGCTGAGGCGAGACTTTCAGCAACAAATAGCAAAACGCCTACTTGATGTTCGTGAATTTCAAACACTCGCAGCGCATCTTCTAGCGTCGGAATAGAGCGCCCGCTAAAGGAAAATTCGATGCGTGGGGAAAGTCCTTGAGATTTGGCGCGGCGCGAGTAGCCTTCCCAAGCAATTTCTGGTCCTGAAAAATGGATTGCTAGAAAACCTTCCATCGCCAGATGTAAGGGCAGAAATCGTAACTGATTCTTGGCTTCTCGCTTCGCCATGCGGTGCATAACGCGCACGCTATTTAAGCCGCCGTTGTAACGTTTGGCTTCAGAGATTATTTGTCCGCCCATCGCTGTCACAGGGCTACCGTCATCGCTCCAAGAAAGTACCAACCCATGAGGAATATAGGATATGTATTTGATGCCCCGATCGAGCCTTTCATCATCTAGATTGACGATGGTAATATCTTCGTCATAACTACGTTTGAGCAATCGCAAATCGTAGCTAATTTGACGCCGCAACAGGGGAACGATCCGAACTGCGCCCCAAACTTGAGAGGGAGCAATCTTTAAATTGCCAAGTGCGATCGCTTCCAATAAATGCGCTTTTCTAGCCATTAGTTTGTCCTAGAAGTTGCTGTGCCTTAATTGCTAAATATTCCTCTAACTCAGCCAGCGAAGCCGTGCCTTCTGCAAATCGCGCAAAACCCAGCACCGTTGGTAAATCTTCGGCATCGCGCAATCCCACAGTGGGAATCAGCGGGCTGATAGTTTTCAAAGTAAAATCATCGCTATTAAAAACCGGATTGCAATGGATAATTGAAACTCGCCGTTGCGGATCTAATTTAGTACGATAAACTCGCAAAATCTCCGCCGCACCACAAGGTGGATCGTTTTCCCAACCATCGGAAATAATAGCGATTAGATCTGGTTTTTGAGATAATGCTGCTAGTAAAGGCGTTGCTAAATCTGTTTGTCCCCGCGCCGTAACTTGAAGTGGATTGCTAACAGGAATTGTCCAAAAAGCTTGATATTCTTCCGCAGCAGCTTGCAACAAGTAATGCACTGCTAAAGCGATTCCTAGCGGGCGGCGGCGTTTTTCTGAGGAGCCTGAACTAGAATAACTGCAATCGAGAACTGCTGCTACTCGTTTGAGTTTCAATGGCGCTTTCTTTAACGTTATTCTTGCCGATTGGATTAACGCTGCTTCTAATTCTTCCCCTCGTTCTTGTAAAGAAATAACATAAAGCGCTAACTTTGTCAACGGTAAACGATGCCAATCAACTTTAATTTCTGTATCGGCGCGGTTTGCACTACCTTGGAGGCGCAATTTTTCTGCCGCAGTCAATTGTTGTTCAATGCCAGCCAGAAAGCGATCGCGCGGAATATTATGTTTTTCAGCTAAACTTTCTGCCACGGTAAAGGGCAGATCGTAAACCGCTTTCGCACTGTAGAAACCTTGACGAAACTGTTCAAATAAAGGCGTTTGAAATTGACGCTTCCACTCGCGAAAGATGAAAGCACCAACTTCTTCATCTAATTTGAAATGGGCGTGAGTAGCGATCGCTCTGACTTTAGAGCGATATTTTACAACTTGGAATGGTAAGCGATCGCCTCTACTCTGGAGATAATGATATGCGATCGCTCTCGATCTTCTGTTATTAATTCCCCGTTTGCGTAACTGTTCCAAAAGTCGCCAAGCGCGTTGTGGCGGTAGGGCATGTAAAGCCGCAGTAATTAAAGCATTCTCTTCAGCCCGATGTTTTGGATCGGTTTGTTTTCCCGTCGCCAATAGTTTAAGAATAATCTGAGCTTGATTGAAGTGATTAATTCCAGCTGCCAAAGTGCGAGCATACAACAATCGATAATTCCCCATAATATAATCGTGCAGGAAATCAATCGAAACTCGCTGCCCATAGGCATCATCATAAAACTCGCGCTGTCCAGTGCAGGCAAGACAGGCATTGATAAACATCACCAAATCTTCCCGTGCAACTCGCTCAAATTGTTGCGCCCATTCTTGCTGCACCGTCACATCTAAAAATCAACTGTCCACTGTCAACTGTCAACTGTCCACTGTCAACTATCAACTATCAACTATCAACTATCAACTGTTATAAGGCCGTTTGGGGAATGGCGGCACGACCAGCTAGGACTGTGTTACAGACAGGATTCGGAAGTCGCACCAAAGTCCCACAAACGGTAATTCTAAGCTAGCACATCAACAATAGATCGCAAAAAGAATGGTAAAGGTTAAGATTGACGATAGTGCGTTGTGATTGAAGTATGCCAAAACAGGAAGATCCCCTCACAGGAGAAGCACTGATTAAAGAAGTCTGTCGGCGGATTCGAGTTGCCCGCAGTTACTGGGATGCCCATAATAATGCAGCCTGTCGGGGAGAACGCGATCGCGCATTAGCTCTTTACAATACCCTAACAAAAGAACAAAAAGGCCAGATTCCCCAGGTGTTGCGGGTGTGGCTGCGCTATCGCAGTGAAAAATACTTTGGCGAACACAGAACGCCACCTAAATCGAAACGAAAGCCGAAATATTGACCAAAAAAATCTGGTTACTAAATCAGCAGTGGCAATCCTATAAGCTTTAGGAAGAGGTAACTGTCAACTGTCAAGATGGAAGTCGATTTCCGTGCTAAGAAATTGAGATTGTTTCCACTCTAAGATCTCAGAAGAAAACTGAGATCTCAGCTACTGGAGTAGTGCTATGACCTCAACAAGTGTACGCTTGTTTTCGCAAGACGAATACCACCGCATGAAAGAAGCAGGAATTCTCGACCCAGATGAACGAGTGGAACTGCTAGAAGGACAAATTATCTCAATGGCTGCCAAAAATCCCCCCCATTCAGCCACTAACCTGTGTGCTGCTGAATACTTGAGAACCCTACTGCCAGGACTTGCTTTAATTCGGATTCAAGACCCGATTAACCTCAATCTTTACTCAGAACCAGAACCAGATATCGCCGTGGTTCGGATTGACCCCCGATTCTACATAGAAAGTCATCCAACTCCAGCAGATACTTTCCTGATTGTGGAAATATCTGATACAACTTTAGAACGCGATCGCAAACAGAAAGCTGTTGCGTATGCCAAAGCTGGGATTGCTGATTACTGGATTCTCGATACCAATACCCGTCAAGTTCGCGTCTTCCGGGAAATTGTTAATCAAACCTACCAACAAGAGATTATCCTCAATGAAGAGGCTACTCTTTTCATGCTGGCTTTTCCTGATATTGAAGTTAAAATTGCTCAACTATTTCCCTAGCCTTGGCTGATATTATGTTCGTTTTCATCGACATCGCACGGGGGGCGGGTTTATAAATACCTTCGCTGCGTATGATATGATTGCCCATTACCGAAATTGTTGGGCATAAAACCCAGCATATCGCGTGCCTTTTTCCAATAATTCCTCGTGGGTTCCAGATTCTACTATTTGCCCTTTTTCTAAGACTAAAATTCGGTCGGCACGGCGCACGGTGGCGAGGCGGTGGGCAATGATAAATACTGTCCGATCTTGCATCAATCTTTCTAATGCTTCTTGGACTAAAGCTTCCGATTCTGAATCTAAAGCGGAAGTTGCTTCATCGAGGATGAGTATTCTGGGATTGAGTAAGACGGCGCGCGCGATCGCAATCCGCTGTCTTTGTCCTCCTGATAAGTTTACCCCCCTTTCTCCCACCCAAGTATGATATCCCTGAGATAGTTGGGCGATAAATTGGTGCGCGTTGGCAACTTTCGCCGCTGACTCTACCGCTTCCATATCAAACTCAGCTTGACCAAAGGCGATGTTTTGTGCGATCGTACCCGAAAATAAAATAGTTTCTTGGGGTACAATCCCAATTTGCCGCCGCAGACTGGGAAGGGTAACCGTTTTAACATCAATTCCATCAATTAAAATCTGACCTTCTTGCGGGTCATAAAACCGAGGCAGTAAATTAACTAAAGTTGTTTTACCCGCACCAGAAGCACCCACTAAAGCGATAGTTTCTCCCGGCATTGCTAATAAATTCATGTCTTGCAATACCCAGGATTGGTAATTGGTAATTGGTAATTGGTAATTGGTAATTGGTAATTGGTAATTGTTTGCCGATCCTTGGATGGGGGCGGGTTGATTGTTGTTGTTTGTTTGTGTTTGTTGGTGAAACCCGCCCCTACTACTTTGATTGTCAACCGGGGCGGGTTTAGTTAAATTGTTTGTTGTCGTTCTATGGTTATCGGTGAAACCCGCCCCTACATTGTTGACTTGCTCGTAACTAAAACAAACCTGGCGATATTCTACTTTGCCGGTGACGGGGGGGAGCGCGATCGCATCTTCTTTTTCCACCACCATTGGTGGAATTTCCATTAACTCAAATATCCGATCTATCGACGCTTCGCCTTGTTTAAAATCGTTGTAATTGCTCGTCATGTGGGCAATCGGATCGATCAGCAATCCCACTCCTGCCAAAAAGCTAACAAAGCTACTTCCGGTCAAATTTCCCTGGGATATTTGCCAGCCTCCTAAAAATAACAGCAGCAATACGCTCATCGCATATAAAAATCCCACGACTGGGTTTTGAACTGCTTTTAAATGTTCCGCTGCGTATTTGGCTTGACGGTTAAATTCTGCTTCTTTAGCGAAACGTTCGATTTCATAATCTTCTGCCGCAAATGCTTGCACCAACCTAATGCCGCTAAATACTTCTGTTAATAAAGCCGATAAATTAGAAGTGCGATTTTGACTGCGCCGGGAAAACTTCAGCATCTGTTCCCCGCACCAAGCAATTAAAATTCCCATCAGCGGCGCTACGATAAACGTTGCGATGGTGAGCTGCCAATTGAGATAAATTAAATACGCCAAAAGCACTATTAATTGCAACGCACAGGTAACCGAGTCGTGGAAAAATTTATATACCACTTCCCCGATGCGATCGATATCTTCTGTTAGTCGGTAAGCTAAATCTCCCGTTTTCGCCGTTTCAAAATAGCTCAAAGAAAGCCGTTGCAAATGACTATATACCCGCTTGCGTAAGTCTAACGCGATCGCAAACGCCGCTTTCGCCATTAGCGCATCTTGCCCGTAGAGCATAATTTTCTGACCGAGAAATACCAAGGTTAAAGCGCCTGCAACGCCACCCAGCGCCATCATATTACCTTTGCCGATGGCGGCGGCAATGTTACCTGCCAGTGCCGCTTGGGGAGGCCAAAACGCCGTCACCGCCAGGGTACAAACGAATGCCTGGGCGATGGTTTTCCAGTGGGGGCGGATGTATGGCACCAGTTGCCAGTAGTGCGATCGCTTCTTCAAGCCAACAAGTCCAAATCTCTATCTGTTTGAGGCTACCAGCTTTTCGGCGCTGCGATCGCGCCAAACCCAAGTCTTGCTTTCTATGCGATCGCCTTTTGCGTAGCATTTAAAAAAAATATTGTCAAACACTTGTCAATTTTCTTAACACTCAGTTACATTAGTTTACAGAGAGACACAAGGACACAAACAACCATGACTATCCTGATTGCACTGTTTATCGTTGGTTGGGTTGCAGCATCTGTTATCGGCACCCAAGCTTACTTCCGAGGCGAACAGTCCAAGCCAATTCACGAGCGCAACTGGCGTTCTGAGTCTTTTGAGAAACTGGCTAACTCTATTACCGGCACCGAAATTGATTACAATGTGCGCGTTCCTGGTTACGGCGTGATGGATGCCTATGCCAGCAGCAATTTACCTGGTTAATGCATCAGGACTTACGCAAAAAAACCGGGTTTCTTGCAAATAGCTCAGCTTAAAAGTCTAGATTTATCGTCAAGAAACAAGGGTTTTAACGCTTGTTGATAATCTACAAAGAAACCCGATTTTTTAAACAATACCTGCGCCAAAATCCCACCTTAATCGGGTGGGATTTTGCGGCTCTTTCAGAATTGGTATGCCAATGTTCATCAAGAACATTTTTACTCTTCTTCTCCCCCAGCTTCCCCAGCTCGCGAAAGCATACTAAAAATGGAAGAGCCAATCTTTTGGGGTAAGTCGAGCAAACCTCTAACAAAACGCTCCACAAGCTCGCTACAGTAGATTGCAGACTTTAATTAACCCAAGTTGCTAGTGATAAACTGCGGTGTTGCTAATTGCTCATTGCTCATCAAGGATTTTTACTCAAATTAGCCATTAGCAGCCTGTTTGGGATAACTAGAAACTTGAGTTAATTACCTAAAATCTGAAATCTAAAAACTGAAATTAACCGTTACCAATCAAATCAAATAAAACATCCTCGAACTCGTAACCCAGCATCTGCCCCATTGCTTTGAGGCGCGATTTGCTTTCAATACCTTGCTGTTGCATCCAGTACAGTAAGACAAACAACTTGTGCATCACGAAGATTTCTAACGCTTCAGGGTTGTACTGGATGCCTTCTTTTCTACTGAATTGATGCGGTACTAACATGGCAGCATAGCGGGGGAGTTCCCCCGCTTTCCAATCGAGTAAAAATGGCAACCAGGGATATTTAGCATCCAGACGAATAAACCATAGACGCACTTCAGGAATTTCTGAGAGTTCTCGCGGATCTTGCGGTTCGCGGGGATAGTCAATATCAAAACGCAGTTGCTGTTCGGAAGATGCGATCGCACCCTCAGATAGCAGTTTTTCCACTACCGTCACCGCAGGGGACAGATCCAAATTGTTCAGGTGGTCACAATTGAGCGCGATCGTGATTGTCATCGCAATACATCAGAGTTTGAAGCCAATTCTTTATTGTCGCACTTGGATCGTCACCTCAAACCGCTCCACAATCGAGTTATCCCCTTGCCAAGAACGCCATTGTTTCAACCGCATCTCGACGGCGAATCTGATACCGTAAGAATTTCGAGTTACCAATCACCGATCTGGAGAAATTTTGAGCGGAGTTGGTCTTCTCAGATCTTGCACCAGAGCCAACAGAAATAAATTTCACACCTGAAAGCTAAAACCCGTTGAAACGGGTTAAAACGTTGATTTTAGTTAGCTTTAGCTAACTTAAGCTTTGAGCAAGTAATTTATTTCTGGGCTGTTTATCGGGTAGGTGCAAGATCTGAGCCTCTAACGGACGCTCACGCATCGGCAACAGATGGAAGAAACACGATTAGCTGAAAATCTTTAACCATAAGGGTTTTAGAATGTGTTTCTTAGGAGTCTTGCTACCCATATTCCCAATACTCGTTCAGCATGGGATTGAGGTTCAACTGCCTGCTGATATTGGCACACAACCAGCCCAAAATTTGACTGAGTTCGGCAACAACGGCAACGTCTGCTTCCTGAAAGTCCAAGTAGACAGTTTTGCATCTACGACCCGTGGCAGGATTGAGAATCCGGGACAGGAGCGAACTTTTCCCCCGAAGCCTGGGTGCTTTGATGCGGATTAGGCATCCTGGTTGACTAATTTCAGTGTAGGTGAGTTCTTCCATCGGGGGGCGATTGATGTAGAGTCGGGAATCTAGCAGCAAAAAATCACCAGGAATTGTTGCTTCGCTCTGTGTGACTGGGGCATCTTTATTACAGCGGGTTGCGCTCTTATGCGGTACGCTCGCTAGCTGGGGGAGCTGGGGGAGCTGGGGGAGATAGATGTACCTCATAACAGCGGGAACCGCTGTATCTTCTACCTCTGTATTATCTGTAGAAGTTTGGTACTCCGGCTGCACTCTAAAAAGCCACTCATCTTCTTGAGTTACCAGTTCGCAGCGATCGCTAACCAGCGGTAATTGCTCGCTATCGTTTGAATATGAAGCCTCTACTAGATCGGTGACAACTGGTAACTGATTAGTGGTAGGCGTTAGTGGTGGGTCTATTGCTTCTACTAACTTAATGGTCACTGATAACTGGTCACTAACCACTGTTTCACCTGTCCGGGAGAGCAAATATTGCTTCAGGACTAAAAACAGATTTTTTTTCGTCACTTTCTCCTCTAATGCTTTTGAAAGAGCCTGCCACAACTGGGAGCCAATTTCTTTGATGTGAGCGATACTATAGGCACAATCGGGTGCCATCTCGCTATAACCGCGTCCGAGCAATGACTGAAAAAGGATGAAGCGCTCAAGGGAACTCAGTTGCCTTGAGAGCAAATCTTGCTCTACAGTGTCCAGAAGTTGCTCAACATTCATGTGGGGATTCCATTTCTAATCAGCAGCCGTTTAACCTCTATTGGAGAGAGTGGTGTACTCCGGGATTGCTCTTTAGCTGCACCCAACACTTTAGTGGGATTTTTGATATCCAACCTGCACCAGAGACTTGGATGTTCGCCTGAGAGGTGACAAATCAACATCTGCACAGGACTTGCCATCGAACTCGAAGGGATTATCAAGATCGTGAATGAGCATCACCAAATAAGTGAATGTTGCAAATAAAAATCCTGATATCAGCAGATTGGCATTGAAATCCTTAGTACCAACTGTCAATAAAGCAATCGATGCAGCAATCAGGAGAATGTAAAGCAACGTATAAGCTGGTGTGAGGAAATCTGTATCGCGAATCATTCTAATTCGGGCAACGATGTGACGCATGTTTGCCTGTTCTGCTTGAATACGACTCATCAGAGGAGGTTCAGCATATTTGGACAATGGAACCAGTGCTTCATTGAGAATCGTAATTGTATTCTCAACTCTTTCAAACGGCTTAACTTGTTCCAGCCAAAGTAGGACAGATTTCAGGATTTCAGCTAAACTTTCTGCAAGTGGAACAGGATTATAGTCCGGATAGCGGTTTGCTATAAGCAAATTCGTGTCTTGAATACTGTTAGCCGAAGTTGAAAGCTGATCGGGCATATCTTTACTAATCCGATAGTCATTCAGTGTTCCAGTCAGCAAGAAAGCCAGGGTAAATGTCACCGCCCCCAGCAGAGAACCTGTCAGAGCATCAAACGATCCAATCTCCCACTTCATCTGATGAGTTATCCATTTTAATAGGCAGAATAACGCGGTTAGAGGAATAATTTTGAGGACTATTAACCATCTTGATAGATTTATTGAAAATCGAACATTCATAATTTATCTACTCTGGATTAGTATGCACACAGCAAGGAACGCTCTAGATTCTTATGCTCCCAAAACAGGCAGTTAATACAATTCGGCTTTTATGCAGATAGCAGAGGGCAGAAGGACTTGGGCTGAATTACTGTAAGCGTACATTGACCAAAAAACTGCACTATTTATTATTTAGTTTTTGAGCTTCAACGAGAAATAGATAAAGTTGGTATGTTTGTGTAAGGTTATATTGCTGCGAGCCTCAAAATACACAATTAGTTGCTTTTGTCAATTATCTAAATTGGTGAATTAATTCCCCAACTGGAAGCTCAGGTTGGTTTCAAGAGGCGCGGCGGACGAATTACAGATACTCAGTCAGCACACCGATGACGAAAACCGTTGAAACGCCGTAATCGGTATACAGTTGCCGTACCCGAGCGATAAAGGGTGCGATCGCCTTGATTTTCCAGCCAGATTATCAAACACCTAGCGATCGCACTCCCTTACCCTCAAACCGAATTAATCGGAAAAGCCGGAAAAGTCGGAAAAGTCGGTTGACTATAAAAAAAAGTTGCTTTGTATATTCTTAGTTTTAACGTCTACCCCTCACTCTCGTTGCCTGTCGCTTTCTTCCACCTCTGCGTTAGTTTGCAGATAATCTCGTACCCAATTACAGCCATATTCGAGCAGGTCAAGTTTGAGTATGCGCGGTAAATTCCAGATAACGAGAGTGTTATCTTCACCAACAGAAGCTAAAAAACTGCCATCAGGCGCGATCGCCACATTCCAAACTGCACCACTATGACCAAGTAAAGTAGCGATCAACTCTCCTTCTCGACTCCAGAGTTTAACGGTTGTGTCCATTCCAGAGGAAGCAAAAAATTGACTGTCGCTACTCCAAGCAATCTTAGACACTACACCGTCATGACCGACAAAAGTTTTAATAGATTGACTGGAAAGTCCAGTTGTATAATTATAGTTCCACAGCTTAATCGTGCTATCACCACTACAAGAAGCAACTAACTGACCATCAGGATTAAAAGCAACATGATTAACACTTGCATCGTTTTCAGCAAGAATTGTCAATAATCTGCCGTCTCTCTTCCAAACTTTAATTTGGTTTAAATTACCACTGGAGGCGATGAACTCACCGTCAGGACTAAACGCAACACATGAAGCCATCTCTTCTTGTCCAGTTAGAGTATTGTGTAATGTGCCATCTAAAGTCCAAAGCCTCACCTTACCATCCCCATAACCAGAGGCAATTAGCTTTCCATCAGGACTAAAGGTAAGGCTAAACGCTAATCCTCCTTCTGCTGGCAGTATTTTTAGAAGTTCAACTTTGTCCCAGTTTCTACCCCCGTGCTGCCATAGTCTCACAATACTATCATTGCTTCCCGTTGCTAAGATTTCTCCATCAGGACTAAAAGCGACGCTAAACATTGATGCGTCGTGTTGCAAAGTTTTGAGCAATGTGCGATCGCGCTGCCAAAGTTTGACAGTATAATCTAAGCTAGCAGTCGCAATAGTGGAACTATCTGGACTGATAGCTACACCGAAAATTGCCGCACTGTGAGCATTTACAGTAGTTTTGAGGTCATGATTGGGTTTCCACATCCGGATGATGCGATCGGCCCCAGCAGAGATAAAATAACTTCCGTCTGGACTGTAGGCAATTGTTCGCACTGTGGAACGATGTGCTTTGAGCGTACTCAGTTCTGTTCCCTCAACACTCCAAATTTTGACAGTTTTATCTCCACTGACAGTCACGATAGTTTTCCCGTCAGGACTAAAGGTAATGTCCCATACGGCTGCACTATGTCCTACTAAAGTTGTTATGAGAGTGCCATCAAGATGCCACAATTTAGTAGTAGTATCTTGACTAGCAGAAGCGATAATTTGTCCGTTATGACTGAGAACCAATGTGCTTATTCCGGCTTGGTGTGCCACCCATTTATTGAGCAGTGTACCGTTTTCGTGCCAGAGGTAAATTACGTTCTCTGCCTGTGTAATTATCCGTTGACTATCAGGAACAAAAATAATAGCGGCAGCGTGATTTGGATGTTTGAACGATCCGAGCAAAACACCATCCAGATTCCATAAATTTACCATGCCATCATCGTGTCCTGAAGCAACGATTTGACCGTCAGGGCTGAAGTTGACGACGCGAGTAGTTGTAGAATATTTGGCTATAATTTTGGGTGTCGTTTCATCCAGTCGCCACAGTTTCACACTGCCATCATTATGTCCCGAAACTATCATTTGACCATCAAGACTGAATTTAACTGACCAAACTGTCACAGATTCATTTTGCAACCCACATTCCGCACCCTCAACTGTCACATTGAATAGAATGAGAATCACT
>CAYXCW010000186.1:0-12368 GCA_964463555.1 uncultured bacterium
AGGGGGATTTAGGGGGATCTAAAATGCTTGACCTCATAACTAGCAACTTGAGTTATCTCCTAGAAACCCGGTTTCTTTGCGTCAGTTCTGTTACCATTAACCATTAGCAATTAGCCATTAGCCATGAGCTTCGCTCCTGTGATGCTTTCGGGTTTAAAATAAAGAAAGCTACACTGTCTCGTCGTTACTATGCTCAGCCTCTCGGATACCCTCAAAACCAGACTCTCGACGCCGCTAAGGATTGGGGGTTTTGAAGTCAAAAGCCGAGTCCTACAATCTCCCCTATCTGGGGTGACGGATTTGGTATTCCGTCGTCTGGTGCGCCGCTACGCGCCCGACTCGATGATGTATACCGAAATGGTGAACGCGACGGGGTTGCACTATGTCAAACAACTACCCAAAATTATGGAGGTAGATCCAAACGAACGACCGATTAGTATCCAATTATTCGACTGTCGCCCCGATTTCCTGGCAGAAGCAGCAATCAAAGCTGTAGAAGAAGGCGCGGATACGGTTGATATTAATATGGGTTGCCCGGTAAATAAAATTACTAAAAACGGGGGCGGTTCTTCTTTGCTGCGTCAACCAGAAGTCGCAGAAGCAATTGTTAGAGAAGTTACAAAAGCTGTAAATGTGCCGGTGACGGTTAAAACTCGCATCGGTTGGTCGGATAAAGAGATTAATATCCTAGAATTTGCTAAGCGGATGGAAGATGCTGGCGCGCAAATGATTACCGTCCACGGTCGTACCCGCGCGCAAGGTTATAATGGCGCTGCGAAGTGGGAATGGATTCGCCGCGTTAAGGAAGTTCTTTCGATTCCTGTGATTGGGAATGGGGATATTTTTAGCGTCGAAGCTGCTGTAAAGTGCTTAGAAGAAACGGGCGCTGATGGGGTAATGTGTTCGCGTGGAACTCTGGGTTATCCGTTCTTAGTTGGAGAAGTTGACTACTTTTTGAAGACAGGTATAGAAAAAGCACCTCCCACGCCTATACAGCGCTTGGAATGCGCGAAAGAACACTTGCAAGCTTTGTATGAATACAAGGGAATACGGGGTATCCGTCAGGCGCGCAAGCACATGACTTGGTATGCTAAAGGTTTTATCGGTGCGGCGGATTTGCGGGGCAAACTCAGCGTTATCGATACTTTAGAACAAGGGGTAGAGGTGATAGATAATGCGATCGCTTACCTTCTCTCTACTGACTATACCTGCTACAACGGAGAAGAAGATCGAGCTGTCAATCCCCAAATGCTAGAAGTTTGACCTTGTTTTCACCAATCTGAAAGCTCCTATCTATGACGGTTAAATTTAATCCTGTTTGGCCTCAAAGCATAAAAGTGAGTTATTTCAGATCTGGCACCATTATCAACAAGCCTGAAAAAACCGGGTTTCTTGCAAATAGCTCAGCTTGAAAGCCTAGATTTGTCGTCAAGAAACCCGGTTTTTAGTCAAGGTGCAAGATGTGAGTTATGATACTTTTAAGATAAATTTTTACTTTAAATAAAAAATAAAAATGAACGACGCTGACATATCTAACAATCCAGCAACGACTTTAGCCTATGGCGGGTTGTTGCATCGCATGGTCAATCGCATCCGCCAATCCCTAGAGTTAAAGACCATTTTATCGGCAACGGTGGCAGAAACGCGCTCATTTTTAAACACAGACCGAGTAAAAGTGTATCGCTTTCATCCAGATGGTAGCGGACAGGTAATTGCCGAGTCTATTCATCAGAATCGCCTACCGAGTTTATTGGATTTGAACTTTCCCGCGGGGGATATTCCGCCTGAGGCACGGGAAATGTTTATTAAAGCGGGACAACGCTCGATTGTGGATGTAGCAGCGCAGCAAATCACCCTCAATCGCCTGGAACATCCCATGACGACGGGAGACTTGACAATAGGAGAAGTTTATCGCCAACCGATTGCAGATATCCTCAAGCGTCCGGTAGACCCCTGCCATGTAAAATATTTAACCGCAATGGGGGTGCAGTCTTCTTTGGTGGTGCCAATTTTCCACCAAAACAATCTTTGGGGGTTGTTGGTATCGCACCATTCCCAACCGCAAGCTTTTTCAGAGGCAGATCTGCAAATAGTTCAATTGGTAGCAGATCAATTATCGATCGCGATCGCGCAATCCCAACTGCTGCATCAAACCCGCGAACAAGTGCGTCGAGAAGCAATTATTAATCAAATTACCAGCCTGCTGCACTCGCCGCGCAACATGGAAGAAATTTTGCAACTCGGACTGGAAAGAATTGTTAGAGCGGTTCAAGGTTCCGGTGGCAGATTATACCTGATGGCGAGCGACAACAGCCCACCAGTGCTGTATACCTCCGGTACTCAAATCTCCGTTTCCTTAGGCGGCAACCAATCCAGCTTGCTGGAAGCAACGCCTTTCTGGCAAAAACTAATGAAAGGGAAAAATCAATCTGGTCAAACGGCAGATAGCAACCATCTGCAAGTTATTACCGACCTCTACCAAGAAGAAGAACTTAAATCTGTTAGTTGGTTGTTTGGGCGCACCCGCATTCGCGGATTGCTCGTAATGCCTCTCCAATACAGTCAACAATATATTGGCTGTCTAACTATTTTCCGCGATGCAATTGATAGTGAAATTAACTGGGGAGGGTATTGGGAGAAGGATGAACGGCAACAGTTACCCCGTCAATCTTTCCAACTTTGGCGAGAACAAAAAAACAATCAACCCCCGCAATGGACTCGCGAAGATATTGACTTAGTTCAGTCCCTGGGAATTCACCTAGCAATGGCGGTGATGCAAAATCGTCTTTATCAGGTACAAAAACGCAATTTTGAACTTAATGCCGCGCGGGTTGCCGCAGAAGAAGCGAGCCGATTGAAATCAAATTTTATCGCCACGACGAGCCACGAATTGCGAACGCCCCTAGCCTCGACGCTGAATTTCTTGCAACTGCTCAATGAAGGATACTACGACAATGAAGAGCAGTTAAAAAAATACATCCAACTTGCCCATCAATCGGCTAACAATTTGGTCAATATTATCAACGATGTTTTAGATATTGCCAAAATAGAATCAGGGCGGATGACGGTTAATTTAGAGCCAGTCAATCTGATGCAGTTGTTGGAAGAACAGCAAAAACTTTTCAGTGTGGAAAGCCAGCGTCGGGGGATTAAACTGGTAATTGAGTCTGAATGCGATCGCGTCTTAGCCGACAAAGATAAACTCAGACAGATTCTCACCAACCTAGTTTCTAACGCCTTCAAGTTTACCGAAACAGGTGAAGTTAGAGTCAGCACCATCAAACGTGCCTCAGAAGGTATGGTTGAAATTTTAGTCACCGATACCGGCATCGGCATTACTACCACCGAACCAGAATCTTTATTTGAACCTTTTGTGCAAGAAGATGGTACAATCAAACGCCATTACGGCGGTACGGGGCTGGGTTTGGCTATTTGTAAACGCTTGGTTCAACTGATGGGAGGAGAGATTTATCTGGCAAGTCCTGGCAAAAACCAAGGAACAAAGGTAACATTTACTCTACCTGATGTGGAATGCGAACTAACTGCCTAATAAAGAGGTGGGCTTTGAACATTCTTCTGGTGGAAGATGATATTATCTTAGCCGAGTCAACAGCTTGCTTGATTAAACGAATTGGCGGACACCAAGTCTATATTACAGATGAGCCAACAGAAGTTTTTCGCTATTGCCAATCCGGAATAATAGACATAGTGATGATGGATGTTCATTTGCCAGCAGCCGAGTGGCAGAGTGAATTTGTTAACGGTGCAGATCTGTCACGCTTGCTGAAGACAGAATCGGAAACAGCACATATCCCGATTGTTTTAGTTACAGCCTACGCCCTAGCAAACGAACAGCAAAAACTCCTAGAAATATCGAAAGCAGATGGATTATATGCCAAGCCAATTATTGATTTTAAAGCTTTTTTAGAAATGTTAGTTAAGTTGGGAAATAAGAGGTAATTGCTAATTGCTAATTGCTAATTGCTAATTGCTCATATACAGCAGATTGCAAGCGAGTGAGGTACAGCCTTGCGGCTTGGTTTGTGTAGCGGCAGCATTAATGCTGCCGCTACACAAACCGTAACTGTCAACTGTCAACTGTCAACTGTCCACTGTCAACTATCAACTGTCAACTATCAACTATCAACTATCAACTATCAACTATCAACTGTTATTGTTTACTTCTCAGTCAAAGAGTAAACGCCATCCCAATCATCGGGGGGAGGATTTTTGAGATAATTCTGGCAGCGTTCTAGATACAAAGATGCAGCTTTGTCTTGAGCAATATCTTCCAGAATCGTGCCAAACTCACCCATTGCGCGGGTAAACTTGCGATTTAAGTAATATTCACGCCCGCGATGATAAAGTTCAATAATCTGCTGCTTATTCTCGTCCAAAGGTTCGGATTTTAACCCCACGAGTTCGTAGATTTTCACGGGTTGGGTTTTGCCTTTGACGCGAATTTGATCGAGTTCTCTGTACCAAATTCGTTCGGCGCAGGGTTGGAAAGTACTTTCGCTGATTACGATATCGCAGCCGTATTGTTTGCTAGCGCCTTCCAAACGCGAACCCAGGTTAACGCCGTCGCCTATCGCGGTGAATTCCATCCGTTTGCTGGAGCCAATATTACCGCTGATCACGATATCGGAGTTAATCCCAATACCGATTTTGATTTCTTGCTTTTTGCATTCTCGACGGCGGCGGTTAAATTCTGCCAATCGATGGCGCATTTCGATCGAAGTTTGTACCGCGCACCAGCCATGATCTTCTAAGGGTAATGGCGAACCAAACACCGCCATAATCGCGTCGCCGATGTATTTATCTAGCGTACCTTTGTGCTTGAATACAGCATCGACCATCGATTCAAAATATTCATTCAGCATTTGCACCACTTCTTCGGCTTGCATACTTTCGGTTAAAGTGGTGTAGCTGCGAATATCTGAGAATAAAACCGTTACTTCTTTGCGATCGCCTCCCAGTTTAGCATCGCCGCTAGAGAGCAACTGTTCTGCCAATTCCTGAGTCATGTAGCGGTACATCGTACTCTTGAGGCGTTTTTCGTCGCTGATGTCATCCATCACCACCAAAGCGCCACTCACCTTACCAGGATCGCTGACATCAGCCATCGTGTTGATCGACAAGTTAATGCTATGTTCTTCGACTCCGGTAGAAATTAAAGTCCGATCCGGGTAATACTGCTGGCGTGCTTTTTCTTCTTCTGGCGTTAAAGCGTTGCCGAACCATTTTTCAAAGTCACCTTCTTTGATTTTAATGATTTCCCGCACCGACTTACCTTCGATGCGATCGCATTCAGCAATTCCCAGCAATTTTTTGGCGCTTTCGTTGGCGGCGATAATATTTCCAGCTTTATCCGTGGAAATTACCCCATTGCTCAAACTGCGAAGAATATCGCGCTGCATTTGTTCTTGTTGCTTGACTTTTTCAAACAATTTGGCATTTTGCAGCGCTACCCCAGCTTGAATATTAAAAGCTTCCATAAAAGCTTCATCGGTTTGATTAAAACTCGCGCGCCAACATTCTGGCGCATTAGGCCAATCATTAGGGTCATAATTGGGATGATCGCCTTGCTTTTTCTTATTCACCAATTGCGTCACGCCAATTAACTTGCCATCCGAATTAAACACCGGCATACACAGCAAGCTGCAAGTACGATATCCCGTCGCTTGATCGAATTTTTTAGAATTAGCCGAATCTGGATGCAGGTACAAATCGAACCCAATATTTAACGTCTGACTCGTTTCGGCTACTTTGCCTGCAAAACCGACGCCGACGGGAACGCGCATTTCTCTTAAAGAGCCATCTGCTTGGGGAATTTTCGTCCACAAATCGTTGCGTTCTTCATCTAACAACCACAGCGTACTGCGGTCTGCATTCATCAGTTTTTTAGCTTCATCCATCACCCGTTTCAGGGTTTCTTCTAAGTCCAATCCGCACTTAGATAGCGATTCGGTTGCATTAATTAATGCATCTGCTGCTCGTTGCCTTTGCGTCGCCATGTAAAAGGCGCGAGAACTTTCTAAAATCAGCCGAATCGAAGGAGCAAATTCTTCAAAAACTCTTTGGTCTTCTTCGGTAAAACCTGCCAGATCTATCCGTTCTGCCAATAAAGATGCCGGATCGTTGGGGAATTTTAACTTATTTAGTAATTGAACGACTGCGACTAAATCTCCCTCTTGGTTCAACAATGGCAATACCAGCATCGTGTAGGTGCGGTAGCCAGTTTCTTTGTCTTTTTTCTGAGCAAAAGTTGAGCGCGGGTCATCATAGAAATCGTAGGGAATGTTGACGACTTTTTTGTAAGTTGCTGCTTCCCCTGCAATTCCTTTGTCTGCGGGTATTCTTAGTTCTAACGGTTGACCGTCTTCCCCTTCTGCTACAATTGACCAAAGTTGATTTTTCTCTTCATCCAATAAGAAAATTGTCGAGCGATCCGCGCCTAGCAATTCCCTGGTTTTTAAGGTAATCGCGCTTAACATTTCGTGGAGGATGTTATCAAACCCTGAGCTTCCCAGCAACATCGACAGGGTTTGATTGACTACCTCGAGCCTTTGTTCAACGTCGGTGACTACCCTTTTAAAACTATCTTGGGTTAAGGGAGCCAGGAAAGCGGAAAACGTTCCTTTCGGTGTTGTTACTAATGCTCCGCCTGCGTTAGAACTTTGATGCAGGAGGCGATCTTTAGTATCATTGGGGGTAACATCAATTACCGTGACATTCGTTGCTACAGTGGTTCGATGCGAGGGTGAAGCAGTCATAGCTGTTTCCGTTACAAAATAATTTTGGCTATTTGAAAAAGACAGAAAGTTTAATTTACCGATTGAGTGACCTCGGTGGGCAAATGCATAAATACTCCTGTGCTTACTCTGTTAGTTAGGGTTGAGCGTGGCAAGAATGCTGTAGCAGAAACTACCAAATGGCTTAATTTTATATTCTGGCATTTTAAGCTGAAATTTATGTAATTATGCCTACCAATTTTTAAAATCACCGCCAGTACGGTGTCCCAAAAGGTATGAAAAAACACTTGAAAACTCCATGAGGGTATACAGGATTAACTATTGTTTAAATTTTTACCATTGGTTGCCTCTGTTTGAAAGGGTTGACGCCGAGAAGCTGCTTGTGTCAAAAGTGACTCAGCCCAGGCGATCGCTTCGGCGGCATACTGTCCCCCAGCGAGTTGAGCCAGTTCCTGACGGCGGGTCAGAATATCGTCTAAGGCAGACACGCGGACAACGGTACGCACCGAATCAGTTGTGACTGCATCGGTGGCGATCGCTTGTTTATCGACGCGAAAATGACAATCAGCCATAGCAGCAATCAATGGTTGGTGCGTGACGCATAGAACTTGATGGTGATAGCTGAGTTGGTGCAGTTTTTCCGCGATCGCAGCGGCGACGCGCCCGGAAACGCCGACATCGATTTCATCAAAGATAAGTGTTCCCACAGTGTCCGCCTGAGAGAAACAAGATTTGATCGCGAGTAAAAATCGGCTCATTTCACCCCCCGATGCGGTTTCAGTTAGTGGTTTTAACGGTTCGCCTGGATTAGGGGTAAATAAAAATGTTATGCGATCCCCACCCGAAGCACCAGGTGCGATCGCCGCAATATCGACTTTAAACTGCACTTTTTCCATCGCCAAAGGCTTGAGAGCTTCTATCAAGCGTGCTTCTAATTTAGCCGCAGCAATTTTTCTTAACTGGGTTAACTGTTGGCAAACTTGTAACAAAACTTCTTGTCGTTCGGCGTAAATCTGCTCTAGAACTTCGATCGATTGCTCGCTATCTTGGAGTTCTGCTAATTCGGCTTGGATGCGATCGCTGTAGGCGATCGCATCCGCTAAAGTCGGGCCATATTTACGACAAATCTGCTTTAATTCCTGGACGCGCTGTTCTACGGTTTCCAAGCGCTGGGGATCGGCTTCTAAACTCTCGCCGTAAGCGTTTATTTGCCGTCCGGCTTCCTCAATTTGAGCCAAAGCCGCATTCACCATATCCAAAAGCGGTTGCAGGCTGGCGTCGTAGGCTACCATGTCGCTTAACAGCGCTTCTCCATGACCTAAAAGGTCGGCTGCGGCTTCGGCGTCCCCATCGTTTTGATACAGCGTTTGATAGACTTGATAGCTTTGCTGTTGCAGTTCGACTACGTGGGAAAGGCGCTGTCGTTCTTGTTCCAGCATCTCTAACTCATCGGGGTCGTTCAAAGACGCCGCGCTGAGTTCCCGCACTTGAAATTCCAGCAAATCGATTTGTTGCAGCCGCTGGCGTTCTCCAATTCGCCGCTGTTCCAGGGTAGCCAGCGCCTGTTGACAAGCTTGATAAGCCGTCAATACTTCCTGCCGCACCAAAAGCAACTCTTCTCCGCCAAAACTGTCGAGCCAGTCGCGCTGAGTCGCAGGCTTTCCTAATTGAACAGATTGACCTTGGGCGGTAATTTCCACCAAGCGATCGCGCAATCGTTCCACAATTTGCCTGGTCACCAAAACCCCATTGATGCGCGAGCGACTGCGAAGCGTGCCTTGATGCACCGCCAATTCCCGACAACAGACTAATTCAGTTTCATCAATTAAGTCAATTTCCTGCTGCACCAGCCAAGTCGCCAATTCCGGTGACAGCCGAAACGTTGCTTCCACCACAGCACGTTGAGAACCCGCGCGAATCAATCGACTCGTGACCTTGCCTCCCAAAGCAGCATCGATCGCATCGAGAATAATAGACTTGCCCGCGCCCGTTTCGCCAGTTAAAACATTTAGACCCAATCCAAATGTCAACTCTAGGTTGTCGATCAGAGCAAAGTTTTCGATCCGCAGTCCGAGTAACATGGAGTGAATTTCGCCTTGAGGAAAGATGCCAATCCCCATCATCCCAGTCGAAACTGGTAAGGGTTACAGATCGTAGCCTACAAACAGGTTCCCTTGCACCAGTCAAGGGGGGCTACCACCCTAAGTTTAGTGCTTGTTTCTCCGTTCGCTACTAACTCAAGGCAAAATGCGCTCTGCTTCGTTGCCGTGGTTCAATTCATCATTGTTACAATTATTAACATAGTCACCCCGACTCAGCTTTACTATGAATGTCAAAACGCCTGATTCGATCAACGCTGCAACCTCAGTCTCTGTGGAGGATGCAGCAGTTTATCTGCCGAAGATAGCGGTAAGGGAAGACTCCGCCCAGGAACTGGCGCGCTCTGAAGCGGGCGAGTTTGTCGCTTATGCTCCAGAAGCGATCGCCGAGTATTACCGCCACCGTCCGCTACAGGTATGGGGTAGATTTTTAGCTATCTTGCTGCCATTTCTCAAATTTGGCATCAGTCTGTGGAGCGATCGCCGTCGGGGTCGCTTGGCAAAAAATGAGCAGAAACGCGCGGTACAATTGCGCGAAATCCTCACTAATCTGGGTCCCGCATATATCAAGGTAGGACAAGCCCTTTCCACGCGCCCAGACTTAGTTCCCCCTTTGTATTTAGAAGAATTAACCCGCCTGCAAGATGCCCTGCCGCCCTTCCCCAACGAAGTCGCTTACCAATTTATTGAAGAAGAACTAGGCGCAACGCCAGATGAAATCTACGCCGAACTCTCACCCGAACCTTTAGCCGCCGCTTCCTTGGGGCAAGTTTACAAAGGCAAGCTCAAAACTGGCGAAACCGTAGCCGTAAAAGTACAACGCCCCGATTTAGCGCAAAAAATTACTCTAGATTTGTATATTGCTCGTAGGTTAGCAGCCTGGGCGCAAAACACGTTTAAAGGGCGGTTAAAAAGCGACCTAGTTGCCATCCTGGATGAATTTGGCAGCCGCATCTTTGAAGAAATGGACTACATCCACGAAGGCAAGAACGCAGAGCGGTTTGAGCAACTCTACGGCTCGCTGAAAGATATTTATATTCCCAAGATTTACTGGCAATACACCAGACGGCGCGTCTTGACGATGGAATGGGTAACCGGCACTAAATTAACCAATCCAGAAGCAATTCAGGCGCAAGGAATCGATGCCCGCTATCTGATTGAAGTGGGAGTGCAGTGTTCCTTACGCCAGTTGCTAGAACATGGCTTTTTCCATGCCGATCCCCATCCAGGCAACCTGCTAGCCAGTCCAGATGGCAAATTAGTCTATCTCGACTTTGGCATGATGAGCGAAGTCAAGCCTTATCAGCGCTATGGCTTGATCGAAGCCGTCGTCCACCTGGTAAACCGAGATTTTGAAGGATTGGCTAAAGATTACGTCAAACTGGAGTTTTTGACTCCCGATGTTGACCTAACGCCGATTATCCCAGCCTTCGCTGCCGTATTTAACGATGCCCTGGGTGCCAGCGTGGCGGAGTTGAACTTTAAGAGCATTACGGATCAGCTATCGGCTTTGATGTACGAGTATCCCTTCCGAGTGCCTGCCTACTACGCTTTAATTATTCGCTCGTTGGTGACCTTAGAAGGGATTGCGATTCACGTCGATCCAGAATTTAAAGTCCTCAGCAAAGCCTATCCTTATATTTCCAAGCGCTTGTTAACCGATCCCGCCCCCCAATTGCGGGCATCTTTGCAGGATTTACTGTTTAAAGACGGCAAATTCCGCTGGAATCGCTTAGAAAACTTGTTGAAGAATGCCCGTAACTCTCAAGACTACGATTTGAATAAAGTGCTGGATCAGGCAACCGAGTTTCTCTTTTCCGAACGGGGAGATTTTATTCGCCAGCGCCTGGTAAATGAAATCGTCAACAGCGTAGACTCCCTAACGCGCAATGCGTTCGAGAACCTGAAGTATCGGTTTAGCGAACGGCTGGGTTTAGCCACAGTCAACGAAGCGCCAGTAGCAACCGATACGCCGCAAACTTGGGAGCATATCAAGCAAATAGGGCAAATTCTGCAAGAAACGCCAGGGTTTGACCCGATGACGGTGTTACCTTTGATACCAAAATTGGTGGTGAAGCCGGAAACGCAACAATTTGGTCAGCAAGTGGCTAGTGGGTTAGCACAAAGAGCGATCGCGCGCCTAATCCGCGAACTCCTGCTAGAAGAAGAAGATCCAAACCCCGCCAATTCATCGCCTAGATTAGCCCTACCCCCGACAAGGTAATGGGAAGCTTTCTTGAGCTGAGGGAGCTGAGGGAGCTGAGGGAGCTGAGGGAGCTTTCTTGAGCTGAGGGAAAAATTAGTTTTACTTCAAGATTCTCCCTTGTCTCCCTTGTCTCCCTTGTCTCCTCTGCACCTCTGCCCTATTCTTCCTTCTTGTGCTTATCCCGCTCCTCTAGTAAGCGTTGAATTTCTTCGCGACGGGCTTCTAATTCCAGAGTTTTACGGGCTAGTTCCTGCTTTTCCAGGGTCACCGATTGTAACCCTTGTTCGATCCGTTCCTTTTCCTCGGTTAAAAATGCTGGGGTGATACCGCTGGTAAGGTAGTCGCTCACCACCGAAACTACCCATTTTGTGGCATCTTGAACGCTCAAAACCTCCTGTGTGGGAGAAATATCCACCAACACCAAGACGCCATCATTCCAATTAGCAGCCTCTGGCGATGGAATTACAGGGGTTTCAGCTATGACGACCCAAGCAGTTTCAAAGTCTTGGCGAGCCAGTAATCGTAGCTGCGGTTCACCGGAAGGTTCCTGCTTTTGTACTTGGGCCAAATGTAGCATTGGTTTATTAGTTACTATCTGACATCAATTGATAATATCCTTGTCGGTTCAAGACAGATCGGCAAAATACGGAGAATTTGAGTTACTCCCATCGCGCGATGCTCGTACCGAGAAGCTGGGATCTCAACAACGGGGGCGTACAACAGCCAAGCCATACGCGATGCTCTAGCTCTAAGAGCCAGATCTTGCCCAGCGAGGCGTCGCTTAGCGTGCCGGAGGGATATCGTAGAATCCCCCCAAATGGCTAGTCCGCAAACATATCGATCGATTTTTTGGGCTAGCCCTCGACAATTTTATTCAAATTATGCCGAGGGTGAATCTCTCACCAGAGATTCGATGGCTTTCCTCCGACAGTTTACAGACCGATCCTACCGAGGGCTGCCTTGAGTTTAATCCTCAGTAACTTTTATTACAACAGTTTACTGGTTTACCAACAAATACAACGCGAACAGCGCTTAGGATATCATTGCTTGACCCTCTGGGATCAACATAGCCTGTTTCAATGCTAGGAGCTTTTGGCTAATGCTGCTGGCAGCGACGAATACTTGTATTATAAAAAGATATTTTTGTCAAGCCTTTTTTGAGAAAAAACCCGCTAATAACGCAAGTTGCTAGTTACAAATATGGTTGGTTTGATCCCCCCTAACCCCCCTTCACAAGGGGGGAACCAGATTCAAAGTCACCCCCCTGATTAAGGGGGGAACCGGATTCAAAGTCACCCCCCTGATTAA
>CAYXCW010000187.1:0-12212 GCA_964463555.1 uncultured bacterium
AGTGCAGTAATGTATGCAGCCGAGGCGTCCTAATCGACCGAGCGCTTGACCTCTAACTTGACTTCTAAGTTTATTGACAGTTGCTATGCGATCGCCTGGTTCTAAAAATTTGCTACAAAAATTTCTTTCCGCTTCAAATCAACATCTGTTACTAGCAATTTAAAAGCTTTCCTGGTGTTGTTAGCGTGGTGGCTCCACACCGATCCATCCCGAACTCGGAGGTGAAACACCACAGCGGCGAAGATACTTGGCGGGTGACTGCCTGGGAAAATAGCTCAATGCCAGGATTAATATTTCATCAACTAACCCGACTATGGAGAAACATATAGTCGGGTTAGTTGATTAATTGGGTGCGATCGCCCACCACACCGCCAAACTGTCCACTATAGCTTGTGACGCTTTTCCCTGGTGTCTGCTGCTAGTTCCGAGTAGCGATCGCGCGTCCTATCCTAGAATTAAGCGATCAAACTCTACAGTAATATGACAAAAAAAAATAACCGCAATCCAGTATTGCTAGTTCACGGCTTAAACGATACAGGGGCAGTCTTTAGCAAAATGGCTCCTTACTTGACAAATTTGGGCTGGTATGTATATGACCTAGATTTAATTCCTTGCAATGGTGATGCGAAACTAGATCATCTAGCGCGGCAAGTTGCATATTATATCAACCATACCTTTGATCCATCTCAACCGATCGATATTGTTGGTTTTAGTATGGGAGGTATTGTCAGCCGCTATTACATACAGCGATTGGGAGGCATTAACCGCGTGCAGCGCTTCATTACCATTGCTTCTCCTCATCGCGGTACTTTTGCTGCCTACGCTTCAACTCGCCCCGGTTGCATCCAGATGCGTCCTGACAGTGAGTTTCTGTTGGGCTTAAATCAAGACGTGGCTATGTTGGAAAATATCAACTTTACTTCGATATGGACGCCTTTGGATTTGATGATCGTCCCTGCTAATAGTTCCCAACTTCCAGTAGGAAAAGATGTTCAAGTATTGACAGCCACCCATCCTTTGATGCTAACTGATGCGCGGAGTTTACAGGCAGTTGCGATCGCACTGACAGAACCTATTGCCAAGGAAAGCTCCAATGTAGAAGAGGTATATAATTTTTCACAGCCAGTCGTGCAACTCTCCAATCGAGGAGTTGCGCGACAAGTTAGAGAAATTGCTTCTTGGCGCTTATTGGACATTTTAGATAAAAAAATATTTTGAGTCATATTATGTCCGTTGAATTGCCCATAATAAAAAAACCGCACAGAGTCGTTGCGTAGGGACACGGCATCAGAGATATCTCTGACACAGATAACGTTAATCTTGCCGTGTTCCGGCATCTAATGTAGGCGTTGCTCTATTTGTGTAGCGGCAGCATTAATGCTGCCGCTACACAAACGATAACCACTAGGGCTGTATTCCACCAAGTCACAAACTGGTATAACTAGCATCTCCTACCTGTGCATAAGCTTCAGCACCAAAAATAGCTTCTGGGTGACAGTAATATTTAAACTCCAACAAATTATAAAACGGATCTTCTAAAAAGAAAGTCCGATGTTCTGTTGGTTGTCCGGCAAAACGCCGCTTCGCTTCCTCTCGAAAGCACAAGTTATTCTGTTTCGCCCTGAATAGCAAAGCTTCCCAGTCGGATTCCCTGGTAAAAATTAAGCCAAAGTGTCTGGGGTAGATAGTTTTTTGCGGTATCGGCGGTTCTTTAGTAACATGGGCGACAATTTGATGACCGCAAAGGTTGAGAATCAGGGCAGAATGGGTTTCGCGCCCGACTTCGCAGCCTAAACCTTTGACATAAAATTCCTTGGTTTGGACAATATCGGTCACGGGAAAGGCAAGATGAAATAGAACTGGGTTCATCGTTGGAGATTGATTATTAATGCTCTCTACCTTCTATTCTCTAAATCCCTGGCTGGTTGCAGTAGGATTGAATACAGTTTTACTGGCGATCGCATTCATTCTCCCCAAAAAACTCCTCACCCCCGCCGGATACCTCCACGCTTGGTTTCTCGGCGTCATCGTCTGGGGGACGCTTGGCTTTTCAGGCTATTTAGTGGTAATGTTTTATTTTCTGGTCGGTTCAGGCGTCACGCGCATCGGTATGGCGCAAAAGGAAGCGGAAGGAATAGCTGAAAAGCGTTCTGGTATGAGAGGGCCAGAAAATGTTTGGGGTTCGGCTTTAGCTGGGACGATCTGTGCAATTGCGACTATTTTTGTCACTTCACCGTATCGAGAGTTACTCGTGTTGGGATATGTTGCCAGTTTCAGCACCAAACTTTCCGATACTACCGCATCTGAGGTGGGGAAAGCTTATGGTAAGCGCACGTTTCTAATTACCACCTTGCAACCCGTGGCGCGGGGAACTGAAGGCGCTGTGAGTCTCGAAGGTACTTTAGCAGGAATTGTCGCATCTTTTGCGATCGCTTTCCTGGCTTGGGGACTTGGTTTAATCGATTTAGTCGGTGTGGGGTTGTGCGCGATCGCCGCTTTTATTGCTACCAATTTAGAAAGCGTCATTGGCGCTACGGTGCAATCTAAGTTTACCTGGCTGACGAATGAAGTGGTGAATATTCTCAATACTTTGATCGGTGCGATCGCTGCCATTTTACTCGCCTTGGCATTGCATCACTTTATCCCTGTTCCGCTTTGAATTAGCTGAGTCTGTTTCCGCCTTATTATCGTGTCCGATGGTATCGGTAGTGTATTTATGGCTAATGGCTAATGGCTAATGGCTAATTGCCTCCAGAGAAGCCATATGAGCTATTAGCATTTATATCGAGTTCCTTCGTATCGGACTTGTATAGTTAATGGTGTTGTAGGGGCGGGTTTAACCAGAAACCTTTGATGCTAAGCGAATTGTGTTGATAAACCCGCCCCCGCGCGATGCCGATACAAGCGGAGATGATATTACACAACCATTGCTTAAGGACATGATGCAATTCCTCATTATACAGGTATTTAGGGGAATTTCTATCCTTTTTTCTTCACATCTTGCTTTTTAAAACTTAGCTATTTTTGCCATAACCGGACTCATGTTTATTTTCTTTTTTTAAGTTTTTTATCATTGTCATTTAATTGATTGCCAGTTGCTAGCGCTCGGAGTACGATTGTATTGAGCAATTATACCTTTTTAGACTAACACCTGATTTCACTCTTAGGGCTGGTGTAACCCAAACAGTAATTTGATTAAGCCTCGTTTTGCGTCCCTGCAACACATCAACTGACGCAAACACAAAAAGTTTTTCCTAGCTAACATTAGTTGGTTTTCCTGCTAGGACACGATCGACTTAATCTGACAAAATTTATTCTCATCTGCGTTGCTTTGCGGCGTGGAGAGGGAATATTTGAAGCAAGAACATAGCAATAGAATTTCAGTTGCATTGCCAGTGCCAAAGCAGCACGATTCACTATTGCTTGTTTGCAGAACACAAGTTTTGCTCCCCTATCTTTTGGAGTATAACATATGGTCGCCAATTTATTCGATGCCAATTTTTATCGGATAGCTAACCCAGACTTAGCGGCAGCTGGAATTACCACAGATCCACAATTGCGAGATCATTTCCTGCAATTTGGTGCCAATGAAGGGCGTCGTTTTTCACCCTTTATTAATCTGGCTTACTACCGCACGAGCAACCCTGACTTAGCCACAGCAGGGCTAACTACCAACCGGCAAGCTTTTGAACATCTAGAACAATTTGGCTTAGCCGAAGGGCGGCGATTTTCTGTAGTTTTTAATCCCGCCTTTTATCGCTCTCGTAATCCAGATCTGCCAGCAGCTGGTCTAACGAGCAACGAGCAACTATACGAACACTACAGAAACTTTGGCGTTAATGAAGGACGAGTGGCATCGGAATTTTTCGACCCCCGCTTTTACCTAAACTTTAACGCTGACTTAAGGGCAGCCGGTTTCAATTTCCGGCAAGCAGTAGACCACTTCCTCAACTTTGGAATTCGAGAACCGCGTCCAACCTCTGGCGCTGTTTCTCCAGTGCAAGACCCTGGTTTCTCCACTACGACTGCGCTTGGACTTGGTACGTTAGTTACCGAAGCTAGTTTGGTCAACTTTGTCGGCCCTACTAACACAGATGACTACTACAACTTCACTCTGGATAAACCCAGCAATGTCAACCTCTTTCTTAACAGCTTTAATGCTCCTGCTCAGATGAGGTTGTTTTTGGACAGCAACACCAATTTTAGGATCGATCCGGGTGAACTATTGAACAGTGTTAGTAGCTTCACTCCACTCAACCGGACTCTGGGTGCGGGAAACTACTACGTCGATGTAGTTACAGGCTCCTCGAATTCTACTGTGTACCAGTTGGATCTCAATGCAACTGCCAGTCCTACGACAAATCCAACAGATCCCGGAAACACTGCGAACGCCGCTTTGAATTTAGGCACTCTGAGCGGTACTCGGATCGTACAAGACTTTGTAGGCACCACCGACCGCAATGACTTCTACCGCTTCGTGTTGGGTAATATCAGTAACTTGAACTTATCACTCACGAGCTTGAGCGAGCCTGTGGTGGCAAATATCTTTGCAGATCGGAACAATAATGGTGCGATCGAGGGGGGTGAGTATGTAGCCAACGTTTATGCTGGTAGTGGCAGCATCAACGCCATCACTCAGAACTTAGCGCCCGGTACATACTTTGTGGATGTAATCCAAGGCGAGCAATTTTCTAACACCAACTACATTATGAGCCTATCTGTATAGGGTTTCTGTAACACCAGCTACACTCTAGGCCATCAGTTCTGGTTCAACTCGCCATCCAACTTGCGATCGCGTAGAATTTCATTTACCCGTTCAATCAAACCTGTAAGTTTCGCTTCCTCACGCTTTTACTTTTTTGCATCATCAAAGTCTTATCAGGGCATTTACTCCTTTAGCGATGAAATCTCAGCTATCTGCTTATTTGGCGTCCTACCCAAGGGGTGCGCCGAAGAGAGCCTTTATGACCTTTTAGCAGTTAATTAAATAGCTATTCTTCGACTTTTAATTGAGTAGTAACTCAAACTCCCAGATAGCGGCGTAAGAAACTTTCCAGAGTTTCCATTTTGATCCCAAAAACAGACTCTAAGTTTGCTATCTCATCGCGAGTGCAGAAAAACTCATTACCCAGCAAAATTCTGAGCGTGCCGAAAGATTTTTGCGCCGTGGGGTTGATTAAACCCAGCATACCTCGAACTAGATCGAACGCCAGCAGCGGCGGGTTAATTATCGTGGGTTCCCGATTCAAGATGCGACCAAAAATTTGGGGAATTTCACCTCGTTCTAAAATTTCTGGTCCACCTACGGGGAAAATTTGATTGCGCGCTGCTTCAATGCTGATAGAATCTACCGCAATTCGCGCTAGGTCATCGGTACTGACAATCGAGGTGCGGTTTTTGGCATCGCCTATTAATAAATATATTCCCGTCTGGCGAAACCGTTCCGCCAAAGGCAGGAGATTGGATGCAAAGCCAGCCGGACGCAAAATAGTGTAATTTAAACCACTGGCTTGCAGATATTTTTCGACTTCCCGCTTGGCTTTAAACGTGGGCGCATCTTCGTATCCTCTATCAGCACCCAATACAGAGATAAAAACAAAGTGCTGAACGCCAATTTCCTTCGCTTGGTCGATTAAGTCAATATTGGCGCGATATTCGAGTGCTTGGGCGTTACCATCCGAGCCGTGAGCGCTGATAATGTACCTGATACCTTTACAAGCTTTTTGAAGATCTCGCTCTTGCTGCAAATCGCCGATATAGATTTCGGCGCCTCGATGTTCTAATTCCCCATAGCGAGATGTGAGACGGACAAATGCCCGCACTGGCATTTCCCGCCCGCGTAATAGCCGCACAATGCGGCGTCCAAGTCCCCCAGTCGCGCCTGTGACTAGAAACATGACAGCACTTCCTCTGGCAAGTTAGCGATCGCTTATCTCTAATTTTATAAACTCTACCGTCGCAACTGGGTCAATCTCTCTTGAGTTGGGTTTTTTCACCGCGAGGCAGCTGCATAACTTTATATTTAGCGACCATTCAGGGAAAAAATTAATTCAAACTTAGCAACACTCGCTCGTTCATTTAGCAACTAACATCAATCTCTCAGCCAATTGCATACTTTTTAAACTGTAACAATTACTGGCACGTGATCGCTCGGTTGCGGCTGTTTTCTGGGAGCAATATCAATCGTACAACTTGTTGCTTTGGCGTACAATTCTGGGGTAAGATAATGATGGTCAATTCGCCAACCTCTATTTTTTTCAAAACCGCTAGCGCGATAATCCCACCAAGTGAAATGTCCCCCTTCTGTGGTAAATTTCCGAAACGCATCTGCTAGTCCTAGTTCTAGCACCGTTCGCAAAGCTTGGCGTTCTGCTTCGGTAGCCATTACTTGTTTTTCTCGACCTTTGGGATTGTAGATATCTTTATCTTCTAGGGCTATATTAAAATCACCGCAAACACAGAGCGCTGATGGATGGTTTGATTCTTTATTATTAATTAAAGCTTGTAGGTATGTTCGCAAAACCTGCAACCAACTAAGTTTATAAACATACTTTTCGCTGTCTACTGATGAACCATTGGGAACGTAAAGATTGACAATGCGAACCCCTTGACAAATTCCTGTGATTACCCTCTTTTGTTCGTCAAAATTTCCCGCTGTCTCGCTTCCTAATATAGGTGTAAAGCCAGCGCTAACATTTTCTAAAGGTTCGCGACTGATAAGCGCGACGCCATTGTATGCTTTTTGCCCGGAAATATACAGGTGATAGCCTAGTTGTTCAAAGCGCTGGCGGGGAAAATCTGCATCGATAACTTTAGTTTCTTGCAAACACAAAACATCTACAGGATGTTCCTGCAACCAAGCGATCGCAGCATCCAAGCGGGTACGAATTGAATTAACGTTCCAAGTAGCGATTTGCATTTGGTAATTGGTAATGGGTAATGGGTAATTGCAGATTGCGGATTGCAGATTTTAGATTTGATATTGGAGATTGCCGATTGCAGATTTAACTTCAATGCCAAATCCCCAAGCTAAAATCTAAAATCACCCATTACCCATTATCTATCACTTAGATTACACAATTCAACTCTCCGGCTTTTTGAGTGAAGCGGAGGTTTTCTGCGTAGTCTACGGGACAATCAATCACCGAAGGAACCGATTGCTTCAGTGCTTCTTTTATGGTAGGAATCAAGTCGGCAGTAGATGCCACTCGGTATCCTTTTAGACCCATACTTTCGGCAAGTTTAACAAAGTCTGGATTACCAAACTTGACAAAATCTGAAACGCCCAATTGGTTAAGTTGCTTCCACTCGATCAAACCGTAGCCGCCATCGTTGAAAATGATAGTAACAAAAGCGGTTCCGACGCGAAGCGCGGTTTCTAATTCTTGGCAGTTCATCATAAAACCGCCATCTCCGGTAACGGCGATCACATTTTTTTCCGGGGCGACTAATTTAGCTGCGATCGCACCGGGTATGGCAATCCCCATCGCGGCGAACCCGTTAGAAATTATACAGGTATTTGGTCGTTCGCAGTGATAGTGACGCGCCATCCACATTTTATGCGCCCCCACATCGCAAATCGCGATATCTTCTGGCCCCATCACTTGCCGCAGATCGTAAACCAATTTTTGCGGCTTAATTGGGAAGGTAGTATCGTTGGCATACTGTTCGTAATCTGACCGGATATCATCGCGCAATTCCAAGGCATGGGGGTCAGGTTTGCCCGCGCGATCGCTGCGTTGTAAAATTTCACTCAGCGAATCGGAAATATTCCCCACCACTTCTACGATCGGAATATAACTGCTGTCAATTTCCGCGTGGTTTGCTGCGATGTGGACAATCGGAATATTGCCATTGGGATTCCACTTTTTGGGGGAATATTCAATTAAATCGTAACCAATAGCAATCACCAAATCGGCGCGATCGAAGCCGCAACTGATATAATCTCGCAACTGTAACCCTACTGCCCAAAGTGCGAGAGGATGAGTATAAGGAATTACTCCCTTACCCATAAATGTATTGGCTACAGGAATATTCAATCGAGTGGCAAACTCGGTTAGCGCTTCGCTTGCTCCGTCGCGGATGGCTCCATTTCCGACTAAAATTAGGGGATTATTCGCTTGAGAAATTATCTTGGCTGCTTGTTCGATACTGCGGAAGGACGCATAAGTTTTTTCTACGTCGCCTTTACTCAACGGTTCTCCCGTCACCGGCATGGCAGCGATATTTTCTGGCAGGTCGATGTGAACTGCCCCTGGTTTTTCTGTCTGCGCTAGTTTAAATGCTTTGCGGACAACTTCGGGCGCGATACTGGGGCGGACAATTTGTTTATTCCATTTAGTTACTGGCGCAAACATTGCCACCAAATCTAAGTATTGGTGAGATTCGATATGCATCCGGTCGGTGCCAACTTGCCCGGTAATTGCTACCAAAGGGGCGCCATCTAAATTAGCATCAGCGACACCCGTCATCAGGTTCGTTGCACCCGGTCCGAGGGTAGAAAGACAGACTCCTGCCCGTCCGGTTAAACGTCCGTAGACATCCGCCATGAAGGCTGCACCTTGTTCGTGGCGGGTGGTAATAAATTGAATTGAAGAATTTCTCAGTGCTTCTAAAACGTGGAGATTTTCTTCGCCTGGAAGTCCAAATACATATTGTACGCCTTCGTTTTCCAGACAGCGTACTAAAAGTTCAGCAGTGTTCATGTTTTGGTAATTGGTAATTGATGATTGGTAATTGGTAATTGGTAATTGGTAATTGGTAATTGGTGATTTTTTCGCCATTACCCATTACCTATTACCTATTACCGATTACCCAGTTTTACTTAACCCAAACTGTTTTGATGTTGACGAATTCGTGAATGCCTTGGATACCCAATTCGCGTCCGTAGCCAGATCGCTTGATGCCGCCAAATGGTAGGCGCGGATCGGATTTAACCATACCGTTGATAAAAACAGCACCGGCTTCTAATTCGTTAATTAAGCGATCGCGTTCATCCTCCACATTAGTCCACGCACTCGCCCCCAGTCCATAGGGGATGCTATTCGCAAGGGCAATCGCTTCATCTATATTGGCAACGCGGAATAACAGCGCCACCGGACCGAAAAATTCTTCCGATTCGGCGGGCGTTCCCGGCGGAAAGTCGGTCAAAATTGTGGGGGGATAGTAATTTCCCGGCAGATCGGTTAACGGTTTTCCTCCTGTGAGAACTTTTGAGCCACGGGTAATGCATTCTTGCACCAGTTCGTCTAACTCTTTGAGCATTCCTGGTGTTGCTAATGGTCCCAAGTCCGTATCCGGGTGCATCGGATCGCCGATTTTGAGTGCCTGAAATTTTTCTACCAGGCGTTGGGCGAAGGTGTCGGCGATCGCATCGACTACAATAAATCTTTTCGCCGCAATGCAAGATTGACCGTTATTCAGCATCCTAGCCGTCACCGCCGTGGATACCGCCGCCTCCAGGTCGGCACTTTCTAAAACGATAAACGGGTCGCTGCCGCCCAATTCCAGAACGGTTTTTTTCAGATGCTTGCCAGCGATTGAGGCTAAACTAATGCCTGCGCCTTCGCTACCCGTCAGCGTTGCTGCCATCACCCGGTCATCTGCTACAATCGCGGCGACTTTATCTGCCCCTACCAGCAAGGTTTGAAACGCGCCCTCTGGAAAACCCGCTTGCCGGAAAATTTCTTCAATTTTTACGGCGCACTGGGGTACGTTAGAAGCGTGTTTGAGCAAACCGACATTGCCTGCCATCAGTGCCGGTGCCGCAAAGCGAAACACTTGCCAGAAGGGAAAGTTCCACGGCATCACGGCTAAAATTGGCCCCATCGGTTGATACCGGACAAAACTTTGACTGGCGTCGGTGGATGCCGGGACATCGGCGAGAAACTCAGCCGCGTTTTCGGCATAGTAGCGGCAGACTAGGGCGCATTTTTCCGTTTCCGCGATCGCTGCCTTAATCGGCTTACCCATTTCCTGGGTCATCAGTTTGCCGAACTCTTGCTTATTTTCCGCCAAAATCCGCGCCGCTTCCTTCATCCACGCCGCCCTTTGCGTTAAGGACGTTTGGCGGTAATGCTCAAACGCTCGTTTCGCAACTGCCAGCTTGGTTTCAATTTCTGCATCCGTCAGCGGCTCAAAGGTTTTGAGGGTTTCTCCCGTTGCTGGGTTAATTGTGGCGATACCCATTCCTTAAATTCCTCCCAATTTAACTTGGGGTTTGCTGTGCTAGGCTCGATTTATGTATCTTGCTGCCACAGCGTTGTTCGTGGGATTTTAGATTTTTGATTCAGACACCCAATCTAAACCTAAAACTCTCGCGTTCCCCGTTTATTTATTATTGTTTCACACCTGTTGCCGTGCTGAGCAAATAAATTTGCAAATTTTAGCCGTTATTAGCGGCTTGTCAGCGAAATTTAACAACGATTTAAACATGATGTTACTCAATATCAAATTAGAGATACAATCTGGATAGTGCCGCCACAACCTTGGCCTGTCGCTTCCTCTCCTCGAGCAAGCGCACCCAATTATAGTGGTGCAAGAAACGAGCCAGTCAAAAAAAGCGCCGAACTTCAGTTGTGTATTCAACCGCGTCTATAGTCCCTACTAAGTGAGAACAATCTCGCAAGTAGTTTTTAATTGCTCTGCAAGAGGACTAAAAATTTATGACGCCGCTGTTTTGAATGCCTCGTCCATCTTTTATCAGCGGGTATCTCGCAACTCAATCACTTCCCCTGAGAACAGAGTATGGACGTTTTGAACTTCCCCTTTAATGGTATTGTCGTGCCTATTAGAAATAAGCCTGTGATTTTGGCAGTGGATAACGACGAAGATAACCGAGTGCTGGCTGCCTTAGCAGTTGAGCAAGTGTTGAATTGTCGCGCTATTTCTGCCACTGATGGGAAAACGGCTATATCCTTAGCTCACCTTTCCCAGCCGGATTTGATTCTGCTCGATATTCTACTGCCCGATTTAAATGGCACAGAGGTGATCCGTTGCCTGAAGCAGCATCCGGATACCCAAGCAATTCCAATTATTGCCGTGACGGCGTTAGCCCAAGTACAAGACCGCACGAGCATTTTAGCAGCCGGTTGCGATGACTATCTCAGCAAACCTTACATGCTGGAAGACTTAGAAGCGGTTATTCGTCGCCATCTGCGGATGCCTTCTCTGATTTAATCGCAGTCGTAGCACCAGAATCGCTCAGTTGTGGCGTATCAGCCAAAATCGCGATCGCGCCAATATGCCCTGATTCTAATGGAGCGTCGCTCAGCCAGTCAATCACGGGTACGCCTACCACTTCCTCTATCAGCGCTTTCAGTTGAGGTTCCAGCGCTTGGTTGAGAGTAAACCGTACTTGCTGAGCTAATTCCCGTTGACCTTGCTCAGCCAGCATTTTTACGGGGCGAGTCATAAAATTGTCCAAAACTATGGCAATTTTATTGTCAAAAATTTGACAAGCGACTTCAGCAGGCTGAGATTCCAAATAATTGCGGTACAGCGCTTGGATACGCTGCGATAAGTCTCGTTCTAGTTGCCCCCTTCTTGGGTTACGTCTGTTCATATCCATAGGTTTAAACCGCAACTTAGAGCCAGAGTAAAGATTTGTGGGCTAATGTTTCAAAGGTAACAATGGGCAAAAATTAAAAAGTCATTCTAAGGGAGTATTTATTTTTTACTCACTTGTGTTTCAGGCTCATCTTCAGCAAAAAATTGGGATTCAAAGCTACAGCTTCAAATCAGCATATCAACCCTCGATGGGTCAGCGATCGCAGACAGCACTTTTAACACAGCGATGAAATACATTTTATGCCTTATGTGACAAAATCAGAGTTTTTGACTGATTTACAGATAAACCTTCTGTTTTCGGCTATTTTAAAGTAAAATACCCACGTTAGCTAACACTGAACGGGAAGTATGAAGGCTGAAGCATTAATTTATCCTTTATCCTTCATCTCTCATTCTGATAACGCGAGCCACTCTGTCGCAAGCGCCACCCCCCTAACTTTTCACAGCATCTTTCCTGATGCAAGAGATGGGAAGACAAGGGAGACAAGGGAGACAAGGAAGACAAGAAAGACAAGAGACAAGGAAGACAAGGAAGACAAGGAAGACAAGGAAGACAAGGAAGACAAGGAAGTAAAACTAATTTCTTCCCCAGCTCCCTCAGCTCCCTCAGCTCCCTCAGCTCCCTCAGCTCCCTCAGCTCCCTC
>CAYXCW010000188.1:0-12135 GCA_964463555.1 uncultured bacterium
CTAAAGCTAACTAAAATCAACCTTTTAACCCGTTTCAACGGGTTTTAGCTTTCAGATGTGAAATTTATTTCTGGGTGAGGGTGAAAGTAAAAATTAATTTCCCTCGGTCGCAATTCTCTCTTAGAAACCGGGTTTCTTCTGATAATTTTATAGAAACCCGGTTTCTTGGCGTAACTGTCCACTGTCAACTGTCCACTGTCAACTGTTGACGGGTGTAGCGGTGTTTGACGCCTATGGGGAAGTATTCTGGGTCGCCGGTGGGGGTGAGTGCGATTTGGGGTGTTTGATATTCTGGGGGGACGTAGTTGGCAAATTCGCTGTTGAGGCGGCGCAATTGGGAGAGAATGGAGGATGCGATCGCTTCCCTCTTTTCTTCACTTCCTTCTACCCCCGGAGCCAACTCCACCACGACGGATAAAAACCGATTTTTATCGGCATTTTCTTTCACTTGCAGCACAAATTTACCCGTTACCCATTCTTTAATTTCAGGTTGTTCTAACCCAACGGTCACATTTTCTGGGTAAATATTCGCGCCGAAATATGAAACTGTAAAATTAGACCTGCCAAAAACATAGACGAAAGGTAAGGGATGAATGCCTCTCGCACCTGCTTGGTTTAAGTGTGCGATCGCATCAAAATTCCATGCTGCTAAAAACTTCAGCATTTCCTCATAAGCAATGATTCCCCCAGTATCGGAAATGTGATAGCGAATCAATGGAATCCCGTTATCTCCAGAAAACAATAAAGTGCCATCTTTAACTTCAAAAAATCGACTCAAAGGATCGTACTGAACCAGCGTCGGCAGGCGCGATTCTCCAAATAAAGCACGAGAAGCATCGGGATTTTCTGCGAGAAAGCGGCGAATGCAAATACTCAGCGGCGTTTCATTCCCTAAAACTCCGGCATCGGCGGTTCCATAAAGCGAGGCGGAGTCGTAACAACGATCAATTGAACCAACTCTTTCACCTACCAAACTGCGCCATTCCTCACTAAAAACTTCTCCGGCAAACACCATTTTAAGATTATATTTTTCCCATTCTAAACCCCGCGCTTTCCCCGTATCGATGACATCTTTAATAAAAGGGGGATAACCCAGCAATACAACTTGCTCAAACGCCGTACCAAGTTCTTGGATAACTCGAAATATTTCTTCTTTGTTATTACCGGGAGCAATTACCGTAATCGGATAGCCTTTACTCGCCAGATACCGACAGCAATTAGTTGTATAAATTCCGCCTACCCAAGTTCCCAAAGTGAAACAAATGACAGCTAGAGTGCGGCGAGTATCGGCATGAAAGCTATCGTGAAATATCTGTTCAAACCTGGTGGCAATCTGTAGTTCATCGGCAAAAAACCGAGGCCAAAATGTAGGTTTGCCGGTGGAGCCAGAAGAAACAGCTATCATATCGCAGGTTTCCAATTGCCCGCCACGACACAACTCGGCGAGGGGGTGACGCTGTAAGTAATTTTCTTTGGTAATCAGCGGTAGGGTTTGGAAATCTTCAAAGGTTTGAATTGAAGCCGGATCTATATTTTGTGCGGTTAAAAAAGCTTTGTAAGCAGGAACCTGCGCCGCCACATCGCGAAACAAAGACAATACAGCCGTTTGAGCAGAGTCATTTTGATATCGATTGAGGCGCAGATCGAGAGGCGTATTCAAGAAGTCTTGAAAAGCTGTAACTGCGCGTTGACTTTGTTCTTTTTTCATGGTTAATTTTATCCTGTTAGTAAATCTAAAATTTGAAATCTAAAATCTGAAATTATTTCCTAGCGATCGCATAACTCAATTCCACAGCACAATTGCGCCCCTGCTGTTTGGCTAAGTATAGCGCTCGATCGGCAATCTCGATCAAATCTTGGGGCGAATTATCCGCAGTCGGAACAATCGTAGCGACGCCCAAACTCAAGCTGACATATTGACTGACATCAGATAAAGCGTGGGTAATTTTGAGTTGTTCGACTTGTTTTCGGATCGATTCAGCTACTTTTAACGCTCCCTCAGCAGTTGTATTAGGTAGAATCGCGGCAAATTCTTCTCCTCCATATCGCGCTACTAAATCCGCTGGACGTCGTGAGGCACTAGCGATCGCACTAGCAACCTGTTTTAAACAATTATCTCCCTCTAAGTGTCCGTAGCGATCGTTGTAGCGTTTGAAATAATCTACATCACACAAAATTAACGATAAAGGCAACTGTTCCCGTTTGAGTCTGTACCATTCCTGTTGCAGAATTTTGTCAAATTGGCGACGATTGGCAACAGAAGTTAAGCCATCTAACGCCGCCAATCGTTCCAATTCCTGATTGGCTTTTTTCAGAGCAGTTTCAGCTTTTTTGCGCTGAATCAGCGCGCCCAATTGCGTGGCAACGGCATTGACTAATTCAATTAAGCGTTCATCGGGGGTGATTTTATTTTTATGCAAAAATACTAATATAGCCGAGACGCGATCGCCAACAATAATCGGCACGCCCAAAGCTGCTTTAAGTCCGACGGCGGCAGCAATTTCTCTGCGGCTAAAACTGCGATCGTCTGTTTGGGAAATATCTTCGATCCATGCAGGTTTTTTTGATAACCAAACTCTTCCTGGTAGTCCTAAATTGGAAGGGAAGGTTAGCTCTTGACTGTGTTGGCGAAAAGGTAACAAACTGCTATCGTTAGCATACCAACCCCGACTGGATACGAGCGCTTTTAATTGAGTATTAGGCAGCCAAGCTTCGCCAAAATCCCAGCCAATAGTTTGACAAACTTTTGACAAAATTACTTTTAATGCCGAGTCTATATTAGCCGCCTTGCTAATCGCTTGGCTAGTTGTTAGTAAAAGTTGCAGTTGGGCATTTTGTTCTTTTAGTTGTAGCTGGAGCGATCGCAAGCGCAATTGATTCTCGATCCGGGCTAAAATTTCTAAAGGTTCAAAGGGTTTTGTGACGTAGTCTATCCCACCCACCGCAAACGCTTGCACTTTATCCAGCGCTTCGTTCAAACCACTCAAAAAAATCACCGGGATGTCACGAGTTCGTTCATCTGCTTTTAACTGTTCGCAGATTTCATAACCATCCATTGATGGCATCATAATATCTAACAAAACCAGATCTGGAGGAGTCGCCGACGCAGATTGCAGCGCTAATTTACCGTTTGGCGCGACTCGCACGTTATACCCTTGTTCTGATAACATTTGAGTCAACAAACTTAAATTAGTAGGGCTATCATCAATGACCAAGATATCTGAACCTGCTATGCAATACCGATCTTGATTCATAAATTTGTTTGAATTTTATTTTTGAGTTTTTCCTTACCACAAAAAATCGGTTTAAAGCTCCCCTTTAAAGCAGGGCTACTTCATAGTCATCAAATAAAATAGGAGGAGCTGAGGGAGCTGGGGGAGAAATTTACCTCATTTTTCAACTTTTTCACAGGCAATCCTACCAAAATAATTTTTTACTACGAAGATGAATTAGCCCTGCCCTTTAAAGGGGAAAGGAAAAATTAATTCCCCTTAGTTGCAATGCTCTCTTAGAAACCTGGTTTCTTTTTGTCACTGTCAACTGTCAACTGTCAACTGTTGAAACTGCTATTTTATCCCGTGGATTCACGGCTAGCCGCTAGAAAATAAGTCGTCATTTTGCCTTTGCCTTTAATCGGTATATCACCTCGCTTTTTAAAGGTAAATTTGTCCTTTAATCGTTCGTAAACTACTTCTGTCACCTGAATTTCGCCGGGAATACCGCTTGATTCCATGCGCGAAGCAACATTTACCGTATCTCCCCATAAATCGTAAATAAATTTAGTTAAACCGATTACCCCAGCCACGACGGGGCCGATATTGATGCCAATCCGGAGGCAAAAACTTTGACCGAGATTATGATTAACGCTGTCTAGAGAAGCTTGCATATCCAGCGCCATGCGCGCGATCGCTTCCGCATGATCGGCGCGATAAGTCGGCAAACCACCTACTACCATATAAGCATCCCCAATAGTTTTAATTTTCTCCAAACCATGTTGTTGAGAGAGTAAATCAAACTTGCTAAAAATTAGGTTGAGAAATTCTACCAATTCCGTCGGACTTTTTTGCGCCGAAAAATCGGTAAACCCAACCAAATCCGCAAATAAAACCGTAACTTCAGAAAAACTATCGGCAATAATCTGCGGTTTTTCTTGCAATCTTTCGGCGATTGGTTTGGGTAAAATATTTAACAACAGGCGCTCGGTTTGTTCTTTTTGATATTTTAAAGCTTCTTGGGCTAGTTTCCGCGCCGTAATATTAGAAACCGTTCCTTCGTAATACAATAACTGACCATGAGCATCGCGCACCGCCCGGGCATTTTCAGAAATCCAAATTTTTTCCCCATTTTTACGGTAAATCATCGATTCAAATTCAATTACTGCATTATCTGTTTCCATTGCCGTAATAAACTCGTTGCGGCGGTTGGGATCGACATAAAGCTGCTGGGAAACATCTTGTAAACTCGCCATCAAAGCTGCGGGAGATTCGTAACCATAAAGTTTTGCCAGCGCTGGATTGGCACTCAACAAACGTCCTGAAGGCGTCGCTTGATAAATGCCTTCTACCGCATTTTCCACGATGCTGTGATAGCGCTCTTCGGCAATTCGCAGCGTATCTTCCATTTGCTTGCGCTGAATTAGTGCCCCTAATTGAGTGGCTACAGCTGTCACCAATTCGATTAACCGCGAACTGTTAGCCGCGGTGGTTTTTTTATAAAAAATCAAAATCGCTAACACTTGGTCGTTCACCAGAATCGGCACGCCAAAAGCAGCTTTTAATCGGGCTGCGATCGCAATTTGAGAACGCAGAAAACTTTGCTCATCTTCTGCGGCAATATCTTCTATCCATTCTGGCTCTTTAGAAGCCCAAATCCTCCCTTGCAACCCCACGTTGTGAGGAAATTTTAAGCTTAAGCTTTGATGTCTGAAATCCGAAAAACTGGGGTCGCTAGCATACCAACCCTGACTGCATTCTAAAACCTTGCCATCATTGCTGGGAATCCAAGCATCTCCATAATTCCATTGAATAGTGATACAAACTAAACGCAAAACCGCTGCTAAAGCCGAGTGAACGTCATCGCAGCGGCTAATCGCTTGGGTGGTTGCCAATAACAGGCGAATTTCCACCTCAGCTTGGCGGCGAGATTCAATTTGTTTTTGCAGCAGTGCATTTTGATCGATTAGTTTTAATTCCACCTCGCGCAAGCGCAAGTGATTCTTAATGCGGGCTACAACTTCTACCGGATCGAAGGGTTTGGTAATGTAGTCTACCCCACCCACATCAAAAGCTTTTACCTTATCGAGCGCTTCACCCAAAGCACTTAAAAAAATCACTGGAATGTCCCGAGTTTTCTTATCTGCTTTCAGGCGATCGCAAACTTGATAACCATCCATTTCTGGCATCATAATATCCAGCAAAATCAGATCGGGAGGAGTTGCTAACACAGATTTCAGCGCCAGTTTGCCGTTGGGTGCGACTCGGACTTCATACCCTCCCTCGGACAACACCTGAGTTAACAGGCTTAAATTGGCATAGTGGTCGTCAACGACTAAAATACTTCCCTTGGACGATACAGGCTGTTCGGGATTCATTAATCGGCTCTAGGCTGAGTTAAGATTAAGAGTTGCTCAAATTGGTACTGGTTAGCCAAATCTAACAAAGCTTTGGCAATAAAGTCATGGTGTGGACGAATTTCCTCGATCAGCGCCTGCATTCGTTTAATATGGCCTTCGAGGGTTGCTTGGTGTAAATTAGCCAACCAATCCCCAGGTAAGCCAGCTAAGTCAGCTACAGTCAGCATCCTTTGCTCAATAGGGATTGCATTCCCCTCATCTAAGGTTGCGGCAACGGGCAGAGAAATCGGTTCCGCGTCGATATATCGCAATCCTAAATGCTTGCTCAAACAAGTAAAGATTTCTTCCTCGCGGAAAGGCTTGCGGATGAAATCATCGCAGCCAACCGCTAAGGCAGCAGCTCTCTCTTCTTCAAATGTACTAGCAGTTAAGGCAATAATTACCGTCCGCTTCTCGGGCATGGGGGATAAGTTATTTTCCCCCATTCCGTCCCCTATTCCCCGGCTTCCTTGCTCCAGATCTCGAATGCGTTGAGTTGCCTCATAGCCATCCATAACGGGCATCCGCATATCCATCCAAATTAAATCTGGCTGCCAACTCGACCAAATTTCAACCGCTGCTTTACCATTGTTAGCAACTTGTAATTCAAAGCCAAGAGAATCAAAAATTTTTATCAACAGTCGCCGACTGTCTTCTTGGTCATCGACAATTAGCAGGCGATAGGGGGATTGATTGGGTTCAATAGAAATCGTGTGCGGCTTTGGTTGTTGATGTGCGATCGCTGTGGCAGTAACTATGCTGGCTTGAATATCAAACTGAAAAATACTGCCTTTTCCAACTTGCGATCTGACGCCGATTTCACCCCCCATCAACCGCACGAATTGCCGACTAATTGTTAATCCTAAACCCGTTCCTTCCCGCGCTTTTTGACCTGATAAAGTTTGCACGAACGGTTCAAAAATTTTATCTAATTCATCAGGGTCAATACCAGTTCCCGTATCTTCTACTTCAAAATGCAGTTGGTAATGGGTAATTGGTAATGGGTAATTGGCGATTGCTCTTTCCTTGACGTCTCCCAGTTTCACTCTGACTGATATGCTGCCGGTGGCGGTAAATTTAATTGCATTACCGAGCAAATTAATCAACACTTCCCGTAACTTAACTTCATCGGTTAGCACGTATTGAGCAACATCAGCAGCCCGCTCGAATAGTAACTGCAATCCTTTATCTTTTGCCTTCAAAGAAAACATATGTTTGACATCATCCAGCAATTGATAAAGGTCGAAACTTTGTTCGTTCAGCGTCAGGCGTCCGGCTTCAATTTTAGATAGGTCAAGTACTTGGTTAATTAAGGTGAGCAGGTGTTCGCCGCTGCGGCGAATAATGCCGAGATTTTCGATTTGGTCTAGAGATAAGTTGAGGCTGTGACTCATCAGTTGGGAAAAGCCCAGAATCGCGTTGAGTGGCGTCCGCAATTCGTGGCTCATATTAGCAAGAAAGATACTTTTGGCGCGATTGGCGGCTTCGGCGGCTTCTTTGGCTTGGGCTAATTCTTCTTGTACCCGCTTGCGATCGCTCACGTCAATCGCTACCCCATGCCACACAATATCCCCATTTTCCCGCCGTTCCGGTCGAGAAGTTCCTTGCAGCCACTTGATTTTTCCAGATGGCGTCACAATCCGCCATTCCCGCGCAAAAGGTTCTAAAGTTTGCGAACTTCTTCTAGCTGCTGCATAAAAATTTTCTCGGTCATCTGGATGAATGCAATCATAAATTAACTGAGCATTTTTCATCACCTGCTTCGGCTCTAATTCATAAATCTCTAAACAAGCCGCACTCATATATTCATACTCAACCGACTTATCTTGGCGAAACACCACTTCATAAATCGCTCCCGGTACGTTTGCCGCTAATTTCTGAAACCGCGCTTGGCTCTTTTGCAATGCCTGTTGGGCTTCTTTGCGCGCTGTAATATCTTGAATTTGAGAAATAAAATAAAGTGGATTCTCCTGCAAATCTCGCACCAAGGAAACGCTGATTCGCGCCCATATTGTCTGCCCATTTTTGTGCAGAAACCGCTTGTCCATGTGATAATAAGGTTGCGTTCCCGCCAATAATTCCCGCACGTACTCCTGGTCGCTACCTCTGTCATCTGGATAAGTAATATCGCCAACCGATAAAGATAGCAACTCAGATTCTGAATAGCCGAACATTTGGCAAACTTGAGGATTAACAGCTAAAGGTTGACCCTCTAGAGAAACCAAACACATGCCAATTGCTGCCGTATCAAACGCTCTTCTAAACCGTTCTTCGCTCTGGCGCAATGCTTCTTCTGTTTGCTCGCGCTCGGCAATTTCTTGCTCTAATTTCACATTGGCACGGGCAAGTTGAGCTGTACGTTCTGCTACTTTGGTTTCTAAATTAAGATAGTAATCAGTTATAATTTCTTCCGCTTCTTTCCGTTCGCCAATGTCTTGAAAAACATTGATGGCGTAAATGACATTGCCTTGGTCATCAAAAATCGGGATGCTTCGTACTTCTAAGGGAATAATTTCTCCGTTTAGATGAATTTCGATGTCATCAACGGTTACAGTTTCTCCCTTTAATGCCCGCATCGCTGGCAGTTGATCGGTAGGGTATAATTGATTGGTGCCACCAAGATAAATTTGGTAAACTTCTGTTAATTTTTCCCCGCTGCATTCTAAGACTATCCCTTTACCGATTAAACGCTCTCCGGTTTGATTCATATAGGAAACCGTGCCATTGGCATCAATGACACATACCCCGACTGGTAACGCTTCCAAAAATTGATTCAGTCGGCGCTCGCTGGCTAATAAGGCTTGATTCAAAGTTTTCATTTCTATAAAAGATTCTTGCAGTTGCTTAGCCATATTATTAAACGAATTGGCTAATTGCCCCACTTCATCCACCCGATCAATTTGTATCGTTAACTCCCAATCCCCCTTAGCAATATTTTTGGCAGCGGCGTTGAGACGTAAAATTGGACTCGTTACCCAACGAGCGGTGATAATACCCATGAAGATAGCAAAGATTAAAGCAACGAAACTTAACAGTATTGTCGTTCCTGTGTTGGTATTAATTTGCTCCATAAAGTCTGTTTCTGGAATCACCACGACAATTAGCCAGTCGAGTCCTTTGTCATCTTTAAACGGCACGACTTGCAAAAAGTGTTTCTCACCGTTGATGTTAAATTCCAGTTGCTCTGACTTTTGCCACCGCTTTTTGCGATCAAAATTTGCTTCTAGGTATCTGGCTGTAGCTTGCGTCAGAGGGTTTTGACTCTCTGTAGCTTTAACTCTTTCGGCTCCGTAATCCTTTGGTTTGCTGCGAAAAGGTTGTTCCCCTGTCGAAGTTGCCACCAACATGCCGTCGCGCTCGATAATAAAACTTTGTCCGGTTTTACCAATTTCTTTTTTTTGTAAAAAATAACCGATTTGCGATAAATTAATATTAGTGAGTAAAACTCCTTGAAGTTTACCTTGTTTGTTGTAGAAAGGCATCGATGCGCCTAGATAAGCAGTAATGCCTTTAGTATGAGGATAAATTGGACTCCAAGCGGGTTTACCAGCAGCAACGGCGGCTTGATACCAGGGGCGGGTACGGGGATCGAAGTTGGCTGTATTGTCTAAGATTTTGATGCGATCGCCCAATTCATTTGTCGAATAAGTGCGGAAATTATATCCCGTTGCTTTTGAGCCGACTCGAATTGTCAGCGCACCATCATCGCGCCTTTCTGCCCCAACGTTATCTTTTTGCTCTAATGCCAATCCGGCAAAACTTAGGCTATCAAATATCTGGATTTGCTGCCAAAAATGACGTTCTAATCCGGGAATATCTTGCAAGTTCAATTGCCCGAGACGAATCGCAGCCGCGTTGCTCTGATTCACCTGATGGGGAATTACCAAATATGCACGCAGATTGTCTTTTATATGCTTGGTAATTTCGTGGCGCAATTGACTAGCTAAATCGTTAACCGCCTTCTGTCCGTTACGATAAGAGAGATACCCTACCAGCCCAACCGCCCCGGCAATTTGCAAGACAAACGGAACGATTAAAACCGTTGGCAGCGGTACTTGTCCATAAATTTTGGCGATCGCGTGCTTGAGTGGTTGAATAAACATCGAGTAGCTCCATGTTGGCAGTTTGTGGTTGATTTCCCACTAGCTGAAATCAACATACCCAACCGACGCTGGTAAAGTTTGGTAGCGCCGCGATCGCACCGCAATCCGAGAAACCGGGTTTCTCAGTCGAGCTTTAGTTTCACAGCGACGATTTTTCATAGAAACCCGGTTTCTTTGCCGCACCGCAATCCGAGAAACCGGGTTTCTCAGTCGAGCTTTAGTTTCACAGCGACGATTTTTCATAGAAACCCGGTTTCTTTGCCGCACCGCAACGTATACTGAAAGCTATTTTTACGCAGGATTTTCCTCAAATCCGGTAAATTCTCTGTCTTCAATCCCCAAATGGCAACCCAACTTGTATAACTTGCACCGCCTCTCCAGCGTTGATTGAAGTTATACCAACTGGCAGAACCGCCAATCCATTAGTTTGGGCTAAATTAATCAAATTTCCCGAACTGTGACTGCCACCTGCAAGCTGAAATTGATACACTCCATCTATTAAATGCATCTGTCCCCAGAGGTATGTTTCTCGCTTGCCATCGGAACGCAAATCTTGACCGGCACGCGCCTGCACAAATATCGGTTGCCAACCCCGAACCAGTCCCGATAATTTCTTCAGTGCTGGTTGAACAAATCGCCAAAATGTTACCAGGGAAGATGCAGGATTTCCCGGAAGTCCAAAGTATAAAACCGAGCGCTTTGCTTCGTCCCGATTAAACGTGGCAAATGTCAATGGTTTACCCGGTTTAATCCCAACTGCACGCAGGTGTATTTCAGCACCAAGGGATTCGAGAATCTGGTCTACATAGTCATAATCTCCGACGGAAACGCCGCCGGAAGAGACAATGATATCGGCAGAAGTGAGGGCGGAGGCGATCGCATTTTGCAGCGCTTCGGGTTGATCTGGAACAATTCCCAGCAACAGCGGAATGCCGCCGCTTTGTGCCACTAAAGCAGCCATTGCATACTGATTCGAGTCTACAATCTGCCCCGGTTGTAAGGGTCGATCCGGCGTCACCAGTTCGTCACCCGTGGATAAAACCGCCACGCGAGGACGGCGGTAAACCGAAACCTGGCTACATTGCGCCGATGCCAAAATCGCGATTTCTGGGGCGAATAGGCGCATTCCCGGCATCAGCAACGGCGTACCAGCTTGATAATAAGAGGCGCGATCGCGCACGAAAGCTTGAGGTTTGGCGGCGGCTAAAATGACAACGCGGGAACCTTCCACTCGCGTCACTTCCTGCATCACGACGGTATCCGCACCTGCTGGCATCATCGCTCCGGTGAATATGCGCGCCGCTTGTCCAGATTGAATAGTATGCTGGGGCTGCTTGCCTGCCGGAATTTCTTCTACTATTTCTAATACTGCTGGCTGTTCGGCGCTACAGCCTTCTACGTCTGTAAATCGCACCGCGTAACCATCCATCGCCGAATTGTCCCAATGGGGAAAATCCAGAGCGCTCGTTACCGGCATTGCCAAAATCCGCTGACTCGCCGCCAATAAGTCTACAACCTCTGCATCAAGAACAGCATCCAACGGCTGCACTCGCTTGAAGATGATTTCCTCTGCTTGTTGAACCGAAAGCATTGCCTTTTCCCCAGCCTCGTACAAAATGTGAGATTTTAGATTTGAGATTTTAGATTTGAGATTTTAGATTGAGAATCCGCTCGCTTGGTTGCACAAGTGACTCGTCATATGCGACAATTGGAATTTGTGATTAATTCTGTTCTTGACTTTGCACCTGAGTTTTAAAGTATGGCAAAAGGTGTTCGTATTATCATCACCCTGGAATGTACCGAGTGCCGCTCTAACCCAGCCAAGCGCTCAAACGGCGTCTCTCGTTACACCTCCACCAAGAACCGTCGCAACACGACGGCGCGGTTAGAACTGAAAAAGTTCTGCACTCACTGTAACAAACATACCGTCCACAAAGAAATCAAGTAGATGGTAATGGGTAATGGGTAATCGGTAATGGAAATGACCAATGACCAATTACCAATGACCAATTACCAATTACCAATGACCAATGACCAATTACCAAGAACTATGACCTACTACCGTCGTCGCCTTTCGCCGATTAAACCGAGCGAACCAATTGATTATAAAGACATCGATCTATTGCGGAAATTTATTACCGAACGCGGGAAGATTTTGCCGCGCCGCATTACTGGGTTGACCGCTAAGCAGCAAAGAGATTTGACCCTTGCCATTAAGCGGGCACGCATTGTGGCATTGTTGCCTTTCATCAATCAAGAAGGTTAAGAACAATAGTTTTGAGTGGTAGAGATCGGGGTTCATCGCTGTGGGAGAGTTGCCATAAAAGCAGAAACTCAACACTCTACACTCATAACTATTGAAGCTATTGACACTCTCCGGCCTGAAGGCGCGGAGATTCTTAAGACCGAAGAGGTCTTAAT
>CAYXCW010000189.1:0-5487 GCA_964463555.1 uncultured bacterium
CCCTTGTCTCCCTTGTCCCCCTTGTCTCCCTTGTCCCCCTTGTCTCCCTTGTCTCGAACTAGGAGCCAGTCAAGCGCTTGAACACAAAACGCGACATGTCTGGGAATAAATGCCAATCGTTCGAGTAGCTCTCATCGCTGGCTAAAACAGACAGAATATAAGCGGTTTTACCATCTTTTGTTTTCACAAACGCCACCTCGTGCCGTCCAGAAGATGACCAGCCAGCTTTGGAAGCAAAATCAATATCTTCTGCTAAAGGTTCCCCAAAAAAGCCCTTAATTGGGTTAAATCCCCCAAATCGGATCGTATCTTCTTTTCCTTCTGGGCTTAAATCTCTTGCCATCCAAGTGAGCATTTTTTGGCTAGATTCCGGAGAAATAGCTTGTCCGGTGGCAATTTCATACATCAATCGGGCAGCTTGTTCGCTGGAAATTTTATTGCGAATTGGTTCTTGGGGATCGTCCCACATTTGCCCATCTCTGCCTTTCGGTCGATCTAAGTTCGAGAGGGTTTTTTGGCTTAAAATAATCCCGTCGTACCCGGCTTTGCGGAAAAATTCCGTCAGGAACATGCGGCGCTGCTTCCAATTTTGATATTCTTCATCTGATAGCTTTTCTCCCGATTTTGTGCCGGTAACTGCATCGATAATGCGGCTGGCTGAATCGTTAGAAGACTGTTGAATCATGCGAAAGAGGTCTACATTAAAGCCAGCTTCATCGGGTAAAATCCCTTCTGCTAAACCTCCATATACATAAACCATCCAAAACATTTTCAGAACGCTGGCAGGAAAGCGCAATTCCTGTTGTTGAAATCCGGCAACTTCACCCGTTTTAACGTTAATTAAGGTGATGGATAATTGGTCGGTTGGTCTTCCTTGATCTGCTGCGATATCAACCAGTTCATCAACAATTGCTTGTAACTCCTGGCTTGGTTTTAAATTGGGCGGTGCAGTAACGTTATAGCTGGGTTGTAAGTTTTGCGGATCTAGATCGGTGGAGAGGGTTGGTAAAGATCCCCCTTGGGCTGAAGGATATTGTGGCACCTCCAAAGGCGCAGCGAGTAACTGAGGTGTGCTGGCATTCGTCACCGCAGCGGCGGCTGAAGTAGTCTGTTCGGCTGCTGGAGGACGGAAGAGCGATCGCACCACCCAGGATACACTCAGAAGGCTCAATGCAGTTAATGCGATCGCTACCGCAGCCAATCGCAGTTGCACCCACCTAATCCGCTTTCTTCTGAGAGAAAAACCTCTAGCGGTATCAATCCTTGGAACTTCAACACCTTTTACCAGCGGTTTTCTTCTCCGCCGCCGTGGCTTTGGTTGAGGCATGGCAACAACTTCCCTTTCCCTTTCCCTTTCTACAGGTGCAGGCTGTTGTCTGTGCCTATCCTCAAAGAACGCCAGCTGCCTTTGCAATTCATTATTGTGCCGCCGCAGCCGTCGGATATATTTAATCGCGCGGTCGAGTTTTGCTTCAAGCTCATCAATCCTCTGGTAAGGATTATTTAGTTTAATTCTTGGTTGCCGAGTCACCCCTACACCTTTTCCTCATACAAGCTTGTTTCTATACAGCCATAAACTTTACCGCTTCACCTGGCAAATAGAAAGTAGGAGGGCATATTTCCCTTGACGCGGCTGCCAGTTTGGATTATGAACCGCTTGCGGTTACATTTGACCCGCTGCTTGTTAAGAAATTTTGACAATAACTCAGGGATCGGTCATTGGTAATGGGTCATTGGTTTTGTTTCCCGTGCCATAAATTTCGCTATTGAAGCGCAGCATCTCTATGCTGCGACGCCCGTAAGTTGACTCTATGTGCTGATGGCAACACTCAATTGCAAAGTCGCTTACTTCTTCCGGCTCAATGCCATACATATCGAGGAAAGTTTCTGGCTCGACACGGCAAAAACGCGGACGCTCCGGGTAAATACGGCAACTGCGGTTTGAACGATCAAAATGGATACACCATCCCCCTTCACCCACCATGCTCAAATACAGTTCAAGTTCTTCTGGGGATAGATACTCTTCTAAGTCGGGACGCTCCTGGGGGTCAAGATGACAGCAGGCTCCACATTGCTTAACACACTGCCAAGTCGCCATTGGATTTCAGATTTGAGATTTCAGATTTTAGATTTGGGAAACTCTTGCCCGGATTGAGTTTTAACCCAATCAGACGCACTATTATAACGCGAAGCGGCGCTGGATTCTTGCCCATGACCCATGACCCATGACCCATTACCCTCCCCTTGATTTTTGTTTAGCTTTTTTTATAGTTTTGTAAAGATACTTAAAAAATGGGCGCGATCGCCAGGTAAGATAGAATGCGGATTTTTTAGCTTAGCCATTTCAGATCTTGGGTTAGTTCGGGAGGACATTATGGACTTTATCAGCAATTTTTTCGGCAGCATCAACTTTGAAGTTATTGCCCAGCTGACCATGCTCGCATTGATCGTGCTGGCTGGCCCTGCGGTAATCTTAGTGCTGGCAAGTCGCGGCGGCGACCTTTAATCGACGGTCATTGGTCATTGATTTTTGGCTGCCTGCTGCGTCCTTGGTGACTGTTGGCACTATCCCCGGCTGGCTAACGCTGAAGTCGGGGTTTTCCGTTATAACGGCTAGGGGCTAGGGGCTAGGGGAAGCAAGGCTTTGTATTAAGGGTTTGAGGAATTAAGAACAGCCTCAATACCTTGGCGATCGCTATATGACTCAATAATGAATTTGCCGGACGATACCGGACATGCTAGGCTTTAAAAGTTTTGAAGAAATAGTTATTGCATATAAAGATAGACTAGCAAGATTTGAGTTTGATTTCTTTGCTTGGTTGTGTAGCAAAAACTATTGTGAAATCGTAGTTCTCAATCAAGTTGAATTATCTCCTCTGAGAAACCGGGTTTCTGCTGCGATCGTTAGTTCCATAAACGATTTTTCAGGTGAAACCCGGTTTCTTTGCGTCCACTATCCACTGTCAACTATCCACTGTCAACTATCCACTGTCAACTATCCACTGTCCACTGTCCACTGTCCACTGTCCACTGTCCACTATTTTAATTATCCGATCGCAAAGCAAGATGATTCCAAGAGAAAGTTTAAGCTCACAAACTGTTGATTTAACCAACTGCGATAAGGAACCGATTCACATTCCCGGTTCGATTCAGCCTCATGGTATACTTTTCGTTTTAAGCGAACCTGAGTTAGAGATTTTACAAGTTAGTAGCAATACTTTTGAGTTAATTGGTATTCATCCTCAAGATTTGCTACAACAGCCGTTAAGCAACATACTCGATTCAACTACAATTGAGTCAATCAAAAGATGCATCTCAGTTGATTTTGAAAACACTAATCCTTTAGAGCTATCTTACAATAATCAAATATTTGATGCGATCGTTCATCGTTCTGATCAAGCAATAATTATTGAATTAGAGCCTAAATTTTGTAATAATAATGCCGACTTTTTCGGATTCTATCAATTGGTGAAAAAACCGATCCAGCGGCTAAAGAATGCATCAAACTTGACTGAGATGTCTCAAATTATTGTCAAGGAAGTGCGAAAAATTACCGGATTTGACCGAGTAATGGTCTATCAGTTTGATGCTGAAGGAGCAGGTAAGGTAATAGCCGAAGATAAGCCAGAAGATATTAATCCATATCTGGGCTTGCGCTACCCGGCTTCGGATATTCCTAAGCAAGCTAAACAACTATATACTTTAAATTATATCCGGTTGATTCCGGATGTTAATTATCAACCTGTAGCACTAATTCATCAGGATAGTGCGGTAAACAGTCAACCCATAGATTTGAGTTTTTCTGTTTTGAGGAGCGTTTCGCCGCTGCACATTGAATATTTGAAAAACATGGGGGTTGGTGCTTCAATGTCAATCTCGTTGATTAAAAACAAAAGATTATGGGGGCTGATTGCTTGCCATCATCCGACAGCTAAGTATGTCAATTACGAGATTCGGACTGCTTGCGAGTTTTTGGGGCAAGTGATGTCTTTGGAATTGGCAAATAAAGAAGAGAATGAAGATTTGGAACGCAAAATTAAAATAAAAGCTATTCAAGCTAAATTTGTGGAAGCGATTCCACAAAAAGAAAACTTTGTCGATGGTTTAGTTAAAGATCCATCTGATTTGTTGGACTTGGTTTTAGCTCAAGGTGCCGTTGTGTGTGCCGGTAACACTTGCACGGTGCTTGGTAAAACGCCGCAGCAAAATGAAATTACTGAGTTAATTACTTGGTTGGAACATAAAATCCAGCATAATCTTTTTTATACGGATTCTTTGCCGAAAGTTTACCCAGCAGCAGAAAAATTTAAAGACGTTGCAAGTGGATTGCTGGCGCTGTCGATTTCTAAAACTCAAAAGTATTATATTTTGTGGTTTCGTCCGGAAGTAATTCAAACTGTAAACTGGGGCGGCAATCCTCACAAACCTGTGGAAGTTGAAGATAATGGGGGTTTGCGGTTATCGCCTCGTAAATCTTTTGATTTGTGGCAAGAAACCGTGCGGTTAACGTCATTACCTTGGAAAGAATATGAAATTGATGCGGCTTTAGAACTCAGAAGTGCTATTATTGGAATTGTGCTACGAAAGGCTGATGAGCTGGCTAAAATTAATGTTGAATTAGAACGCAGCAACAGCGAATTGGATGCGTTTGCTTATATAGCTTCTCACGATTTGAAAGAACCGCTGCGGGGAATTCACAATTATTCTAGTTTTTTGTTGGAAGATTATGGTGATGTGCTGAAGGAAGATGGTGTATCGAAGCTGCAAACTTTGATGCGTTTGACTCAGCGGATGGAAGATTTGATCGATTCTTTGCTGCATTTTTCTCGGTTGGGACGGGTCGAACTTTTGTTACAAAAGGTTGACATAAACTTGGTGGTTAAAAACGTTCTGGATGTTTTAAAAATAAGTAGGAAGGAAGATAATGTGGAAATTTATATTCCTCGCCCTTTGCCGATTGTGCGATGCGATCGCGTGCAAATTCAAGAAGTATTCACCAACTTGATCGGCAACGCCATTAAATACAACGATAATCCCGAAAAATGGGTAGAAATTGGGTATTTAGAACGAGAAACACAAGCAAGTGAAGATGCACCAGATGAGGCAATTGTTTTTTATATCAAAGATAACGGGATTGGCATTCGCGAGAAACATAAAGAAGCAATTTTTCGTATTTTTAAGCGCCTGCATACTGCTAACAAATATGGCGGCGGTACGGGTGCTGGTTTAACCATCGCTAAAAAAATTGTCGAACGCCACGGTGGTAAGATTTGGGTCGAATCAATTTATGGCGAAGGCAGTACTTTCTATTTCACCTTACCGAGTTAAAGTTAAATTAGAAATGGCAACTGACGCAAAGAAACCGGGTTTCTATGAAAATTCGTTAGTTTGGAAACCAGAGATCTACGAAGAAACCCGGTTTCTGGCTTCGGCTTTCTATTTCACCTTACCGAGTTAAAGTTAAATTAGAAATGGCAACTGACGCAA
>CAYXCW010000189.1:5587-11802 GCA_964463555.1 uncultured bacterium
GGAAACCAGAGATCTACGAAGAAACCCGGTTTCTGGCTTCGGCTTTCTATTTCACGTTACCGAGTTAAAGCTAAATTAGAAATGGCAACCAAGCAAGCTGAAACGTATCAAGTTAAAAGTGGGGAGGAAATGACAGCTAACCAGACTCAACCGTTACTACTCGTAGAAGACAGCGATGAGGATTTTGAAGCATTTGGACGGATAATCCGGAAATCCGCAGTTACTCACCCGATTTATCGCTGTAGCGATGGAGATGAGGCTTTAGATTTTCTTTATAAAACTGGTGAGTATGCTAACTTTACTCAAACACCTCGTCCAGCTATTATCGTTCTAGACCTGAATTTACCGGGAACAGATGGACGAGAAGTGCTGGCTCAAATTAAACAGGATGAAGATCTAAAAACGATTCCAGTTGTTGTATTTACGACATCTTCTAACCCGAAAGATATTGAGAGCTGTTACCGCAATGGGGTTAATGGCTATATTATCAAGCCAATTGATGTGACAAAATTAAGAAAAACTATTCAAATTTTAATAGACTACTGGTTTGAAGCAGTCGTTTTACCTGATGGGGAGAGGAGGAAACCATGAGAAAAAAACACCGGACAATTTTAATCGTTGATGATTGCCCGGAAGATAGAGAAGTATATCGCCGCTATTTAAGTTTAGATTCTAAATACAGTTATAAAATTTTTGAGGAAGAAGAAGGGGAAAATGCTTTAGAACTTTGCAAGCAAATCCAGCCGGATGCGATTTTGCTGGATTATTTGCTGCCGGATATTGATGGATTGGAATTTTTAAGCGAGTTAAAAATTCAGACGGGCAAAACTAACTTGCCTGTAATTATGCTAACCGGACAGGGGAACGAAGCGATCGCAGTCGCTGCGATCAAAAATGGTGCCCAAGATTACCTCGTCAAAGGCAGGACAACTCCCGATTCTCTGCGTCTGGCTATTCACAACGCTATCGAACGCGATAAGCTGCAACGCCAACTAGAGGCTAGCGAAGAAAGATTTCGCACCTCGGTAGAAAACATGCTCGATTGTTTTGGCATCTACAAAAGCCTGCGAGATGAATCGGGTAAGATTGTAGATTTTATCGTCGAATATGTTAACGAAGCGGCTTGCAAAAATAACTGCATGAGTGCAGAAGAACAAATTGGGAAAAAACTTTGCGAACTACTGCCAGCACATCGAGAAACTGGGCTATTTGAAGAGTACTGCCAGGTAGTAGAAACTGGCGAACCTTTGTTTAAAGAAGCGGTGATTTATGCCGATAATTATGGCAAGCAGTATCTGACTAGAGCTTTCGATATCAGTGCCAGTAAATTAGGGGATGGGTTTGTTGCTACCTGGCGCGATATCAGCGATCGCAAGCGTTCTTCAGAACGCTTGCGATTGTTAGAATCAGTTATTGTTAATGCCAAAGATGCCGTAATTGTGACGGAAATAGCGCCGCTTGATGAACCTGGGCCGCGCATTATGTACGTCAACCAAGCATTTACTAAAATGACGGGCTACAGTTTAGAAGAAATTGCTGGCAAGTCGCCGCGGTTTCTGCAAGGCCCCAAAACCAACCGAGCAATTTTAAATCAAATTCGTAACGCACTTAAAACTAAAGAAGCCATCCAAGTTGAATTGATTAACTACCGCAAAGATGGCTCAGAATTTTGGGTGGAAATGAGCGTTACACCCGTGCCTGACTCATTGGGAAATTACACTCACTTTGTAGCAATTCAGCGGGATATTAGCGAACGCAAGCAAACCGAAGCGGCATTGCAGCAAAGTCAAGAGTTCATCCAACAAATTGCCGATACAATGCCAGGGGTTTTGTACGTTTATGACTTGATTGAACGGCGAAATGTCTACGGGAATCGTCAAATGGCTGAAGTTCTTGGCTACACGCCAGAACAAATTCAGGCAATGGGATCGGCGTTAGTTACACAAATTATTCACCCGCAGGATCTGCCGCAAATCCCTGTGTTACAGGAAAAATTTAACTTGGCTGATGAGGATGAAATTATTGAGTGCGAGTACCGGGTGCAACATGCAAATGGGAAATGGCATTGGTTTTATAGTCGAGATGTTGTTTTCAGCAAAACTGCTGATGGTTTACCTCACGAGATTCTTGGTATAGCGCAGGATATTACTTGGCGCAAACAAGCTGAGGCAAATTTGCGACAGCGAATTGAGCAAGAACGATTGGTGATGGAAATTGCTCAGAAGATTCGCCAAAGTCTGAATTTAGATGAAATTCTGCAAGCAACCGTGAACGAAGTGCGGCGGTTTCTAGAATGCGATCGCGCGCTGATTTTCCAGCTAGAACCAAACGGCAACGGCTTAATAATTAAAGAATCCGTCAATTATGACTTCACGGCGCTTTTATCGACGAGTATCTACGATCCTTGTTTGAGCGAAACTTATATCGCACCTTATCGCCAAGGTTTGGTGACATCAAAAACAGATATTTACACCGCCGAAATAGATCCTTGTCACGTCGAACTATTGGCTCAATTACAGGTAAGAGCTAATCTGGTAGTGCCAATTCTAGCAGGGGAAAACTTGTGGGGGTTACTAATTGCCCATCAATGCGACGCCCCGCGCGAGTGGCAAAGTTTAGAAATTGATTTGCTCAAACAATTGGCAACTCAAGTAGGAATTGCCATCCAGCAAGCAGAACTTTACCAGCAGTTAGAAATTGAACTGAGCGATCGCCAGCAAGCAGAAGCAGAAATTATCCGCCTAAATCGCGAATTAGAACGTCGCGTCAACGAGTTGCAAACTTTGCTCGACTTGCTGCCCGTAGGAATTGCGATCGCCGAAGAGCCAAACTGCAAGACTATCAGCGTCAATCCCTTCCTGCAAAAATTGTTAGGTTTAACCCCAGATACCAACGCTTCCAAAACGGGATCGAATGCAGATATCTTGCCTTACAAAATTCTGATTAACGGTAAAGAAATTCCTGGGGAAGAACTGCCGATGCAAGTTTGTACGGCAACGGGCGTGGAAATTCCCATGACCGAAATGCAGGTGGTGCGCGATGACGGGACAAAATTTGATTTGCTGGGACACACCAAACCTCTATTTGATGAAGAGAAAAAAGTGCGGGGTTGTGTCGGTGCGTACATTGATGTAAGCGATCGCAAACAAGCATTAGAAGCACTGCGCCAAAGCGAGGCGCGCTACCGTTACCTAGCCGATGCGATGCCCCAATTCGTCTGGATAACTGATACTGAGGGTAAACTTTTATACGTTAATCAGCGTTGGTGCGAATATAGCGGCTTAACCTTGGAGCAAAGTTTAGCCGGTGGTTGGCAGCAATTCGCATACCATCCAGATGACCTGCAACCCTCTCTAGAAGCGTGGCAGCAAGCAGTACGAGAGGGAACGCCTTATCAAGTGGAAATGCGGTTAAAGCGATCGCCCGATGGCGCATACCGCTGGTTTTTAGTCAGGGGATTACCAATCAAAGACGAAGCAGGTCGTATCATTAACTGGTATGGGACGAGTACGGATATTGAAGAGCAAAAACAAATCCAAGCAGAACGGAATCAACTGCTGGAATTGGAGCAAAAAGCCCGGGCAGAAGCCGAAACTGCTAATCGTGCTAAAGATGATTTTGTGGCTATGGTATCCCACGATTTGCGCGCGCCCCTAAATGCAATTTTGGGCTGGGCGCAACTTTTACGCAAGGGGAAAATGGACGATGCAGCCAAAGAAAAGGCATTAGAAACCATCGAACGCAATGCCAAATCCCAGGCAAAATTGCTAGAAGATTTGCTCGATGTTTCTCGCATAATTCAGGGTAGACTCGAAATTTATCCCCAGCGGGTAGAACTCGTCCCCATCATTCAGAATGCGATCGATACTGCTTATATACCAGCCAATGAAAAGGGGATTTGCTTAATATCTGCCCTCGATGCTTCCATCGGCATGATTTCATGCGATCCAAACCGCTTGCAACAGGTGATGGGTAACTTGCTTGCCAACGCGATTAAGTTTACCCCAGAAGGCGGAGAAATTGACGTTTGGTTAGAGCGCATTGACGGTTATGCTCAGATCGTTGTCAGAGATACAGGTCAGGGTATCAATCCTGAGTTTTTACCCCATGTTTTCGATCGCTTCCGTCAGTCTTCCAGCGGCACTAAGAAAGGGGGGTTGGGATTGGGACTTGCGATCGCGCGCCATCTAATAGAATTACACGGTGGGACAATCCAAGCCCACAGCGAAGGAATTGGGCAGGGCGCAGTATTTATTATTCACTTGCCCCTGCTTTAGTTATTCGCGCTTGAGTATCAAACACTCGCGCTTGAGTATCGAACACTCGCGCTTGAGAACTAAAGACTCGTGGGCGAGTATCAAACACTCGCGCTTGAGAACTAAAGACTCGTGGGCGAGTATCAAACACTCTCGCTTGAGAACTAAACACTCGTGGGCGAGTATCAAACACTCTCGCTTGAGAACTAAACACTCGTGGGCGAAGATCAAACACTCGCGCTTGAGAACTAAACACTCGTGGGCGAGTATCAAAGACTTGTTCGCCAGTATCAAAAACTCGTCCGCGAGTATTAAAGACTCATATGATAACCGTTGAATTGCCCACGAGCAAAAAACTTCATAGAGTCCTTGCGTAGGGACATGGCATCAGAGATATTTGAGGAAAACAGATAACTGCTTAAGCCAACAAATTGAGCGATGCCGTGTCCCTACTGGGGAAATCTCTCGGCTCACATCTTGCACTAAGCCCAGAAATAAATTTCTGGCTGAAAGCTAAAACCCGTTGAAACGGGTTAAAACGTTGATTTTAAGTAGGTGGGTGTGAATAAACAGCACTATGCTTTTTGGTTACAATCCCCTTGGTGTAAGCAATCTGGGCATTCAGAATCAAACGTTTAATCACGCCTACCTACTTAGTACAAATATTTCATTTTCAAAACGGGACTTAAAAGTCCCGGTTGCACTACATCCCCCGCATAAATGACGGGGGATGTAGTGCGTCTCGTCCTGTTTGATAACTGTCAACTGTCCACTATCAACTATCAACTATCATTCAAGGTTTTGGCGCTATGCCCTTTTGTTCGAGACAGCGCTTAAACTCGACTTCAGCGACGGTTGGTGCCGGGTTGTCCGATACTTTTAATGTGCTGGGAAGCGTTGTCGAACCAGATCTATCTAATGGTTTATCTAAGTGGGCGGTAGTATTTTTATCGCCATTGGTTAAATATTTACTGCAATCGTCAACCGACTCGATGCGCTGATTCGCGGCTTTAGCGATGCTGGAATCCTTCGCAGTCGGGTTTACCGTAGTATCGTTGGGAACGTAAGAACCTGCTGTAGCTGAGAAAGCAGGGAAACCCAATAGCCAAATTGTACCGACTAACAGAGCGATCGCCACCCTACGAATCGTGGCTTTAAACTTGCTGTTGAGGTTCATTCCGCTTTAGTTCCTCCTGTGGGATTGGTGGTCTGCTCACTGCTGATATGTTAGTCAAAGGTGTGCGATCGCAAATATTCCCAGAGGAGGAACATTGGTCGAAAATCGGCTTTTCCCTTCTGCCTTCTGTCTCCTGCCTTCTATCGTCACGGTTTTTGTAGGTTCACATCTTGCACCTTGGCTAAACCTTAGTTTCTTGCAAATAGCTCAGCTTCAAAGCCTAGATTTTTCATCAAGAAACCCGGTTTTTGAAGGCTTGTTGATAATGGTGCAAGATCTGAGTAGGGTAAATACAACCTAAAAGTAGGGTTTCCTGACTGGTTGTTTGCCCATAGCACTAGCCAAAATTGAATTAATAGAACTTTGGGATGGCGAACAATGAACGCACAAACAGGAAGAATTGAAGAACCAGTAACAACCGTAGTTGTAGATGCAACAACCGTTCAATCCGAAATCCCCGCCGAAGAAACAGTGCGGGTAGAAGAATTTAAAGTTAACCGAGATACATTAGTTACCTTCATCAAAAATCTGCTTCGTAAAGGTAACATTCGTCGCATCGCAGTTCTCAACAAACAAGGCGAAAGACTGATTGAAATTCCTCTGCCAGTAGCCGTTGTAGGTTTAGGTGCAAGTGCAGTTGTATTTCCAGTTGCAGCAATAGTAGCAACTATTGTTGTTTTGGCAACCAATCCTACCATCGTTATTGAAAGAAAAGAATAACAGTGGGCAGTGGACAGTGGATAGTGGACAGTGGACAGTGGACAGTGGACAGTGGACAGTGG
>CAYXCW010000190.1:0-11723 GCA_964463555.1 uncultured bacterium
CCTCAGCTCCCTCAGCTCCCTCAGCTCCCTCAGCTCCCCCATCTCCCTCAGCTCCTCAGCTCAAGAAAGCTCCCTCAGCTCAAGAAAGCTTCTCTGCTCCTCGGGCTGGTGAATCAACTATGATTTAAGCTGGAAACACCTTCTTGTCTTAATGGCTATATGCCCAATCGCAATTCTTGGCTTTCTGTTATCCTGCTGTTTGGTCTGTTCAATATGACCAAGCCTGCATCCGCGCAGGCATTAATACCCCACACGCTGCAGCTTAACTCGACTCAGCTAGAACAACAGGGTTTGAGTTTGGCACAGGAAGCAGCACAGTTAGCGCAATTTCAACAATACGAATTAGCTTTGCCCCGCGCGCGGTTGGCAACCCAGCTCGCACCGAAGAACTTTCAAGCTTGGTTTTTGTTGGGAGGCTTGTATTTACAATCCGATGAGATAGATAAAGGAATTGCCGCGTTGCAGCAGGCAAGGAGATTGAATGCCAATGAATCGACGATTTTATTTGCTTTAGGATCGGCTTACTTTCAAAAGCAGCAATACGAACAAGCGATCGCAGAAATCCAAGCCGGGTTGAAAATTAAACCCAATGTACCGGAAGCGTTATTTGATTTGGGCAACGCCTACTATAAGCTAAGGAAGTTTCCCGAAGCGATCGCCTCTTATGAAAAAGCGATCGCGGCGGAAGCAAAATTTTGGCCTGCACTCACCAATATCGGCTTGATTAAATACGAACAAGGCGATATAGATGGGGCAATAGGTATGTGGCGCAAGTCGGTGGAAATTGATAAAGAAGCCGCAGAACCTCAACTAGCGCTCGCAGTGGCGCTGTATGCTAAAGGCGATCGCGAACAAGGCATCGCCTTGGGCGAAGCGGCGCTGCGCTCCGACGATCGTTACGCCAATGTAGACTTTTTAAAGGAAAATCTTTGGGGCGATCGCTTGATTCAAGATGCCCAAAAACTGCTTGCTACCCCCAGAATTCAAGCGACAATAGCTCAAGCGCAAGAACAGCGATCGCAACAACAGCAACGCCCTCCCCGGTAAATTTAGCACAGGGACTTCAGGGACAGAGGAAATGGGGACAGGACTGACGCACGCCCAAGTCAGAAACCGGGTTTCTTCATAGATCTGCTGGTTTCTAAACCAACGATTTTTCATAGAAACCCGGTTGCTTTGCGTAAGTCCTGTTGCTGTATTCTGGATTAAATAATTACTGAATTTACTAAGAAAATCCGCAAAAAAATTATAAATAATAAGCGATCGCACCGAGCGGTGATTTCTGGCTCGCTACAGGGGTGAGGCTCTCGGTGGATAGTGCCTCCGATCCTGCCGTTCACTCTACAGATAGAGTGGGGGACTTGACGGCAATTCCCGTTAACTCATAGCCAGCGCCACCGCTTTCGATATCAAATCTACGGTCATTGCACCGTGGGAGAGATAATTCCCGGCGTTGCCTAGCCACGGCAAAGGTAACCTGCACTCTTGCACGACAGCACCTAAAATGGTAATTTATCCGATGCCAAAAACCCAGTAGCAAAATTTGGCTACCGATCCTGGCAGAAAGGTTTTTTTCTCAAGAACGCGCTCGGTATTTGCCCCAAACAGCTAAATATAGTACATAAGTACTTAATAACAAAGGCAAGCTGGCTTGGGGCAACAAGCGAGCCTTCTTGCCACTACCTGGTTAAGGGGGGTTAGGGGGGATCAAGCTAGTTAATCTTTGGGCAGTAGTGCCATAATCTGATCCACAAACAGTTGATGATCGACCACGGGTTTAGAGATGTATCCATCTGCACCGCTTTGCTTGAGAAAGTTTTCGCGATCGCCCTCCATCGCGTGAGCCGTGACCAGGATAATAGGGAGGTTGGCAGTCTGGGGATTAGCTTTGAGCATCTGAGTGATCTTAATGCCGTCAACTGCCTGACCTTGGTATACACTGCGAGCCAGGGAAACATCCATCAAAATCAAGTCGGCTTTCCCGGACTGAGCAATTTGTATCACCTCTTCCACGTCCTCGGTTCCCTGAACCGCTAAGCCTCCCCGCTTGGTAAGAATCTTGGAGAAAACGCGATAATTTATCGGATCGTCTTCCACAATCAAAACTGTCTTCATGGCTTTTCCTTTTTACTTGATTCAGAGTAAGACACCCTTGCTTCTGCCGTTTGATACTACTGTGAAAAGAGTCATTTGTCCTTTATCAGTGGTCAGTAGATGCGCCGTTACAGCAATCTGTTGTTCCAGGGCGACCGATTCATGACCGATAACCCACGACTGATGACCGATTTTGTTATTTTTTTGTATTCATAAGGAATTTAGACTCATGGCTAAACAACTAAACCTTCTCTCGGGACAAGTGATTGCTACTGCCCTGCACACCGAGATGCAACGGTCATATCTTGAATATGCCATGAGTGTCATCGTCGGGAGAGCATTACCGGATGTCCGCGATGGGTTGAAACCCGTCCATCGTCGCATTTTATACGCGATGCACGAGTTGGGATTAACGCCGGATCGCCCCTATCGCAAGTGCGCTCGCGTCGTAGGGGACGTGCTGGGGAAATATCACCCCCACGGCGATCAGGCGGTATATGACGCCCTGGTACGGATGGTACAAGACTTTTCCTGTCGCTACCCCCTTCTAGGGGGACATGGTAATTTTGGTTCGGTGGATGATGACCCACCGGCGGCGATGCGCTACACGGAAACGCGCCTTGCTGCAATCGGTCACGAGGCGATGCTATCGGAAATTGGCGAGGCTACGGTTGATTTTATCAGCAACTTCGATAATTCTCAGCAAGAGCCAAGCGTATTACCTGCCCAGTTGCCGTTTTTGTTACTCAACGGATGCGCGGGAATTGCGGTGGGAATGGCAACAAACGTACCGCCGCACAATTTGGGAGAATTGATCGATGGTTTAATTGCGTTGATCGATAACCCGGAATTACCGTTTGAGAAGCTGCTAGAACTGATTCCGGGACCAGATTTCCCCACCGGAGGCGAAATTGTGGGAATTGAAGGCATCCGGGAAGCTTACTCGACGGGTAAAGGTAGCATTACGGTGCGGGGTGTGGTCAAAATTGAGGAAATTCAGGGAAGTCGGGGACGCCACCGCAGACAGGCTATTATCGTGACTGAGTTGCCTTTTCAGGTGAATAAGGCTGGCTGGATCGAAAAGGTAGCAGAATTAGTTAACCAGGGGCGAGTTGAGGGCATTGCCGATTTGCGGGATGAGAGCGATCGCGACGGGATGCGCGTCGTCATCGAACTCAAACGCGATGTCAATCCCCAAGATGTCCTGGAACAGCTTTACAAGCAAACTGCACTTTCAAGTAATTTCGGCACGATTATGCTGGCGTTGGTAGATGGACAGCCGCGTCAGTTAAGTTTGCAGCAGGTATTGCAAGAATTTCTCACTTTCCGCGAGCAAACCCTGACTCGTCAATATACCCACGAGTTAGAACAAACACAGAGACGCCGCCACCTAGTAGAAGCTTTGCTAACGGCGCTGTCTCAGTTAGATGCGGTGATTGATATTCTCAGAAATGCGCCCGATGGCAGTACGGCTAAATTAACGCTGCAAAGTAGATTTAATTTTAGCGATCGCCAATGCGACGCCATCTTATCCATGCCGTTGCGACGACTGACGGGGTTAGAAAGACAGCAGTTGCAGACAGAGTTTGACCAATTATCTGCCAAAATTGAGGAGTTGCAGCGGTTGTTAGGCGATCGCCACGAACTGCTCAAAGCCTTAAAAAAAGACTTGCGCGCCCTCAAACGCAAATACAACGATGCGCGTCGAACTCGCATTCAAAAAGCTGCCAAAGTAGAGGAGCAGAAGAGCAGAGGAGCAGAGGACTCCAAGGGCAAGGGAGCGAAAAATACCACATCCCAATTACCCATTACCAATGACTCATTACCAGAAGAAGAAGTCGTTTTAGAATTTACCCACAAAGGGTATGTGCGGAGACTCTCGAAGAATGGAAAATCTAATTCCCTCAAAGCGGGCGATGATTTTGCCGTTAAAACTCAGGCATCTAATACGGGTGCAGAGTTAGTAGTCATAACCGACAGCGGTAAAGCTTATCCAGTTAAAGTCAAGGATATTCCTACAACTTCTGGACAAAGTCGAGGAACTCCGTTACCTTTGTTGCTCCCCAATGGAGCGCAAGCGGCTAACGAAACAATTGCGACTTACTTTTTGTTGCCCAAAAAACTAGACAATGCCGATTTAGTAATTCTGACTTGTCAGGGGCGGATTAAGCGACTACCCGCAACGGAAATTGCCAGTTTGAGCGCGCGGGGCATGACTTTAATCAAGCTAAAAGATAACGATAAAGTCAGCTATGCTAGCCTGACTAACCAGCGTCAAGAAGTTATTTTGGCAACCTCTGGCGGGCGCGTGTTGCGGTTTCAAATTAACGAGCAACAATTGCCGATAATGGGTAGAACTGCCCAAGGGATACAGGCGGTGAGGTTGCGATCGCAAGAAAAATTGGTCGGCGCTTTAACTCTGGCTCCCAATGAAAATATCTTGCTCGTGTCTGCATTAGGTTATGCCAAACGGATGCCAGTTACTGCGCTGCGACTGGTAAATATCGGCGAAATTGGCAGTCAAATGATGCAATTTATCGGCAGAATCGATAATTTAGTGGCGATGGTAGCGGCAAAAGAGTCAGGTGAGGTAACTTTAGTGACAGAACGGCGAACTGTGCGCGCCGGAGTGAAGTCGGTACAGTTTTATGGCAAAGATGGGATGGGCGATCGCATTGTCCAACTTAACCCCGATGAGAAAATTGTCAATGTGGTAATGGGTAATGGCTAATTGGTAATTGGTAATTGGTAATTGCTTTTACCTATTATCTGGGATTGGTAGGGGCGGGTTTATACAAGTCCGTTGGTGGCAAAGATTATTGGTAAAACCCGCCCCTACGCCCATGAAAATATACAATAATTTAACAAAATTCCGAAATGGTTCAAACAGGTCTTATATCATGTCCGGTTGCATCGGTATTGCATCCGGGCGGGGCGGGTTTAACGACATATTTCGTGGTTCCGCAGGCTGACTGGTAAAACCCGCCCCTACAACGTTAAACCTCGACGCTGCAAGCCTTCCAGTAAGTTATGCGCTTCAACTAATTCACGGTTTTCTGGTTTGCGTAACCACTCAGCTAAAGCTTCAACTACGACATCGCTCAACGTCCAGTCTTTACCTGCGTTCTTCAAAGGCGCGATCGCACGAATCAGAAAATCGATATCTTGGGGTACTTGCGCCCTAAATTGCCATTCCCACAGGTGAACTATGGCAGAAAAATTTGTCTCCCCAGATAGCGGTAATCAAGTGCAGTTCAGCCGAGAGCGGATTAAGCATCTGCTAGTTGACTCTCCTAGAGTAGTCAAGCGAACAATTCAAACGTTGCATGTCCAAGGATACGCTGAGGCTAACTTTTAGAGTAAACCCTTAGCTGCTGGTAATTTGGGTGAAGCTGGTGAAGTGGTCAGTATTCTTATAAGGTATACGGTGCTACAACAATGAGGCCGGTATTAACGGTTGTGTTCAGATAGTGATGGGGTGGGAAAACCACCCTTTCAGGACTGACGCTTTGCTCAGTTTTTAGTTTTATTAAGTACTTTCTGGGATTTTGTGATTCTTTGTAACCTATTTAATCACTTAAGTAATAAGTTTAAATGCTGGAGCCGATACCATTTTCATCACGATTTACACCCACCTAATACCAATTCAGTGCTTGACAAACTCACTTTTCTCGCTTAAATTACATAGCAAGGTTATCAAACAATACTTAAGTGCGAAGCTAGCTGCTTAACTGGAGTGAGATTGTACTTAAGTAACAATAGCGATCGCTTTGATTCTGACTGCGGTTGGAGGTGCGATCGCAATAGATCCTGCACTAACCACTCACCCGCCAGAGAATCAATTCTCTGGCTAATAGCGAAAGTCCTCTCAAGAGGACTAGAAAAACATCTTCAGTCCACTTAAGTGGACTTGAGCTAAAAGCCCTTGGAATTTATTCCACGGCGGGTAGACAGCACTCGGTGCAAGATCTGAAATCGCTTTTGTTTGAAGGAATGCGATCGCGCTGGTAAGGATTTGCATTGTCAACATCTACTCTTTGTGAGGTAATAAGTATGGTTAGTCTCAAAAATCAGTCAATTGCTATCTTGGTCGGAGTTGGATTAACTGCTGTTGGAATCATCAGCACAACTACAAGTGCAAATGCCACTGAAAACATCCTTTACCTAAATTCAACTCGTGGTCTTGGAACTGGAAATCTGGGAGATTTTCGCAGACCAATTGCTGATGCTCTTGACAATTATTATGACGGCACAATCTTCGATGTAGATTTCGTGCAAACCCATGTTCCTGGCAGTTTAGCTTCCTGGCTAGATTCCAAGCCCGTAGGATATTACGATCAGATTTGGTTTGATACGACCATTTATCGGACATCTCTTCTCAATCAAGCTGACTTGACAGCCCTCAATAGTTGGGCAGCGCACAAGCAACCCGAATTTGTTCTAGACAGCGCCTTCTTTTTCCGCAACAAGTGGAGCAATACTCTTACTAATTCAGCAGCAGCAGCAACAGTTAACCAAGCCTTAGCTCTAAAAGATGCAGGCGGGGGAATTTTAATCGGTACAGATCATAACGGTTTTGCCTATACTGCCAATCAAATCTTGAACAACTTTGGCTTTGATGGACTGTTTACAGGGAGTTATAATATTACCCCAAATGCTTCTTTTGTGGGCAACTTACTCCTCAATCCTGAGCCAGTTGGCTCTGACTTTTTCACAAATAATCTGCAAGGACTTTCTACCTCATACGTTCCTGTGGGGACGCACGTTCTCAATCAAAATGGTGGCAACCGAACTATCCAAATTTACGAGCAACTCTATTCATATAGTCCTGACAAAGTTGTTCACATTGGAGCTAGCTTCAGAACTGACCAACCGAAATCTGTTCCCGAAGCTAGTTCTGTATTCAGTTTACTGACATTTGGTGCTTTAGGGACTGGTGCGCTGCTGAAACGCAAACAGCAACAGAAAGTTTTGGATTCCAGCGTCAGTTAATTGATGAGGGAGGTGCGATATGCCTCCGGCACGCTGCGCGATCGCACTGCATACAATTGGAGCGCGATCGCAACTTTACCAGATGAAACCCGAATGCGATCGCAAAAAAGATTTAGTCGGGGTGCTTGCGATCGCTCTTTCTCAATCATCATCTCCTAAATCCTCATCCAAGATTGCTTCGATGTCTCGTGCGCCGTGAATGACTCGCAATATTTCCACACCGGAGGTTGTAGGACGGTAGAAAATAAGATATTTTCTAAATCCTTTGATAGCCTGCTGCCGAACATCTACCAAATTGGGATTAGAAAATTGACTTAGTTTTCCTATCCCAGGCTTATTAGCCAGTTGTTTAAAGGTTTGTTCTGCTGCTGTTAAGAAAGTCATCTTCTGCGATGTAGGTCGCCAGTTCTATTAAATCGCGAATAACTTGCTGTCGTTTGTTAACTTCACCCATTAACCCTTAATTGATCCTTGACGCTTGCCAATTCTCTCACGCACGGCTTTACGGATCTCTGCCCAATCGTTTTCAGTCATTGGAGTCGCACTCCCAGACTCCATAGCTTCCAATAGTAAGGCTTCTACACGTTCTTTGGCTTTACGCTTTGGGTCTTGACGAAACCACTTGCGAAGGTACTTTATCATAGGTGTTTCTCATGTTTTTCGCTAACTCATTCCATTTTATCACTTGGGATTTAAGATGCGATCGCACTGCATATAATTCAAGTGCGATCGCCAAAAAAATTTAGTCAGGGTGCGTGCGATATGCCTCCGGCACGAATCCGCGCATCCGCAAGCTAAGCTGCCGCGATCGCGCTTCAAAAATCTTTCTTTCAACAGCCTATCCATTTTCAATAAATTACCCAAAAAAGGAGCCAAAATGTTGAAATACATTCTAGTTACTGCTATCGTTTATTACCTGTTTATAGCCCGTTATTTTTTCACCACTTGGCTAGCCATTTTGCATCAAGATACTCAACTGAATTCCGAAGAAAAATTCTTAGCTATAGCAATCTTGCTCCTATTAACAGTTTTATGGCCTGTTGTGATTCCTGTTGCTTACTTAGAACTGCTCTCCAAAAACTCAAAAATATTGCCCCAATGAACTAAAACACAATCAATATTGCCTTCAATGCGGCAGGTCGATCTGAAATATTACATCCAGAAACCTTACGCAAAAAAACCTGATTTATCTTAATTCACATCTTGCACCTACCCGATAAACAGCCTCCAAATAAATTTGGGGCTGAAAGCTTAAGTGAGCTAAAGCTAACTACAATCAGGTATTAACCCGTTTTAACGGGTTTTAGCTTTCAGCCAGAAATTTATTTCTAGGCTTGGTGCAAGATGTGAGTTAACAATCCTCTGCCATGTTGCAGGGACACGGCAATCAGCAAATTTTCATTTTTACCAGAAAGATGGATTTGAAGCCTCCCCCTTTAAGGGGGAAAGGAAATAATTAATTTCCCTGGTTTGCAATTAACTTAAAAACCGGGTTTCTGCTGGGTTCTAGAGTTCGATAAACGATTTTTCAGGTGAAACCCTATCTTAGAAACCGGGTTTCTGCTGGGTTATAGAGTTCCATAAATGATTTTTCAGGTGAAACCCGGTTTCTTGGCATCAACTGTCAACTGTCAACTGTCAACTGTTGAAGAAACCTGGTTTCTAGGAGCAAAGTTGAGATGGAATATCTGCGGAAAGCTAACATTGTCTGTAAAAGCCGCCCCTGCGACACTATACCCTCGGCAGGTAGGAGTAAATCAAGCGAATAGCGAGAAATCTGCTAACTTTTGTGAAACCGGGTTTCTCAAGACACCTATCTGGCCTTTCACCTCTGCCTACTTGCTCTGTTGTATTACTTTCGCAAAGCTGTAGCAGCATCTACCTAGATAGAGCCATCATACCAATGAATACATTATCTTTTTCTGTAAAACTAAAAACTCCTCATCCGTCTACGCAATCAATTTCTAAGCGATTGATTGATATTATCGGTAGTTTAGTCGGATTGCTCATCCTAGCTGTGGTATTCATTCCCATTGCCATTGCGATCAAATCAGATAGCACAGGTTCTATTTTATACAATCAAAAGCGCTACGGGCTTTATGGCAAACCTTTCAAAATTTGGAAATTCCGCACGATGGTGCAAAATGCGGATGCGCTCAAAATTCTAATTCCTAACGAAGCCAAGGGACTGATTTTTAAGAACCAAAAAGACCCCCGCGTTACCAGAATAGGTCGATTTCTGCGTCAAACCAGTCTGGATGAATTTCCCCAATTTTGGAATGTATTGCTGGGAGAAATGAGCTTAGTAGGCACCCGTCCTCCCACTGCTGATGAAGTGATTCAATACAACGATTATCACTGGCAGCGGTTAAATGTTAAACCGGGTTTAACTGGAGAATGGCAGGTGAATGGTCGATCGGCGGTGCAAGATTTTGAAGCAGTAGTAGCGCTCGATCTACGATATCAAGAACGGTGGAGTATTTGGTATGATTGTGCGATCGTTGCTAAAACAATCTATGTTGTTCTGACTCGAATCGGTGCTTGCTAGAATGTTTTGAGATTAAATACTTGCAAGCTCAAAAACCAGGTTGATGAGCAGGTGACGATTTTAACTACTCAAGTGCGGCACGGCGCCCCAGCACCTACTCCCAACGGTGCGATCGCTATACATCTCAAAGTACGATTGGATCGGGGAAAACTCGCGCACCTCGCACCGCTCGCAAAGGGAACGGAAATCTATCGTGGCACAGGTTGTTCTAGAAAACGTCTACAAAAGCTATTCTCCTCGCAAAGGGGAACGCACCCTCACCTCAGTACCAGCAGAACCCCTTCTCGCACAAGGGAATGAAATTGCTAGCGAATCTGACAAATCTTCATCCTCATCAGCAAGTACCAATGTTTTACGCCGCATCAACCTGACTATCCACGATGGGGAATTTATGGTACTTGTAGGGCCATCTGGTTGCGGTAAAAGTACTCTACTGCGTTTAATTGCTGGGTTAGAAGAATTAACCGGCGGCAATATTTGGGTGGGCGACACTCTTGTGAATGACCTACCCCCCAAAGAACGGGACATCGCAATGGTGTTTCAAAACTACGCCCTCTATCCCCACATGAGTGTCTATGACAATATCGCCTTTGGACTGCGACGCACGAGTAGGGGACTCCAGGAGCAGAGGAGCAGGGTTGTAGGGGCAGGTTTTACCGATAACCTGACAACTAAAACAGATAATTTAACTAAAACCGCCCCAGTTGACGAGAATTTTTCTGAGTTGGCGGAGAATATGTTGGTGGGGATGACGCGGAATCTTCCGAAAGGTCTGCGCTACATATCTGACCGAGAAAAAGCTATTCAAGATCGCGTGCGTGCTGTTGCACATTTATTGCAAATAGACTCGCTGTTACACCGCCTCCCCAAACAGCTATCTGGCGGACAAAAGCAGCGAGTGGCGCTAGGACGCGCGATCGCTCGCAATCCCCAAGTATTCTTGATGGATGAACCGCTGTCTAATTTAGATGCCAAACTGCGCGCCGAAACCCGCGCCCAAATTGTTAAATTACAGCGTCAGTTAGGCATTACAACTATCTACGTCACCCACGATCAAACCGAAGCGATGACGATGGGCGATCGCATTGCAGTGATGAATCAAGGTCAAATTCAGCAAATCGCTCATCCTTTGGAATTATATAACCGCCCTGCGAATCAATTTGTCGCCCAATTCATCGGTTCGCCCCCAATGAACTTTATCCCCGTGCAGTTTAAAGCACCGCTTCTAATTACCCATCCCCTATTTCGCCTCACTTTACCCGATCTTTGGGAACGAACCCTCAAACAGTACGATGGGCGCGAGTTAATCTTGGGTATCCGCCCCGAACACCTCACCCTCAGCTCACCCGCCCCGAAAAATTTACCCGTTTTGGTCGAACTGGTGGAAGCGCTTGGTAACGAAACTTATCTCTCCGTTCGCTTGGGCGATACTCCCCTACAAGTCCGCATCGCCCCGGATCGCTTGGCGCGAATTGGCGAACAACTTATGCTCGCGATCGCACCCGAAAAAATCCACCTCTTTGACCCCGAAACTGGTAGTGCGATTTTTGCCAAATAACTTTAGCCAAACCCTCCAATCATAAAATTTTCTAATCTTTCCACCCCAGACCCCTGCCGCTTTCGTTACATTTATTTACATAGGCGGCAGGAAACTCGCGTCTATCTAAAAACAGATACTTGCATTTTTGCCAAGCTTCAGTTACATTAATTTACAGACGGTTACAAATCTTTACTAAACGGAGTTCGGACAATGCAAGGTCAAAATCCCAACGAAGCAAAGTTTGGTTTTACTGCCCAAGCCGAAAATTTGAACGGGCGTCTTGCCATGATCGGTTTTGCTGCTGCTTTGATGATCGAACTCTTTAGCGGTCAAGGCGTGCTGCACTTCTGGGGTTTGATGTAATCTGCCCTTTTGATACCTCTGGCAACCTCAAATTAATGGGAGTTCTTAAACGAACTCCCAATTTTTTGCTATGGCTAGGGACTAGGGGCTAGGGGTTAGGGTGCGGCTATACAAACAAAGGCTGCCAGAGCAGCCTGCAAGAATTTCAGCCTGCTCTGGCAGGCTTGGTTTGTGTAGCCACATGCT
>CAYXCW010000191.1:0-11716 GCA_964463555.1 uncultured bacterium
TTTGCTTCGCGTTGAAATCTCGCGAATCTCTTTCCTCTTTGTCCAAAGTCCAATTGATTTAGAAATGTGTCGAAACCTGACATGCTTATCCGTCATGATTTGAGCAAAATTCGTATCCTGTAACCCGGACTTTTGTGCGGACTTTCAACACTGAAAAGTTCAGCGTTAATTGCGCGAAGCGTTTGGGCTTCATATAAGAGCGGTTATATAATTCTTTCTTTTCTCCACGTTAGTGGGAAAAACTATCGCTCTTCTGCCACTCTGATGAGAGTATAAAAGGAAATGCCTTGCGGGACAAGGGTTTTATGCTTTTTGGATTGATTTTGACCCTGCAAGGCTTTTCCTCAGTTAAATCAAGGGGTTCAGAATATTCTCTGCTGAAAATAACAGAAGAGCGATAGCGTTTCTTGCGTGGATGAGGTACATCTGGAGGAAGCGCAAATGCCATTCGCTCGTACAGTTGGGTCAATCTCGTGTATCTCACTCACCTGAGAAACGCTATACCCCTCTTTTGTCACTTTCCGGGAGAGCGATAGCTAAAAGCCTCATGAGGCAACCAATACAAGCTATACTATTAGAAAAAAATCGGTCTTGCATTTGTTATTAGAAAAGAATCGAGCGATCGCTTGCCATACAAAAGCTCTAGAATTCAGAAATGGAAAAAGTTTCCGGAGAGTGACAAAAAAGGGATACTAAATCAATTAAAAATTAACTCCAAAGTTTTTCTATATTTTCTAAATGGAGCAATTGATGAGATGTAAAATCAAAACGACGTTGCATAAAATTTAGCATCTGCACCTCAATCTCATCGAGTTCTAATTCGCGCAACCTTAACACTCGTCGCGCTACTTCTTGAAATTGCGTTGAAATAGCATCAATTGCTTGCAAGTCGCGGGGCAATATTCTCAATGTTTTAGCACCTACATTGACTTCCACACTACCTGTCTCTCCAATGCTCACCACTTCTCCCCAAAATCCATTCCACAAGCTGTCTTCTAGCGCGATCGCTTCGTTGCGTTCAATCTCGATCCGCACCCAGTCACCCACCAGATAAGGGACTGGAGGTGGCATTTTGGCAATTAAAGTCAGTTCGCAAGGCTGGAAACTAACCTTCTTTTTATCCTGTTCTAATTCAACCCAAATCTGTTGCTCGACTGGGTTGAGCTGGTCTACCCGTCCTCGCAACCCCACATAATTAGTTGCCTCTTCGTTGACCTCGACGATGTCTCCCTTGGAAAATCCGGCTAAATTGGGTGGTTTCATCGATGCAATTGACTCGGCACGCTTCATTAGTTGCAATGCCCCTTTAACGGTTTTCGCTTTAGCACTGGCAATCAGGGACAGGATGGTGTCCCGTTGCTGGGAGTCCATTTTTAGCAGTTGGTAGGCAGCCGCTACACTTTGATAGTTTAATACTTTCCGCAGCGCACTCGCTGCATCCTGTTGTCCAGCGTCAAGCCACTCATCTATCTGCCGGGTAACCCTTGCTGCTCTCTCGTAAGTTTTCCCCGAACCCAATCCAACCCTCGCAGCTAGGTGGTCGCGAGTTTGTCCTTTTTCCCGTTCAGGACAATTGTCCTGAACGGGGACGGTATTTCCCTGTTTGAGTTGGGACTTCTGTCGCTGCAAAGCTAGTTCAGTCTCCAGAGTTTTCCACAGATTGGCTTCCCGCACTTTCTGTTCCGTGGTTTTGTGCCTGGAGGCGTTTTCCAGTAACAACGCTTCCAGTTCAGCTAATTCATGAGGAAAAGAGCGATATTCGACGGGAATGGTTTCTAATTTTAACTGTTGTGCTGCTTTCCACCGGCGATGACCGCTGATAATTGTATGAGCAGGCGTAACTACCAAAGGTTTTATCCAATCAGAGTCTTGAATCAGTCTGACTAAATCGCTAACATCCTCGTCTTCTCCGTAGATGGCAACATTGTGAGGATGCGGTTGCAATATTTGTGGTGCAACGAATACAGGGCCAGAGGAAGGACTGACAGGGTTTGTTGTTTCCTTCTTCTTTTTAGCAGTAGCGATCGCAGGAGTACGCATGATAACCCCGGTGATAGAGAACTTGGTCGAGTCAGGCGATCGGGCAGCGAGTGCGATGGCAGATGGAATACTTTGTGTAAAAGGGTGTTGCTGGCTTAATCCCAATACCATTGGTATTAGGATTCATTCTAGTCCGGATCGAGTTTTTCAGCAATAATTATTGGTGAGCCGATTGGGGAACAAAAAATGAGTGCAAGCGGTGGTCGGGGGAAGCATCCCCACTCCAAACAGAATCTAGAAAAAGGTCGCTGTCCCAAACACGGGGAACATAAAAAGTCGCTCCAATTGACGGTAACGCCAACAGGAGCGGCTGGTGCAGCTCAGGTAGCTCAAGAAATGGGCATTAGTCTGAGCGAGTTAATTGAGTTGATCGGCAGACGCCAAATCTCTATCATTCGCATTGGGTCATCAATTTGATATACTGCCCGCCGCAGAACAGGGCTGGGGGAGCTTTCTTGAGCTGGGGGAGAAATTTGTAGCAGACATTGAGCATCGCAGGTTTCTCAATCTAACTCTGGTGGATGCTCACCCAACTTAATCCACATTGCCCTTGCTCGAACCAACGCCGGACGTGTTAATAGATAGGATAATTTCTCCCTAAATCGCTCAAATCTCAGTAGCTCGCTCGCACTCTGGGTACCAAACATCAGCGTCTTTGTCTGGGGCGATTCCAAGGTGGGCTGCAATTAATAGTGTCAATTGAGCTGGCACGTTTTTTTGCTTCAATTGTAGTATTTTTAGAGGAGGAGCCGCTTGATTGTTTGAGCGCCAAATTTAATATTTGTCATGTTTGAAATTCCTTGTCTTAAGTAATAGCTTATTAGTATAATGCCAGTATATGCCACAATTAAATTGGTCAAAATGTACAGTCTAAAACTCGAGCTAAAACTGAATAATAAAGAACGCTCGCGCCTAGCAGGCTGTGCAGGTTTTTCCAGGCTAGTTTACAATTTTGGCTTGTCACTTCTAACACAATCTTGGTTCTTTGAAGGAATAAAAGCCAGTGATTCCAAGCGGTTAACTCAAATCGAGCAAGTATTCACCAACCATGTCAAAAATCGGCCTGAGTATGCTTGGATGAAACAGTATCCATCAGCTATTTACTCATCAGCACTGAGGCATTTAGCTTCATCTATTGAGCGATGGCGCAAAGGTGTTTCAGGTTTTCCTCGATTCAAATCCAAAAAGAGGGGGGACAGTTTCACAGTCTTGAAAAAGTCAGGGGTGTACCCTACTAAGGGTGAACCGATGATTCCGTTTACGAATCGTCAAGTGCTTTACCCAGGTAAAAAGCTCACCATTCCTGGCTTGGGAGCGTTTAGGCTTAAGCAAAAAATTCCATTTTTTTGTGCGAGTCAAACATTCACTATTTCCAGAGTCGCACACAGATGGTTTGTTTCATTTACATTAGATGTGGATAAAATTCCACCACTTCTACATCAAGAGATATCGGTTGGTATTGACCTGGGCATAAAGTGTTTTGCTACCCTGTCAGATGGCTCATTAATTGTTACACCCTCTGCCCTAAAAGAAGCGAAAACCAAGCTAAGTAAGGAACAGTGGCGCAATCGCAACAAGCAATTGGGTAATCGCACTCTTGGGGGAAAAGCATCCAATAATGCCTTAAAGTATTACCGCAGATTAGCGACTCGGCACGCCAGAATCGCTAATGTCAGACGAGACTTTTTGCAAAAAACCACTACAGATATTAGCCGCAAATACTATAGAATTCGGATTGAAGATCTCAACGTCGCTGGCATGATAGCTAATCAAAAATTAGCTGCGGCTATTTCCAGCTTGGGATTTTATGATTTCCGCAGAATGTTGGTGTACAAAGAGTCATTTTTTGGTACTAAAGTAGAACTGGTTGATAGATGGTTTCCCTCGTCCAAAACATGTTCTTGCTGCGGCAACGTTCAACCGATGCCTTTGTCTGAGCGCGTTTATAGATGTAGTAGGTGTGGCGTTTCTATTGATCGCGATCTAAATGCGGCTCAAAATCTAGAAAATGCCCCAAAAGATAGAGTACGTGCGGCAAGCGCGGAATTTACGCCTGTGGACAAGAAGGAGCCGACTCTCTTGGCTGAAGCAGGAAGCAAACGTCAAATTAAGCGCAATGCTTGACTTGAGTAAGTTTTGTCTTGCACGATTCATTTGTAATGCCACGATTGTAGCCCGACCAACTGCTGTCAGTCCTCTCAACTCTCTTCCACTTTCAATCCAGGCAAAATGTTCCGTCCAAACTTGCATTTGGGGATGAAACAACGCAACCGCTTCACCACTTTCTGGATCGATAGAAGTCTGACGATCGCTCTTATGGCGATTGCAAGAAGGACAGGCAAAACAAAGATTCTCAAACACCGTCTCTCCACCCACTGAAAGAGGCACAATATGCTCAATTTCAAATGTCATAGCCGTAAGGAATTCTGCGGTTCGGCAGTAGGCACAGCACTCACTAAAGCGATCTCTAACCTGTCGTTGTAACTCCACCCTAATATAAACGCTCATGCTGCCGTAATATCTGCTTCCAGGCACTTCAGCGTATATCGGGCGCGAGTTTTGAGAATAGTCAATTGATCTGCTTTTGCCAACAAATCATCTAGCTCAGCAATCTCATCAGCGCATAACAAAGATTCTGAATTTCTTGTCACTAAATCATCCAAACGAGTTTGATCGACTAAAGCCAATTTACAACTTGCCAGCGCCCGTAGCTCATCAAGGCTCACACCAACCAAACAATCCTCATCTAATTCCAATAGTTTGGAGAATCGAGCATAGGTAGTCCAGTCCAACAAAACTCCAACTCGCTCTCCCTGCTCGTTCGTTATGTACTGTACTGGCTCAACCATAGCAGCAATGCTCAGAAGATAACATGGTTCTATCCTAGCAAGGAACGCGATCGCGCTCCGTATCAAATATCAGTTGCACTTCTGTCGGACTATTCGGGCGATTTTTTGCATGATGTTTCAGAATCGTTTGTACCAATTCTGGATAATTTAGTTTCTCCATCTCACAATCTCCTCTCTCTCAGGGTTAAAAATTAGTAATTTTAGTTGATGTTACTCAACGGCAGTAACTTGAACCGCAGTAAGCTCAACGGCGCTGGACTTGCGGATGCCGAACTGCGGGAGCTAATTTGATGAGAGCCGAACTACTACGATAGACGGTTTCGCCTGTACTAATTAACCTGCGGGCAATGTAAAACTTCGACAATTATCGAGAGACGCTTGTGCAAAATTTTGCACAAGCGTCCTTTGAAGCACAAGCGCGTACAGGGGCGTGCGATCGCTCCTTATCAAAATCCGCCGTAAGACCCCAACCCTCTACGGGGTGGGGATATAAACACAGTAGGGTGGGGGGCGTCAAGGATAGAACAAACACTCGATCTACTTGCATTTGCATTTGATCGGGGTTCTAGCGAGTTTTTCTTAAAAGCCCGATACTACCGAACTTGATAAGCTAACGCACATCTAAATTTGATAATTTAGCGGCTCAAACCCCTGTTTGGGTTAGATTATCCTAGAAAATTAAGGGGTTGCGCTAACATAATAGCTACAACTTAACACCAGAAAAAAGAAACACACTATGACTGCAAAAACTGTAAAATTACAAATTACATATGAGGCGCTCTTAGAAGCGATCGCTTCCTTAGAACTGGAAGACAAGCGTAGGTTACAGCAACTTCTAGAGACAGAGATTGCCAGAGCCGAATCGGCTAAAATTTTACAATCTAAACAAGATGAGTCAAACTTAATTACCCAAACACCTCCCGTTGAAGCTGGGGAAAATATTTGTTATGAAACATCAGGAGAAATATTAACTCTGGCAGAGATGACCAACCGATATCCAGACCGTTGGTTACTCATTGGTCAACCAGAAGTAGATGAAAACCATAACATAATTCGAGGTCAAGTATTAGCTTACTCTCCCGATGAATACGAGATTTATAATGCGCTTTCTCTATTCGATATCAAATCAATTGCTATAGAATATACTGGAGCGATCGCTGAAGATTTAGCAGTATTAATGTCAGCCCCCCGGCTTTTTTGACGCGGGGTTTCCACTCTCCCACGGAGGTCTCGGTGACAAGACAAAGAATATATCAATTGTCCCGTTATGGAAAATTACTGATGCTCCGAGCTGCCGTACAAGGGAGAGAGGGTCGTGAAGTACAGGCAGTTAGGTTATTAGTAGATACAGGTTCTAGCTACACAACTTTACCGCTTCAAATAGTAGAAAAACTCGGTTATGACCTCCAAAATTCCAGACGCAGTATCAGCATGATAGCCGCTAACGGCATCATTGAAGCGCCTGTAGTAGCAGTATCTTGGTTTAACTGTTTGGGGGAACGCATTGAAAATTTTCCAGTAGTTGCATACACATTACCAAAAGGCACTTTTTGGCAAGGAATTCTAGGGATGGACTTTCTCACCCTTTGTCAGGTAGTTATTGCAGTTGAAGAGGCAGAAATTCGCATTCCTCAATCTATTAATGAATGATTTGCTGATATATTGAGCAAGCATACTTAGAAATATAGCTAACCGTTATCGGGCACGAGTTTTGAGAATGGTCAATTGATCTGCTTTTGCCAACAAATCATCTAGCTCAGCAATCTCTTCAGCGCATAAACCGAGCAAGAAGTAACACCAAATCAAGCGTTATAGCCAACAAACCTTTTCTTGAGTAAAAAGTGGAAAAAAACAATGGTTAGTTAAGGCCACTTAGTTTCAAACGCATCTTGACCACTACCGTAAACCAAATCGCCATACCGCCGCCACCGTGCCAGTTCTTGCGGTGCCAGGGGTGGCGCGTGCAGAACGCTGAGATTGCTTTCCAACTCGGCTTTAGTTGCCGGGGATGTTAACGCTAGGCGAACGCCTGGATGCTGTAGTGCAAATCGGTAGCAATCTGCGGCGGTGGGAGGTGCTTCTGACCAGTTTGCAGGTTTTTCCAACAAAGTACCCCACCGGGTACAAGTGAATGCGACAACAGGTATACCTGCTTGGCGTGCAGCAGGCAGGATATCCACCTCTGCCTTGCGGTGAGCCATATTGTAGCGGTACATCAACACATCGCATTGTTGATTTTCAATTAAGTTTAGAGCAATGTAAGGGTTGTGAGTGCTAACTCCGACGTAGCGAATGCGTCCTTTTTCTTTCCAAGTACGGAGTGTATTGAGCATTGCCAGAATATCAGATGGTTCGTCGCGAGAAGAGAGATATTCTGCAAAGAATGCATCCACGACATCTATATTCGGGGCAAAGCAGAGGCATATTACCATGCAGTAGAGTGGCTTAAATTGGCACGGGCTGCTTACCAAGGTGCAGGGCGACAATCGGATTGGTCAGCTTACCGGACGCAGCTGATGCAGACTCACGTTCGCAAGTATAAGTTAATGGCGATGCTTAAAGCTCAAGATTTGGAATAAAATTGCTCTTACTATAAAGCGATCGCCCCGTATTTTGTTTGCACTTGCGTAAAGCTTGCGCGATCGCAGAGCGCGAATCAATCCTATTACTTCAACTACCAGCAAACTCAGTAAATTTCCGTTTATATGGTGCTTTAAAACCCAAAACTATATCTTGTTTAGGAACACCAGCTTCTACTAATTCATTAGCAACTCCGATTTCCGTTCCATCCCGTTCGATCCAAATTTTACCATCTTTAATTTCCACGTAGATGATACAACCAAATACTCTGGTTAAATCTTGCCAACCAATATTAATAACTTGGTAGCGATCGCGCTCCGTATCAAATATCAGTTGCACTTCTGTTTGACTATTTGGGCGATTTTTTACATGATTTTTCAGAATTGTTTGTACCACTTCTGGGTAGTTTAATCTCTCCATCTAACAATCTCCTCTCTCTCTGGGTTAAAAATTAGTAATTTTAGGTAATGTTCTTCAATAGCTCTTTGAATAAATCTCCGGCGAAAAAACTCATCGTAAACATCTTCGGGAATTGCTAAATATAAAGTCCGATCTGGTTCTGTCAATCTCAATGCTGAACGGTAGTTAAGAAATTGACCGAGTGCTAGGTGAAACTCAGTCACATCTGAAGCTCCTAAAAAAGATTTTATCTCTACTGCTATCTTTTGACCAGTTTTTTCAGCAGCTAAGATTCTCTCGGCTGCTAAGTCTATGTAAAAATCAACATCCTCAACTTGAATAAATAGATTCTCATCAGTAATTGTCCACCCATCTTTATCTAGGGCTGTTCTAACTGTATTATGAAATAAGTCTTTAGCTGGCATGAATAGATTTCAATTCCAATCCGATTATAACACAGTATAAGCAAGTCAAAAGTTAAAAGTTGGAAAAGCAGCAACAGCAAGACTCAAAGGCGAGTAACAAGGGTGCAAATTAAATGTGGAACAGCTTACTAACACCGATATGAAGCCATACTACTGGAACTGATATTTTGAGAAATTAGTAGGAAAAAGCTAAAATCTTTGTTGATTATATATATCCTCAACATACTGCTCAATTTCGCTGCGTCTCGCCTCAAGCCAGTCTATAGCTATTTCCATTTGCGGATGTACTGAGAGCGGTTTTAGAAGTTGCGCCATATAAACAACTAGCACATCATTCCTACTTAAACGTCTCTGATAAACATTAAACCGTTGCACTTGATTAACAGTATTCCGTCCAGCTTCGGACAAAGCAGTTGTAATATAGTCTTTTAGCTCAACTTTCTCTCTTTTCCTGCAAACAACAATTGCATCAATATCAATCGGTTCTTTAGCTTGGCTTTTTGGAGTTGCCACAGACATTTCCGACTTGATAGGATGGGTAGCAACAATTGCAAAACCCGCCTGGACTAAAGCAGTTAAAATTGCCTGCCATCCATCTGCTTTTGAATGGTGATAAGTAAACACCATCAACCCCTCTGGCTTTAAAACCCGGTGACACTCAGAAAACACCCGTTGCAACCGTTCAGTAAAAATTGAGACATCCTCCGACTGAACTTCGTTAGGATGGCGTGTAGTTTCATTGAAGAAGGGAACTCTTAACAAGGAACTCTTAACAGTTTCGGAGTCCCGTTTCTGGGAGTCAGAGTCCCCGATTTCTACAAGTGGCATGTTTTGGGTGGGGTACTTTTCCCCATCCAAAACATAAAGTTGCCTGTTGCCTATTGCCTGTTGCGTTTTAATACAAGCAACCTTATCTGAGAATAGATAACGTTGCCAAACGTAAAAGAAATCTGCTAGTTCCGAATAGCGAACGTTATCGAAAAACGGGGGGTCAGTTATAACCGCATCAATACTTTCTGTAGCGATATCTGTTACCGCTGAATCTCCACAATCAAGGTAAATTGGTTTCAATTCACTCAGCGAATCATAACGCTCTGCTATTTGGCAACTCACAGCAGGTGATAAACCATAAATTTTTTGGGTTTCAACTTTTCCTTTTTTCTGGACTGGCTTAATTTCAAACGGTTGAGAACAGTAATCTATCGCTTTCAAAATTCGGCTTTCAAACAGCGTTGAAAACGAACCAGAACTTTTAGGGTTTCCCCAGAGATTCGCCTCTAATGGCGTGCGTTCTGGTTTTAGAATATGATGAGAAAACATATGACGCACGGCTCCTGTTCCCTCGCCTTTGAACGAAGCGAACGTATTATTAAATTCGAGAGTTCCAGAAAAAAGGCAGATAAATAAGTCTCGAATGATTTCGTCATCAATTTTCTTGATTTCTTCTGCTAATATACTAAAACCCAATAACTGGCGTGAGTTAAACATTTCATGCCAATAGCGATAACAATAATTCAGTACCTGGTCGGTATTGTAACCCGGTTGTATGGCAACAACTGGGTAAGCATTTGGGTGGATACTTAATTCCCTTATAGCCTTTTCATACAGGTTTTGGTCATACTGGTTAATCGGTAAATACTGCTTTGAACCATCTAGATGCAGTACTAACTTAGCGTACATTCGGTGCGCTGGCGGCTTTCCAACCTTCTGTACTGCTTTAATAATTGAAAAGGTATGGTTGCAATGGTTACAAGTCGCTTTTTGACCTTTAACAGCAGCCACTTGTGGGTTAAAAACGAACTGGCAGCTAGTACAAGTGACGCTATGAGAAGCGTAATGAACTGCATTGATATTTCCGCATTCTGGACAGACAACTTGAGCCTGGGGGAACTTATTAGGGTAGGCGTGCTTTGAGAAGATATAGGATGAGAATAAATCAACTTCACGGTTGCACGCAGGACAAGGCAAGTATTTCACCCAGAAATAGTAAAGAACTGTAGCAGGTTCTCCATTGTCTAAAATGGTTATGTAATAGGATTGAATGCGAGCAGATACAGCTTTTTTGATGGTTTCAAAGGTTTCTACAATCTGTTGTCTGTCTTTTTTAATTAGGGCATTTTTTACTAGGAAATAGGCTACAGGGTTAATATCGTGCCCAATTGCTGTTGCGCCAAGTTTGATGGCTTCCCCAATAGTAGTGCCACTCCCCATAAATGGGTCAAAAACTTTGGCTCCCTTTAAGTTACAGGGTTGATAAAATAAACTGAGGATATCAGAACCTTGAGGAGCGAAAGTGGAAAGAATAATAGCGCGAAATACCGAACCAAGTCTTCTAGCCCACCATTTATGGATATAATAGATTGGTCGGTTGATTTCCTTACGCCAGCTTTCTAATTCGGCGATCGCGCTCAGTTGCTCAAAGGGAAAACTCTCATCTTCTATAGCCTTTCTTTCATCTGAGTTATTTTCTGTTCTGGAGAGAGCGGAATCGGAAACAATATCAGTTAGAGTTGTTAATCTATTCTTTAAATATTCCATTTATTTTTTTATTCTAAGTAGAAAGGTGCAAATAAACAGCAGTATGTAACGAAAAGTATTCTGGGCTAAAATCCTCTTCTCTTTTGCCTCCTGCCTTGTCTCAGCGATGAATTTTCCCTCCTGCATCTAAGTTACTCATTCTTGTGAATCTTCTTCTTCAGCTTGTTGCATTACCTGTTCTTGCTCAAGATTAGATTTGAGATTAACGCTTGAGCCTAAAGCATTGATACTTTCTAGAATGGCAGGGCGGTAAGCGATAAAATTATGCACAGTATTAGCTGAGGAATTTAGTACAAATTGAGGCACGATGGTGTTGGTTTGCATATCAAAGGAATAACCAACTACCGCTTGTTCAACTTCAATTCTGCTAAATTGACCAACAGGAACTAATCTATTGTCAACTGGATAATCGGCTGGTAGTATCAGCGTTACCTGGGCTTCCACGCCATTCAATAAGCCAAATGGTGTAGGTGCAACATACATTTTTCTATCTCTGATTAAGATATCTCCGTAGCTGCCAAAACCTCTAAAGCTTTTGTTTTTATGTATATAACTGCGGTCGGCATTTAGAAAATCACCGTGGCAGATTACTAAATCGTGGACTGGATATTGGGAATCGGCATTTTTTGGATATCTTCCAAAGACGTAAAATACTGTGATGCCATTGTGAAAGCCTCTTGGAACTTGACTATTGCTGTCGTAATCTTTATATCGACCTGGATATTCCAAGCCTTTAATTTCATAACCTTCAGGATTCTGGATTATTCTAAAGTCAGGATAGGTGTTTCTGCCTGGTTGCTCGAAGTTAAAGGAAATGGTGGCTTGCAAGCTGGTTTGGACTTTGGACAAAAGAAAGCTGATTCGCGAGATGATAACGCGAATTAG
>CAYXCW010000192.1:0-11694 GCA_964463555.1 uncultured bacterium
ATCAACTATCAACTATCAACTATCAACTATCAACTATCAACTATCAACTATCAAACAATTCCATTTCGCAGTGCTACGACGGCAGCTTGCACTCGATCTTCTACCGCTAATTTATTCATAATTCCCCGCACGTGGGTTTTAACTGTATTCGTACTCAAATACAGTTCAGCAGCAATTTCCGGATTGCTTTTGCCTTCTACCATCAGTTTTAAAACTTCTAATTCTCGCTGAGATAATTGACCGATATTATTATCGCTAGGTGTGGGTGGTTTTAAATGTTCAATTACCCGCCGCGCAATTTGCGGATCTAGGTAAGTAGCGCCTTCAGTTGCAGCTGAAATTGCACTCAATAACCGATCTATACTCGCACCTTTGACGCAATAAGCATCCGCACCGCTAGAAAGCGCCGCAATAATTTCTGTTTCCGCCGTGTGGGAAGTTAGCATCACCACTCGCACATCGGGAAGCGCCGCCTTAATTTCCTGCGTCGCCGCTATTCCGTCTTTGCGCGGCAAACCAATATCCATCACTACCACATCCGGTTTGAGTCTCAACGCCGCTTCTACACCCAAATAACCATCTTCCGCTTGTCCGACAATAATGTATTGGCGTTGCGCGCTTAACGACTGTTCTAACCCCAATTGCATCATCGGATCGTCTTCTACGATTAAAATCCGAATGGGTTTTGACTCGGTTTCGGGTGTCATAAGTTGCAATTACAGATCGCTTGGCTCCCAGTATAGGCAAACGCGCGATCGCCTGGGGGGAGCATGTCAGCTTTGTAAATTTACGCCGACACCCTAAAGGGCGCGGCTATACAAACGCGAGCCATCCTTCGCGGGCTAAAGCTTTTAAAGCCTGCCTTCGGCAGGCTTTGTTTGTGTAGCGACACCATGCGCGGGTGTCGGCTACTGCGTCAAATTCTTAATCATATTACTGGTTCAATGTCAAGATATTTGATTCCTTACGACTATTGATAGACGACAAAAACCTTATTTTGTCTATCTTTCGACTTTTGATAGAAAGTTCTATCATAAATTACGCTATTATCATCTGGTGAGCTTGTGCATGAGTTCGCCAAGCTTTTAGCTTCTAGAGAGGATCGAACACAATGGCATTTACACTTCCCGATTTACCCTACGCCGCCGACGCCCTAGAACCTTACATTTCGGCGAATACCTTTTCATTCCACCACGGCAAGCACCACGCGGCTTACGTGACCAACCTCAACAATTTAATCAAGGATACGGAACTCGCCGATAAGTCCTTGGAAGAAATTGTGGTCACCAGCTTCAAAGATTCAGCCAAAGCCGGTATCTTCAACAACTCCGCCCAAGTCTGGAACCATACCTTCTTCTGGAACTCGATGAAACCGAGCGGCGGCGGCGCTCCTACAGGTGCGATCGCTGATAAAATTAACGCCGACTTTGGCGACTACGACAAATTCAAAGAAGCATTCAAAACCGCTGCTGCTACCCAATTCGGTAGCGGTTGGGCTTGGTTGGTATTAGACAACGGCACCCTCAAAGTCACCAAAACCCCCAACGCCGAAAACCCAGTGGTTCACGGACAAAAACCCCTGCTGACTTTGGATGTTTGGGAACACGCCTATTATCTCGACTACCAAAACAGACGCCCAGACTTCATCGCCACCTACCTAGATAATTTGGTTAACTGGGACTTCGCCAACCAAAATATGGCAGCTTAATCGATTAACCAAATAAATTGCAAAAAGACAGTCGCCGCGCGCGACTGTTTATTTTCTACCGACATCGATCCAGATAAATTTGAGACACGCGATCGCTTGGATTTTGGCGCAGACAATCAGCAAATCGTTGTGCAGCGCCGCTAAAATTCCGCATATTAAATAACACCAACCCTTCTTCAAAAGTTGTTTTCGTCAGTAACTTACCCTCCCGAACTTCAGGTAAATCTGCATCAAAAACTTCAAAAATCGAAACGTTTTCTGATTTCCCCTTCACTTTCACCTGGTCAATTAGACGCATCCCATACTGGTTTGAATCTTGCAGCCGCAAAAAAGTGTGATGAGTGATTAGTAAAGACACGTAGTAATTTTTGGTCAAGCTTTCAATCCGGGAAGCTAAATTAACCGCATCGCTAATCACCGTACCATCCATACGATTGTGTCCCCCAACCGTACCCAGCATCAAATAACCTGTGTTGATGCCAATCCCAATCTGAATTGGGATATAGCCATGTTGCACGCGATGTTGATTGTAATCAGCCAGTCGTTGTAGCATCGAAATTCCTGCTTTTACTGCGTCATCAGCGCTATTACTAAATAGTGCCATAATTGCATCGCCAATATATTTATCAATAAATCCCTTATTTTCATTAATTGCTGGTTCCATGCGACTGAGGTAGGCATTAATAAATTTAAAATTATCTGCAGGTGTCATACTTTCTGAAAGAGTGGTGAAGTCGCGGATATCGGAAAATAGCACCGACATCTCTTTTTGGATCTGATCTCCTAATTTGACTTCAATAATGCTTTCTTTGGCTAAACATTCGAGGAATTCTCGCGGCACAAACCGGGCATAAGCTTGATTTAGTTCGGTCATATTTTTGTAGAGACGGGCATTTTCAATCGAAATTGATGTCTGAGACGACAGAAGATTGATAATTTCTAATCGGTTGGGAGTAAATGCCCCAGCGATCAAATTATTTTCTAAGTAAAGGATCGCCGCCAGTTTGCCTTGATTAATCAGAGGAGTGCAGAGAACCGATTTAAGATTATGTTCTTTAATATAAGGATCTTTAGTAAATCTTCCCTCAGAGCTAGCATCATTTAACACAACGCTTTTTTGGATGCGGGCAACATAATTGACGATTGCGGTTGGCAGTAACTGACAGCTATCTACTGGAATTGACTGTAATACGGTAACGCGCTCTAGATTGACTGCACCCTCAGCTTCAATCAATAGTTTTCCTTTGGTTTCCAAAATTAGGTAACCTTTTGTAGCTCCGGCATTTTCAATCATAATTTTCATCAATTTTCCCAGGAGCTTATCGAGAAATATTTCACCGGAAATAGCTTGCGATGCTTTCAATACGGTTGTCAAATCTAAAGCTGAAGAATTACTGCCAGACGTGCTAGTTATTTTTGATTTATTTGGTTCGTTTTTAGCCTCTAACTGTCTGGAATTGGAGGTGATTAAAATCAATCTTGGGTATCTTGCTTCCAGGTCTTTCACTTTACTTAACGCACCCCAACAAATATAGCAGTAGTGGGCCTGAGTCATGTAAGTTTGGGCAATCTCTGTTCTGCCTAGAGCCAGATATAATTCTGCTGCCAGTTCGTAACTAAGTCCTTCTTCCTGGATATACTCTTGTTTTCTAGCTGCTTGAATTGCCAGATCGTAATCATCCATTGCTTTGAGATAATTTCCTAAAACCCGTGCTAGTTCCGCCTCTACCAAAGCATACTTATGCTGATAATTTTCTGGAGCATAGTGCGCCCAAAGTCGCATTTTCTCTTGATTAGCTGCGACTTGTTTTAAGTATTGTTCTTGTTCGCTAGGTTCGGCTTTGGAATAATGCGACAACAGAATCAAAGAATAGTAGAATTTATGTATCGCACTGACCATTGCTCCCAGTCCGGCTCTGGAGTATTCTTCTGCCAAAAGAGCATTCTGTATAGCTAGCTCGTAATCTTTAAATGAGTAGCTGAGAATTTCTTTAGCGACGTAGGTATTAAAGAGCGCATTCCGGTTATTTACTTGGCGGAAATAGGGCAGCATTTCTGCTTCGTCGAAACATTCACCACTCAACTGCAAAACTGAGGTAGAACGACCGAGAAAATTTAAAGCAATTTGTCGCCATATTTTGGTTCGATAAGCATTATGCTCTAATCTAAACTTGGTTTGTAAATTAATGTATTGTGCCTGCTGTTGCTCCAAAGATTCTAGCGGTTCTCCAATAAAAAATAGATGAGCGCAAGCATAAGCAGCACAACTGCCGACGTGTTCTAAATCTCCTATTTCAAGACCTGTTTGAATTGCCAAACGCAGCGATGGGATAGTTTCTCTAGCATGTTCTTTCCAATGTCTAATAAAACTGTTGACCTGGAAGCCGACTTTACTTCTCAACGAATTGGCATTGAGTTGTTCTAAAAGCTGCATCGCCAATTGTCCCGCATAATAGCCAGTATCCATATTTCCTGGCGCTCCGCACATAAATAAGCCATAGGTAGCATAGGCGTAAGTAGATTGCACGCAATGACCTTGTTCAATACCAAGCATGACCATTGTCAAAATTACGTTTGGCAAAATATCAGGTCTGGAAAAGTAAACGGCGGGACTTATAGTTACAAGTATCCGCATCGCTGCTAGTTGATTGGGGTCAGCCATTGTGGGAAAATCCGCTAAGCGATCGCTGGAAGGCAACTGAACGACAAAGTTGCGTTCGCGAAGCGTGCCGTCAGGCGTATCGCTCGGATTAAATAAACCAATACCCAGCATTTCCAGTGCTTCTAACCCAGTATCTATGGCTTTCAACGGCTGGTTTTGAGCTGTATAAATCTGCGTTTTGATCTCGCGAGCTTTCACCCGATCTAGTAAGGTGTTAGCTTGTTGCAGGATGGTTTCTGCTAGCCTTTCTGATTGCTCAAAATTAGTGTTTAAGTAGGACGCTTCTGCCGCCTCAGTATAAAGTGCCAACGTCAAATCGTAGTGGTTCTGCCAACCAGGCTCGTCTTTAATCGAGTTGAGCAATTCTATGCCGGTGGTTAAATATTTGACAGCCGGTTCGTAAGCGGTTGCTGCTTTGGCTTTGCGTCCGGCAATCAAATTTAATTTTGCTAGCAGGGGTGGGTTAATAGATGAGGTTTGCACTCCATCTGTCGGATAGGCGATCGCATCCTTGGCTACATTTAGTTGGTTAACCAGGACAAATATTTTTTCTTCCACTTCTGCCGATGGAGTATTTTCCAGCAGCAGTTGACCGATTCGCAAATGAGTTGTTTGTTTATCGGCTTCTGAAATCAGAGAATAGGCGGCTTGCTGCACGCGATCGTGCAAGAATTTGTATTGGGAAAGGCACCCAATTTCTGCATTCGCTTGCACAAATTTGTAATCATCTCCGATCGGCAAAATTAGCCCCTCATCCAGAGATTCCCACAGATCAGCAGCAGTTTCAACCAAAGATTTCTCGTACACAATTGCTAGCGTAGCTAAGCTGAATTGGTTACCTATACAAGCTGCTATCTTCAAAATGTTCTGAGTCTTTTGGGATAGTTTTTGCAGTTTGATGGTCATGAACTCAACCACGTTGTTAGATACATTCGTATCTCTAATGCTGCTAATATCCCACTGCCACTCCTGCAAACTGTAGTTAAATTTTAATAAACCATCAGAATATAAAAAATTCAAAAACTGATTGCTAAAAAACGGATTCCCTTGAGTTTTACTCATGACTAATTCGGCTAAGGGTTGTGACCGTTCTAAAGAGCAATTTAGAGTATCGGCAATCAGATGATTTAGATTAATTACATCTAAGGGTTCCAATTCAATCCTATTGACAGTTTTGCCTGCTTTGCAAATTTCCTCAGTCGTCATCATTAAAGGATGAATGGGGTTAACTTCGTTATCTCTATAAGCGCCAATAATCAATAGATAGCGAGTGTCTGAATCTGTCATCAACAGTTGCAATAATTTTAAAGAAGCTAAATCAGCCCATTGCAAGTCATCTAGAAATAAAACCAGAGGGTGTTCGGCTTGAGCAAAGACTCGAATCAATTTTTGAAATACAAGATTGAAGCGGTTAAAGGCTTCGGTAGTAGAACATTCGGTAACGGAAGGTTGTTGTCCGATAATCAGTTCAATTTCCGGAATCACATCAATCATAACCTGACCGTTAGCGCCGAAGGCTTCTAGAAGTTTGGCTCTCCAAGCGGCAATCTGTTCCTCGCTTTCAGTCAAGATTTGACGAATTAAGTCTTGAAATGCTTGTACCAAAGAAGCTAAAGGAATGTTGCGCTTAAATTGGTCAAATTTGCCAGAGATAAAATAACCACGTTGTCGCACAATCGATTTATGGACTTCATTGACAAGGGCAGATTTACCAATACCAGAAAAACCAGCTACCAGCATTAATTCACTGTTACCAAGTGCTACTGTATCAAAGGCAGTTATTAAGGTTTCAACTTCTAATTCACGACCGTAAAGTTTCTGTGTAATTTGCAGTTTATCAGAAATATCTTGACGAGCCAGGGAAAATTTATCAATATTTCCTACTGCTTGCAATTGCGTGAGGCATTCCTGTAAATCGGCTTTCAGTCCGTAGGCACTTTGATATCGCTCTTCAGCAGTTTTTGCTAATAATTTCATTGCAATATCTGAAACCGCTTCGGGTATTCCCTCAGTGCGTTCGTGGAGTGGTATTGGTTGTTTTGCAATATGACAGTGAACTAACTCCATCGCATCGGCGGCATCAAAAGGTAGTTGTCCTGTGAGTAGTTCGTAAAAGGTTGTACCAAGGGAATAAAAGTCTGTACGATAATCCATCGATCGGTTCATTCTGCCTGTCTGTTCTGGCGACATATAGGCTAAAGTGCCTTCCAAAACATTTGGATTGCACAGTGCGGGATTCTCGCGGCATAAGACAGTGGAAATGCCAAAGTCAATAATTTTAATTTGCTGAGTCTCTGGGTTAAAAACAATATTGGATGGGTTAATATCCTTATGCATGATATTTTGTTTGTGAATCTCGCCCAAAATATCGACAATCTGAATAGCCAGGGTGAGAAAATCTGATAAATTAAGTTTTTGCCGATTGCTCAACATCTTTAAGGATTTCCCGCCAAAATCCTCTAAGACGATCGCTAGACTATTTCTATACTTTTCTAAGCTGTAGGCTTTGATAACGCCTTCTATATTTAAGCTGCGAGTGATTTCATATTCCAGTTTGTAGCGCGCGATCGCTTCCGGTGCTGGATACTCTTGATTCAGCAGTTTCAGGATAACGGGTTGATTATCCTGTTCGCGATATCCTCGATAAACCCGCGAGATAGAACTTTCATAAATCTCTTCAATAATCTGATAACCAGGAAGTCTCATCATTGGGAGTATCCTTTAAATTGACGTAATTTATAGATTTCATTCAATTAGATGCAACCAGAAATTTAATCTGATATAATTTACACAAGGCATTAAATAAATTTGGTTCGATGCAATTCTTTTCTAATTCCTGTATCAGATTTATGCAAATACTTATGAAGCACTTTACCTGCTAAAACAGTGGAGTTAGTGTATAATATAATACTAGCATTGTAGCCAAGAATCAGGAAAAACTTAAGGTTGTGACAATAGGCGATCGCGACTAGCCCTCGCCTCAGAAGCGGAACGGGGAACTCTTAACAGTTTCTCAAACAGTCTGTTACCTCTTTAAGCTGGCACTAAAACAAAACCAGCGATGCAGTGGCGTGCGATCGCTGGTTTATTCACGTTCTGCAATTTTGGTTCTGAACAGAAACCCGGTTTCTTTAAGAAACCGGATTTCTTTTATCAATAATTGTGTAACAATTTGTAAAAAGCTGAGAAATATGCGATCGTGAACAGCAAAGAACTTGCCCAGTACATAGAAGTAACCGACAGCATTCACAAGCCTTGGCTGTTGGTGCAACTCCGTCTGAAGAAACTCCAAGAACGTCGCGCCACCCTTTCCCCTGAAGAGTATACCAACGAGTTAGCCGATATTCACCAAGATTTGATGAAATTAGGTGAATGGTGGGTTGGCATCGAAAATGAAGTGTTCGGTTCGTAAACGATCGCACCAGCGTTACGAGATGCGATCGCACGCTGCCATTCGGGGCACGGCATCCAAGCATCTTTCCCTTAAACCGAAATGCTACCGACGCCGTGCCCCTACGATACTATTCAGTCTCCTCCTCTATTTGATCGAGCTGTTCAATCATCTGCTGTAAGCTTTCCAGCTCTTGTTGCAACTCAGCAATTTTTTTATCGTAAGTAAGAATACGCTCAACTGCTTTTTCACGCGATAAAGTATATTCCGCCAACTGAGACTCTAAAGTTGTTCTCAGTTGGCGAGCGAGTTTCCCATTAAGTACGATGCCGACAGGGGAGGAATTTGACCCCTTAAAAGCTGTTCCAGCGCCTCCGCGTCGCTGCTTGCTTGCACTGTTTGCTTCATCTTCTTGAGCGCTGCGTAGGCAGTCGGAGTAATCCGAATCGCTATCTGAACCGTTTTCTTTTCCCCGTGGGCTGCGTGTTTCGCTTTCGCCATAGATTTTTATTGTCATGCAATTAATCTCCTATTTTGTCATGCAATATCTTGACAAAACATTGTAATGCAATTTATATATAATGATATTGCATTACAAAATGCTAGTTTCCCCCTTACCAAGGGGGCTGCTCAGAACTCAGTGGTGGTGAATGAGGAGCAATGCGCGTTTTAAAGGAGGTGATGCCTAAAGAAAGGCGTTTTGTTTGTGTAAATCATTGAACTGTAAAGGCTTTATGTTTCTATAGCGATCGCGCATTTTAATCGCTTTGGCGATCGCTTTTACTTCCCATTGGAATCAAACAATAACTATGAGCCAAAAAATCGAAGAAATAATTGCCCGCTTTGGGAAACAAGGCTGGCTGGTGCAAAAAACAAAGGAAAGCTTTTGGGTGCTGCGACCGAAGGGATTATTTAATTACAAGCTCTTGCTTTTGACCTACAATCCATTTGATGACAAGTTCACAATTGTCAAACCGCCAACGCCCAACGATCCGCATTACCAGCAAGCGGTGAAGATTTTAGCGGCGTGCGATCGCCGAGACTCCTGCTTGAAGGATGCGGCTCGCCAAAACAAAAGCGTTAATTTGTTCAATCTTAGAGGTAATATGGCTAGCATTTTTCAAATTTCTGCCGATACATTTTTGAATTTCGACGACATTCGCCAAGTAAAAGCAAACATCACGGCGAAGTCAGAAACCGGGTTTCTTCGTAGATCTCTGGTTCCTAAACCAACGATTTTTCATAGAAACCCGGTTTCTTTGCGTAGTCCTGTTTAAAGTAACAATTTGGTGGCGCAATGGAGAAAGCAGTACCACCTTCAACGACAAGCAAGCTAAAAGAGTTATTCAACTTGTACAGCTTTATGCGCTAGCAAACTTCAAACAATTGCAACTCGATGATGGCGAAAATTGACCGCCTGATGAGCTAGCTTGACTCGGTGAGCGAAATCCTACAGCTCTAGGGCGCGCACAAACTGCAATAGCAAATTGTAAATTTCAGCTTTAATTCAACTGAAAAAGTCAAATTTTCCATCTACAATCGAAAATGGCTGAATACCTACTCTCTAAGCATCCGCCCATCATGGCTAAAACTAAAAAAACTCTCACCGAAGTTAATCTCAGCGATTCGCAATACTACTTGAGCCGCGAATCAAGCTGGTTAGAGTTCAATTACCGGGTTTTGCAGGAAGCACTCGACCCCAAGACGCCGCTGTTAGAACGTTTGAAGTTTCTGGCAATTTTTAGCGCCAACTTAGATGAATTTTTCATGGTGCGCGTTGCTGGTGTGAAGAAACAGGTCGAAGCGAGAGTCACCCAGCTATCACCGGACGGTAGGACGCCCCAAGAACAGCTAGAAGCCATCTGCCACAAGCTGCGCCCTTCGGTAGCGCTTCAGCATCAACACTTTGATAAAGTTCTGCGATTTGAACTGGCGCAAGTGGGAGTTTATCTGCTAGATTACATGGACTTGAATCAGGAACAGAAAAATTACCTGCAACAGTATTTTGAAGAGCAGATTTTTCCCGTACTGACGCCTTTAGCTGTTGACCCCAGTCATCCTTTTCCTTATATTTCCAATCGCAGTCTCAATCTGGCAGTAGTAATTCAAGATCCGGAAACAAGAGAGGAATTTTTTGCCAGGGTTAAAGTACCAAAAGTATTGCCAAGATTTATATCATTGCCGCTACAAAATTATCAATTTTCAGCCAATCAAAATAGCCCGATCGAACAAAATGCCGAGGTAGAAACAAATTTACCAACTCAAAATTCCAAGCGGAAAACAATTTGGCAGGGCGTGCCGATAGAACAAGCGATCGCGCACAATTTAGCATTCTTGTTTCCAGGGATGAATATTCGCGAATGCCATCCATTTCGGATTACTCGCGATGCGGATTTATCGGTACAAGAAGATGAAGCCGATGACCTGCTATTGGCAATTGAACAGGAACTCCGCAAGCGTCGTTTGGGCGGTTCGGTTGTGCGGCTAGAAATTCAAGCGACAACTTCGGAAACGGTGCGCCAAACGCTGATCCAAGAGTTGTCTTTGCAGCAAAACGATGTTTATGAATTGGAGGGGATGCTGGGATTAGGGGATTTAATGTATTTTATGAACTTGCCCCTACCAGAATTAAAAGATGTCCCCTGGAGTCCAGTCGTACCGGCGCGGTTGCGACGGTTGGCAGGACTAAATCCTAGTGCTTTTGACTCTCAAGAAGAAGAAGAAGGAGAGGATTTTTTCAGCATTATTCGCAACGGAGATTTGTTGGTACACCATCCGTATCACTCATTTTCAGCAACGGTGCAGCGCTTTATTATGCAAGCAGCTTGCGATCGCGATGTCCTGGCAATTAAAATGACGCTCTACCGCACCTCTGGTGATTCGCCGATTGTCAATGCTTTGATTGCCGCAGCCGAAAATGGCAAGCAGGTGGTGGTTTTGGTAGAACTAAAAGCCCGTTTTGATGAAGAAAATAATATCCAATGGGCGCGCAAGTTGGAACAAGCTGGCGTACACGTAGTTTATGGTTTAGTAGGTTTAAAGACACACACCAAGGTTGTGTTAGTAGTGCGCCGAGAAGACAATCGCATCCGCCGTTACTTTCACATCGGCACGGGCAATTACAATCCCAAAACCGCTCGTCTGTATACCGATTTAGGAATTTTAAGCTGCCGGGAAGATTTGGGCGCGGATTTGACAGACTTGTTTAACTATTTAACGGGTTACTCGCGTCAGCGGTCTTATCGTAAGCTGATGGTAGCGCCGGTGAATATGCGCGATCGCTTTCTCTCCCTCATCCGCCGCGAAATTCAACATTGCCAAAACGGCGCTTCCGGGCGCATTGTCGCTAAAATGAATGCCCTGGTAGATCCCCAAATGATTGCTGCGCTCTACGAAGCCTCCCGAGCCGGGGTTAAAATTGACCTGATCGTGCGCGGTGTTTGCTGTTTGCGTCCTGGAATCGAAGATATCAGCGAAAATATCCGCGTTATCAGCATTATCGGGCGGTTTTTGGAACATTCTCGCATTTATTACTTCCAAAATGGCGGTTTAGAGGAAGTTTATATCGGCAGTGCCGATTGGATGACGCGCAACTTGGATCGCCGCGTGGAAGCGATCGCTCCCGTAGAAGATGCTTCTTTAGCCAAAGATTTGCAAGAAATTTTGGGGATTATGCTCGCAGATAACTGCAAAGCTTGGGAACTACAGTCAGATGGCAGTTACATCCAACGCCGTCCACCTGAGAATAGTAAGCAACAAAGCGCCCAGAAAATCTTGATGGATATGGCGCTACAAACAGCCGGTTTGGCTTGAAACACTCCGGGGAGTTTTCTTGATCTGAGGGAGCTGAGGGAGCTGAGGGAGCTGAGGGAGCTGAGGGAGCTGAGGGAGCTGAGGGAGAAATTAGTTCTACTTGCTCATACTTCCTTGTCT
>CAYXCW010000193.1:0-11280 GCA_964463555.1 uncultured bacterium
CCATCTTGCTCAGTATCAGTAATGCTGTACCTCATAACAGCGAGAATCGCTGTAACGATCGTTCGATTCATCAAATACCACAGCACTCTCAAGGGTGGCTCGGGGAGATTTTAGATTAAGATTGTGGTATTCGGTGATAACTTTTTTGATTATTTGACGGTATTGTTCTATTCTATCCATTGCTCGATTCTGTTGCCTGTCTCCACTATCAATTTTAGATGCGCGCTAGCTTATCAACACAATTCGCTTCCTCCCAGAAGCGACTGGTAAAACCCGCCCCTACGAGAATATTAACCCTACGAATAGAGACGTTACATGTAACGTTTCTACTCCCGGACATGATATGAGATAAAAATGACTGGAATAGTTGCGATCGCGCAGCATAGGGTTACCCGTATCGCATCCTCCCAACCAATCTTTAAAATAGAGTTATGGAAAACACAGAGAGTTTCACTCCCCAACTCACAGAAGATGGTTCGTTTACCTTCTTTTCAACGCAGTTTGGCGAAATGTTTCACAGTCGCTATGGTGCAAAACAGGAAGCTGAAAAAAAATTTGTCGAACCAACCGAACTCAGGCATAAGGCTTTACAACCAAGTTTGAAATTGCTGGATGTTTGTTACGGATTGGGATATAATACCGCAGCGGCTTTAGAAACGATTTGGCAAGTTAATCCTGATTGCTGCGTAGAGTGGATGGGATTGGAATTAGATCCAGGCGTGCCTAATAGCGCGATCGCTCACCAGCTCCTCGATACCTGGAATCCATCGATTAGGGAAATTCTCACTAATTTGGCGACTGCTTACCAAGTTAAAACGAACAGACTGGAAGCTAAATTGCTGATCGGCGACGCTAGGATAACGATCCAGCAAGTTTATCAATCGGGTTTTCAAGCTGATGCAATTTTTCTCGATCCGTTTTCACCTCCTACTTGTCCTCAATTATGGACGGTAGAATTTTTGGGATTGGTCGCCAAATGCCTGAAGCCGGATGGTAAGCTAGCAACTTATTCCTGTTCCGCAGCAGTACGGACAGCACTAATGGCAGCCCGGTTGCAAATAGGTGCAACGCTACCAGTAGGAAGGCGAACTCCGGGCACAGTTGCGGGCTATACGAACGACTTACCGCCACTTTCGCTCCAAGAACAAGAGCATTTGCACACTAAAGCCGCCATTCCGTATCGCGATCCGAATTTGTCTGACACATCAGATGCGATCGCACAACGCCGTCAAACCGAGCAAAAAACTTGCGCTCTCGAACCTACCTCCCATTGGAAACAGCGGTGGTTAATGACTCAAAGTTAGAATCACAGCGGGCACGACAAGTAAAAAATGTGGCTCAATTTCAAAAAATTGTCAAAAAGTATATTTAAAATCTTGCAGTTGGCAGTCATTTTCTAGTACAAACAAAGTAGATCTACTTGGTTTTTCTATTCGCGGATTTGAGATGAGAGGGAGCGCTATGACAATTTGGGTGAACGAACAGATCGATCCGATGGGTCTTGTTTACTCTTGCATCGCCTCCTGCAACGAGAACCTGGCGAAAGATTGCCACGAGTCTTTCAAGCAAAATTTGACTGAAGGACAAAAAGCAGCGGGTTGGGTGGCGCGCTTGCGGACGGTTAATTCTTGGGATGAAGTTCCGGTGAACGCTTTAAAACTAAATTAATTTTTGGTTATGGCTTATCCACAACCTGTAAGTGTCAGACATGGACTTCCGATCCATTTAGTTGCCGACAATGGACAAGAAGTTCAAATTTCGGTTCATAGACCGAGTTTATTTATGGTGCAAAATCTAGAGCGGGTGATTCCTGATTGGAACTTGCCGGTTTTATGGGTGGCGGTGGTTTTGCAGCAAGCGAGGTACCAATTGGCAGAAAGTACACCCCATGTAGAACGAGAAAAAGAGCGGTTGCGGGAAAAATTTATGCGGTTTGGGTTTGATGTGGCGTTTAATTTGCGCGATCGCGGCTTTTTAAGCGACTTAATCGATCCTCGCACGGGATATCCCCTCCTTTCCCGTCCTGGAGAAATTCGTCACGACGATACGGCGGTAGTCAAAGCGCTGCTGGGATTTCCAGTAACGACGAATCTATGTTCGGTTTTAACCCATCCCTCTTGGGGTACTGCGGTTTATCCCAGCACGCTTTTTGCTTCGGCTTCGCCCAGAATTCTTAAGTCTGTGTTAAAAAATGTCGCGGTTCTGCATGGTTGGAAGCTGGCTAAACCCGCCGTAGAACTATCTATTGCGGGGCAAGGCAATCGGCGATGAGGATTTTAGATTTCAGATTTCAGATTTCAGATTTAAGAAAATGTTAGGAATCCTATCCTTGTTGTTCCATAATTAGATTGTAGATTTCGGATTGAAAAAAAATCTAAAATCTGCAATTCTTCAATCTGCAATTCATCAGTTGTGTTTGGGGCGACGCAGGGTTTTGGAATTGATCGGGCTAAGAAGTTTGTTGATGTCGCGCAGTTGTTCGGCGGTTCCCATACACATGAACAAATCTCTAGCCATAATAACAGTTTCGCCAGTCGGGCCGCCGATCAGGTGACCGTCGGCGCGGCGAATGGCTAAAACTAAGGCACCAGATTGCGATCGCAATCTCGCCTCGCGCAATGTTTGACCGACAAACGGACAAGTTGCTGGATCGATTAAAAATTCTTCCATGTAAAAAGCGCGATCCGCACCTGTAAGGATACCATCGACAAAGTCCATAACTTGGGGTCTGAGGGCGGCTGCTGCCATGCGCTTTCCGCCGGTAATATAAGGAGAAACGACAGCATCAGCACCGCCGCGCTGTAATTTTTGGATTGCTTCTTCGCTATTGGCGCGCGCGATCGCTCTAATAGTAGGATTGAGTGTTTTTGCAGAAAGTACTATATAAAGATTTTCTGCATCTCTGGGCAGCGCTGCAACTAAACAAATTGCCCGTTCAATTCCCACCGCCAGCAATACTTCATCTAAAGTCGCGTCGCCTTGAACTGCAACATAACCGTGTGCTTGCGCTTCCTGTACTTGTTCTAAGCCTAAGTCTATAATCACAAATTGGATGCCTTCGGCAGCAAATTCCACCGCGATTTGACGACCAGTGCGCCCAAATCCGCAAATAATATAGTGTTGGTTGAACGATTCAATCAAGCGTTTTAATTGCCTCAGTCGTGTTCCTTCTTGAAAGTAACCTTGAATCAGAGCTTCTGTAAATCGGTTGACGATATAACCGATGACGATCACGCCCATTAAAATTAAGACGATGGTAAAAATCCGCCCGCGATGACCGAGAGGTTGGGTTTCTCCGTATCCCACGGTAGCGAGGGTAATTACGGTCATGTAAATGGCGTCAGACCATCCCCAGCCTTCTACCAACTTATACCACAGCGTGCCGGTGAGGAAGACACCAAATAGTGCGATCGCACCCGCCACTAGCTCTTTTTCGAGGCGAAGATATTTTTGTTCTAAGGTAGAATACACGAATATTGCTTGCCCATCTAAACAACCTATAAATAGGTAGAATAGCGGCTGCTGGTTGCTAATTGCTAATTGTTAATTGGTAATTGGTAATTGGTAATTGCTAATTGCTAATTGCTAATTCAGGACTTACGCACGACGATCCTAGAAACCGGGTTTCTGCCTGGATTTCTCATAGAAACCCGGTTTCTTTGCGTAAGTCCTGTAATTGCTAATAGGTAATTGCTAATTGGGATCGCAATATGGCAGCCTTCGTCGAGTAAATCTTCGACTAATTCTAAAGCTTCAATCCCGCCAAGTGCTGTTTCAATATCAAACTTATCTTCCAAAGCTTTGGACAGTTCTCTTCTCAAGCTATCGAGAACTGTAATCTCGTCATCAACGCAGATAATGACGGGTTTTTTCATAATTTTTCTAAACCGGATATAATCGCTCCTATTAAGTCTTTTTTCTCCCAAGGTTTAGCAATATAACGATGGAGAGCGGCATCTTTATTTGCTCTTTCAATCGCAGCTTCATCTGCTTGACCCGTGAGTAAAATTTTGACAACTTTGGGAAATTTTTTATGAACTTCGACTAAAAATTCATCCCCTTTCATTCCTGGCATTAGCCAATCGGATACGATGACGATTGTCTTAATCCCTTCTTCTTCAAGTTCTGCCAAAACTTCTAGCGCTTCCTCAGCACTTTCTGCCGCTTCATAGGTATACTTTTGCTCGAATTCGTCTTGCAATTGGCGGATAACGCTGTTTAAAATTAGGGCTTCGTCGTCAACGCACAAAATAGCAAATTTAGTCATTAATTTGTCTCAATTTTTAATGGGTGAGTTTTGGGGCTATCGGTTGGGCATTTTACCGCCCTATATATTTTTACCACAGGTTTATTGATTCGCTTCAAGCTTTTGCGTTTCGATAGCCACCCCTTCATAAATATCGGTCATTAACATTTGCACTCCTACCGAAGCAAAGGAAACTGTAGCAGATTCTCCCTCATATTCCTGAAATAACCATTGTCCTGATTCATTTTTCAGGTACTGCTCAACTAAAAACTCATATCGATCTACTAAAATATACTCGCGGAACTCAGGAATCGAGCGATAAAAGCGAAACTTATTTGTTCGATCAAAATCTTCTGTAGAGTTAGAAAGCACTTCTAGAATCAGGGTAGGATTGAGTACCTCATCGTTCCGTCCTTCATTAAAGACAGGTTTGCCAGAAATTACCATGACATCAGGGTAAGTTCCGCGCCGATATCGGGGAATCCACAACCGCAAATCGCTCATAAATGGTTCGGCATTCTTCCCCCGTAAAGCATATTTCAAGAAGGCATAGATACTGCCAGTTATCCGGTTATGATTAATAGTTCCACCTGTCATGGGTACAATTTCTCCATCGCGATATTCACTTCTGAATTCAGCAGTTTTTTCTAACTTTCGGTACTCTTCTGGAGTGTAGGTGCGTTGCGGCGTTTGAGTTAACATTTCTATCTCCTAGTTAGTTTATTTATAGTAACTCAAGTTGCTAGTTATGAGGTTAAGCGTTTTCGATCCCCCTAAATCCCCCTTGATAAGGGGGACTTTGAATCGGGTCTCCCCCTTGGATAAGGGGGGTTAGGGGGGATCGAACCGACAATATTTATAACTAGCAACTTGCGTTAGTAACGCTTCTCTAAAAGCGAGGCAGCATAGGTAGAGAAACGGTAAATGTAGTTTGAGCGGGGACTGATTCAAAAGTAATAGTTCCCTGATGTTTGGCGACAATTTTTCGCACGATATCGAGTCCCAAACCGCTGCCTTCGCCTGGGGGTTTAGTGGTAAAGAAGGGTTGGAAGATTTTATCTTTAATCTGATCGGGGATGCCTTTACCGCTGTCGGTAATGCCGATTTTGATGTAACCATCTTGTTGAATGGCTGTGACGGTGAGGGTTCCTTTATTATCCATCGCTTGTAGGGCATTATGGATTAAATTTGTCCATACTTGGTTGAGTTCGTCGAAGTAACAATCAATGGGTGGGAGTTCTTGGTAATGGCGGATTAATTCGACCCCATGTTTAATTTGATTGTGATAGAGGGTTAAAACCGCTTCTAAACCATCGAGAATATTGGCTTTGACGGTTTCGCCAGTTTGGTCGTAACGGGCGTAGGTTTTGAGGGCAAACACGACTTTGGCGGCGCGATCGCTTGCTGTAGTAATATCTCTAGTACTCTCTTGCAAGCGCGCAAATGAACGCACGATTTTGAGGAAACTATCGCTGTCAGGTTGTTGCAGCAGAGGGATGAGGGGTTCGAGGTTGTCGCGAATTCCTAAATCGAGGAGGAAGTTAGCCAAAGTGTCGGCATTGTGAATATTTTGTGCTTCCAGTTCGCTAGTGAGGGCTTTTCGTAATTGTCGCCGTTCGCGACCGGATATGGTGGTAGTATTGGTGAGCGATCGCGCTAACAATGTTAAAAATTGTTCTTCTCGTTCTGGGGTAAGTTCGCGGAATAAAGCAGGAAACTTACTCAGGTTTTCTGCGAGGAATTCGCTAATATAACCAACCGAAGAACGAATCGCACCCAAAGGCGTGTTAATTTCGTGCGCGACACCAGCAACAAGTTGACCTAATGCTGCCATTTTTTCCGATTGAATCAGTTCTTCTTGCGTGGTTTGAAGTTGTTGCAGCGTGCTGGCTAATTCCTCATTTTTTTGTTTGATTGCTTCTTCAGATTGTTTGCGATCGGTAATGTCATTCATGATCGCAGTAAACAGCAATCTATCTCGCAATTGCAGTCGAGAAATTGATGCTTCTGCGGGAAAAAGTTCGCCGTTTTTGCGCTGTCCTTGAATTTTGCCCCGTTCAGTTTTACCCATGCTGCGGAAGGGCGCTTGCTCGTGACCAAATTGACCAATATGATGCCGATGGCGATCGCGGACATTTGTTGGTAGTAAAATATCCAAAGTTTGACCGATAACTTCCTCTGCGGTGTAGCCAAACATGTGTTCGGCAGCTTGGTTAAACAGGCAAATTCGCTGGCTTTCATCCACTGAAACGATCGCGTCACCAGCAATCTGAAGAATCCCGGAGAATTTAGCCTGACTTTCCTGAAGTTCTTGGGTACGCTCCTCTACTATCTTTTCCAAATTGGCGTACAATTGAGCATTTTTAATCGAGATAGCTGCTTGTGAAGCTAACACTTTTAACACTTCTAAGCGGGCTAAATTAAATGCGCCTACTATCAAATTGTTTTCCAGATAAAGCAGAGCGATCGCCACTCCCTGATTTTGAATTGGCATACACAAAACCGACTTGGGTTGATGCCCAATAATATAAGAGTCACCAGCAAAAGTAGTGTCAGCCGTAGCATCATTAATTACCAAAGTTTTTTGAGTACGCCAGACATAATTAATTAGGGTAATAGGAATTTCCTGATAGTCAACAACAGCAGTAGAATGCAAGTCGCAGCCTTTACCGCTAACGCATTGAGCAGCGACGCACAAGGAATCTCCTTCGAGCAAAATCAAACAGCCTTTTTCTGCTCCCGCATTCTCAAGCATCACTTGCATTAAAGTGGAGAGCAAACCCTCGAGATGAATTTGTTCTGACAGTGATTGAGAAGCTTTAATTACCGTCCCCAAATCCAGAATTTCTGAAACACCTGAACTGCTCGATGTTATAGTTCCATACATCATTTGAGCAAATGTCTCGTCTGTGTTTAAGCCTGTTTTCTGGTTTAAAATCGGGGCGAGTAATTGGGGATAGCGCTTTTCTAAATCCTCAACTTTGGCTTTAGCACCCCAGCGTGCATAGGCATAGTAGGCATCAGTAAGATAGACTTGGGCAATTTTGTCTTTTCCCCATGCGAGATAGAATTTGGCAGCAAGTTCGTTAGCTACTGCTTCTTCGTTGATGTACTCGTTTTCTTTGGCTCCTTTTATGGCGCGATCGTAGTAATCCATCGCCTCCATATTTTCTCCCAAAACCCGATGCCGTTCCGCCTCGACTAGATAAAATTTGTGCAGATGATTCATCGGAGCATGATGCGCCCATTTTTTCATTTTCTCCTGATTATCTGCCACTTGTTTGAGCAGGTTCTCTTGCTGAAATTTATCAGCATTGACATACACTGCTAGTGCTGTCAGAGACTTGTATAAATAGAATACAGGTACGGTTATAAACCCTGCCACTCCCGCCAAATACTGTTTGCCTTTATCAGCATTTTCGACAGCTTGAGATAAATCTTCAAATACATAACATAAAATTAGTTTGTGTAAATATAAATAGTGGAGTCCCGTGATGTCATTGGCTTCAATAAGGAGCGGTATCATTTTCTCTTCATTGTAGGCTTCACCCAATAAACATAAGGGATTATCTGCCTGTCCTAACAAATTAAGGACTACTTGCAAAAATGTTTGAGTATAGTTTAATGTAGTTGCTTGCTTAAGATTATCCATAACTTGAGTGTATGCTCTCATCTCTCGTTCTAGTCCGCTCAGTTCCTGACCCATCAAATAAGAATATTGGCACTTGTCTTTAACGCAATAACCAACATATTCTAAATTGCCAATTTCTAGTCCACTTTGATAACCTTCTAAGAAAAGTGGTAAGGTTTCCCTAATATGCTCTTTTCCATGTTTGGTGAATGATGCAACAATAAACAGTATCTTACTTTTGAGTTTTTTGTCATTAAACTTTGCCACCAAATCTAAAGCTAATTTGCCAAACTGATAAGCAGATTCAACATCTTCAATTACTCCGTTTAATATAATACCGTAACAAGCATAAAATAAGGCAGATAAAGGTACATTTCCATGATTAAGAGATAAATTAACTTGGGAGCATATAATTAATGGAAACAGGGTTGGATCGGCAAGAAAAGTAGCAGGAACTATGCTCGATACAATCCTCATTACTGCTATTTTTTCAGGATCTGTCATTAACGGCAGGTTAATTAAATCCTGGATATTTTTTCTAGCACAGAGTGCAGCGGTTTCCTCCAATCCTCTTTGAATATCTAAATGAGTCGGATCGTCGGGAAAGCTAACTCCTAGCTTCTTCAGTACTTGCAACCCAATCTTGACAGCTTCCAGTAGTTTGTTCTGCACCGTACAAGCTTCAATTTTAACCTCATAAACTTTCAGTTTTTCCAGAATAGTGTTGGTTTCTTTGAGCAGAACTTCTGCCCATTTCTCCATTTGCTCAAAATCAGTGTTAAGGTATGCAATTTCTGTTGCTAATTCGTATAGTACAAGCGTAAATTTATATTGAGTTTGCCAACTATCTATGCCTATAAGTTCCAGTGCTACAGTTAAATATCTTTTGGCAGCCGCATAAGCTGTTGAAACTTTGGCTTTTCGTCCAGCCATCAAATTTAAAGAAGCTAGTTCATCCCGTTTTATTTGAGAAGTAATTAACTCTACTCCAATATTTAACTGATTGACGATATCAAAAATCTTTTCTTCCTGTTCCTCTGTGGGAGTATTGCTTAACAGCAGTTGTCCAATTTTTAGATGAGTCGCTTTTTTCTGGTCTTCTGGAATCAGAGAATATGCCGCTTGCTGCACTCGGTCATGTAAAAATTTGTATGCAACCGATAAATCAGAGGCTTGTGCAATTTCAAATGATTCCGAATCTTGGAAAAACTTGTAAACTTCAGTAATAGGAATAATTAATCCTTCTTGCAACGCTTTCCATAGGTCAGCCGCTGTTTCACTCTGATATTTTTCATGGACAATTGCCAGTGTATCCAAGTCAAATTGGTTGCCTATACACGCTGCAATTTTCAAAACTTCCTGAGTATTTACCGGCAACTTTTGCAACTGAATCGCCATAAACTCGACTACATCATCGGTCAATGCCAGCGCCTTCACTTTGGCAATGTCGCACTGCCAATAGCTGGTATTAAAATCAAACGCAATTAACCCATCTTCATAAAGAGATTTGAGAAATTGAGTAGCAAAAAAAGGATTGCCTTTGGTTTTAGCGAACACCAGTTCTGTCAAAGGAATTGCGATTTCTGATGGACAACTCAGGGTATCGGCAATCAGTTGATTTAGGGAAGGTTGGTCTAGGGGTGCTAAAGTAATTTGATTGACCGTCGCTGAGTATTTGCGAATCTCATCCAAGGTCAGCATCAGCGGATGAGCAGTTACGACTTCGTTATCTCGATACGCTCCCATTAATAACAGATAGCGCGTATTCGTCTCGCTCATCAACAATTGCATCAGTTTCAATGAAGCAGAGTCTGCCCATTGTAAATCGTCTAAGAAAATGACTAAAGGATGCTCTTTTGTCGCTAAAACTCGGATGAAATTTTGAAATAAGAAATTGAAGCGGTTTTGAGCGGCAATCCCTTCTAATTCACCTACTTTTGACTGCTTGCCAATCAGGTGTTCTAATTCTGGGATGACATCGATAATAACCTGACCAGTTTCACCTAAAGCCTCTAGGATTTCGGCCTTCCATTTCTGCAACTCGGTAGCATTTTCTGTGAGTAATTGCTGCATCAAGTTTTGGAATGCTTGCACCCAAGCCGAGAAGGGAATGTCCCGTTTGAATTGGTCAAATTTACCTTTGATGAAGTAACCCCGTTGGCGGACAATCGGTTTATGAACTTCATTAACTACGGCGGTTTTACCAATCCCGGAAAAGCCAGCAACTAGCATAATTTCCTTATGACCTTCGCTGACGCGGTCGAATGCATCTAATAAAATTTTAACTTCGGTTTCTCTGCCGTAAAGTTTTTCGGGGATGACGAAGCGATCGCATACATCCCTCTCCCCTAAACTAAACTCAGTAATACTCCCTTTCTCTTGCCATTGCTGCCAACATTTTTCTAAGTCATATCGCAAGCCGAATGCACTTTGATACCGCAATTCAGCCGTCTTCGCCATCAATTTGATCGCGATGTCGGAAACCGCTTGAGGAATCGTTGGCACAATTTCTATCGGAGGAATTGGCTGGCGCGCAATGTGACAGTGTACTAGCTCCATTGGATCGGTTGATTCAAATGGCAATCGACCTGTTAATAGTTGGTAAAATGTCACTCCTAACGAGTAAAAATCTGTGCGATAATCGATGCCGCGATTCATCCTGCCAGTTTGTTCTGGGGATATATAAGCTAGGGTTCCTTCGAGGACGTTTGGGTTAGCAATTTCCTGAGTTTCTCTCGGCAATAAGGAGGCGATGCTAAAGTCAATTAATTTTATTTCTTTGGTTTCCGGTTTGATGATAATATTATGAGGCTTGATATCTTTGTGAATTACTCGGTTGTGATAAAGTTCGGCTAAAATTTGCGCGATCGCTATCCCAAAGGGCAGAAATTCATCCAGACTCATTGACCTGTCCCCCAGGTATTCAGACAGGGATATTCCCCCCATATCTTCCATAACTAAGGCAAAACTATTGCCATAGTTTTCCAATACAATCGGTTTAACAATTCCTGCTAAATCGATATTTTTGGCGATGGTATACTGATTGCGAAACTGCACCAATTCGTTGAAAGTAGGATACTCGCTTTTCAGCAGTTTGATGACAACGGATTTTTGGTCTGGCTCCGAAATGCCCCGATACACTATCGTTCTAGAGCCATCGTAAATTTGTTCGGTAATGCGATAATTAGGGATGATTGGGAAATTTCTGCTCATGGTTTGACTCGTGGTTGAAAGGAGGGTAAGAACGGAATAAAAAAAGTTTTATTCAGTTAGATTTATTTGATTTTTACTATTAAATAAATTGTGGAATTTATTTTCCGGTGTGTTTTGACAGCTGCTGTAAGATATAATTGGACTTTGGACAAAGAGGAAAGAGATTCGCGAGATTTCAACGCGAAGCAAA
>CAYXCW010000194.1:0-11276 GCA_964463555.1 uncultured bacterium
AGGTGGTAGGTGGTAGGTGGTAGGTGGTAGGTGGTAGGTGGTAGGTGGTAGGTGGTAGGTGGAAGTTTGTACTATCACCAAAAACTTTTTTCCTTGAAAGGGGAGGCTTGTATCTGATTAGTTTTGGTCAGTTTGTTAAATAATATCATGTCTGGTTGGATTGGTTGCGTGAGGGCAGGGCGAAGCATTCGGATAAAAAACCTTGAGTTGATTGCAGAAATTATCGCCCGTTCTGCGAAGCAGTTCCCGAAGGGTATGCTTCGCCCCTACAAATATATGCAACCAATGTTATCGGACACGATATAAACTCTTTTTTATTGAACCACGAAGACGCAAAGAGCGTGAAGAGAAGAGGAAGAAGAAAAGAGGTAGCTAACCCGGATTGGGTATTTAGGTAGGGCTAAAAAATTAGCTATTCTATTATAGATCTATTAGTTTTGCGATCGCTTGGGTATTAATAAGTAAGCGATTATCAATAAACTAAACACTGGACGGGCGAGAAGCCCATCCCATAAAAACTTTGAAATTCTTGTGGGGTGGGCATTCTGCCCGCCCTATGATGCCAGCATAAATATTGCGATCGCAAAACATACCCAGTTAACTGGCAGTTTGCTTTGCTTGCATCCTTGCTTGTTTCACCATATCAATTAATGTATGATGAGCATCTTCGGCATCTTTTAAAGTCCGCTCAAATTGAATGCGAACTGGTACGGCTTCCCCGTTTACCTGTGCGTTTAAATTCATGCCTTCTGAGTCGATTGAAAGCATCTGGGCTGCCGTCGCATCTGTTAAATTACTGAATGCTTTGGCATAAAGTAATACTGCGTCGGCGTGGTCGTCGTTCATGTGGGCGCATATGCGATCGCTTACAGCAGCAGAAAACTGTTCAGACATAAAAACTCCATATACTCAAATCTTGCACTATTGTCCACAACCGCCAGAGAATCAATTCTCTGGCTAATAGCGAAAGTCCATTGAAATGGACTGTTGATGGTATTTTAGTCCACTTTAGTGGACTTAAGCTATTAGCCGTGGACTTAAGTCCACGGCGGGTGAAAATCGTAGGAGCAAGATGTGAGTATATTCAGATCTTGCACCAGAGCCAACAGAAATAAATTTCACACCTGAAAGCTAAAACCCGTTGAAACGGGTTAAAACCTTGATTGTAGTTAGCTTTAGCTAACTTAAGCTTTCAGCCCCAAATTTATTTGGGGGCTGTTTATCGGGTAGGAGCAAGATGTGTGTATAGCTATCCTGTTGCATTTTACTATCCTATGCGCGGTATGTTGAATATGGGATGTGAGAAGATTCAACCACCATGAAAGACAAGCATGTATTAATCACTGGCGGTACTGGCGGATTGGGTTTAGGCGTGACGCCAACTGTTCTCGCCCAAGGTGCAGCATTGATAACGATTCCTTATCTCAATTTTCATGAAGTAGAACGCCTCAAGAGCATTCTGACACCGAACGATTTTGACCGGATTCAATTTATACCAAGCAATCTCACCGATGAAGGTTCGGTGGAGAACTTAATGAAACGCATGGAAAGGTTGGATGTATTAATTCACCTCATGGGCGGTTTTTCGATGGGTAAAACCCACGAATATAGCTTTTTTGATTGGAAACAACAGCTCGATTTAAACCTGAATAGTACTTTTTTAGTTTGTAAGCATAGCTTGCAAAAAATGTTACCAAATAACTACGGACGCATCGTCACAGTCGGTTCGCGGGGTGCCGTACAACCGGGGGGACAACTCGCAGCATACTGCGCTTCTAAAGCGGGAGTGGTAGCATTGACGCAAGCGATCGCAGACGAAACCAAAGGTACTAATATCACCGCCAATGTCGTATTACCAAGCATTATCGATACCCCCGCTAATCGAGAAGCTATGGGAGAAGAAAATTCAGATAAGTGGGTAAAACCGGAATCTTTGGCGCAAGTTATTTGTTTTCTGGCGTCTGAAGCAGCTAAAGATGTCAGAGGCGCTGCTATTCCTGTTTATGGCAATATTTAGCGAATAAGGGGGTATTAGGCGAGAGATTACTTGCCAATATCCCTCATTTATAGCATCAGGCGATCGCGTGAGGGATAATTTTCTCGCGATCGAATTGTTGATTTGTAAGTTAAATTGGGTACTTTAATAGTTAAGCGGCTATAAAAAACTCTGTTCCTGGCTCCCAAGCCAATTCAGTCAAGTGGGTTGAGAGTTAGAGCATCTACTGATACCCAAAAAACACAGGTTAATTCAAGAGTTCAGTTTATGTACCCTAAATCCCAGAAATTCCCACAAGAGTTGCATAACACTCAGCAATTATTGCAAAGTATCGTTGATAATACAAATGCCTGTATTTTTGTCAAGGAATTTTTGCATACTAACGGCACTTTTTTATTAATAAATCAGCAGTTCGAGAGATTGTTTAATATCAGCCGTGAAGAGATTCGAGGTAAGAACGATTACGATCTTTTCCCTCCAGAAGCGGCTGATACTTTCCGAAAAATAGATTTGCAAGTTTTTGAAAGCGGTAAATTAATCGAATTAGAAGAGTTGGTGCCGCAATCAGATGGAATCCATACGTATATTTCGCTTAAGTTCCCACTTTTGAATGGCGAGGGAAAGCCTTATGCTATCTGTGGCATTGCTACGGATATTACAGAGCGCAAACAGGCAGAATTAGCGCTGCAACAAGCTAAGGAAGAATTAGAAATTAGAGTGATTGATCGCACTGCCGAATTACAGCAGACAATTAATAAGTTACAGCAAGAAATTCGGGAACGGGAAAAAGCAGAAGCAAGACTGAGACAACTGTTTGAAAGATCGGCGGATGCGATTTTAATTATCGATGGGGGAGTGTTTACCGATTGCAATCAAGCTGCGGTTGAAATGATGCGATGCGCCAATAAAGAGCAGTTATTATCCTTGCATCCGTCTGTGATTTCGCCTTTGACTCAACCTGATGGTCGTGCTTCATTCGAGAAAGCGGAGGAAATGATTGCAACGGCATTGCAAAAAGGTAGTAATCGGTTTGAGTGGGTGCATCGCCGCTTGGATGGAGAAGATTTTTGGGTAGAAGTTTTGCTGACAGCGATCGCAATAGATGGAAAGCAAATACTTAATGTAGTTTGGCGAGAAATTGGCGATCGCAAAATTGCTGAAATTGAACGCGATCGCTTCTTTAATATTGCCGCTGACATGCTATGCATCGCGGGTTTAGATGATGGCTACTTTAAGCGGATCAATCCAGCTTTTGAAACCATCTTGGGCTATACCCCAGAAGAACTGTTAGCCGAACCTTTTATTAATTTTGTCCATCCAGAAGATGTAGAAACAACTTTAGCCGAAGTCTCGACAATCGGCAACGGTAACACTACACTTGCTTTTGAAAACCGCTATCGCTGTAAAGATGGTTCCTATAAATGGCTGTCTTGGGCATCTGTACCCGATATTCAAAATAACTTAATTTACGCAACAGCCAGAGATATTAGCGCGCGCAAAGTTGCTGAAGCAGCATTAGCCGCCAGTGAAGCCAAGTTCCGCAGCATTGTAGAAAATGCCACCGATTTGATTTACTCTCACACCACAGAAGGGTTATTCACTTATCTCGCTCCTAATTTCACCGATATTTTGGGATATGAAGTTGAGGAATTTATCGGACAGTCGTTTGTACCCCTAATTCATCCGGATGATTTGCCGAGGTGTTTCGCATTTTTAGATCGGATTGTAGCAACAGCTCAAAAGCAATCAGGGCTAGAATTTCGCACCTTACGGAAAGATGGTAGTTGGTGTTCGATGATAGCTAATACCTCACCGATTAAAAACACCGATGGCAATGTGGTTGGTTTTCAGGGTATCGTGCGCGATGTTAGCGAACAGCAAGCGGCGCGCAGGTTCCGCAAAATTGCCGAAAAAGAACAGCAAAGACTCGTTGCTATTCTTGAGGCTACAACCGACTTCGTTGGTGTTGCTGATGCTAATGGATACAATACATACATTAATCAAGCTGGACGCAAGATGGTGGGGTTGGAATCAAATCAAGATATCTCAACCATTCATTGCATGAGCTTAATTGCTCCTAAAGCAATAGAAGCAACAGAAAAAGCACTGTCAATTGCCTTGCAAGAGGGAACTTGGTCGGGTGAAACCGTTCTTTTGCATCGCAATGGGGAAGAAATTCCCGTTTCTCAAGCGATCATGGTACATAAGTCAGAAACGGGAGAGGTTGAATTTCTTTCTACTATTATCCGGGATATTAGAGAACGCAAACAGGTAGAATCCCAATTACGGCATACGCGAAACTTTTTAGAGTCCGTCTTAAATACTCTGCCAGTTGGAGTGATAGCAAAGGAAGTGGAAAAATTACGGTTTGTCTTGTGGAATCCTGCCGCAGAACAGGTGGTAGGTTTAACTGCCGAACAAGTCTTGGGCAAGAATGACTATGACTTTTTTTCCAAAGAACAAGCAGACTTTTTCACCAGCAAAGATCGGGAAGTCCTCAACAGCAAGAAAATTTTAGATATCCCTGAAGAAACCATCCGAACTGGAACCGGAGAAACGCGCATATTACACACCAAGAAAACAGCAATTTTAGATCTAGAAGGTAACCCACAATATCTGTTAGCAATTACTGAAGATATCACCGAACGCAAACAAGCAGAAGCAGCCTTGCAGGAATCGGCAGCCCAGTTAAGGCAAAAAGCCTTGGAGTTAGAGCAAACATTGCGAGAACTGCAACGCACGCAAGCCCAACTGGTGCAAAGCGAAAAAATGTCGAGTTTGGGACAACTCGTTGCCGGAGTTGCCCACGAAATTAACAACCCCACTAGCTTCATCTACGGTAACCTTACCCACGCCAATGAATACTTTCAAGATCTAATTTCCCTGATTGAACTTTACCAGAAACACTATCCCAATCCCCACCCAGAAATTATTGACTACATCCAAACCATCGAGTTGGATTTTTTGTTAGAAGACTTGCCCAAATTATTCAAATCTATGCAATTCGGGGCAGAACGCATCCAGAAAATTATTTTGTCTCTCCGCAGCTTCTCCCGCATGGATGAAGCCGAAATGAAAGAGGTTAATATTCACGATGGTATTGATAGCACTTTGATGCTTTTGTCACATCGGCTGAAATCTCAACCCAATCGTCAGGCGATTGAAATCATCAACGAATACGGCAATTTGCCTTTAGTCACATGTTATGCCGGACAACTCAATCAAGTCTTTATGAATATTTTGACTAATGCTATTGATGCTTTGGAACAGAGTAATAAGTTATCGGTTATAGGTGATGGGGAAAAAAGTAACAATTACCAATTACCAACTATTCGCATTGGTACTTACTTAGATAATAATTGGGTGGTAATTCGCATTGCCGATAATGGGTTGGGAATGACGGAAACTGTTCAACAGCGAATATTCAATCCTTTCTTTACTACTAAACCTGTTGGTCAAGGAACTGGCATGGGTTTATCGATTAGCTATCAAATTATTACCCAACGCCATAAGGGGTCTTTGCAGTGTTTTTCTTCGCCCGGAAAAGGGGCAGAGTTTGAGATTAAAATTCCGCTTAAAGCTTGTTAAACTTGTGGTTAATTGCTAATGGCTAATTGCTAATGGCTAATTGTAATGGCTAATTGCTAATGGCTAATTGCTAATGGCTAATTGCTAATGGCTAATGCCAAGAAATTTATATATTTTATTATGCTCGGTTGCGTTGTTAAAGCACTAAGGTAGCGGGTTTATAGCGGCTTGCAGTCGTATGAGGTACACCTTCGACAGCAAATTGTTACATTTGGTCGCCGGTTGGGCATTATAAAGTATCGAGCTGTTAGCATAAAACCTGTCTTTGGTCAAATCCAAACAGGGAGCAATGACAGCCATCACACTCAGTCAGTGATTCCTATCTGCACTGAGTGATGATTAACTGGTAAGAGTGTAAAACACGGGTTTGCTCAACAATAAGTTATGTCCGACCAATTGCTTTATCAACATTGGATAACCTTAAGCCAGCACTTTGCTGAGTTAGAAATGGTGATTCAGTCTCAACAAAAGCTGAAAAGGCAAAAAGTGCTGATGGACTTGGTTAGCAAAATTCGCGCCTCCCTGGATGCGGGGTTGACAATGCAATTGCAGCAGGAATTAACTCTAGACAATCTAGACACCGCTGCGGAAGTAGAAAATCAAGAGCAAACCACGACTGAATTACAACAAATTCGCTCTCGCACCCGCGCCGAACAAAAATTACGCGCCGCAGCTTCAAAGGCGTGCGATCGCGAGAAAATGTATGAACAAATACTTGACTCTATCGCTGATATGGTGTTAGTCAAAGGGGCAAAATCTAAAATCGTCTGGGCTAACAAAGCATTTCGCGATTATTACGGCATGACTAACGAGCAACTTCAAGATATTGTTGATGCCCCATTTAACGAGCCGGATTATACGCTTCAGTACATTAAAGATGATGCCTATGTATTTGAAACTGGAGAAATTTTAGAAATTCCTGCCGAACCTGTGACGCGCCACGATGGCGAAGTGCGCCTGTTTAGTACAGTAAAATCTCCCATTTGCAACGAAGAAAGTGAAGTAATTATGACTGTGGGCGTATCCCGCGACATCACCGAAAACAAACAAGCAGAAACCGCTTTGGTGGAAAGTGAGGCGAGATTCCGCCGCTTTGTCGAAAATGCCAACGATATTATCTACTCTATGGCACCCGATGGCACGTTCACCTATATCTCTCCCAACCTCACCGAGATTTTGGGATATGAAATAGAAGAAACGATCGGAAAACCATTTATACCCTTTGTCCATCCAGAGGATGAGCAAGCTTGTATCAACTTTGTTAATAGCATAATAGAAACCGAACAAAAGCAAGCTGGATTTGAATTTCGTGCCAAACGTAAAGATGGTAATTGGTGTTGGTTAACTGCCAACAGTTCGCCGATTAAAGATGACAAAGGTAATATGGTCGGTATTCAAGGTATTGTCCGAGATATTAGCCAAGTCAAAGCTGCCGAAACAGCCAGAGAACAAGCGTTAGCAGAACTAGAAATCAAAGTAGAACAGCGCACCGCCGAATTAAAACAGACTGTACTCCACTTGCAGCAAGAAATTCGCGCCCGCGTGCGCGCACTCGAAGAACGCCAACAGGTAGAAGCAAAACTGCGAGAGGCAAAACAACAATTAGAAGACAAAGTAACAGAGCGCACCAGAGAACTAGAGCAGATAAATTATCAGCTAAAGCGTGAAATTCTCGAGCGGCAACTAGCTGAAACCGCCTTAATTCAAAGCGAGCGCAAGTATCGCATTTTGGTGGAAACTTCCCAAGATTTAATCTGGGCAACTGATAGCAAGGGGCGGTATATATTCGTCAACGAGGCTGTGAGACAGATTTACGGCTACGAACCAGAAGAAATGATCGGTCGTCCCTTCGCCGATTTCATCGCCCCCGAACAATTGCAGAAAGATATGGAGAGTTATCAGCAAGTTTTAGCAGGGGAATCTTTCTTACAGTACGAGACGACTCACATTGATAAAAATGGCAACTCGATTCACCTGGCATTTAATGCAATGGTGCTGCGCGACGAAGCCGGTTTTGCGATCGGAGCAAGTGGAACGGCGAGCGATATTACCAAGCGCAAGGCGGCTGAAATTGAACGCGATCGCTTCTTTAATATTTCCGTAGATATGATGTGTATCTGCGGTATGGATGGCTACTTTAAGCAAGCCAATCCTGCATTTGAAACCGTATTAGGATACACGACGGCGGAAATATTAGCCGTACCTTTTATTGAATTTATCCATCCCGAAGATATCGAAAAAACCTACAAGGAATTCGATAAAATCGGCGAGGGTGCAACGACAATTAACTTTGAAAACCGCTGGCGGTGCAAGGATGGTACTTATAAGTGGATGTCTTGGAAAGCCGCACCGTATCTGCAAGATGGTATTATTTATGCGATCGCGCGGGATGTGAGCGATCGCAAAGCCGATCTTGCTGCATTAGCCGCCAGCGAGGCGAAATTCCGCCATTTAGTCGAAAACGCCAACGACTTGATTTACGAACACTCAATCGATGGCATTTTTACTTACATGTCCCCTAAAGTCAAGGAGATGACGGGATTCGAGGCAGAAGAACTTTTAGGACAGTCATTTGTACCACTGGTTAATGCTGAAGATTTGCCAGCTGCTCAAGCTTTTCTGGAACAAATTGTAGCCACTGGCGATCAGCAGGCAGGGCTGGAACTGCGAGCCAAACGTAAGGATGGTAGTTGGTATTGGATGACGACCAATATCTCGCCCTTCAAAGATGCCGGGGGCAAGATTATTGGCTTTCAGGGAATTGGGCGGGATATAAGCGATCGCAAAATTGCCGAAGCCGCGCTGCAAAACAGCGAACAACAACTCAAACAAAAAGCACAAGATTTAGAGCAAACTCTACAAGAACTTCAACGCACTCAATCCCAACTGCTGCAAAGCGAAAAAATGTCGAGTTTGGGTCAACTTGTCGCCGGAGTTGCCCACGAAATCAACAACCCGGTTAGCTTTATCTACGGCAACATCACCCACGCCAAAGATTACATTACCGATCTGCTTTCCCTCATCCAACTTTACCAGAAACACTATCCCAATCCCGTGCCAGAAATTCAAGCAGAAATCGAAGCCATCGAGCTTGATTTCCTGATCGAAGATTTGTCAAAGTTATTTGCTTCTATGAAAGTCGGTACACAACGCATCCAGAAAATCGTTCTTTCCCTCCGCAGCTTCTCCCGTATGGATGAATCTGAGATTAAAGGCGTTGATATCCACGATGGGTTAGATAGCACTCTCACAATCCTGCAACATCGACTCAAAGCCCAACTAGATCGTCCGGCGATTGAAGTCATAAAACAATATGGCAATTTACCAGAAATTGAGTGTTATGCCAGCCAACTAAATCAAGTATTTATGAATATTTTAACTAATGCAATTGATGCATTAGAAGAAGGCCATATGTCACAGTTAATGGGTGTTAGGAAAGGCAACAACTGCCAATTGCCAACCATTAACATTAGCACTGAAATCCAAGATGATTCTGTTGTAATTCGCATTGCCGATAATGGGCCGGGAATGCCAGAAAGTGTCAAGCAAAAATTGTTTGATCCTTTCTTTACCACCAAACCCGTCGGTAAAGGAACGGGAATGGGTTTATCAATTAGCTATCAGATTATCACCGAACGACACAAAGGTTCGTTGCAGTGTATTTCGTCACCCGGAAAAGGAGCGGAATTTGCGATCAAAATTCCGGTGAAAGCTGGTTAGAAACCAGGTTTTTCAAAAAACCTGATTTCTGGGAAATCATACCAAATAATGCGGCACACGCGAGGCTTCGCGGGTTTAGTTAAATTGTCTGTTTTTGCCAAAGGTGATTGGTAAAAGTAGCCCCTACAATCGGTATATGTTAAGTTGTCGCATTATCAAGGGAAATTGAGATCGTATGCTCTGGTTACAGATTGGAGCAGCATATTTAATGGTGTTGTAGGGGCGGGTTTTACTAATCAATCTGTGGCACCATGAAAGATCTAGTAAAACCCGCCCCGTCAGTGCGATCGCTTTAGCAAGCGGACATGGTATTACGCTAGATCGAACAGCAACACTTCCGATTTTTCTTTGCCAAGAAGTGCGAGAGAATTCGCATCTCTAACTGCTACACCATCGCCTTGTTTGAGCAAACGGTCATTCAGCATGATGCTACCTCTTGCTACCTGTACCCAAGCATAACGTTCGGGTTTAAGTTGGTAGTCTAATTGCTGTTCTGCATCGAGTATGGTGGCGTAAATACTCACATCTTGATGAATCTTTACCGAACCATCTCGACCATCTGGGGAAACAATCAAGCGCAGTTGACCTTGCTTTTCTGCATCAGCAAACATTTTCTGATCGTAACTAGGCTTTAACCCATTTTGATTGGGCAGAATCCAAATTTGCAGAAAATGTACCAAATCGCTGTCAGAATGGTTATACTCGCTGTGAGTAACCCCAGTTCCAGCGCTCATAATTTGCACTTCACCAGGGCGAATTACGGAACTATTTCCCATGCTATCTTTATGCTCTAAAGCTCCTTCTAGCACGTAGGAAATAATTTCCATATCCCTGTGCGAATGCGCTCCAAAACCTCTACTAGGGCTAACTCTGTCTTCATTAATCACCCGCAAAGATCTAAATCCCATATGGGCAGGGTCGTAATAGTTGGCAAATGAAAATGTATGGTAAGAATTGAGCCAACCGTGATTAGCATGTCCTCTTTCTTCTGATTTACGAAGTGTCAGCATTTTTTGCTCCTAAATCAAGGTAATTGGTAATTGGTAATTGGTAATTGGTAATTGGTAATTGCTAATTAATTGCTCGTGGCAATATTATCTGGTTATACCATTAACCATTAGCCATTAGCCATTAGCCATTTACAATTTGCTGTGCGCTCCATCACAAAATGGTTGATTTTTGGTGTATTTACACTGGCATAATGCCGCCTGCTTTTTCTCTTCAACTGTGAACTTTAAAGGTGCAAATTCGCTCCCTTTATGGGCACCATCGCAGTAAGGTTGGTTTTTAGATTGTCCGCAGCTACACCAGTAGTATGTGCCAGGTTCCAGTTCGAGAACGGCAGGTTTTTTATCGGCAATAAAAGGTTCGCTCATGGTGTTCTCCTCTTTCTCGAATCTCTGTTGTTTTGTATATTTCTAATTTAAAGGCTTTATATTATGCTGTAAAGTACGCACTTTATAGTAAGATAGTTACTAAAAAGATACTGGATTCAATATGGAAGCCAGAAACGAGAATTACCAAAGAAAAACTTGTCCGGCGGAAAATACCTTAAAAGCGATTAGCGGACGCTGGAAGCTTTTGATTCTGCGGGAACTGTTTACCGGCGTTAAACGGTTTGGGGAATTGCAACGCGCTTTGGAGGGAATTACCCAAAAGATGCTGACGCAGCAATTGCGGGAAATGGAGGATGATGGCATTATCCATCGCCAGGTTTATCCGCAAATTCCGCCGAAAGTTGAGTATTCTTTAACGCCTTTAGGTGAAAGTTTGAAACCGATTATTGCAGCGATGCATGAATGGGGGACAGTGGACAGTTGACAGTTGACAGTTGACAGTGGACAGTTGACAGTTGACAGTGGACAGTTGACAGTGGACAGTTGACAGTGGACAGTTGACAGTGGACAGTGGACAGTGGACAGTGGACAGTGGACAGTTGACAGTTGACAGTGGACAGTGGACAGTGGACAGT
>CAYXCW010000195.1:0-11045 GCA_964463555.1 uncultured bacterium
CTTTTTAAGGGGGGTTAGGGGGGATCGAACCGATAATATTTGTCACTAGCAACTTAAGAATCCGGTTCCCCCCTTTTTAAGGGGGGTTAGGGGGGATCGAACCGATAATATTTGTCACTAGCAACTTAAGAATCCGGTTCCCCCCTTTTTAAGGGGGGTTAGGGGGGATCGAACCGATAATATTTGTCACTAGCAACTTAAGAATCCGGTTCCCCCCTTTTTAAGGGGGGTTAGGGGGGATCGAACCGATAATATTTGTCACTAGCAACTTAAGAATCCGGTTCCCCCCTTTTTAAGGGGGGTTAGGGGGGATCGAACCGACAATATTTGTCACTAGCAACTTGCGTTAATAGAGATCGTAGTCAATGCCGCATGTCTGGGGATTTCGAGGGGAAATAGTTTTCAAATGGAAGGCGATCGCTAGCAATAAATGCTTCAAATCGATGGGTTTTGTCAGATAATCATTAGCCCCTAATTGCATAGCAAGGCAATGTGCGTCAGCATCTACCTCGGCGGTGAGAAAGATAAACGCTATATCGGTTGTAGCCACATCGTCGCGTAATGCTTTGAGTACTTCATACCCATTGAGTTCAGGCATATGAATATCAGAAACGATCAAGTCTGGCTTGATTTTTATTGCTAACTCCAAGCCAACCCTACCATTTTCAGCTGTCGTTACTTGAAAGTTCTCTGATGTCAGAAACAAGGAAATCATTATTCTTTGATCTGCGTTGTCTTCAATCACCAAAATCTTTTCCATACATTTCTCGTTAAGTTCGTTCGCAAAAAATCACCAATTTTTACCTAGATTCTGTAGGGTATTAGCAAGCCAAAATGGAACCCGATGATGGCTCAGCTTTATATTAAATTAAGCAAATTGTGTTACCAAGTAATTAAATAGCTCCAGATGATTCTCAATTTAAGCTTAAATTGTGAACATTTTGTGAATAGTTAAATTGACTAAGTAAAGAATTATTATTTGAACTTTATTAAGTATTTTTACTCAAAAATCGGTTAGATTCTGTCCGCTAGCAAAGTTTATATAACTCAAGTTGCTAGTTAACCAGACAGGTTTGATCTTAAGGGAATTGTGTTGATAAACCCGCCCCGCGCGCGATGCCGATACAAGCGGACATGATATTAGGGGTTTTGATTAAAGTCCTCCTGCCCCCTGCCTTCCGATCTCCTGCCTTCAAAGGTTCCAGTTGAGAATCTTGCAGATTTTAGCAACTATATACTCAGGGGTGAATGGTTTAGTAACCACCCCATTAACGCCTAAATCGAGTAATTGCTTTTGTTCGCTAAAGCCTGCTTTTGCTGTAACTAAAATAGTCGGTATGCGTCGAATGGCTTCATTTGCCTGTAACTGGCGAAATGTGGTCGGGCCATCCATACCGGGCATCATTACATCTAGCAGAATAGCATCGGGTTGCTCGGCTTCGGCGATCGCTAACCCTTCCCTACCCGATGCGGCGGTAAAAACTTCCCATCCCGCCACTGCTTCCAGGCAGATTTGCAGGATTTCCCGCACACCAGCTTCGTCGTCAACGATCAAAATTCGTTTGGTCATAATTAGGGGTTAGGGGTTAGGGGTTAGAGGGAGGGTGAAGTAAAAATTGCTACCTTTTCCCGGAACGCTTTCCACCCAGATTTCGCCGCCGTGTTGCTGCACGATGCTGCGACAAATTGCTAGTCCCAAACCCGTCCCTCCTTGTTTTCGGGAATCGGAGGCATCAACCTGGTGAAACCGCTCGAATATAGTATCAAGTTTTTCTGCCGGAATCCCCCGCCCTCGGTCTTTCACCTCAAACAATACAGCAGGGGCGGGTTGAGTTAAATTGTCTGTTTTAGTTGTCAGGTTATCGGTAAAACCCGCCCCTACAGTGCTTTTTTGGTTACGATCTCCTTGCAGTTCAACTGTTAACCAGACGGTCGCACCTGCGGGGGAAAATTTTATAGCATTGCTGAGGAGATTTGTCAATACTTGGAGAATGCGATCGCTATCAGCATTTAATACAATCGATAGGGGAGAAACTGATAGATTCACTTGGCTACGATTTGCCATTTCCTGCATTGAATCTATAGCTTTTACCATTAAATCGGCAGCATTGCAGGGTTGTTTGGATAAACCCATTTTACCTGATTGCAGGCGTTCTAAATCGAGGATGTCGTTGACGATTCTAACTAAGCGATCGCTATTCTCTTCTGCGATTGCGATCGCGCGGCGACCTTTTTGCGAGTTAGCATCTACTAAGCCAGTAGATAGTAGGTTTAAAGCCGCGTGAATTGCCGTGAGAGGGGTACGAAGTTCGTGGCTGACAACGGCGATAAACTCATTTTTCATTTGTTCTATTGCTTGACGTTCGGTAATATCTTTAAAAGTAATAACCGCACCAACTATCTCGCCTTGTTCTTCAATCGGCGTGCTGACGTACTCTACAGGGAACTGAGAACCATTCTTGCGCCAAAAAACTTCGTTAGTTATGTGATGAATTGTGCCATCTTTTAATGACTTATAAACCGGGCATTCTTCTAGTGGATAATCGGTTCCATCTGCTTTTGAATGGTGCAACAAGCTATGCATTGGTTGACCGATCAGTTCTGACGGTTCGTATCCTAGCATTTTAGCTGCAACTGGATTGATAAAAGTGGTTTTTCCTTCGCAATTTACTCCGTAAATTCCTTCACCTGCCGATTGTAAAATTAGTGAGTTTTGATGATTTAGCATCGCGATTTCCTCTTCGGCTCGTTTGCGCGAGGTAATGTCGCGAATTATTCCTAGTAATCCGATCGTGTTGCCATCAGCATCTTTAACTAAGGTATTAATTGTATCGCCGATAAATTGTTCGCCATTTTTTCTAGAATAACCCATTTCATAACTCTTTAAATTGTCTATATTATTTAGAACGGTTGTCAGAGAAATTTTACGATCTTTCCAGATTATTTGGTAGTCTTGATTAATTGCTTCTGCGCTTTCGTAACCGAATAAGGCTGTAAATGCTGGATTGCACCTAATTATTTTTAAATTTAAATCGGTGAAAATTACGGCGTCAGGAATCGATTCAAATATAGCTTCAAACTCTCCTTGCTTTATTTCCAATAGTTTGGTAGTATGACGATGCTTTTTGATTTCATTTTGCAATTCTAAATTTGTTGACTCAACCAGTTCTTTTTGCTGTTTGAGTTGGGCATTTGTTTTAAATATATTGATAAAAACTGAAACCTTAGATTTTAGAATTTCTGCTGGGAAGGGTTTGATCATATAATCCACAGCTCCCACGGCATAACCTTTAAACATAAACTGTTCGTTTTTGTGAAAAGCTGTGAGAAAAATAATCGGAGTTTGTTGATTTTTCCGGCGCAATCTAATTAATTCTGCTGTCTCAAATCCATCCATTCCCGGCATTTGAACGTCGAGCAAAATCACAGCAAAATCTCGATCGAGAAGGCATTTTAATGCTTCTTCACCCGAATTAGCTCTGACTAAATTCTGCCCCAAATTCTCCAGTATTGCTTCCAGTGCTAGTAAATTTTCTGGATGATCGTCAACGAGGAGAATATTGACTTTTTCGTCATTGGTCATTGGTGATTGGTCATTGGTAATTGGTAATTGGTAATTGGTAATTGGTAATTGGTAATTGGTAATTGGTGATTGGTGATTGGTAATTGGTAATAACTCGTTGGTCAGTGGATAGTTGACAGTGGATAGTTGACAGTGGATAACTCGTTCCCAGGTTGAACCTGGGAACGAAATCTGGGAGGTTATACCTCCCTTAGTACAAGATCTAAATGCAAGAAAATCACTGATACAACCATACGCGCAGAAGAGAAAGTAACTGCTGCATGTTTACCGGCTTGGTAATATAGTCGGATGCACCGGCTTCGATGCACTTTTCGCGATCGCCTTGCATGGCTTTAGCCGTGAGGGCGACGATTGGCAGCGAATGGAATTGATTCATCTGGCGAATGGTACGCATTGTTTCGTAGCCGTCCATTTCTGGCATCATTACGTCCATGAGGACTATATCGATGTCGGGGGTGTTTTGCAACATGAAAATGCCATTGGAACCATTATCGGCGTAAACGACTTGGATGCGATAGTATTCCAACATGCTGGTGAGGGCGAAAACATTCCGCACGTCGTCATCGACGATTAGAACTTTTTTGCCTGCTAGTTCGGGTATGCTTTGATGGTAGCGTTCCAGTATCTGCTGTTTGGCTCCATCGAGATTGGCTTTTGAGCGATGCAAGTATAAAGTGGTTTGATCGAGAAGGCGCGCGATCGCTTGCTCATCTTTGATAATAATGCTAGCGATCGCTTGTTTGAGTGCGCTGGTTTCTTGTTGGGTTAACTCCTTATCTGTGTAAACAATTATCGGTAAAAACATCAATCCTTGGGTTTGATGACTTCTGACTCGCTGCTGAATCTGTTTGATTAATTCCCATCCGTTAATGTCTGGCAAAGCCAAATCTAGTACGATGCAATCAAACCGCTGTTTTTCTAGCGCTTCTAGCGCTGCTACTCCTTTACCCACAGCAGTTATAGAAACGTCATCGCCGGAAAGTAAATCAACTATAGCATCGCGTTCAATTTGATCTGCTTGCACTACTAGCAAGTTTTTCACCTTGCTTTCGGCAAAAGCTTTCAAGTTAGTTAATGCTTGAGATAATGCAGATGTCGTAATAGGTTTTTGCAGATAGGAAACTGCCCCTTGTTTAAGGCCGCGTTGGTGTTCTGATTCCATCACCGATAGAATATAAACGGGGATGTGTTGCGTTTTGGCATCGTGTTTTAAACAATCGAGAACTGTCCATCCATTCATCACCGGCAATTGGATATCTAAGAAGATAGCATCCGGTTGAAATTGCGATGTCAAAGCTAATCCGGTTTCTCCTTGCAAAGCAATGATACCTTTAAAGCCTTTTTCTCGTGCCATCTGCAACAAAACGTGAGCAAAGTTAAAGTCATCATCTATTATTAGTACTACCCGATCTCCGGGTTGAATTTGTCCCCGATCGTCGCTTAAAGCTTGATAATTTGACTCAGGAATATTTTGGGGCGGGGCGATGGGGCTAGGTGCAGGTGGGGGGAGGGGTAGAGTAATTTTATCTGGGATGCGATCGCGCAGCGTGGCGTCAGTCGTATTGCTTTCTTTTTGTACCTGTTTCTTTGCATTCGCATCTGCTGGTAAGCGCAGAAGGTTGAGTAAATTTTCTTCTATAATCCCTGATTGAGTTCCCCCCCATTTGGCAACTCCATTTTTCAATTGTGGCAGGTAGAGTGTAAACGTACTGCCTTTACCCACAGTGCTAACTAAGGTAATTTCCCCGCCTAAAAGTTGGGCAATTTCTCGACTAATTGACAATCCCAATCCGGTACCGCCGTATTTACGACTGGTGGTGCCATCTGCTTGCTGAAATGCTTCAAAAATGATTTTATGCTTTTCCGGCGGAATGCCAATTCCCGTATCGGTAACCGAGAAAGCGATCGCCATATCAGCGCGATTCAAGCTATTGAGTTCGGGATTCCACCCAGAAACAGCGGGTTCAATCCGCAAACCGATCTCTCCTCTTTCGGTAAATTTAAACGCATTAGAAAGCAGATTTTTCAACACTTGTTGCAAGCGTTTGGCGTCGGTATAAATGGCGCGGGGCAAGGATGAAGCCAATTCTACTTTAAAATTCAGTTTTTTATCTTGGGCGACAGAACAAAATGTGCGTTCTAGATATTCTTTTAGTTCGCTAAACAGCATTTGGTCGATTTCAATCGCAATCGTTCCCGATTCGATTTTTGCCAAATCTAAAATGTCGTTAATCAGCGCCAAAAGGTCGTTACCTGCTGAGTAAATTGTTTGGGCGTATTCGACTTGCTTGCTACTCAGATTGCCATCATTATTTTGCGACAGCAGTCCAGCTAACAGCAGCAAACTGTTAAGGGGTGTCCGCAATTCGTGGGACATGTTGGCGAGGAATTGGGATTTATATTTTGAAGTCAATGCCAATTGTTCGGCTTTTTCTTCCAAAGACATCCTTGCTTGGTCAATTTCGCTGTTTTTCAGTTCGACTTCTTCGTTTTGCAGCGATAATAATCTGGCTTTCTCTTTTAGTTCTTCGTTTGTCTGTTGCAGTTGTTCTTGTTGTTTCTTTAGCAGTTCTTCGGATGTTTGCAGTGATTTTGCTTGTTGTTCTAATCGCTGGTTGGTTTCCCGCAATTCGTTTTGCTGAGTTTGCAACTCTTCTGCCAAAGATTGGGATTGTTTGAGCAATTCTTCGGTACGCATCGAAGCGGCAATCGTATTCAAAACGATCGCAATGCTTTCGGTTAGCTGATCGAAAAAAGTCAGGTGAATCTCGTTAAAGCGGCGGAAAGATGCTAATTCGATCACCGCCGTCACTTGCCCTTCAAACAAAACTGGTAATTCCACCACATTCAGCGGCGGTGCTTCTCCTAAACCAGAACTAATTTTAATATAATCGCTAGGCACTTCTGTAATCAGAATCCGCTGTTTTTCAATTGCAGCTTGCCCTACCAATCCTTCACCCAAGTGGAAGCGATTCGAGATATGCTTGCGTTCGCGATAAGCGTAGGTGCTGATTAATTTGAGATACGATTGATGGTCGCCAGTTTCCATTAAATAGAATACACCGTGTGACGCTCCCACGAGGGGTGCTAATTCGGAAAGAATCAATTTGGAAACTGTTTCTAAATCGCGCTGTCCTTGCAACATGCGGGTAAATTTGGCGAGGTTGGTTTTTAACCAATCTTGTTCGGTATTCTTCTGGGTTGTTTCGCGCAGATTGGCGATCATTTGGTTGATATTATCTTTGAGGATGGCGACTTCGCCTTGCGCTTCGACTGAAATCGAACGGGTAAGATCGCCTTTGGTAACTGCGGTAGCGACTTCTGCGATCGCGCGTACCTGTGTAGTCAAATTCGCTGCCAATTCGTTGACGTTATCCGTTAGCGCGCGCCAAGTTCCCGCCGCGCCGGGTACTTTCGCTTGCCCGCCTAATTTCCCTTCAATTCCTACTTCCCGCGCTACGGTAGTTACCTGATCCGCAAACGTCGCCAACGTGTCGATCATTTCGTTAATCGTATCTGCCAAAGTTTCAATTTCGCCTTTGGCATCTAACATCAATTTCCGCTTTAAATCACCATTCGCTACTGCGGTTACAATCTTGGCAATGCCCCGCACTTGGGCAGTTAAATTACTTGCCATTGAATTGACATTATCCGTCAAATCTTTCCAAGTTCCCGCAACTCCCATTACCTGCGCTTGCCCGCCTAATTTTCCTTCCGTACCGACTTCGCGCGCTACCCTTGTTACTTCGGAAGCAAAGGAAGAAAGCTGATCCACCATCACGTTAATCGTATTCTTCAGATCGAGGATTTCTCCTTTCACATCCACGGTAATTTTCTTAGAAAGATCGCCATTTGCCACCGCCTTCGTTACTTCGGCAATGTTTCTTACTTGGGCAGTCAAATTCCCCGCCATTAGATTAACGTTATCGGTCAAATCTTTCCAAGTTCCCGCGACGCCCCGCACGTAAGCTTGCACGCCGAGTTTGCCTTCCGTACCTACCTCGCGCGCGACTCTTGTTACTTCCGAAGCAAAGGAATTTAACTGATCCACCATTGTATTAACGGTGTTCTTCAGTTCGAGAATTTCTCCTTTAACATCAACGGTAACTTTCTTAGATAAATCGCCATTTGCTACCGCCGTCGTTACTTCGGCAATGTTGCGTACTTGGGCAGTTAAACTCGATGCCATTGAGTTTACCGAATCGGTGAGATCTTTCCAAGTTCCTGCCACTCCTTTAACTTCTGCTTGCACTCCCAACTTGCCTTCTGTACCGACTTCCCGCGCGACTCTTGTTACTTCAGAAGCAAAGGAATTAAGTTGATCCACCATCACGTTGACGGTGTTTTTCAGTTCTAAAATTTCCCCCTTCACATCAACGGTAATTTTCTTAGAAAGATCGCCATTTGCTACCGCCGTCGTGACTGCGGCGATGTTGCGTACTTGGGCAGTTAAACTGCCTGCCATAAAGTTAACGCTGTCGGTTAAATCTTTCCAAGTTCCCGCAACTCCTCGCACATCTGCTTGCACGCCGAGTTTGCCTTCAGATCCAACTTCCCGCGCTACCCTTGTTACTTCCGAAGCAAAGGAAGAAAGCTGATCCACCATGATATTGATGGTGTTTTTCAGTTCTAAAATTTCCCCTTTGACATCAACGGTAATCTTCTTAGATAAATCGCCATTTGCTACCGCCGTCGTTACTTCGGCAATGTTGCGTACTTGGGCAGTTAAATTCCCCGCCATCGAGTTTACCGAGTCGGTTAAATCTTTCCAAGTTCCCGCTACTCCTCGCACTTCTGCTTGCACGCCGAGTTTGCCTTCTGTACCTACCTCGCGCGCCACCCTCGTTACTTCCGAAGCAAAGGAATTTAACTGATCTACCATCACGTTAACGGTGTTTTTCAGTTCTAAAATTTCCCCTTTTACATCCACGGTAATTTTTTTAGAAAGATCGCCATTTGCTACCGCTGTTGTTACTTCGGCAATGTTTCGGACTTGGGAAGTTAAACTACCTGCCATGAAGTTAACGCTGTCGGTTAAATCTTTCCAAGTTCCTGCAACTCCTCGCACATCTGCTTGCCCGCCTAACTTGCCTTCGCTGCCAACTTCCCGCGCGACTCTTGTTACTTCAGAAGCAAAGGAAGATAGCTGATCCACCATAATATTGATGGTGTTCTTCAGTTCTAAAATTTCCCCTTTAACTTGTACTGTAATTTTTTTAGATAAGTCGCCGTTGGCGATCGCAGTAGCAACTTCAGCAATATTCCGCACCTGCCCTGTCAAATTCCCCGCCATCGAGTTGACGTTATCCGTCAAGTCTTTCCAAGTACCGGCAACTCCTTTAACTTCCGCTTGCACGCCGAGTTTCCCTTCAGATCCAACTTCCCGCGCCACCCGCGTTACTTCAGAAGCAAAAGAAGAAAGCTGATCCACCATGATATTTATAGTGTTCTTCAGTTCTAAAATTTCCCCTCTGACATCAACGGTAATTTTTTTGGAGAGATCGCCGTTTGCGATCGCAGTAGCAACTTCGGCAATATTCCGCACTTGTGCAGTCAGATTCCCCGCCATCGAGTTTACCGAATCGGTTAAATCTTTCCAAGTCCCGGCAACGCCTCGAACTTCTGCTTGCACTCCCAACTTACCTTCAGATCCAACTTCCCGCGCGACTCTTGTTACTTCCGAGGCAAAAGAAGAAAGCTGATCCACCATAATATTAATGGTGTTTTTCAGTTCTAAAATTTCCCCTCTCACATCAACGGTAATTTTCTTCGATAAATCGCCATTTGCTACCGCCGTCGTTACTTCGGCAATGTTTCGCACCTGGGCAGTTAAATTCCCCGCCATCGAGTTTACCGAATCGGTGAGATCTTTCCAAGTTCCTGCCACGCCTCGAACTTCTGCTTGCACCCCCAACTTGCCTTCAGATCCAACTTCCCGCGCTACCCGCGTTACTTCAGAGGCAAACGAATTAAGTTGATCCACCATTACGTTAACGGTGTCTTTCAACTCTAAAATTTCCCCTTTCACATCAACCGTAATTTTTTTAGATAAATCGCCGTTTGCGACTGCCTTCGTGACTTCGGCAATATTCCGCACCTGGGCAGTCAAATTCCCCGCCATCAAATTGACATTATCCGTCAAATCTCTCCAAGTACCCGCAACGCCTTTAACTTCTGCTTGCCCGCCCAACTTGCCTTCCGTGCCGACTTCCCGCGCCACCCGGATCACTTCCGAAGCAAACGAGTTCAACTGCGCCACCATCGTGTTGACAATTTGCCCGGTTTGGAGAAACTCGCCCTTGAGTAGACTGCCGTCAATTTCTAATGCGATCGTTTGGGAAAGATCGCCGTTAGCAACTGCCCGAATTACCCGCGATGTTTCCGCCATCGGTTGCACTAAATCTGTAATTAGGGTATTGACAGATTCAATGCAATCTGTCCAAGAACCTCCCGCGCTTCCGAGTGAGGCACGCTGAGAAATTTTTCCTTCTTTCCCCACCACCGTGCTGATGCGCTCGAACTCCTGCACCATTCTTTGATTTAGCTCGATAATATCGTTGAGCGCGTCGGCGACTTTTCCAGCTAAACCCGTTTGATCGATCGGCATCCGCACCGAAAAATCACCTTTTTTGACGGCGGTAAGGATTTTTAACAGTTGTTTTACATCCAGGTTGTCTGTATCGGTTAGTTGTGCGGAGGACATAGTCTTACAAAATCGGCGTTGCTGGTGGTGCAATAACGGAAGAATACACCTAGCGATCGCGCTAGGTGTTTTAGTTAAAAAAGTCTTAATTTTGTTTTGTCAGGACTACGCAAAGAAACCGGGTTTCTATCAGAAATCGTCGATTTGAAACTAAAGATCCACGCAGAAACCCGGTTTCTAGGATTGTCGGTGCCAGAAGTCTTATTTTGAAAAGGTTTGATCTCAAGTTCTCGCAGCAACCAAGGGCGAACGATTAATCAGGTTTTCTAATTTATCTTTCTGCGAAAGTATTACTTCTCTAGCAGGTAAATGGGGCATTTCTTGGCGACAGTGATTGCAATACCAGTAAATTTGTTGGGGGCGTGCGTGGCGCAGCATGGGGTAGGAGCAACAAGGGCAGGGTGTCATAAAATTAATTAATTCGTTACTTATTGTTAAAGTTCCAACTCAGTTATTACTGAGCTTGTTCTGTAATTCAAGCTATACCTGTGTTGTGAAGATTCTGTGAATTAGGCTGAGTGTTTACAAAACTAAACTCAGTGGACAGTGGACAGTGGACAGTGGACAGTGGACAGTGGACAGTTGACAGTTGATAGTTGACAGTGGACAGTTGACAGTGGACAGTGGACAGTGGACAGTTGACAGTGGACAGTTGACAGTGGGCAGTTACGTCTTCCTTAAGAATTGGTATGCTCTCATCTTGTACCTACCCGATAAACAGCCTCCAAATAAATTTGGGGCTGAAAGCTTAAGTTAGCT
>CAYXCW010000196.1:0-10988 GCA_964463555.1 uncultured bacterium
GGGGGGGGGGGGGGGGGGGGGGGGGGGGGGGGGGGGGGGGGGGGGGTGGGGGGGGCTGGGGGAGCTGAGGGAGCTGAGGGAGCTGGGGGAGATGAGAAAGTCGTAGTGGTTGCTTCTTCAGCTTCTTGATCTTCCTCAGCTTCCCTGATTTATTACCTCTGACAGTTGGTAGTCCCTCATTCACTGCGCCATCCTGGGAAATAGGCGTCCGTAGAGCGCGAAGAACGAGTGCTACTGCAATTGTTCACCCTCTAAAAAAAAACTTACTTGGCGGTGGCAACAAACTTTAAACCTGGGCGTCAATAGACATAACACAGAGAGATTGTAAAAGGTAATCCCCGATGTCTACCTTCAAGAGCTGGCAGTCGAAAACTGCTGCAACTATGGCTTTGCTCATGACCGCTACAACTGCGACTCCCTTTATCGCTGCGGCTCCTGCCTTGGCTGAGACTCGTATAGCTCAATCGCAACGATTTGTTGACTTTAGAATCCCAGCAGGAACTGTAATTCCGGTTTCTTACGATAAGGACAAAATTGTGGTCGCACCTAACGAAACCGCTGAATTAACCTTAACCGTAGCCCAAGACATTGTATCACGAGACGGACGCACTGTAATCATTCCCCGCGGCAGCGAAATTGCCGGGGAATTGCAACCCGTTCGAGGCGGTTCCCAATTTGTCGCTAGAGAATTAAGAATTTCTGACAATAGAGGGCAATCGATCAATGCCTATTCCAGAGTAGTAACAACAACCCAAGAAGTCCGTCGCGGGCCGAATGCGAGGAATATCTTAATCGGAGCCGCAGTCGGTTCGGGAGCGGCAGCAGCGATCGCCGGACTCACAGGCGATCGCCGGATCAATCCCCTGGAAGTTTTAATCGGTACGGGGGTTGGTGCTGCGGGCGGCTTGCTCGCAGGTCAGAATCGCTCTTCTGCTAGGGTAGTGGTAATTGACCCAGATAGTGACTTAGACCTGACATTGCGCTCCGATTTAGTGGTGCGCGGTCTGGGTTACAATACCGGCTTAGACCGAGGCTTTGACCCGAATGACCGAGGCATTTAAATCAATACGCAGATAGGCTGCTGCTGGTGCTAATAGGCGACAAATAGCTGCCTTTAGCATGGTTGACAAATAATTGCAAGGCGATCGGGTGCTACGTAGCGCGCGATCGCGTTTTTTTATGTTTATATGTATTGTGCGAGCCGGATGCTTCAGGACACCAACAATGGCGCTTCAGCCGCCATGAGGAAAGGACGCCAACGATGAAAAAAGTACTGTTTTTATTGGGCGAACTCAACGACGACGACATCGACTGGCTACTCCAGGCAGGTACCAGGCAAGAAATCGCCGCGGGTACCGTACTGATTAAAGAAGGAAAGCCGATTGATGCCCTGTATATCCTGCTAACTGGCACGTTTATCGTTTCTATAGCCGAACTGGATAACCGGGAGATAGCCAGACTATCGAGCGGTGAAGTAGTGGGAGAAATGTCTTTCTTGGATAATCGCCTACCCTCTGCCACGGTTCAAGCGATTGAAGACTCGCTAGTTTTGTCCATCCCTCGGCGAGAAATAGCTAAAAAACTACAACTCGATATCGGATTTGCTTATGGTTTTTATCGCGGTCTTGCTACCATACTCTCCAATCGTCTGCGTCGGATCGTGAGTCAATTGGGTGATGTTAAAGCCCAAGCGCTGACTGAGGCTGGAGTAGATGACGCTGTTTTGGCAACCTCAGAAAATATCAATCTAGCCAGCATCAGGTTTGACTGGATTTTGCGACGTTTAATTGACGGGTAATATATGTTTAATTTCCATTCTTGGCAGTCAAAAACTGTTTTGTTGAGCGCGATCGCATTGACGGCTAATACAACATTACCTCTGGCAGTATTAGCGCCTGCCGTTGCCCAAACCGAGCCGACTTTTGCCGATGTATCTTCTAACTATTGGGCAAAAGACTTTATTAGCGCGCTGGCGGCACGGGAAATAATTGCTGGATTCCCAGATGGCAAGTTCCGACCGAATGCGCCGGTAACGCGGGCGCAGTTCGCTACAATGGTCGGCAAAGCTTTCAATACCAACCCGATCCGCGAACCTGTCAATTTTGTCGATGTACGGAGCAACTATTGGGCGGCTGATGCTATTAATGAAGCTTACACGACTGGCTTTCTCTCTGGTTATCCCGGCAGAGTTTTTCGACCCAATCAAAGAATTCCCCGCGAGCAAGTTTTGGTTTCTCTCGCCAGCGGATTGAATTATTCGGGCAGCTTACCCCCAGCTGATGTTTTAGGATACTACCGCGATCGCAGAGCGATTCCCAACTACGCCCGCGAAAAAATTGCCGCCGCCACCGAACAAGGTATTGTCGTCAACTATCCAGATTTAGATCGATTAAAACCCAATAAGATCGCTACCCGCGCTGAAGTCGCTGCCTTTATCTATCAAGCTTTGGTCAATAAGGGAGAGGCGCAAGCGATCGCTTCCCCCTACATCGTCGCTCGCAACAATTCTTCACCCACACCCACACCCGCCCAGCCAACTTTGGTAGGAACGGTGAGAATACCATCCGGAACCAGACTCCCGGTTAAATACGACGCCGCAGAAAGAATTTTAGTCGCCCCCAACGAACCCGCACCCGTACCCCTCACCGTTACCATAGCCCGCAATGTGGTTTCCGAGGGCGGAGTATTGTTAATCCCGGCGGGATCTCAAGTTATCGGCGAATTAGTCACGATAGAAGACCAAAAAAGCGCCCAATTCGTCGCCAAACAGTTAATTTTACCCAACGGTCAACCAGTTCAAATTCGGGCAACTTCCCAGATCGTCAGGAAAATAGAAAGCATATCCAGGCGACCTGGTATATCGAGCAATCGTCGATTTATCGGCAGCACTGCGTTAGGTGTAGCAGCAGCCGCCGCCGTTGCGGCTTTAACTGGCGGAGCTAGCCTTGGGGGACTTTTACTCGGTGCTGGTGCTGGTGCTGGCGTCAACCTGTCGGGACTATTTCGCAACCGCGATCGCGTTGAACTAATCTCGATTGCCCCCAATACCGATTTAACTCTCACCTTAAATGCCGATTTGGTATTAAGTGGTGGCGTTAAGTAAAAATACAGTTAAGTGGTTATTTGTCAATAGGCAATTGTCACATTTTGCCTAAAATCAATCTTGCTCGATCTTTAACCAAACTACAAAAGTGACGCCCAATCCACCGGCATCAGGGTATTGGGCGGGATAGCTACTTGCGATCGCCCCCTTGTCCCCCTTGTCCCCCTTGTCCCCCTTGTCTCCCTTGTCTCCCTTGTCTCCCCGCTCCCTTCCCTCGCCCGCCGATCTTGACCATAATCGTTGCGCGGGGCTAATGACTTGAATTTCCCCTTGCATTTGCTCGACTAGCTCTTTGGCGATCGCCAATCCTAACCCCGTCCCCGGTATTTCCGTTTCTGCCTGGATGCCTCGATAGCCTCGCTCGAACAAATGCGCTATATCTTGCGGCGGAATACCAGGCCCGCTATCGCTGACGGCGATGCCCACAAACCGACCTTGGGGCGAAACTCGTTCTTGCCCGACTTGAATGTAAACTTTTCCCCCAGCCGGTGTGTATTTTAATGCATTGTCTATTAAATTGCTCAGTATTTCCCGCAGAGCCTGGGCATTAGCTCGTACTGGCGGTAAATGGTCGGGAATTTCCGCTTCTAAATCGAGATGGCGCTCGGCAGCGATCGCGCGAGCCGATGCCAGCAGGGGTTCTAACACTTGTGTTACCGATAGCGATTCCAAGGCCGAAGCAATTAAACCAGCTCCGGGCAACAACAGCAGCGGTTTACTTGAGGGCTGGGGGTGATTGTCTGTTTCTGTTTCTACACCCAGGTGAGCGGGAGGCAGCGTTAGGGTAGCCTTGTTGTTTTCAGACAGTTCTAGGACGCGATCGAACTGTTGTAGCAACTCCTGTAGGCGATCGCTCTCCCGTAAAATATTGGCGGCAATGTCCCGGTTTGGATCGCTCATTCCCAGGCGCTTGAGCAGCAGCTTGCCAAACGTCCGCAGCGCCGTCAGCGGATTGCGTAACTGATGCAGTAGATTGTGGAACAGGTCATTTTGTTGTTCTTGCAGTTGATGTTGTTGAGTTAACTGCTGCTCGAACCAGGCTCGCCGCTGATCCATAATGCAAGCGATCGCCATAGTATGGGCAATTTCTTCAATCTGCGAGCGTTCCCGCTCGTTCCAAGGTCGATCCTGACGTTCGGTGACCAACAACCCCATTACCAATCCTTCGTGCATTAAGGGCAAGACAATGCGACGCTGTTTTAGCAGCGTATTGACTTCTGCCTGGGGCTGAGTACTTTCTGAGCCTTCAAACTCGCCATCTAGGGGAATAAAGGTATCTGCTGCCGATGGCAGCCAGGGAAAAGCCGAGTTTGTTTCCGTCTGCTGCGGCAATAGGGCTAGCTCTTGCGGCTCCTCCCATACCATATCGGGGGAAGGGTAAGCCACCACCGGAATTAGGTTAGCTTCTGAGTCTTCCACCAGTTCTTCGGTCAAATAAACCGCGCTCAAGGTGGCGCCTAATTTTTGCATCACCTTGACCTGCGCTTGACAAAGCGCCACAAATTCTGAACTGGCAGGCATTAACATGGCGTCAAAAATTCCAACGAGCGATCGAGTTAGGTAGCGAGCAGAGCCGAGTAGCTTTAACGTTCTTAATAATCATGTTTTAAAGATTTAATCAGATCGGCTTCCCTCCAGGGGCTGTTTCCCTGCGCTTGTGATGGCGGGGATTCTCCTGTCACCAGAGCCAGGGAAATCGCCTCTATTAAAGGTTTTCCAGCTTTTCTCGCCACACCAAATTAGCAAGTGCATCAGCAGCACTTCCAGACTTTGTATCAAAACCTTAAAAAAAGTTGATTTTTTCAACTCAAGCCGATATACTTTGCACGGGTTTGGTAACTATCACTACAATCGATCGCTGGAAAAAGCGCTGGAAAAAGGAGGTAAACAGCTTGGCAAGGAGACGCAAGCGTAAAAGCCGTCGTCGTCAAGAAGGACGCAGAATTCTTGAACACGTGCCTCAATATAGCATCGAAAGCGGACAGGATAAACCAGTGACAGCGGCAAGAAAATTTATTCAAGCCGAAGGAATTGTCCCACCTGCTTTACTGCTGGTCAAACGGAACGAGCATACCACAGATCGTTACTTCTGGGCAGAAAAAGGACTGTTTGGCGCTCAATACGTTGAAGAAAACCATTTTCTATTTCCCAGCTTGAGGCAGTTAATCGAAGCCTCTAGTGAAAAAGCACCAATGGCGCTTTCAACCACTTGAGACCGAACCGATGACCTGAGACACCATTTCTCGATAAATTTTACAAAGATCGATCGGAGTAGAAATGCCACGACCTGAGAATCAGGATATTAAGGCTGTCAAGTCTTGATCCTACCTGCAACTTCAGGCCAGAAAGTGTGAAGTATCGACTTGAGGATGGTGTCAAATCTGTACAGAGCAGATTTGATTTAGATTGAGGCAATACAAGTCCGGCTATAAAGCACGAAATTGGCAAAACAGCTGGTAAATCACAGATAAACGCCTGTCCCTGCCCGTTAAGCTTGCCATAGAGCGATAGGGGCTAATCAGGTCAGGCGTTGAAAAATTTTGGGAAAGGACGCGATCGCAAGCGCCACCTGAATCTATGATTCAGGTGGCGCTTGCCGTTAAACTGAGATTAATCGCAGGGTTTCAAATTCAGCGCCTGTTGCAGCGCCGCCAATTCATCCCGATGAGCTGTAACGGTAATCAGACTCTGCGCCTGATTTGTACCCTCACCAAGGGAATCCTCCAGCTTTAACGATACCTGCTCAGTTCGCCCAGCTTTTTGCCAGTAAAACCAGCCAGCTAAAGGCGACAAAACTTCCAATCCCAGAAAAAGCGTTGCCGTCCCTGGAAACAGCATCGACAGAACCAAAGATAAACAAAGAAGCCCAACTGCCGCCAACAACGATAAAAAGATCGCCAAAAACCAACTGGGACGGACAAAACCTTGGAAAACCACCTGGTTTTGTGCTGCATCCACAGAGGCAACTTGGTAAGCGCGTTGCGTGAAATACTGCTGCAATTGAGGCAACAGGGATTCTTGCGGTTCAAATGATATCAGCTGGACTGCTTTGGTTCTATCTTTGACGGACGCCTTAATAAAGAAAAACAATCCAACTGACAACAATAATGTCAGCAGGAAAGTTGAAGAAAGAATCGTTGTATTCATCCGTTTACATCGGGATCGGTAGGCTTGAAAAAATTTTACAAAAATTTACCGACCCCAGCTCGCTGTTGTAAATGGTTACCGCCCACCAGGTTTGGTTGGGATGGGATAATTGTTTCGGCTAGCGTATTCGTGCCAAAGACGAGCTAAATCTTGAGCGCGATCGAGCCAATCGACCCGTACTCGATACATGCGCCGGGGGCGTCCGCGCCCCTCTACTTTTTTCCAGTAACCAGCGATCGCCTGTTCTTCCTCCAAGAATTTCAGCGCGCTGTAGAGAACCGTATCAGACAGCCGAAAAGCTGGGTATTCGGTTTCGATCAGTTGAATCAACTCAGTTCCATAAGATTCACCTCGAACTAAAACTGCAAGGACGTAGCAGACTGCTAGTTCCTTGCTCAGATAAATCGGAGGAGGACAATGAAAAAATTGGTAAATGTCGTCTACTTTCATGTGCATAATCCACGGCTCCACCCCGTCAAACGCATTTAAACGAACAATTGAGAAGCTGTGAGTTTATCCAAGCGCCACAGCAGAAATTTGCTCAGGCATATGGGAAACTGACCCAGCTTACACCTCAGTACTGTTAAAGGTATTGAGGTTACATCCTCGACCTTGGGGAACGGGTCAATACGATCAATTTTAGACAGTGAATTCTGGAAGTGCCTAAGAGAGGTAACAACGTTAACAGACTCAGCCCTTAAAGCAGAATCGAACTGGTAGTAGATAGCACCTGAACAACCCCAACATAGATCGCTAGGGAGGACGATTCTGTCAATGATAGAGCCAGATCTACCGCTGAGGCTACACTGACAACCAGCTTTTATAGCGATGCCCTACGGAGAACTGTTAAATTTTGTTGTCGCCAACAATTGTTGCCAGCTAAAGTAGGTCTTTTTACCCGCTAAGACTCGCTGGAGTAAGCCAGTCATGCCAAAAGCGATCGCACCACGACGGTACGGGCTTCTGATACCTTTGGGATTGGTAGCAGTGTTACCTGGAAGGCGCATTTGAGCAACCACAATCGGATTGTTCAAAACTGTTTTGTGGTAAAGTGCCAAACTACCGACCAAGGCAACCGCGCAAGTACCACAGGTAAAACGCTGCCTCCACGAAGAAATTAAGGATTGAGACTGCATAAGCTAGTTCCTTTCCATAACTGGGTTCGCTATTCGTACCTTAGGCAATTCCACCTACATGCCCGAGCGCGAACAACCATCTAGACAAAGCGCAGCACCCCGGATACAGTAACGATCCGCCGTGCTGGAATTATCTTCTTTAATAAAGTTTTCCCATATCCGATCGGTTTTAATCGGTATACCTATGACAGAAAAATCAGAGTCACAATCGATTCCTGCCGGACTGCGGCAAATCGCCAGGAGTTTTAGCAGAACGGGCTGGATTAGTTTTTGGTCCCAGGTAGTGCTAGGAGTCATTTCAGGCGTAGTCTTGCTGGTGTCTTCAGCGTTTGGCGGCAACCCCAATGCCAACCAGAATAATCCAGGAACGGGCTTTGGCGCCTTTTTGGCGGTTTGCGGGCTGCTGGTGCTGGGTGGCAGCATTTACATGGCTTTCCGCTACACCATCATCGCCAAACAGCTACAGTCCCCCAATCCCTCCCAGCGGCCTCGTAAAGCCGATACAATTCAAGTTTTGCGCCTGGGATTGATGGTGAATTTAGCAGGCATGTTAGTCACGCTTTTCGGTGCCTATGCCATTGTCGGCACCCTGGTGGGCAAGTCGATCTCTCAAGGTCAAACCGCTTTGTTAGACCCTAACCGGGTAATTAGCGGCTTGGATATGTTTGTCGTACAGGCAAATATTAATACTATCGGCGCTCACTTTGTGGGAATTGTCGCTACACTCTGGCTGCTCAATCGCATCAGCCGGACATAAATAGGGATAATTGAACTTAGTAGGATTTTGCGATCGCCAAGTTGCTCTATGCGATCGCCAAAATAGTTACCCTTATTTGGTAAATGGGAAATAAGTACTCCAATCGGTACTTATTTCTCGATTACTTCCTATCAAGTAGAAGATTATCTACTTCTTATTTCGCGTACTTCGTGCCTAATTCGCTACCCTTGAATCGCTGCGCTAACGCGGTTAAAAAATAAGAATTATTCGGGGGAAACGAGTAAATTCTTCCGTTTTGTGGCTAAAAAATCAAAATAACCTAGCTGCGGACTTTACCCCAAGGCAAGTCTGAGACTAACCTACCCTTGTTCCCATGCTATGTTTGTAAATTGGCAAAATTATCTCAGGACAATCGGTGCTAGACCTCAAGCAAATACGAGAAAATCCACAATACGTCCAAGAACGACTCGACCGTCGCGGCGCGGGTCAATATGACATCGAACCGATTTTAGAGTTGGATCGTTCGCAGCGAGAATTAGAGAAACAGCGCAGTCAACTGCAAGCTCGCAGTAATGAAATAGCCAAACTAATTCCTAAAAAAATTAAAGAGCTTGGGGATGCTAATGCGGCAGAAGTTCAAGCGTTAAAGGAAGAAGGCAACCTGATCAAAATCCAGCTAGGCGAACTGGAACCCCAGGAAAAAGACCTCAAATCCCAAATTCAAGCACTTTTACTGGCACTGCCCAACCTGCCCAGCGATTCTACCCCCATCGGCAAAAACGAAGACGAAAACGTCGAAGTCCGCCGCTGGGGAGATGAATACATCCCCCAAAATCCTAATATTGTGCCTCACTGGGAAATTGGTGAAAAACTGGGTATCCTCAATTCGGAACGAGCGGTTAAAGTCGCCCAAAGTCGCTTTGTAATGCTGATTGGGGCAGGTGCTGCCCTTGAGAGGGCGCTGATAAGCTTCATGCTAGACCAGCAAACGGCGGCTGGTTATGTGGAAGTCCTGCCACCCGTTCTGATTAACAGTCAGTCTCTCACCGCTACGGGACAGTTGCCCAAATTTGCCGAAGAAAGCTTTAAATGCGACCCTGATGACCTGTGGTTGGCTCCCACGGCGGAAGTGCCGGTAACAAATCTTTACCGCGATGAAACCTTGGAAGCTTCTCAACTGCCGATTTACCACTGCGCCTATACGCCGTGTTTTCGACGGGAAGCGGGCGCTTACGGGCGGGATACAAAAGGTTTAATTCGACTGCACCAATTTAACAAAGTCGAGTTAGTCAAATTGGTTCATCCCGAGAAGTCGGAAGAGGAACATCAAGCCCTGGTTCGCAATGCCGAGGCAATTTTACAGGCATTGAAGCTGCCTTACAGGGTAATAGAACTTTGTACCGGCGATATCGGCTTTGGGGCAGCCAGGTGTTATGACCTAGAAGTATGGCTCCCCTCGTCGGGTAAATACCGGGAAATTTCCAGTTGTTCCAATTTTGGGGATTTTCAGGCGCGGCGGGGCAACATTCGGTTTAAGGAAGCTGGTAAAAAAGGTACTCAGTTTGTCCATACCCTCAACGGTTCCGGGCTAGCAGTGGGGCGCACGATGGCGGCAATTTTGGAGAATTACCAACAGCCCGATGGGACAATTCGGATACCAGAAGCGCTGCAACCATATCTGAAGCGGGAGGTGCTGTGAAGGACATCCCTTTAGAATGTAAGGAAACGTGTAGCGGAGTTTAGTTAAATTAATTTATGTCAGTTTTGGCAGCGATCGCAGTCCTGGCTCTCCTAATCTTGGTACACGAATTAGGCCACTTTATGGCAGCCCGCCTTCAGGGAATTCATGCTAACCGCTTTTCCCTCGGTTTTGGCCCAGTTTTGTGGAAATATCAAGGCCCGGAAACCGAATACGCTATCCGCGCAATTCCTTTAGGCGGTTTTGTCGGCTTCCCTGATGATGACCCCGATAGTACCATTCCACCTGATGACCCCAATTTGCTCCGCAATCGACCCATAGTTGACCGAGCCATTGTCATCAGTGCTGGAGTAATTGCCAACCTGATTTTTGCCTATTTTCTTCTAGTAGCTCAGGTAGCCACCGTAGGCATACAGGACTTTAACTACCAACCTGGTGTTAAAGTGCCAAACGTGGCCTCGGAAGTGAGTTCTGTCGCCGCTCAGGCAGGGATTAAATCGGGGGATATTATTGTTGCCGTAGACGGTAAACCTTTGGGAGCATCCAAGGAAGCAATTCAAGTCCTGATGAAGGAAATTCAATCCCATCCCAACGAATCCCTCAAACTCACGATTGGGCGCGAAGGCAAAAAATTAGATGTCACCGTTGTACCCCAAGCGGGAACCGATGGGAAAGGTCGGATTGGCATCCAGCTGGCTCCCAATGGCAACTTAGAGCGCAAGCGGATTGACAATATTTTTGCCGCTTTTAGCGCTGGTGCTAGCGAATTTCAGAGAATAGTAGTATTAACCGTGCAAGGCTTCGGACAACTGATCAAGAATTTTAGCCAAACCGCCGAGCAGGTAGCAGGGCCAGTGGCAATTGTAGCGATTGGTGCCAATATTGCCAAGTCAGATGCAGCGAGCTTGTTTCAGTTTGCGGCTTTAATTAGCATTAACCTGGCAATTATAAATATCCTGCCTTTACCGGCTTTAGACGGGGGTCAATTGGCTTTTTTGTTAATTGAAGGCGTCCGGGGTAAACCCTTACCCACTAAAATTCAGGATGGGGTGATGCAAACCGGACTGATGGTGTTGCTGGGTTTGGGAATTTTCTTGATTATTCGGGATACCGCCAATCTATTTCGGTAGCAGTGGACAGTGGACAGTTGACAGTGGACAGTTGACAGTTGACAGTGGACAGTTG
>CAYXCW010000197.1:0-10842 GCA_964463555.1 uncultured bacterium
GCCAAAGATGGTGCGTTACACTACGTTAACGCACCCTACATTTTTAAACAATTTCTAGTTCTAAGTTTTGGCTTTCTAGTAACGCACCGCCAAAGATGGTGCGTTACGCTGACGCTAACGCACCCTACATTTTTAAACAATTTCTAGTTCTAAGTTTTGGTTTTGTAAGAAGTTATAAGTGTCGTGGTCAGTGATATTTGTGTCGCTGAGTTCTAAGTTGTAGAAATCCACAAATTCACCATCGAAATAAGGGCCAGCGTGCCAGGTTCCTACTTCTAATTTAATAAAACAATTGCCAGGAATCCGAAAAGCGGATATTTCTTCTAATTTAGGTGCGGGTGCTTCACTTGGTGGTGCAACTGCGATTAACCATTCTTTGCCTTCTAGGGAACCTAAACATTGTGTGCATTTGACATGGCGGGTAATTTTGTGAAATTTACGCCCTCTTTCGGTAAGACGCATGATGTAGAAGCGGGGAATGCCGTTATTGAGTACCAATTGAGCATCAGTTGAATCGTAATTTTTTCCATCCGATGATGCGTAGATAACTTGACCGTAAGGTTGAAAGTTTTCTGGTGAGATTAATTTGGCGGGTAATTGTTTTAGCAATTTGGTTTCGCTCATTGGGTGACTCTGATTTTTTGTGTGGGGTGTTATGAGAATTAGGATAGGGGAAATGAGGTGCGATCGCTTGCTATCCATAAAGCTGTTGGATGGGGTGGGGTGGATGCGATCGCCTTGCAAGAGAACATTGTTATGATTCCTGTTAGCTATAATCCAGTCAATCACGAATAAGCTTTGTATTATCAATCAGCCAACTGGCACTTGCAGCATCCCACACAAGCAAGAGTCGTCGAGACTCAGATGCCACCTTTCCAGATTTGGAGTATTGCAACCGAATATTTACAGTAGCAGTATCGTTTCTGACTTCTACATTCGTAACTTCCTCAAGATTTACCTGGCTAACAGTTTCCCACCATTCTACATACGATCTGTAACCATCGGGGAAAACTGTTTTATTATTTTGAAACCTGTAAGACAACTTATTCCACGCAGCTTGATACTGACGGTTATTAATATTTGAATATTGCTCTCGTACAATTTGTTCTGGTGATGGCTTAGAAATCTCATTCCTACTTCTGTTATTAGCTTGGTTGCTGTTTACAGGCGATATTGTGCTTGACTGAGAGGGTGAAGAAAATGGGGATTGCGTAGAAGAGGGATTGATTGGGCTTGCTGCTTGTTCCGGTGCTAGTTGAGGCTGTCTGTTAAGGAAAAGACCAAAAATTACCGATGCACCGATCAAACTACCTAAGATCAAACTGCCAATAATAATTGATTTTTGCCCACTTCCTCTATCCAAGGTCGAACTAATAGGCGGAACTGTTTGAGCAGATTTTTGTGTAGGTAGTGAAGATATAATCGGTGGATGTTTAGCAGGTACGGTAGGAGGAATAGGACTGAAGGCAGATTGCAAAGCATCCAACATAGAACGTGCAGTCGGATAGCGATCGCGCGGATGAGACTCAATCCCCTTGTCCAGTACATCTGCCAGATTGGGACTAACATTCAAAGCATAGCGACGCCACAAAATGTTTCCCGTACTCGGATCGATATCTAACCAAAGCGCCGGATCGATCTTTGGCGCTGGCGGCACTTTCCCAGTCAGCAAAAAAATCGCCGTCAATCCCAAACTGTATAAATCGCTAGAATAAACTGGTCTTCCTGCTGCCTGCTCGCTAGGCATAAAACCGGGTGTGCCAATTACTATTGAACTTGTGTTATTTGCCTGAGCATTTACCACTGTACCCATTGTTTCTTTAACTGCCCCAAAATCAATCAAAACCGGCTTACCATCCCGTTGTCGCACAATAATATTAGCTGGCTTGATATCTCGATGCACGATGCGTTTGCTATGGACATAATCCAGCACCGGCAACAAACTCATCAAAATATCTCGGACGGCACTTTCACTAAATAGTCCTTGCTGTCTCAGTTTATTGTCTAGCGTCTCGCCTTCAATCCATTCTTGAACTAAATAGAATTGCCCATTGACTGGGAAATAAGCATACAGTTTGGGAATTTGATTGCTGCCTTCACCCAGTTCCTCTAAAATCGCAGCTTCGCGCTGAAACCGCTCTTGCACCAGCTGGTACGTCTGAGCGTTGGTAATCGGTTTAAGTTGCTTAATTACGCAGCGGCGTCCAGACGGCATGTGAGTATCTTCTGCCAAAAAGGTTTCACCAAATCCACCACTGCTCAATCCCCGGATCAGGCGATAGCGATTGTTTAAGAGTGTCTGTGTCATGGACGTTAACAGGCTGATTTTTCTACTTGCAGAATAACACTAATGCCATGACCAACTAAGGCGAGAGTTTATAGCGGATTGCAGCCGTATGAGGTACACCTCTGGTTCGTGTTGCTGTAGAGACGTTACATGTAACGTCTCTACAGCAACAAAGGCTTTACCTCACACGAAAAGCAATCCGCTGTATGCGTGAAGCAAAGCTATCGCGGAGCGCGAACCGCACCGTCTAGACCCCACTCTACCAATCAAGCGCGATCGCGTAACTCAAAGTCGCCCACAATCTCTACAATCCTGGAACTTGCAAGTCCCTTCTGTTCCCTGCATAGTGCTTCAGAATGACTTCTGGAGAATTACCCGATAATCTAGCTACATCCTGAATAGCTATATGTTCTAAAGCTAAAGTAATAAAAGTGTGACGGGTTTGGTAAGGCTTGCGATAGGGAATACCCATCTTCTTTAATAGCGGTTCCCAAATTTTGTTCCTGAAATTGTGCTGGTCAATATACCCGCCTTTAGGACTAGGGAAAACCAAGTTATCGGCAGAAACATTTTCTGGCTTAATACCATTAATTATAGCTCTTAGTTGAGCGTTAATTGGAAATCGTCTGGATTCCTCAGTTTTCAATCCTTGCTTAACTTGGCGTCCATCTTCAGTGTCTACTACCGATTGTTCAAAAATTACATAACGGTCAGTGATGTGTTTCCATTGCAGCGCGATCGCTTCTGAAGGACGACAACCAGTGAAAAATAGAAATTCTACATATCCGGCGTAGTTAGAATGCCTCGAGTACTTAGCTGTAGATGGATGACAGTATGTATTAGTTTTAAATGCCTGAATAATTGCATCTCTTTCTTCTCTGGTGAATGGATTAATATCTGTGAGTTCCGACTTTTTCTGAGATTTGGGAAGCTGAATCTCAGCAGCCATTCCGGCGAAGGGATTTGCATCAATCAATTTAGACTTAACCGCCCAATTGCAGCAGGCATTAATTTGGACTAAGAACCGCTTGGCTGAATTAGCAGCATATTGTTTAACAACCCAATCTCGAATTTGATCGGCATCAGATAAAGAAACTGAAGGTATTTTTTCTAAATAAGCTTTTACTCTGCCAAAGTCACGCAAAACAGTTGAGGGTGATACCATTGGTTTTTTGTATTCCACATAGCGCGTCCACAATTCAACCAGGTTAATAACAGTTTTAGAATCATCGCCTGGTTTGACTACTTTCAAGTAATTCTGTGGTTTGTACTTGTTAAGCGTAGTGTCAAACTGTTCAGAGATAATGTCTGACTCAATTAATTTAGCTTTGGCAAGAGCTAGCTTTCTATTTTCTGGAGTGTCCATCAAACCTAGATATATACAGTAGCGCTCACCACCTACTCGGAAGCGCAACCGTAAGCGATTCTTAAAAACTTCTGTGCTAACAGCACCCTTAACTATTTGGCTGTACATCGCTGGGTATACATTCCGTTGTTCTAACGTTGTCTAACCATTGTACGCTTTTTTTATCCAGCCGGATCGCCAAAAATCAATCGGGATTTTTAGATGGGTGACCAGGGGCTCGAACCCTGAACCAATAGATTAAGAGTCTACTGCTCTACCATTGAGCTAGTCACCCGCTGCGGATCGCTATCATAACAGATTTCCCTTCAGCTAAGATACAATCCCACAGATTTTCTTAACCTGTCCAACTCACAGCCTGATGGTTCGACGTTGAAACCCTGTCTCCACAAACTAAAAACTTTCGCTCCTTGATGATTTCGTACAGGTTAACATCCCTCTCCAGCAAGCAAGCATGACCGCTATGGGGCAACACTACCATTTCAGCGTTGGGTAAAGCCTTGACAAGATGCTCGGCTTCTGATAAAGAAGGCAACAGGCGATCCGCAGCACCGGCAAGCACGAGTACGGGTTGATTGATGCGACGCAATTGGTTATCGTCAACGTCGAAGTCCTTCAATAAAGATAACCGCCAGACGGCGGTTTTCTGGGGAACCATTTGTACGGCGTCCATCAGCGCTTGGCGATCGCGCGGTGCTATCCTTTCCAAATTGGCTAATACGGGCAACCCGATCAACGAACCGAAGTGATAAAAGGGTTCTGGCACAATTCGAGTCAGGGGGATGCCAAAATACATCCAAGGGCGGCGACTGATAGAGGACGCTGGGTTAACCAAAATTACCCGTTCAAACAACTTGGGCGCGCGCATCGCTACTTTGATCGCCAAGCAACCCCCAAAGGACTCGCCGCATAGATAAACTGACCTTTGGGGGTCTTTTCCGACTTCGGCTTCGACCAGGGCAATTACTTGGTCAGCGAGTACATCCCAGCTGGTCAAGTCATCAGGGGGAATTGCCAAACAGCGGATATCAAAACCTTTTTCTAAACCGGCGGTTTGCGATCGCAGCAACTGACCCGTACCATCCATTCCTGGTAAAAAAACGAACAGGGGATAATCTGGTTTGAGGGATTTGGGCGTCAGGAAGCAGGGATGACTTTTAATCTCTGGCATCGTTCAATTTTGAATTTTGGATGAAAGGATTTCCGCTTAATAGCATCCTTGATGAAGCAGTTGACCAATTTCAGTCTGACAATGTTGGGTGATTTGTGCAACGACTGCTTTCGCCTGTTTGCCGTGATACTTTTCTCGTTCTTGCTGAGTTATCCAACAAGGACGACCAATCAGCACGTTAACGCGGCGATATATTACCAAAGGATGCCATCCGGGTTGGTCGAATAAAGGTTCTGAAGGGTCAAACAAACTCAACAGTTTCAGGGGAAATGCGGAATTGACCGTTTCTTCCACTGATGCGATCGCTACCGGCAAAATCGCCAATTCTTTGACAGGCGATCGCAACGCTAAATGAGCAAATCCCTTGTGGAACTTCTCCATTTTGTCAGCTGGAGTTAATTTCACCATCGGTTGTCCCCCCTCCGGAAACACCCCGACCATTTGCTGCGCCTGCAACAGTTGCGTCGCCTGGGTAAAAAACCGCTGCTGCCCTTGTCCTGGTTCATCCACGGGAAAGCACCCCAAGCGGGTGACAAATTCCCGCAAAATCGGCACCTGACTCATGTAGTGATGGCAAGCAAAACGAATCGGTTGCCCCACAGACGCCATCAGTACCGGCGCATCCATAAAGCTGCGATGATTGCTTACCACCAGCACCCCAGAACCTTCCGGGATGCGATCCTGATGGTGGAGAAACAACCGCGTGCCCGTAGCCGCGAGAAACGATTGAGAAATCAGCAGTGGACTATAAGAAAACATGGGTTGACAAGATCGACAGCTATAGTTTTTGCAAACATACCTAAACTTTTGTTAACTTTAACCGACTTCACTTGACAAATACCCCTAGATAGAGACACTTTTCCTTTTTGCCTCTGCCAAAGGCGCAACCAGGGTTATATTGTAGCGATCGCAAGGCATATAAATTCCAGGCGGCGATTTATTTTCCATTTTTTTGCACCATCGGGCAGCGATCGCGGCGAGTTTTATAGTATATTTTTATACTCGTTTACCATGTCATGAGATGCAGCAAGTTAAAATATTAAGCAATAAAATAAGGGAATGATGACACTCATGTATGATTAAAAACAGTTTCGCCTGTTCGATTTTCATTTGTCCATGAATTATACAGATAACAATAAAAACACATTTGCTCTTACAACGCCTCTATACTACGTAAACGATTTACCGCATATCGGCAGTGCTTATACAACGATCGCAGCGGATGTAGTGGCGCGATTTCAAAGACTGCAAGGGCGCGATGTACTGCTAATTACCGGAACAGACGAACACGGGTTAAAAATTCAACAGGCGGCGCAAGGGCGGGGACTCACACCTCAACAACACTGCGATCAAATTGCCGCAGGGTTTGAGGCTTTGTGGCCTCAGCTAAATATTCAGTATGACCGTTTTAGCCGTACCACGGCTCCTCGCCATCACCATATTGTCAAAGAATTTTTTGGGCGCGTATGGGATAAAGGAGATATTTACTTAGGGCAGCAAAAAGGGTTCTACTGCGTCGCCTGCGAAGAATTTAAAGAAGAACGGGAACTTTTGCCAGAGGGGTTTTGCCCCCTCCACCCAACTAAAAAAACTGAATGGCGCGACGAACAAAATTACTTCTTCCGACTTTCTAAGTACCAAGCTCAACTGGAAAAACTATATCAAGAGCATCCCGGATTTCTCCAACCAGAAAGCCGCCGCAATGAAGTATTGAGCTTTATTAGCCAAGGACTGCAAGATTTTTCGATTTCGCGGGTAAACTTTGATTGGGGTTTCCCCGTCCCGGTTGACCCCAATCACATTCTGTATGTCTGGTTTGACGCTTTATTGGGCTACGTGACTGCTTTACTCGATCCAGAGGATGAACCAACTCTCCAAAATGCTTTATCGAAATGGTGGCCTATCAATTTACACTTGGTCGGTAAAGATATTTTACGGTTCCATGCCCTCTACTGGCCTGCCATGCTCATGTCTGCGGATTTGCCATTGCCCGATCGCATCTTTGTTCATGGCTTCTTGACCAAAGATGGACGGAAAATGAGCAAAAGTTTGGGTAACACCATCGATCCGGTAGCGTTGGTTAACCGCTATGGTGCTGATGCGGTGCGCTATTACTTCATCAAAGAAATTGAATTTGGTCGGGACGGAGATTTTAACGAAACTCGGTTTGTTGATATCCTTAATGCCGACTTAGCCCACAATTTGGGGAATTTGCTCAATCGTAGCTTATCAATGACGCACAAATATTGCGGCGGCAAGGTTCCCAACCTCTCTGGTGATGATATTCCGGCAGAAAATGCCTTAAAAGCAATCGGGACAACCCTGGGAGAGCAAGTGGCGCAAGCTTATGAAGCGATCGCATTCAGCGACGCCGCCTCAGCCATTTTAGCCTTACTTCATGCCGGAAATAAGTATATCGACGAGCAAGCCCCCTGGACGCTTTACAAGCAAAAACAGCAAGCAGCTGTTGAGCAAGTATTGTACTCGGTTCTAGAATCGGTGCGGCTCGCTGCTTATCTTTTGTCCCCCATCGTACCCAATATCGCCAATGACATTTATCAACAATTAAGTTTCGATATCAACTTTAATGACAAAACGCAAATAGGTGTTGCAGCCAGCTTCGCCACCCATGCTCAATGGGGTATATTAACTGGCGGTCAGATATTAAACAAACCCCGCCCCGTGTTTGGTAGGTTGGAACTAGCACCAACGGGTTCGTAATCTGATTCAAGTCCCTACCGCAGGTAGATGCTGTAAATGCAACAATCGATAGTATTGATTGATTGATTTGATAAAAAACGAGGAATAACAACCATGTTGAATAATTTAGAAAGAGACTCGGTATTCACACCAGAACAGGTGTTAGAAAATCGAGGGCGCGTCGCCATTTTTATCGACGGCTCCAATTTATTTTATGCCGCCCTCCAACTAGGCATAGAAATCGATTATACAAAGTTGCTGGTTCGCTTAACTGCCGGATCGCGGCTGCTGCGATCGTTTTTCTATACGGGTGTTGACCGCACTAATGAAAAGCAACAAGGTTTTTTACTGTGGATGCGGCGCAACGGCTATAGAGTGATTGCCAAAGATTTGGTGCAACTACCCGATGGTTCTAAAAAAGCCAATTTAGATGTAGAAATTGCCGTGGATATGATGGCTTTGGTGGGGTCATACGATACGGCAGTTTTAGTTAGCGGCGATGGCGATCTTGCCTATGCAGTAGATGCGGTTAGCTATCGCGGCGTCCGCGTCGAAGTGGTAAGTTTGCGGTCGATGACCAGCGATAGTTTGATCAACGTATCAGACCGTTACATTGACCTGGAACAGATTAAGGATGATATCCAAAAAACTCCCCGTCATGGCGGCTATACCTATCGTCCCCTGTCGGGAATTGGCTTGATGGATGACCACAAAGATGGGGATTATAAAGAATGAAAAATTTAGATTAAAACATGAAGGATGAAGTAGGAAAGTTAAATTTAAACTTTCTTCTTCATGCTTCAAAGTGTCTGTTTTTGCTCGTAAAAATCATCTCAGCGGCTATCAAATAGATAAATTTATTATCAAACGCTTTGGAGCGATTCTAGTATTGCGATCGCAGTTTGTGCAGCTTGTCTAACGTCAGGATGAGAATCTTCTATTAAAGGATGTAGATAAGAAATTGCTTCTATTGCATCCAACTCTCCTAGTTCATCAGCCGCGTTCTCTCGTACTATAAAATCAGGGTCTTTCAGTGCTTTGATGAGTAGAGGGAATGCCCTATCTGGATACAGGTGTCTCATAAAGCGCAAAACGCTGCCTCTTACGTAAGGCGAAGGATGTTCGCGTAAAGCTAAGACGGAATCTAAAGCGTCTTTTTCGCCTTGCCTACTCAAAGCATCTATTGCTTCCATAACAACGATCGGGCGGTCATCTTTTAGATAGGAAAACAGCAACTCCCGCAGCGCCAAATCGTCCAGTTTAGTCTCAGTCAGTGCAAAGAGAATGGCTTGCAATTGTGCCGTATTTGCCCGATTGATTTCCTGCTGTAAGAAAGCTATGCCTGCTTCACCTTTTTGCCTAATTAGCTGCGCTACTTCTTGATAGTACGCAATCGCATAATCCTCTCCTTCGGGAGGAGGCATCCGGAAGTGTTGGACTAGCTCTTCCAGTTTGAGACGATCGAGTTCTGGATAAAAACTCATAATGCGCTTCCTCAGAATACATTAATATTACTCCTCATAAGACCTAATTTCATCCAGCGTCAGATCGCGAAACTCGCCGGGAAACTCCTGATGCAGTTTGGCAGGAAGATTAGCGAGTTTAATTAACCCGTTGTCCCGCAAACGATTAAGTTCTTCGATTTTTTGACGCGAGAGTTGTAAACCAAATTTTTTCGCCAAGCGCTCATACTGTGTCAGTATCTTAATTGCCGTATTTTGTTGTCTAGTTGCCATTTTAATTTCCTAAAGATGATCTGTTGCCCAGACCGAAAACTATCTTTAGAAGAGTGAGACTTTGCAGCAACTCCGACGCGACGCAGCTTTTCCAACAGAGTATAGGGCGCTGACGCTGGCGTATTCTGGCATTAAAACCATTTATGCCTTGTTTGGCGGTTCTATGGTTGGAGAGGCATAATACTTGTATTATACAAACTCACGGCAGCGCTGATTGTGAGCGATCGCTATGATATGCTAGCTGGGGGAATAGCCCAACCCAGAAAATACTCACCTGTTATCTATGAGTAGAGTTCCCACCCTGAAGTTTTTATTGCTGTTACTGCTGTTAGGCGTTGGCGCTTGCAGTAGCGAGGGACGCACCCAAAAAAAACTAGCTGAAACTACCGCTGCGATCCAAAGTTCTGAAACCAACTTGACTTTTAATAATATTACTTTGGAACAAACCGACGCACAGGGGCGACCTTTGTGGAAAGTGAAGACTAAGCAAGCAATCTATAGTAAGGATCAGAAAACTGCTCAAGTTCAAAATCCCTTCGGTGACTTATTTCAAGATGGAAAGTTAGTTTATCAAATCACCGCCCAACAGGGAGAAGTTTTTGAAGAGGGAAATAAGATTATTTTAAGGGGTCAAATTGTTGCCGTAGATACTCAAAATGGGGCAGTTTTGCGCGGTAATGAAATGGAATGGCGACCCAAGGAAGATGTTTTAATTGTCCGCGATCGAGTTAAGGGTACGCATAAACAAATGCAAGTCGCGGCGCAAGAAGCGAGGTCGTTTAGTCGCGCCAAGCGAATGGAATTACTCGGTCAGGTGGTGGCGACAGCAAAAGAACCTCCTTTACACCTGAAGGGAGAATATTTGGTTTGGCACATGGAACAGCAAAAAGTAATAAGCGATCGCTTTATCCAAATCGACCGCTACGATAAAAACAATACCATCACCGACCGCGCATCGGGGCAACAAGGAGAAGTTGACCTCAAAGCTAAAATTGCTACCCTGAAACAAAACGCCCAAGTAATTGCATCTACCCCTCCCATCCAAGTTACCAGCAACTTAATGGTTTGGAACCTCAACAACGAAACCATCGTTTCTGACCAACCAGTGCAAATGTTTCATCGCGAACATCAAATGACCGTAAATGCCTTGAAAGGACGAGTAGATTTAAAACCCAAAATTGCTTATTTAAATGGCAACGTTCAAGGCGTAGAAATGCGACGACAATCAAAAATATTTGCCGACCAAATGACTTGGTTCCTTCCCACCCAAGTTGTAGAAGCAACGGGAAATGTCAACTATCAACAAGTTAATCCACCAATGAATTTAACTGGGCCAAAAGCTGTAGGAAAACTTCAGGATCAAACTGTAGCAGTCAGCGGCGGCAGGAGTGGTAATAATAACGGTCAAGTTTCGCTTGATATTATTCCGGAACAATTGAAGAAACGGTAACAGTTGACAGTGGACAGTTGACAGTTGACAGTGGACAGTTGACAGTTAGTTTAACGTCCTATTAGTTTAACGTCCTATTAGTTTAACGTCCTAGAAATACGAGGCTTTGTAGCGGGAAAGCAACTTGGTGAAATA
>CAYXCW010000198.1:0-10571 GCA_964463555.1 uncultured bacterium
AGTTGATAGTTGATAGTTGATAGTTGATAGTTGATAGTTGATAGTTGATAGTTGGATATCCCTACAAAGGGGGGGGCTTTAAACTCATTTTTTTGGGAATAATAAGTAAGGAGACAATCGGCAATGATTCCAGGTGAAATTATTACACCAGAGGGAGAGATTGAATTAAATGGAGGGCGTCCTACAGTAGAGTTAAGAGTAGCAAATACAGGCGATCGCCCGATACAGGTTGGCTCTCACTTTCACTTTTACGAAGTCAACGAAGCCTTAGAATTTGACCGAGAACAAGCTAGAGGAATGCGCCTGGATATCCCAGCAGGAACGGCAGTACGCTTTGAACCAGGGGATGAAAGAGAAGTCCAGCTAGTTCCATTTGCTGGTAGCCGTCAAGTTTATGGCTTCAATGGCAGAATCAACGGTAAGTTAGATGGAGAAAATACCTAGAATGGGTGAGGCGATCGCATAAAATCTTTGTTGATCTAGAAATATAACAAGCTCGAACAATTTCCTGTCAGGAGCTTCTATGCTATTTAGCGAAAAACGCCGCATCAATCTTGAATTCTTAACCACATTGAAAGGAATTGTGGCGTTAATCAAAGACGCCGGTAAAACTGAATCAGTTTATGATATCGAAGATAGCCTGCGGAATACTAAAGCTACTCAACTGATGGTCGAGTATATTAAATCTCAACCAGGAGTAACGGAAATAGTTCAAGAACGATATACCCCACCACCAGTTGACATAGATGCCTTGCTCAAATGTCCTGAAGATTCTCTGGGATACGCCTATGCATCCTATTTAAAAACAGCAGGTTTCGACCCTAATTTTTACCGCAAACCAGCGGGTGATGATGACATCAGCTACATTTTTTTACGCATCCGTCAAACCCATGATATTTGGCATGTCTTGACAGATTTTGGCGCTGATGAAATTGAAGAACTAGGATTGAAAGCATTTGAACTGGCACAAACCCACAGAACCATGTCCGCAGTACTAATTTCCGGCGGGATGTTGAAAATTTTATTTAACCAGCCTGAAAATTTAGAAAGGTTGTTAGATCGCATCGCTGTAGGATTCAGAATGGGAGCCAAAGCCAAACCATTTTTAGCCCAAAAGTGGGAAGAAAATTGGGATAAATCTGTGGCACAATGGAGAGCTGAATTGGAAGTTAAACCCACTCCCGTTTACGTTCCTTGAAATTTGAATATTGAGGGGCAGGCATTTTGCCTCCCCTCTAACAAAATCAAATAATTGCAGATTGCCAACTCATATCATGTCCGTCATAGTGCTGCACTAAGGGGCGGGTTTATTTATCTTTTGCGCTGCGTTTAAACATATCTCGTAAAAGTAGCCCCTACAGCATAAACAACTATACACAACCTTTGCTAACGGACATGATATCATACGATCTCCGGTCGATTACTCATAATCAGAAGCCGGGACAAGCCACAATTAACGTTATCTGTGTCGGAGATATTTATGATGCCGTGTCCCTACGCAACAACTGTGTGAGGTTTTTTTATTATGGGCAATTCAAAGAACATGAGATCGAATTTAAAATTAGTTTAAGAGAAAAGGTTCTCCCCATTTCACCGCCAAATGCTTTCTAATTCTGAAATTTCAGCTTTTTATTCAGGCGTTATTTCAACTTCCTCTTTGGTTTGTGTCTCTGTCTGTTTTTTACGCTGAGTAATTTTTTTAATCTGTTCGATAATTTCAATATTTTTTAGGTAAAACCGGCGCTTGCTCATAATTGTAAGATAAATCAGGTAAACTGATTAACAATTTCGTTATTGCACGTTCTAAGACTATTATCGGATTGCGGCTCGCAGCTTGGATTCGGTAAAATACTTTAATTTGATAAATTTAACGTTAAGTTAAATTAAACTGCGTGAGGAGGTCAAGATATGAGTTATAGAATGGATCGCCGTGCCTATGCCGAAACTTATGGGCCAACAACGGGCGATCGCATCCGTTTAGCCGATACAGAATTATTCATTGAAGTCGAACGAGATTTTACCACATACGGCGATGAAGTGAAATTTGGCGGCGGTAAAGTAATCCGCGACGGCATGGGACAATCTCCCATTTCTAACGCCGATGGTGCTGTCGATATGGTAATTACTAATGCCTTAATTTTAGATTGGTGGGGCATTGTGAAAGCCGATATCGGCATCAAAGATGGCAAAATTTTCAAAATTGGTAAAGCTGGAAATCCCTATATTCAAGACAACGTCAATATTATTATCGGCCCCGGTACTGAAGTTGTTGCCGGAGAAGGAAAAATCCTCACCGCCGGTGGAATTGATACGCACATTCACTTTATTTGCCCGCAACAAATCGAGGTAGCGATCGCATCCGGCATCACGACCATGATCGGCGGCGGTACTGGCCCCGCCACGGGTACAAATGCTACCACCTGCACCCCCGGCCCCTGGAATATGTACCGAATGCTGCAAGCCGCAGACGCCTTCCCCATGAACTTGGGATTTTTGGGCAAAGGCAATAGCAGCCAGCCTCAAGCACTAGAAGAACAAATCCTTGCCGGTGCGATGGGATTAAAGTTACACGAAGATTGGGGAACTACCCCGGCAGCAATTGATACCTGTTTGAGCGTTGCCGAGCGGTACGACGTACAAGTAGCAATTCATACCGACACTCTCAACGAGGCTGGGTTTGTTGAAGCCACTATCGCCGCATTTAAAGGTCGCGCCATACACACTTACCATACGGAAGGCGCGGGAGGCGGACACGCACCGGACATTATTAAAGTGTGCGGTGAAGCAAATGTGCTGCCTTCTTCCACCAACCCGACGCGCCCTTATACTTTGAATACCTTGGACGAACACTTAGATATGTTGATGGTGTGCCATCACCTATCGCCGGGAATTCCAGAGGATGTAGCATTTGCAGAATCGCGAATTCGGCGGGAAACCATCGCGGCTGAGGATATTTTGCACGATTTGGGCGCATTTAGCATGATTTCCTCGGATTCTCAGGCGATGGGCAGAGTCGGCGAGGTGATTATTCGCACTTGGCAGACGGCGCATAAGATGAAAGTGCAGCGAGGGTTGCTTTTGGGCGTACAACCTACCAATCCGATCAGAGTTGACCATGATAATTTTCGGGCGAAACGATATGTGGCGAAATATACAATTAATCCGGCTATTACTCATGGAATTGCCCAGCATGTAGGTTCTGTGGAAGAAGGGAAATTAGCAGATTTGTGTCTTTGGCAACCAGCATTTTTTGGGGTGAAACCGGAAATGGTAATTAAGGGGGGTGCGATCGCATACTCTCAAATGGGCGATGCCAACGCAAGTATTCCCACACCGCAACCCGTGCATATGCGCCCGATGTTTGGTAGTTTTGGAGGAGCAAGAACGGCTACATCTTTAACCTTTGTTTCCCAAGCAGCATTAGAAAGAGAAATTCCCGCCCAATTAAAGTTACAAAAATCTGTTGTTGCCGTGTCAGAAACGCGACAAATTACCAAGCGGGATATGAAATTAAACGATGCATTACCCCGCATGGAAGTCGATCCGGAAACTTACGAAGTCAGGGCAGATGGTGAGTTACTAACTTGCGAACCGGCAACTGTTTTGCCAATGGCGCAACGGTACTTTTTGTTTTAAACTTGTCCTAAATTGACAGAAACCCCCCTCAAGGTTTGTAGGGGTGGGTTTTTGATAAATAAAGGGTAGTTCAATTCTGTTGAGCGATCGCTTGCTGAAAAATTCTGATCGCTTCTCCTGTATCTGTCTCTGCCAGCAGAATACAGCGTTTCAGTAAATCAATATCGAGGTCTTCTAATCCGGGCAACTTGCTACGATCGATGCGTTCGTAGCCACTGGTGCTAAGCGCATACAGCATCAAAACTCCATCTTGCCAAAACCAAACTTCGGGAACCTCTAACACGCGATAACGTGCCAGTTTATCTATGCCACCACTGGTGAAAATAACCTCAATTGAAAGATCGGGAATTGGCTTGACACTGCCAATGCAATAAGACTGATCGGCTTGAGTTGATGCTTCTCCTTCTCGCTCTTGGGTCATGGCTCCTGTAGGTTGAAAAAAAATTCCTTTCTGGGCTAGAAAGCATGTCACCAACCAGCCGATAACGTGTCCAAAAAGTTCATGTTCGCGTCCTGGCATGAGAATTTCGATTGTGCCATTGTAGTAAGATAAACGGATTCCGGTGGAGCCTTCAAATCCTTTTTGAATGTGTTTGAACTGTGCCCAGGTTCGTCCCTGTAAGACGATGCGTTGATCCTGGATGGGAGATTCCCGCAGTGGCGTTTGTGTCATAGCGATCGCGCCTCATCTTAACCAAATTAATGCTTTTAGTTTACCTACCGGCGCTCAAAACCTGTTCAGCCGTCAGTTTTAAATCTGGGAAGGTTAGAGAAACGATAGTCTGATTGCCCCGAAACTGCTGAATTTCATACTCTCCGTTCGCTAGCGTACAGATAGAAAGGGTAGGTTGTTTGGGCTTGCCAATGTGTCGAGTACCGCCTAATCCTGCGTAGTCTGCAATCCAATATTCGGGAATACCTAAAACCGCGTAGTCTTCAACTTTACGGGCGTAATCATTTTGCCAGTTGCTACTCACAACTTCCGCCACAAATTTAATCGAACTGCCCAGCGTCAGGATTGATTGGTCAGGCCAAAGCGGTTCATTGGTAAGTTCATTTCGATCGACAACTGCAACATCAGGTCGAAATGCTGTCATACCAATGTTAGAAGGGCGTAATATTCCCCGCTGAAGCACAAACCAAGGTAAGCCTTTTCCGTCAATCTGGACACAGATCTTTGTGGTAATAAAGGCTGCAACCTCTTCATGCAGACCTGTTGGTTCCAAATCAAACACCTCTCCATCGATCAGTTCATAGCGATTATCGTCACCATAAAGCGCGAGAAACTCGTCAAAACTGAGTGGTTTCTGTTGTATTGGTTGGTTGATCGCAATCGTCATAGGTCAACTTAGCCCAATTAATGCTTTCAGTTTACCCACCCCACAAGATTTTGTGACTTTGTAGGGTGGGAATCTCGCTCTTAATTGCCTGCGATCCTATAAACCGGGTTTCTGTAAGAGAAACCCGGTTTCTTGGTATCCGGAGTTAGTTTTGCGATCGCTCAAATCAAACACTACCTCAAAACGGCAGTTCGGGACTCGCTGGCGAAATACCTGCAAATGTCCCTCTGCATCAGAACGACTCTTGAATCGGCTGATGGTCACCCCTTGCAGCGTTGGCAGTAGACGCACAACAGCCCAAGGCTTAAGACGATCGTTGTAAGCCATAATAGAGTAATCTCCTAATCTTATTGGAGCCAGAGCCAGCGCTGCACTTTCCACGGTTAGGCGCTGGCTTTTGACTATTTGATGAGAATGCCAAAAAACATAGAAAAATCTTCCATGTTTTTCTTTGATTTACTAAACCTTACCATATATCTTTTTGAATTTAAAGCCATTTTAAATCATACTTTAGCGGCAAAAGTATGCATTCGTATGCATTAGTAAGCATTCATCATACTGGGTAGGCAAAATAACCAAGCGGTATGTAATATAATGAATTGGATACGGGATCTGAATATCTTTGATTTATGATTGATACAACCGAAAACAACTGGGGGCGTATGAAAGTTAAAAATATCCAAATCCCAACCGATAAAATAGCCGAATTCTGTCAGCGCTGGAAAATCACCGAATTTGCCTTATTCGGTTCCGTCTTGCGCGATGATTTTCGTCCAGATAGCAGCGATATCGATGTATTGGTAAGTTTTGATCCAAATGCCCATACCACTCTTTTTGATATGGTTGATATGAAAGAGGAGTTAGAGGGAATATTTGCGCGAAAGGTAGACTTGCTGAGCAAAAGAGGTATTGAGCGCAGCAGCAATTATCTGCGCCGTCGGGAAATTTTATCGTCAGCAGTGGTGATTTATGCAACGCGACCCACAGTATTTACTGGACATCTTGACATCAGCTAAACTAGCAATGGCGTATCTAGCGGCGAAAACTAAAGAAGATTTTTTGAATGATATTCAAGTGCAAGATTCGGTTGTTCGCAGACTTGAGATTATTGGTGAAGCATCAAGACGCCTTTCTGAGTCAACTCGCACGACACTTTCTCAGATTCCCTGGAGACGCATGATTGGGATGCGGAACATTATCATCCACGAATATGATGAAGTCGATCTAGAAGTGGTTTGGGATACGATTCAAAATTATTTACCGCCATTAATTGAGGAATTGGAAAAAATTGTTCCACCGGAAAATAGAACTTAGGGGGAGCGATCGCTATTTTTTTCCTGCGGGCAATCTCAGTATTGTGGTTAGTGGTTGGTTGCATTAGTCACTTAACAATAGTAGGAAAGCGCGTAAATTTGGTGGCGCTCGCCAGAAAAGCACAAAAGAAGCTATACAATTTTCCTTGATTGAGGTTAGGTAGCCGATACCGTGATGCGCCTCATTTCGTGTCTTGCCATCAGAAATACATCGGGGGAGTGAGGTCAGTCAGCCAGTTTAGGTGAAAACTAATACAAAAGGTACTAGACAAAGATAAATTTTTATCAGCTTTATGGCAAAACCTCTCAGCACTATGACTGGTATATTCTCGTCACAAACCACACAACCCGATCGTATCCTGGTTGTAGACGATTCTCCCGATAACGTATTTCTGATTCAAGCGATTTTGGAAGAAGAAGGTTACAAAATCAGCACCGCAGCAGATGGTCGTTCTGCACTGGCGCAAATTGAGGCAGAACCTCCGGATTTAGTCTTGCTCGATGTGATGATGCCGGGAATGGACGGTTACGAAGTCACCCAGCGCATCCGCACCATGACACCGTTACCTTTTATCCCAATTTTGTTAATCACCGCCTACGACCAGCCTAGTGTAGCCCAAGGGTTAGACACGGGAGCGGATGATTTTATCCGCAAACCCGTAGAAGTAGACGAATTGCTGGCGAGAGTGAGAGCATTATTGCGACTTAAGCATAGCGTGGACGAACGGGATGCGATCGCCCGCCAGCGAGAAGACTTTGTTTCCCGCCTCACCCACGACTTACGCACGCCGTTAATCGCCGCAGATCGGATGCTGAAATTAATGCTGCAAGGCGCTTTGGGAGAATTGTCACCCACGATGCAGGAAGCAATTTCTACCATGACTCGCAGCAACCAAAACCTGCTGACCATGACTAATACCTTGCTAGAGGTGTATCGTTACGAAGCAGGGCGCAAAACCTTAAGCTTCTCCCCAGTTGATTTGCGAGATTTGCTTAAAGAGATTATCGAAGAACTGTCTCCCTTAGCCAACGATAAAAAACTGTCGCTTTCTTTGGATTTCTCTGACAACAATTCCGGTCATCCAGACCAATTTACCGTGGCAGGCGATCGCTTGGAACTGCATCGAGTTTTCACCAACATCATCGGCAATGCAATTAAATTCACCGAGTCTGGTGGTATCGATGTCCACCTCAAAAACGCCAGCAGCCCTAACCCTGCCAAACGCGAGGTAACCGTTGAAATTCAGGATACAGGTCCAGGCATCCCTCCAGAAGAACAAGCTTCCCTGTTTGAAAGATTTCGTCAAGGGCGTCACAAGCATTCCGGTAGCGGTTTGGGCTTACATCTGTCGAAGCGCATCGTGGAAACCCATCACGGAACTATTCAGGTTAAGTCAGAAGTTGGTAAAGGAGCTTTGTTTGTTGTCTCTCTACCAGCAAAGCAACCAGGCAATTACTAATTTTTCGCGCTTAATGGTTCATTGTTGCCACAACAATGAACCATTGGGCTGCAAAAATAGTTTAAAATACAAAACTGAAAATCTACACTTGAAACTCACATGCTAGTTCAATTAGAAATTAGCGAAATTATTCGTCAGCAACGGCTGTTTTTTGCCACGGGAAAAACTAAAGACGTTTCATTTCGCCTCGAACAGCTTAAGCTTTTAAGAAAAACAGTTTTAGACAATCAAGAGGCAATTCTGGCAGCTTTGAAAGCCGACCTCAACAAGCCAACTTTTGAAGCCTACGCTACAGAAATTGGGGTTTTAAAGGAAATAGATTATACCATAAAAAATCTGAAATCTTGGACAAAACCTAAAAAAGTACCAACGACCCCAGAACAATTTCCCAGCGAGGCAGTTATTTATCCAGAACCCTTGGGAGTGGTGTTGATTATCGCGCCTTGGAACTACCCGTTTCAGCTGATCATATCGCCCTTAGTGGGAGCGATCGCATCGGGAAACTGTACCATTTTAAAACCTTCAGAACTGGCTCCTCATACTTCTCGCGTCATCGTCGATATATTCCAAAAAAACTTTGACCCCGCCTACATCGCCGTTGTAGAAGGCGGCGTCGAAACCAGCCAACAATTATTAAAAGAAAAGTTCGATCATATCTTTTTCACCGGCGGCACTGCAGTTGGTAAAATTGTCATGGAAGCCGCAGCCAAACAACTCATTCCCGTTACCTTGGAACTCGGAGGCAAAAGTCCTTGCATCGTAGATGCCGATATCAACCTGGAACATACTGCCAGACGCATCACCTGGGGTAAATTTATTAATTCTGGTCAAACTTGCATCGCCCCCGACTATCTTTTAGTCAATAAAACCATCAAAAAAGACTTGATAGAAGGCATCAAAAGCTGCCTGAAAGAATTTTACGGCGATGACCCGGCAAACAATCCAGATTACGGCAGAATCATCAATCAAAAACAGTTTGCCCGCCTGAACGCACTGCTAAACAATGGGGAAATTATTGCAGGTGGAGAAACCAACCCGGAAACTCTATACATCGCTCCCACGCTGATAGATAATGTTTCCCTAGATGCACCGATCATGCAAGAGGAAATATTTGGCCCCATTCTGCCGATCTTAGAGTACGACAATCTATCAGAAGCTATTGGAATTGTTAACGCCCAGCCAAAACCTTTAGCGCTTTATTTCTTCTCTAAAAACAAATCCGCTCAAGAAAGAGTTTTGCAAGAAACTACATCGGGAGGAGTCTGTATCAACGACACCGTCATGCAAGTAGGCATACCCGATTTACCCTTTGGGGGAGTTGGGTTCAGCGGCATTGGCAGCTATCACGGCAAAGCCAGTTTTGACACCTTTTCCCACCAGAAAAGCGTGTTGAAAAAATCTTTCCTATTCGACCCAAAATGGCGATACGCACCCTACAAAGGTAAATTAGACTTGCTCAAGAAAATTCTGGGATAAAAAAATTGCAGATAGGGGATTGAACTGTAGTATAGATAGCCAATAGCTAATCGCAAATCAACCATTAGCCATTAGCCATTTATCAATCCCCAATCTGCAATCTAAAATCTAAAATCTAAAATTAAAACATGCCGCTATAGCGTTCTTCCGCCCAAGGTTCGCCGCGGCGGTGATAGCCATTGCGTTCCCAAAAGCCCAATTTTTCCTGGTCTAAAAACTCTAAACCGTTGAGCCATTTAGCACTTTTCCAGGCGTAAAGATGGGGTACTACCAGGCGTAAAGGGCCACCATGTTCTGGGGGTAAAGGTTCGCCCAACAAAGTATGGGCAAAAAAGTTTTCTTCCCGCAGGAAGTCTGCCATAGAAATATTAGTAGTGTAGCCCCCATAGCAATGTTCCATAATCTGACTTGCTTTGGTGTCTACTTCCACATGCTGCATAAAGTCTGTTACTTTCACCCCAGTCCACTTCACATCCAACCTCGACCAGCGAGTTACACAGTGAAAATCTGCGGTAAACTCATGTTGGGGCATAGCCATAAAGTCGGCGAAGGTGAAAGTCTTTGGTTGAGCCAAACCCCAAACCCGAAATTCCCAGTTTTCGATGCTGACTTTGGGAGTTTCACCATAAGTCAAGACGGGGAAACCCTTGGTTTCGTATTGACCTGGGGGAATGCGATCGCTCATTTCCGGCCCCGGCTTCTTGAAAAACTTTCCAATCATATTACCAGCTGCAATAAAGTTTTCCGTGCTGACCCGACAGAATCCCTATGTTCCTGTCATCTCAGCATCCATAGTTACATTTTGTTACAAAATCAGCTATCGGGCAGCGAACGGAAAAATTAACCGAGTTGGTCAAACCAAAGCGCCGCACATCTAGGACTCTTCCGACTCGTCTTCGTCTTCCTTAGACGGATACACGAAGTTAGACCGCCCAGTCAAAATTGACTTGCCTAAGCTCAAAGCTTTTTGAGCTTGAATAGCTGCCTTATGCCTCCAGGTAGCTCTGCGCTTATCCCGTTTGGATTTGGATGTTTTCTTCTTAGGAACCGCCATGACGATCTTGGAAAATTGGACAACCTTACTATTTTAGCTCAATGCTTGGACTCCCCGATCAAACTGGGAGCTGGGGGAGCTGGGGGAGCTGGGGGAGCTGAGGGAGCTGGGGGAGCTGGGGGAGCTAATTCAGCTTCCTTGCTTGTTAGAACGGAATTTTAGAAATTGCCGCCAAAGCCGCCATTGCCGGTAGAACCATTCGTACCGTTGAAATTGGTGGTTCCAGGCGTGCCCGTGGTGCCGTTGAAATTCCCGGTTCCAGATGTGCCGTTGAAATTGGTGGTTCCAGGCG
>CAYXCW010000199.1:0-10426 GCA_964463555.1 uncultured bacterium
GGGGGTAAATGCGTCTCCTGCCCCGCCTTGCCAAGGGGGGGTAAATGCGTCTCCTGCCCCCCTGAGAAAAAAGGCACAGCATCCTCTAGCTTCCCCCTTTGCAAGGGGGACGGGAGGGGGATCGCTTGGGGGGGTAAGCGATGGCTATAAATTCCGTAGCGGGAATCATCGACGCGAGTGCGACTTAATAGTTTTAGGACTAAAGTGGAACCTAGAGAAGTTACTGCTTCACCGGGAGAATTTGCACCGCTGGCGAGAAATGCAGCGATGCTATCAGTTGTGCCCGTACAAACAAGGCAATCTCGCCGCAAATTAAATCTAGTGGCAATTTCTACCGTTATTTCACCGACTGGGGTTCCAGGTGCGAGGATTTGGGGTAACAAATAACGTTCTGGTAAATTTTCTAACCAATCTGGGTAACATAAATTTTCGACATCATAACCAAGTTTTAACGCATTGTGATAATCGCTAATTCCCAAACGTCCGTGCAATAAAAAAGCCAACCAATCTGCTTGATGCAGGAAATAACAATTTTGAATATTATCGGTATTTTGGACTAGCCAGAAAAGTTTTGCAAGGCTAGAAGTAGCGCTGTTTACGGTATGGTTGGAAGGAGCGATCGCTTTGACTTTTTCGATCGCTTCTATTCCCCGTCCATCGTTGTACATTAAAGCTTCAGAAATTGGGTGACCAAAGTTGTCGCACAACAGGACGGTAGAAGAAGTACCATTGATAGCGATCGCTTTGATTTTCCCGCGGATTTCCTGGGGAATTTGTTCTAGCAGGTTAAATAAAGCATTCTGCCAGATAATAGTCTGGTTCGGTTGTGAAAATGGATATTGCGCTTCTGCTTGGATAATACCTTCAGAGTCGATTGCTATTGCCCTGGCGCCAGAAGTGCCGAAGTCGATACCAAGGTAGAGGTTCATGGGTGATTATTTTTGGGGGTTGATGTTGTTGCAGAGAGTGGGAAGCACCACTAGGTTAATGATTACACTATTATCAGATTATTGAGCTATACAAAGAGGCACACAAATTCGTCACTACTAGCAAAAAACCGAACGACACGGATGCAGGGATTTTCACGGATGTTGGGTTTGTGTATGCGGTTCCGAATCTGTATGGTACTGTAGCGATTGATTTTGAGTTACGTCATGCTTGTATCCGTATTCATATCAATGTCAGCTGTATAGGTCTTGTGCCACAATTCCGGAAAAGATTATCGAAAAAGCAAGCACATATGAATAGCAAGAAAGTTAAAGGCCCCCATGAAGATTTGACCTATCAAATTATCGGTGTGGGGATGGCTGTTCACAGGCAACTGGGGCCAGGTTATAAAGAGATTGTGTATCAGCGATCGCTCGAACTGGCATTAACCGAGAATGGTATCAGCTTTGACCCACAGCAAAAACTGCCCGTTTATAACAATGGTAATTTACTTGGTTATTACATACCAGACTTTATCATAGAAAACAAAGTTATTTTAGAAATTAAAGCCTTTGCCACAGTCCACCAAAAATATTTAGGACAAGTCATCACATACTTAAATCATACAGGTTTGCCAATTGGTTTATTAATGAACTTTGGCGAACGAAGCCTTCGGACTAGGCGGGTATTTCCCTCACCCCCTGCTACAGAATTTCGCCACAACCATCAGTGGATCTTTGTCCCTGATTGGCTGAAAGAGCAAAAGCGGAATCAAACAGAAGACCTGCCATTTTAGCAAGGCACAACCTAACAAGGAATCGGAAACGGATACAAGCATTAGTCTTATTTTGTCAAATTAGAATCCGTGCATCCATGCATCCGTGCATCCATGCATCCGTGCATCCATGCATCCGTGCATCCGTGCATCCATGCATCCGTGCATCCATGCATCCGTGCATCCGTGTATCCGTGCATCCGTGCATCCGTGCATCCGTGTTCAAAATCCGTGTTTGTGCCACTTTTAGCGTTCAAGCGCTACGACAAATCTAAAAATTAACACAACAAAGATTCAATTTTACCTTTATCCAAACCGCGACCTATCAGAACCAAACGAGTTTCCCGAGCTTCATTTCCTAGCCAAAAACGATCGTAAAAATGTTCAAAGCGCGACCCCACACCTTGCAATACTAACCGCATAGGTTTATTCGGAACCGCAACAAACCCTTTAACCCGGTAAATTTCGTGCTGTTGCAGCAAATTTTTCAGCGCCTCAACTAAAACTTGAGGTTCAAATTCTCGGTTTAAAACAAAGTGAACTGAATTAATATCCTCATCGTGTTCGTGGTCTTCTTCCTCATCGTGGTGACTAGGACGAGAATCTAAATTATCCTCAACCGCAGCATTAAATCCTAACAGAACATCTGGGCTAATTTCCCCACTTTCGCAAGGGACTATTTTAACGCTTTCAGGTAGTTGCTGTTTTAACCAATTCTGTACCTGAGTTTGAGTTTGAGCGTCTACTCGGTCAACTTTACTCAACAACACCAAATCAGCACAAGCTAATTGGTCTTCAAATAATTCTTCAATTGGCGTTTCGTGATCCAGATTGGGGTCAGCTTTTCTTTGCGCTTCCAAAGCATCCAAATTCGCCGCCAGAGTGCCAGAGACAACGGCTTCGCAATCTACCACAGTCACAACGCCATCTACTGTCGCACCCGTGCGAATTTCAGGCCAGCGAAAGGCTTGAATTAAAGGTTTGGGTAATGCTAAGCCTGATGTTTCAATCAGTATGCAATCCAAATTTTCTCGCCTTTCTAGTAGCTGTTGCATCGTGGGAAGAAATTCTTCCTGAACGGTGCAACAAAGACAACCATTCGTGAGTTCAACTATATTCGTAATTTGCTCTTCAGCGTCATCGCAAACTTGGCAAGATCGCAGCAATTCGCCATCGATTCCTAATTCGCCAAATTCGTTAACTAGAACGGCGATGCGACGCCCTTGATTATTTTGCAGTAACTGGCGAATCAGAGTTGTTTTGCCGCTACCGAGAAAGCCAGTAATTACAGTAACGGGAATTTTTGCAGCCATAAACAGTTGACAGTTGACAGTGGACAGTGGACAGTTGACAGTTGACAGTTGACAGTTGACAGTTGGCAGTTGACTGTTACCTATCCCTCAAGCTTATCGGATTTTGCACGAGGGAAATTAGTTTTTCCTTTATCCCTTAAAAGGGGAGGATAACAACTTATTTTTTCTAGTAAATTGCAGATTTTAGATGGAAATTAAATCTAAAATCTAAAATCTAGAATCTGAAATTATTTAATCGGTGGGATGCGGGCAATTACGCCTTTTTTTAGGGGTTCTGGTCGTTCTGACCAGGGTAAAAGGCCATTGGGTTTTGCATAATATTGTGCGGCACATTCTAGAACTGCGGCTGCACTATTTTGGGGAGGTAAATCGCCAAACAGATAAGTATATTTATCCGGGGCGGCGAATGAGACAGCACAGGCATGACTGCAAGCGCTCATACACTCAACTTCTTGCAGGGGAAATTGCTCGCGTAATTCCCAATTTTGGTGAAGTTGGCTGAGATTTTCAATTAGTTCCTGACCACCACTTTTACCTTGTGGCTTACCATCTTTCCAAATGGTGGCACAGGTTTTACACACAAATAGAATGTGTTGCATCTTGATTTTTGATTTGATATTTTTCTGGGGAAATATGTAATTAACCCAAAAGGGCAGAATAGAGGAAAACAGTACCGATTGAGCAGATGACAAAGCCAGGGAATTGCATTGGTGAGTTGGTAAATTTTTGACTGATGGAGTTGCCAATTAAAAGAGCCAGCAAAGAAATGGCATACTGCATCAAGCTAAAACCCAACAAATAAGCAACTAGGGGCGTCATTTGTGCGCCGATTATTGCTTCGCCGTAAGTGTAGCCGTGAAATAAACCTGCGAAAGCGGCTAGTGCTGTCAAGGTGATGAAGTTGGGACGCTTTGGCATTAATAACATGATGCCAAAAGCGATCGCAAAACCCGCAATAATAATCTCAGACCCAGGCAAGTCTAGTTTCAGCAAGTGAATTCCCGTCCCTACCAATGCTGTGAAGATAAATCCTGCTGGCATGAGGGCACCTCGCGAAAATCCAACCGCGAGCAATCCAATGGCAACTATAAAAGCAAAATGGTCTAAACCGATAATTGGGTGGGCTAATCCCGAAACAAAACCTTCCAAGAAATTAGCGGGTATTTTACCATCAAGGGGGTGATGAGCGATCGCGCGCGAGGCCCCACTCAACAGTGCTATACATACCAACAATACGCTAGCGGCAAAGCCTCGCCCTCGCAAATTGGCGATACCTGTACGTTTTGACGGAGGAAGCGAAACAACTATTTTTGCCAAGATCTGTACCTCGCAGATTGATTTATCCGACGTCGGCGGGCATCCTGACTTGCTCGATTTTGCTAATGGCTAATGGCTAATTGCTAATGGCTAATTGGTAATTGCTAATTGTTTTTACCGATTACCCATTACCCATTACCCATTACCCAATCCAAAATCGATTTACAGTTGCGGGACAGTGTTGGACTTGCACCAGACTTTCCCCGTTACCTCTGACGGCTGCTCCCCGCCAGAACCGACCAAGCTTGTATATTTTACCAGAAAAAATGGGTTGTTAGCCCCCCCCTTTAAGGGGGAAAGGGGGAAAGGAAAAATTAATTTCCCTGATTCGGAATCCTATAAGCTTTAGGGAAAGGTAACTGTCAACTGTCAACTGTCAACTGTCCACTGTCAACTGTCAACTGTCCACTGTCCACTGTCCACTGTTGAACGCTTTAGAAACAGTCATCGGTTAATTGCTGAACGATACAGCGATCGCGTCCTTCTGCTTTGGCTTGATACAATGCTTTGTCGGCTACATCGATCAGCATTTCGGGAAATGACTGAGCCGAAGGAATCGTACTTGCCACTCCCAAACTAACGGTGACATATTTGCTGACGCTGGACTGAGAATGCTCGATCTGCAAGGATTTTAATTGCGACTGAATTTCAACTGCTACCTTTGCCGCTCCTTCAGCCGTCGTGTTGGGCAGAATCACGGCAAATTCTTCACCGCCGTAACGCGCTACTAAATCCGCGGGGCGTTTCACTGCGGCGCGAATTCCATTGGCAATTTCCTGCAAGCAAGTGTCTCCCGCTATATGCCCGTAGGTGTCGTTGTAGGCTTTGAAACAATCCACATCGCAGAGAATCAACGATAGCGGCTGTTGTTCTCTTACCATACGTAGCCACTCGTTGTCAAGATACTCGTCAAAACGGCGACGATTGGCGACTTGAGTCAAGCCATCCAAACAAACTAATTGCTGCAATTGTTGGTTGGCGGTGACCAACTGTTGGTAAAGTTCGGCTTGTTGGATGGCGATCGCTACTTGATTTGCCAATTGTGTGAGAAACTCAATTTCCCATGCTTGCCACTGGCGGGGGGCAGAGCATTGATGGGCGCACAGGAGTCCCCACAGATGAGAGTAAGCAAGTTTAGAGCCAAATTCTCCCGCTCCCCCCAGATCTGGTGTTGCTGGAGTTGCCGTCAAGATGGGAACCACCAAGTTAGCCCTTACTTGCAGGGAAGCGAGCAAATCGACGTGACATTGAGAGGTTTCGCCGTTGTAAATATCTTCGTTAGCTTTGATGCGACCGCTTTGATATAAACGGACGTAATCTTCAGAAAAGCAATCATCTTTGATCGTTTTTCCCAAGATCGGCATCCAATTTGAGCCTACCGATTCTACAAGGATAATCCCGCTCCAATCTGGGGAAAAGCGATACATCACCACGCGATCGCAACCCAGAAATTGCCGCACTTCCGCTACCGTAGTGTTGAGAATAGTTTCCAAATCTAAAGACTGGCGGATACGCGCCGCAATTGCTGCCATCAGTCGCTCTCGCGCAATCTGGTTTCGCAGTACTTCTTCTGCCTGTTTGCGTTCGGTAATGTCCCGCAGGATTACCGTCAATATGGTTTCTTGCCCCAGTTTTAGGTTAGAAATCGATGCTTCGGCGGGGAATTTGGTTTTATCTTTGCGTAAGCCCACAATTTCCCGACGTTCTCCCATTTTACGCGCGATATCGGCGGATTGGGCAAAGTTACGGATGTGCTGACGATGCACCGATCGTAACTTTTCAGGCAATAACATATCGATTGGCTGCCCTATAGCCTCCGTTGCGGTATAGCCAAAGATTCTTTCCGCACCCTTGTTAAACATTTGAATCCGCTGACTGGCGTCTATCGATATAATCGCATCGTCGGCAATATCGAGAATGCCAGCTAAATTGGCTCGCGATTGTTGCAGTTCCTGCGTGCGCTCTTGCACCAATTGTTGTAAGCTATCAATCGTCAATCCGATTTCAAACGGTTCTAGACTTCGCAGCAGACTGCTTTGTGTCACAATCCCCACTAAAAAACCTTCAGCATTTAAGATCGGGAGATGGCGAACTCGATACTGCCGCAGCAATTTGATCGCCATCGCTATGTTTGATATCTCAGATTCCCTAGCGGTAATGGGCTGATTCGTCATCACCTGAGCGATCGCTATATTTTCTAAAGCTCCCATTCCAAATGTTACTTTTAAAATGTCGCTTTCAGTAAATATACCTAAAATTCGCTCGGACGGTTTTTCTGGCAGGCTGCGAGGCTCTAACACTAGAACATAGCTGGAGCGATTCTGACCCATGAGGGCGATCGCAACAGAAACTGGGGTGTCAGGAGATACTGTTAGGGGATGGCGGTCAATCGCTGGCTCAATCGACAAGTCAGGGTCATTTGACATATACGAGAGTGTCGCTTTCTACCAATTTGACACTCTCACCCCCTAAACGGGTAGGATTGCTGACTTAGGGGAAGATAGGGAAGGGAGCTTTTGAAGCTGAGGGAGCTGAGGGAGCTTTTGAAGCTGAGGGAGCTGAGGGAGCTGAGGGAGCTGAGGGAGCGGGGGAAAAATTAGTTTTACTTCAAGATTCTTCCTTGTCTTTCCTGTCTTCCTTGCCTTCCTTGTCTTGCTCATCTCCCTCGCCTTCTCCACAAAAAAGACCAAATATTAAAGACGTGCAAGATCTTTCTATGTCAAGCAGGAAAACGCTCACCCGTTGTTTAGGGGCATCAGGAATTACGATTTTAGGTGGTTTATTGTTAGCGGGTAGTTTGAGCGGCAATGTGAGGCCGCTCCTTGCTGGTGGAATCCCAAGAGATAGACAGCAGAGTCAGGAACGCTATTTGGAAATTACCGAGATTACTGGCACTGTCACCATAGAAACAGGTTCGCTCAAACAGCAGGGAAGACCAGCTAAAGTGGGCGATCGCTTGCGGGCATCGGGTGAAGGAATCAATACTAACAGTAACTCCAGCGCCAAGTTAGCCGTCGATAACGGCATCGGCACCGTTGATGTTTCCGAAAACACCAACCTGCAAGTCCAGAGTTTGGCAACGCTGCCCAACGGCGCTAAAACCACCGATCTGAAAATGAATAAAGGCAGAAACCGAGTGCGAGTGCGATCGTTCAGAAATCCTCAATCTCGCTTTACCATTCAAACCCCAACGGGTATCGCCGGAGTTCGGGGTACAGATTTTACCGTCGTCGTGCTGCCTACTAGCGAAACGCGGGTTTTTACCGCCTCTGGAGATGTAGAAGTTGCCGCCCAAAATCAAACTCAGCGTGTCACTGGGGGCTATTATTCCGTCATCGCCCCCGGAAAAGCCCCCACACCACCCAACCTGGTTTCTCGAAACCTGCGCGTCAGCTTACAACTTTTGCCCGCACCAGATGAAGGAAAAGTGCGGGTAAGCGGTACAGTTAATCCGCTCAATTCGGTTGTTCTCGATGGTCAAGCTTTAGATCTCGGAACCGCAGGCGAGTTTGAAACCATTGCAACAATTGCGCCCACCCGTCGTCTAACTTTAGTAGTTCGCACGCCTTTGGGAGAAGAGCAAGTATATGAATTGGTTATTCCTTAAATAAAGAGGAAGAGGGAAGACTCAGATCTTGCACCAGAGCCAACAGAAATAAATTTCACACCTGAAAGCAGGCAACCCGTTAAAACGGGTTAAAACCTTGATTTTAGTTAGCTAAAGCTAACTTAAGCTTTTAGCCCCCAAATCAATTACGGGCTGTTTATTGGGTAGGTGCAAGATGTGAGAAGAGGGAAGAGGGAAAAATTTATCTCTATAACCCTCCTAATTCTCCTCAAAACCAGAATCATTCTTTATCTTCCTAATGAATACATTCATTCTCTAGCTTCACCCATCATTGGGGGAAGCTAGGATTGTTATCATGCTTTGTTTGAAACAAAAAATGTCGTTTTACTCGCCTGGGTTGGAGGCGCAGAGTTAAAACCTAAAAATAAGTTTAAGGTTATTAAATTAATCGCTCATAGGGGAAATATAGACAGGCCAGAGGAAAGAGTAGTAAGCTGCTCTCGATCCTAAAACCGAAGAAAGAATATGGCTGCGATCGCTTAACAATAAGGGGGGTTCTACTATCTATGGCAGCGAAAAGCTTGATTCAGCGTTTTCAACGTTCTCTTTCTGGTACTTATCCCTGGATACCGGGGGTAGCGGTTGCACTTTTATCTGTGGGAATGTGGAACTTTGGTAGATGGGAAACTCTGGAAAGAATGGGTTATGTGGCTCTATTTAAAACTCGTTTTCTCAATGTTCTACCTCACCCAAACTGGGACGAAAGAATAGCGGTAATAGGGATTGACGAAGCGAGTTTAAAAAAATACGGTCAATTTCCTTGGTCGCGCGATCGCTACGTCCAACTGTTGCAAGCGTTACAAAAATCGCGTCCGGCTGCGATTGGTTTCGATATTAAATTCGTCGATTCCAGCCCAGTAGATGCTGAATTTGGTAAAGCGATCGCTGCTGCGGAAAATGTTGTATTAGCAAGAGGTTGGGATAACCAGGGGCAGGTACTAGAACCCGTGCCAGTATTAGCAGAATTTGCCGCCAATCAGGGGCATATCTTAAAGGAAGTAGACTCGGATGGGATTACCAGAAAAGCCCCTATTTGGGTCAATAGCCCTAACTTTTCTATTCCCAATTTGGGTTTAGCTTTAATTGAAGTGTACAACTATTATAATCCCAAAAATACAGTAGCTATTACCCAGCCTATTCCCGAGATAAAAATGCAAAATGTTTGGTTAAATTGGCCTAAAAAAATTGATACAACTGCAAAAGGTAGGCAAATTCAACCTAAAACTTATTCCTTTGTTGATGTAGTTGAAGGTCGGTTTAAAAATCAGGATTTTGCCAATAAAATTGTTTTAGTCGGATTCACAGCTAAAGGTTTAGAAGATCAGATGAGGTCGCCACTGAATTTAGACCCTCCGATATCGGGAGTTTATTTCCATGCAGCCGTCATCGATAATTTGCTGAATAATAGATTGCTGGAAAGACTGCCAAACTCATCTACAATTTTATTATTGTTGCTGCTGGGGCCAATAACGAATGGAATTTTACTGCATCTCAATCTTAGAGGGCGATTAATTGTTACTTTGATATTGCCCTTAGTTTACATGGGAGTCGCTGCGATCGCTTTTAGTTTTTATCATGCGTGGCTGCCGATTGCCGCACCGATTGCCAGTATCCTTTTAACTGCCGTCGGCGTGCAACTGCGCGAACAATCGGAAAAGCAACAATTGATGGGACTGTTTGAAAAACACGTCGCCCCCGAAACTGCCAATTTAATTTGGGAACACAAAGAAGAAATTATCCAGGATGGGGAATTAGAAGCACAGGAAATGGTGGCGACGGTGCTATTTATGGATATTCGTGGTTTTACCAGCATTTCTGAAAAACTACCGCCCCGCGAGTTACTCAGTTGGCTAAACCAATATTTAGATGTCATGAGTGACTGCATCATGAATTATGGCGGCGTGATCGATAAATATATTGGGGATGCAATTATGGCGGGGTTTGGTATTCCCCAAGCGCGTACCACAACAGAAGAAATAAAGCAAGATGCAATTAATGCGATCGCAGCCAGCATCGCCATGCATGAAAAATTAAAAGAACTGAATCAACAACTGCGAGAAGAAGGCAAACCAGAAATTCAGTTTGGCATTGGCATTCACACGGGAACCCTAGTCGCCGGTAGCATTGGTGGCTCTCGAAGGTTAAATTATTCGGTTGTGGGAGATACAGTCAACGTCACCGCGCGGATAGAAGCGATGAATAAAGAATTAACCGCCGACAAACCTTATAAAATATTGCTCACCAGCGAAACGTTTGATTATGTGAGCGATCGCTACGAAGCCGAACAAGTCGCCACCATGCAATTACGCGGACGCCAGCAAGAAACAATCATTTATAATATCGTCGGCGAGCGCGCCCTAGAACCCGTCGCGGAACTTGCTTCAACAGTGGACAGTGGACAGTTGACAGTGGACAGTTGACAGTGGACAGTGGACAGTTGACAGTTGACAGTTGACAGTTGACAGT
>CAYXCW010000200.1:0-9866 GCA_964463555.1 uncultured bacterium
TGATAGTTGATAGTTGATAGTTGATAGTTGATAGTTGATAGTGGACAGTGGACAGTTGATAGTTGATAGTTGATAGTTGATAGTGGACAGTGGACAGTTATAACAGATTGCACTCGGATGAGGTACACCTTGGTTTGTCAAGCGCGCACCTTTATAGCGGTTTGCTTTCTTAGTTAGGTACAGCCTTCAGGCTTCGTTTGTGTAGCGGCAGCATTAATGCTTCCGCTACACAAACTTGCGCGATAACGCTTTCCGTCATCGAGTTGCAATCTGCTGTAGATTTTTTCTGGTAATTGCTAACAGCCGCCGGGACAAGGATTTTCGCAGCGGATATTTGTAGCTGGGATGCTTTCGATTTTTTTGGTGGTTAAATTGATGCGCCATGCTAGTCGCGCGGGATAAAAGTCGTCGTTTTGGTAGCCTCTTGTTTGTGCGATCGCTGCAAATAAATTTTGCGTTCTTCTGCCTCTCATTTGACAGATTGGTGAGAAATATTCACCTCGGCGAAGTTTGGGAGCTGTTTGCACATCTAAAACTGCGTTAATTGGTAGTCCGCTTCCATCAGGTCGATTCAGCATTCGCAGATTTTCTTCTAAAATAATTATGCCCCCGAAATTAGTTCTTTCTGCTCCTGGATTAGCGAATACAAGGGCATACTTACAATCTGTATTCGGCAGACAAGCACCTCCGACGTACCAATTAGGTAAGGCAGCATTATTAGAGGTTGTAGGGGCGAGTCTATCCGCGTTATTTCGCCAGTAAGTTGCTAGGGCTTGGCTTTTGTAAGCATTGCTTAAATTGCCAGATTGGTTAAATAAAGTTGCTGCTTGTTGGAAGTCTGCGATCGCGCCGCGATAATCTTCTCGACGTGTCTTAGCAATGCCTCGATTGTAAACCTCTTCTGCCCGACTTTGACTGCTTGGTTGAGCCTGCATCACTCCTGCGAAACATGCCAGGATTGCGACTGCACTTAAAAATACAATACTTAGACGTTTAGTCATGTCATAATTTGATATTTTTGTCAGGACTTACGCAAAGAAAGCGGGTTTCTTAGTATATCTCTGGTTTCTAAACCAACGATTTTTCATAGAAACCGGGTTTCTGACTTCGCCCTTGCGTAATTCCTGTTTGTCTTATTTTATGGCTTAGCTATGGGAACCAGCGTCAATTTTAACCAAAATTAAAACAATTACAATATCAAACAATACCGGGTAGTATATAAATACTAAACCGATAGCAATGTTTAATAATTGGGGTAATTCATACTTTAATAGGTTTAAATTAGACAGGTGTAGATTTCATAGTTCAATGCAATTATGGGTGGTTTAAATTTTGCCTGGAGTAATGCTAAAGACAAATTTCGCGCGGGTGAAAAATGGAGCGATATTTTCTGTATTGTGGGATTGCTACTGGCAGCGGTTATACTGTATGGAATTAATCTCGGAGGATTGGCGCTGCGGGATTGGGATGAGGGAATTGTAGCCCAAGTGGCTCGCAATATTTTTAATGCCCCAGCTGGTTCTTTACGCTGGCTTTATCCCACCATAGCAGGGGAGCCATACCATAACAAGCCACCGCTGATGCACCTGTTAATTGCATTGACTTATTCAGTTGGTGGTGTGAATGAATGGACGACGCGCTTACCAGGCGCGATGCTAACAGCTATTTCCGTGCCATTATTATATGGGATTGGGCGGGAAATTTTTTCCCAACGTCTTGCGGCTATTTTCTCAGCTTTAATTTACCTGACTTTACTTCCCGTCGTGCGTCACGGACGTTTGGCGATGTTGGATGGGGCAATACTGTGCTTTTTTTTGTTAATGATATGGTGTTTGTTACGCAGTCGCCGCGATTTGCGCTACTGTCTCGGCGTCGGGATTGGCTTCGGGTTGATGTGCCTGACTAAAGGTATTTTAGGAGTTTTGTTGGGTGCGATCGCTCTCCTCTTCATCTTTTGGGATACGCCCCGACTCCTGGCATCTTTCTATCTCTGGATCGGGCTAATTCTTGGCAGCATTCCGGTAGCGTTATGGTATGGTGCCCAATTCTTACATTACGGTCAATCTTTTATCACACACAACCTCGTTAGTCAATCCTTTAATCGCATTTGGACACCAGTAGACGATCGCACTGGGCCATCTTGGTATTATCTGCTGGAAATTCTCGAATCAAGCTGGCCTTGGCTGCTATTTTTACCCCAAAGTTTTCAACTGGTTTGGGAAAATCGCAATCTCGGCTGGGCTAAATTAATCTTGGTTTGGAGTAGCGTTTACTTATTAGCGATCTCCGCGATGACGACAAAACTACCTTGGTACGTTTTGCCAGTTTACCCGGCTTTAGCGTTAGCAGGTGGTGCTTACTTAGCAGAAGTTTGGCATTTTCCCCCAACAAAATCTTACCCCCGCGCTTGGGTGGCGATTTTAGCGCTGTTAGCCGTCGTGGGCTGGGGAGGTAGCATTTACTATAGTTTCTTCGCGCCGACACCCGAAGCCGATATCGGATTAATTTTAGCTGCCGTGGGGATCGCTATGACGCTAGGGGCGATTTTGGTGGCGCGTTGCGATCGCCAATTTATGGGCATCTTATTCTGGGGAATGTACGTATCGCTGATGTTACTAATGACTTCCTCTCATTGGGTGTGGGAATTAGCCGAAGCGTATCCGGTGAAACCCGTTGCCGAGATGATCCAAAATAGCGGGATGGGGTCGGGTGAAAAGATTTATACATCGTATCCTTACAATCGTCCGGCGTTGAATTTTTATAGCGATCGCCAAGTCATCCCCGCCTCAATCGATCGTCTCAAACAACACTGGCAACAAGATTCTTCCCCCTACTTGCTAATCGATCCATCGACGCTGCAAAATCTAGCCCTAGAGCAGGTACAGCAGCTAGGAAGCTTACCAGATTGGAAGCTAATTACACGCAAGAGACCATAAAGCTAGATAGATTGCAGATTTAAATTGAAATCTGAAATCTAAGATCTTAAATCTGAAATTCCCATTATCCATCCCAAGTTTTTGTCACCCACTCCCAAATTTGGTGTAAGGGATTTTGCTGGTTCTGCCTCCCCTCTGGCGTGGTTAAAGTCACACCCAAGAAAATCGCACTACCTACAAGGACAAGCGTAGCGATGGGCTTACCAAAGCGGAAATCGCGGCGCATTCTAGCCAAAGGGCGACTCTGACGCCGCAGCATCTGGCTGTTAGGACGGCGTTTAAGCGGTACGGGATCGCGAACGTAATGACCGCTTTGACTCACTACAAAACGTTGCTCGCAATAGGGGCAAGTATAAAGACCTATACCCGATCTGCCCAGCTTCGTAGGTCTGGAACGATGGCAAATTGGGCAAACAGCGGAATGTCCATTAAATGTGTGAGCACTCATCAGAATTTCCTAATATTCCCACCGGATTTGCTGGTAACGGATTGCAGCCGTGAGGAGCAGAGGGGCAGAGAGGCAGAGGGGCAGAGGGGCAGAGGGGTAGAGGGGAATTTGAATGCACATTATCACCATCTTCCCATCTTCTCTGCCCCCATTTTCTCTGCTTCCCATCTCCTCTGCTCCCCATCTTCGATATGTTTTACTTCACTCACTTGCAATCAGCTGTATTTTTAAGGATTGAGCTGCTGACAGTGTCTTGATGCCAAGCACCTCGATCCGAGTTTTTCCTGGTGATAGCTGGCGCCACCTGTAGTGACTTTTAGTAACGCCGATCTCCACCAACGGATCGAGCGTTTCAAGTGCTATCCAAACACTCAAGCCAGATAAACATTTTTAGCATTCGATACGGAACTATGAACGCTAAGATTTTTAACCGCATTGCCCCAAGAGTTTTGTTACGAGTAGTAACAGACGGATTGATCCAACCATCTTCTTTCCTAGTCTACCCTTGTTGACTTCTGTTCCGGCAACCCCAGTGCGGTTATTTATCTATACAATCAAAGTGAGAAGCCAGTAACAAAGTTTAACAAAACCTGCGGCATTGCCCATCTGCCTGTGCGGTGGCGATCGCTAGCAGGGGAAAAGTTAGGGATTGCCCTAATTTTTGCCATCTCTAGCCCGATTGACAGATCCAGGAGATGAATCACCAAGACAACTGTCCTCACAATTCCCCAATATTCACTGACAACCTTTACTGCTAGATACAAATTACAGTAAAATTGACTAAGCCAATAGGTGATATTGAGTGCTACACAAAGCCGTACAATTTCGTTTATACCCATCAAACCAACAAGAAATACTTTTGTCGCAGACATTTGGATGCGCTCGTTGGTGGTGGAATTACGCGCTAAATAAATCAATTGAAACCTATAAAGCCACTGGCAAGGGGCTGGGGCAGGTAGCACTCAATACACTATTACCAAAGCTCGAAAAGCAAGAGGAAACGCTGTGTTTAGCTGATTGTTATAGCCAAGTTTTACAGGCCACAACGCTCAATTTAACCACAGCTTACAAAAACTTTTTTGTTAGCCTACAAGCTAGAGAGAAAAGGTGCAAAGTTGGTTGAGATTGACCGCTGGTTTCCCAGTCCCAAACTCTGCTCTAATTGTTACTATCAGGTAAATGAAATGCCGTTAGAAGTGCGGCAGTGGACTTGCCCTAGTTGTGGCACGCACCACGGCAGGGAGGGTAACGCTGCGGTCAATATTAGAGCCGAGGGCATCAGAGTGCTAAAGGCGGATGGTTCAGCCGTCTCTGCTTTAGGAGGGGAGGTAAGACCAAAGATGGGACGAAAGTCAAATCTTTGGCACTCCCCGGTGAGTACAGAAGCCCCATCCGCAACTGCGGTAGGGTAGTTCACGCTTTCTCTAAGTACTATATATAGTCGTCTGTATAATGTCATACCTACCTCCCGCTGCGGCGTCGCTGTCTGAATCGACAGCACTAAGAACGGGCACTTCTTGTCGCGTGCCTACTTCTACATCCAAACTCACCCGCCTACTTAACCATCTCCAGCCGTCCCCAGAAACAATGGTCTTGATTTTGGCGGTGCTGATTGGGGGTGGAACCGGGATGGGTGTGGTGACGTTTCACTATTTGATCGAATTGATCCACAGTGTGATGTTAGAAGATCTGATGGGTCAGATCTCGGTTTGGGGTGCTTGGACTTTAGCCTGCGTTCCCACTATCGGCGGATTGCTAATCGGAATCATGCGTTGGCGTTTCCAAGACTTTGGGCCGAGCATTTCTAATTTAATTGCCGCCACTGAGGACACCAAACCAGCTTTGTCGCGGGAACTCAGACCTGTTACCAAGATGGTGGCAGCGGCGATTTCTCTCGGCACTGGCGCTTCTTTGGGGCCAGAAGGGCCTTCGGTGGAAATCGGCGCCAATTTTGGCATGTTGGTGGGTCAAGTGCTGCAAGTGTCGCGCGAACGCCACCGGCTGCTGTTGGGGGCTGGCGCCGCTGCTGGTTTGGCAGCTGGTTTTAACGCCCCAATTGCGGGCGTTTTTTTTGCTCTGGAGTTGGTTTTAGGGACAACTTTTGCTACTTCAGCGGTGAGTGTAGTGCTGCTAGCAGCCGTTGTAGCGGCGTTGGTGGCTCAAATTGGATTGGGTGCCCAACCTGCTTTTAGCTTGCCTGCCTATGAGGTTCGCAGCCCTCTAGAATTGCCTCTTTATATGGGATTGGGTTTGCTCGCGAGTCTGGTATCTCTGACCTATACCCAAGCGATTCAACTGGCGCAACGCAGCTTTCGCGGTCAAGTAGCAGGGTTTGGCTGGTTGGGTCGCATTCCACGATACATTCATCCCGTAATTGGGGGATTCACCGTCGGGTTGGTGGGTTTGCTGTTGCCCCAAATTCTTGGCATCGGCTACGAAACCGTTGGGGCGATGCTGCAAGATGTGAAATTTTCCCTGTCGTTGTTGCTGGTTTTGCTAGTCGTCAAGTTAGTGATGACGGCGTTTAGTTTGGGCAGCGGATTGGTAGGGGGTGTATTTGCGCCCGCGATGTTTTTGGGTGCTTCTTTGGGGGCTGCTTATGGCAAAATTTGGGCGCTATTGCTGCCTGGATTAAGCGTACACATCGCTGCTCCACCAGCTTATGCGATGGTGGGAATGGCGGCAGTTTTAGCTGCTAGCGTCCGCGCTCCTTTAACGGCTATTTTATTGTTGTTTGAGATGACGCGCGACTATCGCATTGTTTTGCCTTTGATGGCGGCTGTGGGTTTAAGCGTCTGGCTGGTAGATACGATGAAGTCAAAGTCAACGGTAAATAAAGGCTTAAACCTACAACAGATGGGTGTGAATGTGGAGAAAGACCAGAATCTGGAAATTTTAAACCAAATTCCAGTTTCGGCGGCGATGCACAAACCTCGCTTGATGCTATCTAGCAGTTGCAGCGTGTTAGAAGCCGGTTTGGCGATGACGAACGAACGCTGTCACACGGCTTTAGCAATTGATGAGGATTTAAAACTAATTGGTATCGTCACGCTTCAGGATATCGATCGCGCGATCGCCTCTTCTGAATCGGATGCTTCTACAATCAACCTAGAGGATTTAACCCTGGCTGCGATCTGCACCAAGGATCTTCTCTATGCCTATGCAGATGAGCCGGTTGCTGATGCTTTAGACCGCATGGCAGCACGAGGTTTACATCAGCTTCCCGTGGTCGAACGCGACAACCTCAAACGGGTTTTAGGCTTATTAGAAAAAGAAGGAATTACCCTCGCTTGCGACGTTGCCGTTACTTCTAAAGCCATCAACCGCTATCTCTCTCCGGCACTGCCTACCCAGGAGTTGCCTTTACCCAAACTAACTCAAACTGCCTGAACAACCTTTCAGGTATCCCAAAACCAAGCTATTAGTTTTTTGTAGGGTGGGCGAATGCTCACCCTACAACCTTTAAGGGAATTTTTGTTGGCTTGGGGATACATAAGCAAACTATTCCCCTACTGTACGCCTCTTCACGCGGTGTTTGGTGCTGAGGCGTTAATGGTTGTGGTGGCGCTGGGTGAGACAATGGCGCTATAGTGTTTATTCCTCGTCCATTTCCATATCGTCTCCACCGATTTGTTTGAGACGAATGTGTTTGCGTCCTAAGGAAATTTCAAACTCATCTCCTGGCTTCAGCCCCATCTGTTTGGTGTAAGCCGAACCAATCAATAAGTTGCCGTTAGACTGGACGCTGATTCGATAGCTTGCACTGCGTCCGCCCCGACCATTACCACCTTGTTTGCTGTCTAACTGAATCCCCTCGGCATCAATGAGGGCATTCAAGAATTTCATCATGTTAACGCGCTCTACACCGTTTTTAGTCACGGTGTAGTAGCCGCAAGCTTTAGCTTTTTCCTCTTTGCTGAGATTTTCTAGCTCTTTGACTTTTCTCAGTAAAGCTTCGCCTTCAAGGGTTTCGATCTTTGGTGCTTTTGGCATTAACTTCTCTCTTCAACAAATCCATCAAGTAATTTATAGTATCTTACTTTAGCTGAAATTAACACTGGTTGATATGAAGCTTTAGCTTTATATCAGCTTACGCCCCTATGTTAGCCCTCCAAGGTAAAGTTCTTTAAAGATTGACTGGGGTTTGTTTAGTACGATCTTTGTTAATAGAGCGTGAGGGAAGAGCGCAAGGCAGACCAGAAAATACTCGCGCCCAGTTCGTGGCAGATTGGTATGATGCTCGCTTAAGCCCAAGAGGGGCAACAGTCAGGGGGGTTTGTGAAGGTTTCTACCCCAAACTTGGTGGATGATAGACAAAGGAAGGTTTTGGTTACCGTAGCTGGAATGAAACTGACAACTCGCGCCCACTATAGTGTGAAAGCGCTACTAGATTTGAGTTTACAGCCGGGATATGGCCCGACTTCTGTAAAAGCGATCGCTCGTCGCCAAGATATCCCCGCTCCCTATCTGGAAAAATTACTGATCGAGATGCGTCGCGCTGGTTTAGTTAACTCGCTTCGTGGTTCCCTGGGAGGATATCAATTAGCTCGTCAACCAGGGAAAATATTTTTAGGAGAAATTTTAGAAGCGGTGGGAGAAACGATTGAACCCCTACCTCATCACACTGCGAATGCAAAAGCAACTGAAGATTGGGTAACGCTGACGCTGTGGCGACAGTTGCACCAAAAGCTAAAAGATGCTCTGTATAGTATTTCCCTAGAAGATCTTTACTACGATGCCCGCAGTTGGCAAGCTGCTTGTGGGGAAGAAACGAGTTTTGTTGTTTAGCAATTGCTAATGGCTAATGGCTAATGGCTAATGGGAATCAAGTAGGACTTACACAAAGAAACCGGGTTTCTATGAAAAATGGTTGGTTTCGCAATCACAGATCAACGCAGAAACCCGGTTTCTGGAGTCCTCGTGCGTAAGTCCTGTCAAGCACACCTACTAGCAAGTCACCAATGACGTATGACCCTGTTGTTCTAGCGATCGCTGCCAGTCTAGATTACCTGATTGGCGATCCTTGGGGATGGCCTCATCCAGTGCGAGGGATGGGATGGATAATATATCAGTTTGTTCGAGACATTGTAAACGATCCGGTAGCAAGAGAAGACGGTTATTTTACTAAAACCAGGATAATAACTCACCGCATCAGAGGCATCGTTTTAGCAATTGTACTGATAATCGGTAGCGGTGGCTGGGGTTGGATAATTGTTCAAGCTGCTAGATTGATACATCCGTTTTTAGGTGTGGCAGTGGAAAGCATCATCTTGGCAAGCTGTTTTGCCGCGAGGAGTTTAAGAGATGCGGCGGATGATGTTTTACAACCCCTGATTCAAGGAGATCTAGCAAAAGCACGTCTGACTTTAAGTAATTATGTCGGTCGCGATACAGAAAATTTATCTTCTTCAGAAATTTTACGGGCGGTGTTGGAGACGGTGACGGAAAATGCAACGGATGGAGTGATGGCGCCGTTATTTTATGCGATCGCTGGTTGTTTGATCCCTATGGTGGGTGCAGTACCCCTTGCTTTGGCTTATAAAGCTGCTAGTACGCTTGATTCAATGGTGGGTTATCGCGCCGCACCTTATACATATATAGGATGGTTTAGTGCCAAAATGGAGGACGTTTTAACTTGGCTTCCTTGTCGCTTAACGGTATTGACTTTAGCGCTTTTATCGGGTAAGCCTGGTTATGTTTTGCAAGTATGTCGGCGCGATGCAATTGCCGATCCGAGTCCCAATTCTGGTTGGAGTGAATGCGCTTATGCTGCTGTATTGGGCGTACAGGTGGGAGGAATAAATTGGTATCGCGGAGTGGCAAAGCACAAACCACTTTTGGGAGAAGCAATTAATCCGATTACGGCAGAACAAATATACCAGGCGACTCGCTTGACCAGAAATTGCTTTTTGACTTGGATAGCGATCGCGCTAACCGCCCTCATCTTGCTTGCTTACCTTTAAAATGAGAGAGAATTTGGCAGGTTGAACCGCATGTTGACGATCACATCCCAAGAAATTGCTCAGTATCGTTCGCAACTATCAGCTTATCCGGATGCCCTCAAAGCTTTGGATGTAATTGAAGACTGCGAAGGAGATCTGGAAGATGCAGCGATAACGCTGGCAATTAATGCGGGACAACAACCAGACACATCCGATAATTGGTTAGCGCTTTTAGCCAAACGGTGTCGCGTTCCCATCTGCGAACAAGATTTTAGGGAAGATTTATTAAATGGCAACTGTACAAAGGCAGTAGAGTATTTGATCTCGACCAAACTTTGCCCCGATTTGTTGGTAGCGCCGGTGGTAATCTTCGCGCTCAAGACAGGTATAACCGAGTTTTGCGAACCTTTGGAATACAAGCTGTAATCTGACGCTGAGGGAGCTGAGGGAGCTGAGGGAGTTGAGGGAGTTGAGGGAGCTAGTGAAGCTGAGGGAGTTGAGGGAGCTGAGGGAGCTGAGGGAGCTGAGGGAGCTGAGGGA
>CAYXCW010000201.1:0-9748 GCA_964463555.1 uncultured bacterium
CTCCCGTTGCTTTAACTGCTCCAGTTATCAATGGCTAAGGTCTAGGTTGCTAGAACTTTAAAAAAGCGCTCTCCTTATGGGGGGCGCTTTTTGTTTTGGATCTGAGAAACCGGGTTTCTGGGTGCGATCGCGAGTTGCGCTCAAAGATGGTTCCTAGAAACCCGGTTTCTTGGCGTTTGCAGTTTTTTAGCGAGGCTCTGAGAAACCGGGTTTCTGGCGGCGATCGCTGGTTTCAAAGCCAAGATTGTTGACAGAAACCCGGTTTCTTTGCCCAGTCGTGCGATCGCACCCCCGTTCGTAGTAGCACCGATCGCCGTCACCCACCAAGGGTGCGGAGCGCAAGCGGGCACACAAACTTTGACCGCCTGCGCGGTCTATAAAAATTGGGATTGAATGTATTGTTTGAAGATAGGATTGATCTGAAAGTGCGTGAGCGCTCCTAGTTGCACTTTTTCCACCAAGCCCCGTCGCGCTAATGATTGGATAACTTGCCAGAATTCGGATTTGGATAATTCGCTATTTGCTGGTTGTTGGGAAATATCAAAAGCTTTATCAAGATTAGCTAACCCTAAGCTTACCTGTTTTTCTGATTCGGATAAACGCTCATAGTGAGTTTCTAAAAGCGGTTCTATGTCACCTAAAAATATGTCATTTTGCTCGGCTAAAAACAGGGCAACGCTACCGTTAAATAGTTCCTGTATGGTTGCAGCTATGATATTTAACCATGAAGGATGACCTTGATAAAGGGTTATTAATTCTGACCATTTATCTTCATCTGTTAATTCTTTTTCTTTCAATATCTCTTCTGCTTGTTCTGCTAACCCTTTTAGGTGTAAGGTTTGTGCTGGTCGATTTTCGCCTTCTAAACTGGTAATTTCTCTGGGTTTTTCCCAACTGAGGAGGATTAAACAACTCTGGTGAGATGATGTGGCGACTTGTTTAAAAAATTTACCGTAATCTTCATATCCTGTTAAATATTGACCTGCTAATTGTCTGGTTTTAAATATATTATGCACGTCATCAAGGATTACTAAACAGCGATCGCATCGAAAATAATCGATGACTGTGGGTAATTGGGTTGCTTGCTCACGCGCAAAAAATTGTTTGAGATCTGTTACCAGCGTTGAGAGTGTGGGAGTGTTACCCAGACTGCGCCAAATAATGTAATCGAATTCGGTTTGAATTTGTTCGATCAGTTTGAGTGCGATCGCGCTTTTACCTATTTCACTTAATCCGTATATGGTGATTAAGCGCGTATGTTCTTCTAAAATCCATTGTTTGAGGGTGGAGAGTTCGGAGGCGCGGTTGTAAAAGCTCAGTAATTCTGGTGCGTCTGTTAAATCTATAATCGGCGAGGGATTTTGGTTGTGGGGGGAGTTGGGGGGGGAGTGCGATCGCTTATTTTTACCACAGATATTGATATTACCATAACTAACCCCTATTTGTACACTATCAACAACACTAATATTAGACAGTTCAGCTTGTTCTAACAAATAGCAAACATTAGATTTTTTAACATTTTCTCCAATCACATCAGATAAAAGTTTCCATAATTTCCATGCCTCTTTCTTGACATGATCGTAACTGCGAAGATTATTTCTCGCGATTTCTTCATAATTTTGATGTTGCCAAACCCCCTCTAATATAGATTTTTGTAATGAATCAAGACGTTTGCCTGTGTTAAATAATACCTGTTCGTCAGTCCATTGAATAACTTCTTGTATGTCCATAGATCAAGGTGGTTTTATCATTGTGTAATCTCACTTTATCCCACATTTCCCTACTTTAGCAACTAAATCCCACATTATCCCACAATAAAAGTAGACAAAGTTCCTACTTTATACCACTAAGTAACTATTGACGACATAAGTATTTGTCCTGAATAATAATTATCAAGCGTGATTATTTACGCCAGTAACAATAAAATTTACACCCGCCAAAAACTCACTATGTCTGACGATAGCAATAACAAGAGTGAAGATTCTAAAGATAATCCTATAAATGCTGAAGAGACTAATGAAAGATCGCCGCTAGGAAAAGTTTTTAAGATAGTTAGTGTCATCATTTGGTCTATTGTAATTTTACTTATATTAATTCCGTTACTGGGACGATTAATTATGAGTAACGCTTTAGCGGCGGAGTTAACCTCTTCTCCATCCATAGAAAATACTCAACCTCTTGTCGCCTTTGCAGGAAAAGAGATGGCTTTTAGAAAAGCTCTGAATACTGCACATCAAAATGCTGAACATTATGCAAAAAATGAACTTGCTCTATGGGAACAAGAATTAATTAAACGAATCGATAATGATTTTTTAAATTGGTATTTTAATTATTTCAATCAAAAGAAGGCGGAGTTTAGCATCTTTTTGCAATATGTGGGCGAAAATGTTAGAAACGTCTTCGATCAAACGATAGTGAATGATAATATTGCCATAAAATTAAATAACGATATTCAAAGGGAATTTGCCAGACGAGTATTACAAGCGGAATCAGCAGAAATGAAGTTAAAGACAATAGCGATCGATACCGCTGAATTTTATATTAAAGAAGTATCTAAGGAATTTGACAACGTTCCTAAAATGTATAAAATACCCCGTTCTGACTGGAATCAATATTTAGAAACTATCAATATCAGGTTAACAAATGAACGAGGAAATCAAGTATTTGTAGTAACGCTAATAGGTGCTACTGGAGTTGCTAAGATTGCTGCTAAGATTGCTGCTAAAGCAAGTGTTCAAGCTGTGGGTACTATTTCTGCTCAACTAGGAAGTATGATTGACCCCACAGTTGCACTAGCTTTAATAGCTTGGGATTATTGGGACTATACTAATGGAGTAAAAGAAAATAAACCCCGGTTGCGTAAAGATTTAATTAACTATTTAGAGGATCTTAAAAAATATCTTTTGAGCGAGCCAGAACAGGGTGTAATGTCTGTGGTAAATGAATTAGAACAAAAGATTAAGGATAGTGTTTTGCCGGGTAAATTTGCTGCTTAATAGTAGAAAAACCTATTTGTGCTTGATTTGTAAAAGCCTGGAAATTTTATGAGAGGGAGGTTGGTGCGATCGCTAAGTTATAGGGTAAGCCACTAAGAAACCGGGTTTTTTGGAAAAACCCGGTTTCTCTGCGAGTTTCTGTGCGAAAGTTTGAGCTAAAATAAAAGCACTCTCCTTTTGGAGACGCTTTTTTGTTGGCAATTTTTACGCACAGGGGGGCGATGCTCATGCTCCAAGCAAAAAACCAACTCACCCTAGAAGAATTTCTGGCACTACCAGAAGGGGATGTAACTTACGAATTGGTCGATGGTGAGGCAATACCAAAAATGTCACCAAAATTTTTTCATTCCAGACTGACAAAAGCATTACTTAGAGTGCTGGAAGACTGGGGCCAAGATATAGGAGAGGTCGGTGTAGAATGGGCTGTTGTACTGACGCGACGGGGAAAAAGCTGGGTTCCTACACCAGAACTTTTATACATTTCTCATCAGCGATTAGCACCTGATTGGATGCAAAATGAAGCTTGTCCGGTTCCGCCAGAATTAGTTATCGAAATTATTTCACCGGGACAAACTTTTGGGCAATTAGCTGCTAAGGCGAGGGATTATTTGGATGCGGGAGTGTTGCGAGTTTGGGTGGTGGATAGTCAAGCGAGAAGCATTACGGTTTTTTATCCAGATGCGCCACCGCAGACTTATATGGGAGATACGCTATTAGTTGATTCTCTGTTTGAGGGTTTGGAAATTACGGCAGAGCAGGTTTTTCAATTGGCAAGAATACCAGGTTGAAGCAACTGGGTTAGAACTTACGCAAGGGCGTTCCTATCATCTTTGTTTCTTGGTGCTTTAGCGTAGCGTCGGGTGTGCATATCGCTTGTTGCAAGTCGAAGATTTTTCCTAGAAACCCAGTTGCTTGGCGTCACTCCTGGCGAGCATAACTTGGGTTAGAATCGATTGGCATCATCTCGGTTAGAATAGAAACATTTCTGCGGCTAGTCAGTCATTACATAAAAACGAAGGTGGGAACGATGAACAAAGTTAAGTTGCTGTTGCTTGCTTGCTCTTGGATCTTGGGCGCTATGCTGATTTTGGCAGATTCTGCATCTGCTGCCGCGATACGCCTGACGGCACGCTGCGCGATCGCACGCCCACTAACAGTCGAACTTTTATCGACGCCAGCTATCCAAACTATCCCAAATGGCAAAAACCATGCCGAAAATTCCCTCGCGATGTTAACCGCCAAAGATGAAATTAATTCTATCCATCAATCTGGTTGCGGTTGTGCTAACTGCCAAAAGGGTTTCGAGCAACTGCAAGGACGCCTTCCCCAACCCAATTTTTAGATTTTGGATTTTAGATTTTAGATTTAATATCATGTCCGGTAGTAGGGGCGGGTTTTACCACCAATTAAGTATAACTAGGAGATATGCAAGTTAAACCCGCCCCGTCGGTGCGATTCCCTTCTCGTTCCAGTGGGAACGAGAATAATTTTATTTAATTTTTAATTTATTCAGCAGTCGCACAATTCTGACAGAACGATCGGCAACTTCGGGGCGCGTCAAAATTCCTTGCTCGGGGCTAAACAGCAGCGTTAAGATAAATAAGAGGGAAACCACTAACACAATCGCTGCCCCTGATGGCACGTTTAAGTAATAGCTAATATACATCCCCGTCACGCTACTAATAATACCAATAACTGCCCCCAATCCCATCATTTGATGCAGTTCTTTAACTAATAAATAAGCCGTAATTGCGGGACCGATTAGTAGCGAAACAACCAAAACTACTCCCACTGCTTGCATACTCGCAATGATGGTAAGGGTAATGGCAGAAATTAGCCCGATATGAATTAAACTTACGGGCAATCCTATTGCTTGAGCGCCTAGCGGATCGAACGTGTAAAACAATAATTCTTTATAAAATAACTTGACAAAAATTAAGACGCATATGGTGATACTGAAAGTGCGCCCCACATCCGCCGCCGTGACTTCTAATATATCCCCAAACAGAAAACTATGTAAGTCTAGTTTGCTTTTGAGCAAGGTTATTAGCATAATTCCTAATGCTAAAAATCCTGAAAAAACCAACGCCATTGCTACATCGACTTTGATCCGCGATTGGGAATCAATCCAAGCGATGACGAGAGTACTGATGATGCCTGATACAAACGCTCCTACGAAAATATCCAGGCGGAAAAAGAAAGCGATCGCAAGTCCCGGTAAAACTGCATGAGCGATCGCATCTCCCAATAAACTCATGCGCTGTACGATCAAATATGTGCCAACTACTGCACACAAAATACCCAACATAATTGACGTCACAATTGCGTGACGCATAAATTCAAATGTTAAAGGTTCAAGTAAAAAATTTATCATTTGGTAATGGGTAATTGGTAATGGGTAATTGGTAATTGGTAATTGCTAATTCTCCTGAAGCTCACCTGCACACCTGCTACATTTCACCGCGGTGGAGGAGAATTACGCTGTCTCCATAGGCTTTTTGGATGTTGGTGGTTGTGATTACTTCGTTGCGAGAACCATTGGCGATTAATTGTTTGTTCAACAATAAAAAACGGTCGTATTTTCTAGTGGCTTCGCCTAAATCGTGACCGACTACTAACAAAATTTTACCTTGGGATTTTAGGTCTTCAAATACTTCAAAAATTATCGCTTCAGTTTTTTTATCCACGCCTACAAACGGTTCGTCAAAGAAAAATAACTCTGCTTCTTGAGCAAGCGATCGCGCTAAAAATACCCGCTGCTGCTGTCCTCCCGATAATTCTCCAATTTGACGCTCTCTTAACGACCACATCCCGACTCTTTCTAGCGCTGCTTTAACTATTTCTTTAGATTGACGACTGTGGCAGCGAAACCATCCCGTATGACGAGTCCGCGCCATCAGCACTACATTCCATACCGTTGTCGGATAGTCCCAATCAATTTGGCTGCGCTGGGGTACGTAAGCGACTTGTTTTAGCTGCTCTTTCAAAGCGCGGGAACGATACCTGATTATGCCGCTTTCTGAGGGAATTAAGCCCAGAATCGCCTTTACCATTGTACTTTTGCCCGCGCCATTCGGCCCAATGACGCCCACAATTTGCCCCGGTTCTAAGCAAAAACTCACATCTGCGATCGCTGAAATTCCCCGGTAGTTGACAGCCAGATGTTCCACCTCTAACATAAAAATCTTAGCATGATAATCGTTCTCATATTTAACCACAGAACCTCAGCCATAGGATTAAAGAAATGTTAAAAAACCAGCCAAGTAAAAGGATTGCTAGTATTGCGATCGCTATCGGGTTAGTGGGGTGCAGTGCGCCATCGAACCCAAATGCTCAGACAGAGAAGGGAAATCGCCCTTTAGTCATCGCCACCCACAGCATTTTGTGCGACTTAACCAAACAAATTGCCGCTAACACCGTTGACCTCAAATGCTTGGTTCAAGCGGGTGCTGACCCTCACGTATACCAAGCGACGCCCGAAGACCGCAAAGCGATCGAACAAGCCAAATTAATTTTATATGGTGGGTACAACTTTGAACCCAGCTTGATCAGATTAATTCAAGCGACATCGAATCCGGCACCCAAAGTTGCAGTCGATGAAATTGCCGTTCCCAACCCGGAAAAATTGGAAGAAGACGGCGGAACCGTAACCGATCCGCACGTTTGGCACAATGCCCAAAATGGGATTCAAATGGCGAAAGTTATAAGCGATCGCTTGTCACAACTACAACCCGAACAGGCAAAAATATACGCAGAAAATACCCAAAAAATTACCAGCGAACTCACCCAAATAGACACTTGGATTAAATCGCAAATTGCCACAATTCCACCAGAATCCCGCCAATTAGTTACCACCCACGATGCGTTAGGTTACTATTCCAAAGCTTATGGAATTCCGGTCATCGGGGCGCTAGAAGGAATTAGCACCGACGAAGCACCCACAGCAGCAAGAGTAAGCGCACTGGTAAAAGATATCAAAAAGGCAAAAGTTCCAACTATTTTTGCCGAAGCAACGCTCAATCCCAAGCTAATACAATCGGTGGCAAGAGAAGCGAATGTTAAAGTTTCAGAGCAAGAATTGTACGCCGATGGTTTAGGAGAAACAGGCAGCGAAGGTGAAACCTACCAGAAAATGTTAACCGCTAATACCTGCGCTATTGTAGATGGATTGGGAGGAAAGTGTACGCCGCTAAACTAAGTTGCTTAAAAATCCGGTTTCTTAAAGAAACCGGATTTTTGTAGTACAACCGCGTGAGGGAAAGCGTTATCGCTTCGACAGCAGTGTGCGGGCACCCTTAAGGATGCCACTACACAAACCAAGGTGTACCTCATCCGACTGAAATCCGGTGTAAAAATCCCGGTTTCTTTAAGAAACCGGGATTTTGAAGTAGAGGGTATGGCGAGGGTAGCTTTACCCCCCTAAATTATTGTAATATGATATTGATTCTCATTGTAATAATAGAGGCATCCATCGTGGTACATGCCAATACAACCGATTTCGTTCCGGTTACCGTTCTGACTGGCTACCTGGGAGCGGGTAAGACTACCCTGCTCAATCGCATCCTCACCTACGAACACGGAAAAAAAGTAGCCGTCATCGTCAACGAGTTTGGAGAAGTTGGGATTGATAACCAACTGATTATTAACGCCGATGAAGAAATCTTTGAAATGAATAATGGCTGCATCTGCTGCACCGTGAGGGGCGATTTGATGCGGATTATCGGGAACTTGATGAAACGGCGGAACAAGTTCGACCACCTAGTAATAGAAACTACCGGACTTGCCGATCCAGCTCCCGTGATTCAGACGTTTTTTGTCGATGAAGATATGCGGGATAAAATATCCCTGGATGCAGTAGTAACGGTAGTTGATGCCAAGCATATCTGGCAGCACTGGGATGCAGATGAAGCTCAAGAACAAATTGCCTTTGCTGATGTAATCTTGATCAATAAAACTGACTTGGTGACGCCAGAACAGTTAGAAGATCTAGAAAAGCGAATTCGGGCAATGAATGCAATGGCAAAAATCTACCGCACCCGCAACTCAGAATTAGAAATGGATGCGCTGTTGGGTGTGAAAGCATTTGACTTGAATCGCGCCTTGGAAATTGACCCGCAATTTTTGGGGGAAGATGCACACCAACACGATGAAACAGTCGGGTCGATTGCGATTGTAGAATCCGGCGCATTAGATGGGGAAAAATTAAATAATTGGCTGGGAGAACTGTTGCGAAATCAAGGGCAAGATATCTTCCGGATGAAAGGAATTCTCAACATCGCCGGAGAAAACCAGCGGTTTGTGTTCCAAGGAGTTCACATGCTGTTTGATGGCAAACCAGATCGCGACTGGAAACCAGAGGAAACTCGGAAAAACGAGTTAGTATTTATTGGCAGAAATCTGGATGAAGCCAAACTCAAAGAGGATTTTAGAGCGTGTTTGGTATAAAGGCTGGGAAAAAATTATTTGACCGACCCTGGCAAGGAACGCTCTCAGATTACGTGACGGCTGTGGCTTGGTCACCGGATGGTTTGACCTTAGCCGCAGCCTCCGGTTCGGGAGAAATTGCGCTGTGGAAGGAAGGCAATTTAACTGCGTTGCAAAATGCTCAGGAACAGTCAATCGACTGCATTGGGTTTTCGTTTGATGGGCAATATTTTGCAGCGGGGGGACAGGATGGACGGGTAAAAATTTGGCGCTTGAAATTACCAGAAGCTGAATTAATTACCACGTTAGAAAATGCACCCGCTTGGGTAGATCGTTTGGCTTGGAATCCCAGGCGAAACGAACTAGCTTTTAGTATGGGAAAATATCTCCAAGTGTGGGATGTTGAGGCAAAAGAAGTAGTGGTAACGCTGAATTTTGAAGCTTCTTCAGTTTTAGATATGGGTTGGCGTCCCAATGGGGAGAATATTGCCGTTGCTGGAAATCAAGGGATTAAGGTTTGGAATGCTTTGGACTGGGATGAAGATCCGGAATTTTTAGAAGTACCTGCTGCTAGTTTAGCGATCGCATGGTCAAATGAGGGCAAATACATCGCCTCCGCCAACTTAGATCGCACCCTCACAGTTTGGGAATGGGGCAACCCCAGTCCCTGGTTAATGCGCGGTTTTCCAGGTAAATTACACAATTTATCTTGGTCAAATATCAATACGCAATTGGGAGTTCCCCTGCTAGCTTCCTCCTGTGCCGATAGCGTTGTAGTGTGGGAAAAAGACGCAGATGAAACAATTGGTTGGGATGGTCGTATATTAGAAGGACATGTGGGTATTGTGTGCGCGATCGCATTCCAACCCGGAAGCTTTCTCCTCGCCTCCGCCGCCGATGATGGTTTTGTTGGTTTGTGGCAAAAAGCCAAACAAATCGCTCAAACTCTCACCGGCGCACCAGATGGATTTTCCTGCGTTGCTTGGCATCCTCAAGGTGATAAACTCGCCGCCGGAGGACAAAACGGAGAATTAATCGTTTGGTCACAAAGTACAACTGGCAAAGGATTTAGCAGTCGCTAATCGCAATTAAAAAGAAAACATTCTAGCTAATAACGCAAGTTGCTAATTGCTAATTGCTAATAGTTAATTGCTAATTGCTAATATAGGATTTTTACTGACATTAGCCATTAGCTGCTATGTATGAGATAACTAGCAACTTGATTGACTAGCCTATATCATCTCCGTTTGCATCTGAATTACTGCGCGTATGGGCAATTAGCAATTAGCAATTAGCAATTAGCAATTAGCAATTAGCAATTAGCAATT
>CAYXCW010000202.1:0-7654 GCA_964463555.1 uncultured bacterium
AAGGGAGACAAGGGAGACAAGGGAGACAAGGGAGACAAGGGAGACAAGGGAGACTCTTGAAGTAGAAGTAATTACTTCAAAAGCTCCCTCAGCTCCCTCAGCTCCCCCAGCTCCCTCAGCTTCCTCAGCTCCCTCAGCTCCCTCAGCTCCCCCAGCTCTCCCATCTTCAACGTCAGCGGATGGGGTTGGGGGAGGTATTTAAAATAGTAAAGGGATCTAGTTGGCGATCGCTCCACTTTCTTTGAGATAATTCGGCAACGAAAGGACGAACAACAAACTTAGGCAGACGCTCATCAAACACGTCAATTCGCAAACAAGAATAGGGACGTTTCTTTTGCAATCCTAAACCGTTGCGACCAACAAAAAGTAAAGAATCGGCTACTTTCAGACTGCGCTGTTCTTCCCCTTCTCTAAAACTTTCCATTAATTCTGACCCTTCTAGGCGCTGACGGCGCAAACTGTGACCGCTACCACCGCAAACAATCCAATTTAAATTAGAATCAGCATATCTGGTATTTCCCGTGCGAAGATATTCTAAACAGTGGGCGTGACCGCTCAAGAATAAATCTACAATTGGACGCTCTTGAGCCAGATTTCCCACTTCTTTTGCTACCCCATCCAACACCCAGCGAATGCGATGGCGCACCGCTAAAGTTTGAGCTTGATGCCACTTGGTGGCTTCAGTTACATAGGGGGGATGGTGAAAATAAACCACGCGCCCGCGCACTTCTTTTGTATGCCAAGATTCGATTAGCCTTCGCCGCAACCATTCCAATTGTTCAAAATCCGTGGTTGTTTTGTTATCCGCTACCAATTGTTTTTCAATGTCGATTGTAACTTCATCAATTTGTTCTAATTTTGCTCGTAAATCGTCGAGTTGTTCCGCATCTTCGGGAGAGTCAGGATTAAGCTTCGCAGATGCTTCTAGGATTTCCAATTTTTCCCGTTCTAATTCATTTTTGAGTTGGTTTAACTCGCGGCGGTAGCGCTCCCCTTCTTGAGTATTGGGTAGGGGTGCGGGTGCGTTAAACGTATTCGAGTCGAGGGCAAAAAAATCGATGCCGCCGTAACGAAAAGTGTAATAGCGGTTAGGTAATTTAGTAAAGCGTCCTGGTTGGTAAACTAAACAGCGTCCGGTGTCGGTACTAGCCGTGTAATGACTATCTAAATGAAGGTTTAATTCGGCTTCATTATTGAAAGCTAACAGGTAATCAAGAAATGCTTTAGCATAAGCTTTACCTTGAAACGAACCGTGCCAGCCAATATCTAAATCGATTTTTGAGCGCAACAAACGGCGCAAAGGCCAAGTTGCTTGTGCGAGGACACCATATAAGATGGGTAAATCGTAATAATCGTGATTGCCGGGGACGGGGAGAAAGGGTAACTTGAAGATCATGCGATCGCTATCAATCCGTTTCGGCTCTTCCCCACCCACCAAAAATTCCTGGTAAGGTTGAATAAAGTTTTGCAAGTAATACTCGCTAGAACCCACCAGATAAATTACATCCCCCGTATGGAGGACAAAACGGCAACCCTCGCCGTGTTGCAACATCAGTTGGGAAACTCGTCGCTGGGGATTATCTCCCCCGTGGGCACCCGAGCCACTATCGCCGATAACTAAAAAAGAAAATTCTGGATCTTCCGCCGCGCCATCTTGGATTACCATACGAGTTTGATCGATACCCCGTTTGACCAAACTCGGTTCTTGCCAGCGCACCCGCTCCTTCATTTTGCGGATTTTAACGTCGATTGGCGGATCGGACACAAATTCCATACTGGCGGCTTCCCTTCACACTGCGGATCTTTCCTTGCAATGTCGATTGTACCTATTTGCATCAGGGATTCTGCATCTACTGATTGAAGTAGGCACAGAAACCCGGTTTTGCAAATCCTCAAGCCGATACCCTTAAGGGTATCGCTACACAAACAGAGCAACGCCTACGCGGGCTTTTAGAATTTAAGCCTGCCTACGCAGGCTTGGTTTGTGTAGCCCTAGACAAACAGAGCAAAGCCTACGCGGGCTTTTAGAATTTAAGCCTGCCTACGCAGGCTTGGTTTGTGTAGCCCTAGACAAACAGAGCAAAGCCTACGCGGGCTTTTAGAATTTAAGCCTGCGTAGGCAGGCTTCGTTTGTGTAGCCCCAGCCTTTAGGCTGGGGGCGTTTGAGAAAATTGGCGCAGGTACGATCGAAAAAACCGAGTTTCTGGCTTTAGCGATCGCCCACCTTAAATAAAGGAAATGAAATCCTGTTGTCCGAGCAAACTAGCTTGAACTCCTGGTAAAATTGCCAGAATTTCACTGCTATTTTGTACCCCAATCAAAGCAGTACCGTTGCTATCGATCAAGTTCAGTTGGGAGAATGTCAAGCCACCCCTCAAAGCCAACAGATCTTCACCATCGGTAAAATCGAGGATCGTATCCGTACCGCTATTGGTTCTCAAACCAAAGAAGTCGCTACCTTGCCCGCCTCGCAACAGATCTTGACCTTGATCTCCGTACAAGCGATCGTTTCCCGTACCGCCGGTCAGAGTGTCATTATCTATACCGCCGTATAGAGTATCTTCGCCGTCGCTGCCGTTGAGATTGTCTCGCCCTTCGTCGCCGAATAACAAGTCATTCCCTTTGCTACCGCACAGCCAATCTTCTTCAGTGTTATCAACAACTGGGATGTCGCTGTGGTTACCGCCGTACATCGTATCGTTGCCATCGCCACCGCACAGACTATCGTTGCCCTTGTCGCCATACAGCACATCATCCCCTGCATCCCCGAATGCAATGTCATCATTTTGACCGGCGCGTAACGTATCGTTACCTTCATTGCCGACGAGGGTATCGTTGCCTTGATTGCCCGAAAGCAGGTCATTGCCCTCCCCGCCAAACAGCAAGTCTCGTCCGTAGTCGTCCGCACCGCCGAACAGCGTATCGTTGCCCTTGTCGCCGCCCAAGGTATCGTCACCAGAATCCCCGAACATCAGGTCTTCGTTTTTACCGCCACGGGCGAAGTCATTTCCGTCACGACCATAGACCGTATCATTACCTACACCGCTATTGATCCAGTCATCGCCTTTGTCGCCGCTGATCCAATCATCTCCAAATTCGCCGAGAATCCAGTCGCGACCTTGACCGCCATAAATCGTCTCGTTCTCCGTACCGCCGATGATATTATCGTCACCTTTTAATCCGGTAATCCAATCGTTACCGCTAAAGCCGGTTAATTGGTCGCTGGCGTTTGTACCGATGAGGATATCGCGATTATCGCTACCCGAATTAATGGCGCTGACAAGATTGGGGCCTTGGTCTAAGCCGGGGAGAAAATCGATATTGGGATGCACCAAATTGACGCAGAAGCAATCTGAATCGCTACCGCCGCCAGTGCTACTTTGCACAGTCAGGTTGAATGGGGTAACAACGCTGGCATTGCTTGAGTCTGTGGCTTTCAGCAACAGAGTCAAATTGCCGATATCGCTAGTAGTTGGAATCCCTACAAAACTGCGAGTAGTTGGGTTAAAGTTTAGCCAACTGGGCAAAGAATTACCATTAGCTAAAGTCACCGAGTAAGTCAGAATGCTGCCAAAATCGACGTCTTTGAAAGTATCAGCCGGGAAAGTGAAATTCAACCCGCCGTTAACAGTGGCACTTTGATTGTTGATGGGAATATTAACAAAAGGTGCATCGTTGACTGGATTAACTATTAAGTTAACAACAGCATCAGCAATGGCATAATTAACCCCATCAAAACCTTTCCAAGTGAAGCTAGTATTGCCATTCCAGTTGGCAAGAGGAATGAAGCGGATATTAGCTAAATCACTTAGGGAAATCTCTTGATTCAACGCCACATTGCTGTTAGCTAATTGCAACGTACCGTTGTTGGGAAGAGAAGTAACTTTAATCTTGGCGAGACTAACGTTATTAGTTTCGCTGAATTTGCTGCTAAATTCAGCAGCAGTGAAACCGATAGTAGTGTCTTCGTCTCCAGTTTTGTTGATGTTGCCGACAACCCCAGGGAGAGAATCATCATTTCTGATCGTTCCTACGCCAGTATCATCGGCAATAATCGCGTTAACGGCGCTGCTGAGTTTAACCTCAAAAGTTTCGTCTGGTTCGGACTTGGTATCGCCATTAATAGAGATAGAAACAGTTTTCTGTCTTTCTCCTGGGTTGAAAGTGACAGTTCCAGAAGCGCTGGTGTAATCGTTGTCAGCAGTAGTCGCGGTGCTATCTTTGGTGGTGTAATTAACGGTAACTGTCTGACTGCTAGCATTGTTTAAGCTAACAGTAAATCCTAAGTTTGTTGAGCCATTAACTCCTTCTACTTGAGCAACATCGCTGATAGAAATGGCGCGAGGTGTATCATCGGGGTTATTGATATCGATCGCAAAGGATTGGGTAGCCGGTATGTTACTGCTCTTGCCATCAGTGACTTCGTAACTGAGGTTGACCGTGCCGGTGAAGTTGGCATTGGGAGTAAAGCTCCAAGTGCCATTTTTGTTGTCTACCAAGGTGCCATTGCTGGCAGTGAGGTTGATGACGGACAGCGTATCCCCCTCGGCATCGGTGAATCCAGCGAGCAAGTCAATTTGTTTGATGGTGTAGGTGGTATTTTGACTGCCAGCAGTGAAGGTGGCTTTTGTGCCTGTGAGACTGGGGGCATCGTTCACCGCAGCCAGGGTAAACGATTGGGTGGCTTTTGTGCTACCGCCTTTACCATCAATCACGTCGTAGCTGAGGTTGACAGTGCCGTTGTAGTTGGTATTGGGAGTAAAGCTCCAGGTGCCATTATTATTGTTTGCCAACGTGCCATTGTTGGCAGTGAAGTTGGTAACCGAAAGCGTATCGCCGTCGGCATCGGTGAATCCGGCGAGCAAGTCGGTTTGTTTGATGGTGTAGACGATATCTTCAGTGCCAGCAGTGAAGGTGGCTTTTGTGCCTGAGAGAACGGGGGGATTGTTACCCCCACCCCCAGCCTGGATGTTAAACGATTGGGTAGCCGGTATGTTACCGCCCTTACCATCAGTGACTTCGTAGCTGAGGTTGACAGTGCCGGTGAAGTTGGCACCCGCGGTAAAGCTCCAGGTGCCATTGTTATTGTTCGCCAACGTGCCATTGTTGGCAGTGAGGTTGATGACGGAAAGCGTATCCCCGTCTACATCGGTGAAACCGGCGAGCAAGTCAATTTGTTTGATGGTGTAGGTGGTATTTTGACTGCCAGCAGTGAAGGTGGCTTTTGTGCCTGTGAGACTGGGGGCATCGTTCACCGCAGCCAGGGTAAACGATTGGGTGGCTTTTGTGCTACCGCCTTTACCATCAATCACGTCGTAGCTGAGGTTGACAGTGCCGTTGTAGTTGGTATTGGGAGTAAAGCTCCAGGTGCCATTATTATTGTTTGCCAACGTGCCATTGTTGGCAGTGAAGTTGGTAACCGAAAGCGTATCGCCGTCGGCATCGGTGAATCCGGCGAGCAAGTCGGTTTGTTTGATGGTGTAGACAGTATCTTCACTGCCAGGAGCGAACGTGGCTTTTGTGCCTGTAAGAGCGGGTGGGGTATTTGTTGTGAATGTGGTAAAAGTCCACGCTGTATTATTGGCAATTCCAGCATAGGTATTTCCCGCAGCATCTCGAAAGGCGGTGGCATCTATGGCGATATAGTATTCGGTGCCAACTTGTAAATCATTGGTGGGGTTGATGGTGACGGTATTGCCGCTGATGGTGACGTTGGAGGAGTTGACGGCAATAGTTTCGACCGGTGAGTTATCGGTAACTTTCCTAATCGTAATGTTGCCGGTGCCTGCGGTAACGGTTTCGCTCAACGTCAGTACCAAGTTGCTATTGATAGCGACGTTGGTGGCATTATCGCTAGGGGTAACACTGGTCAGGGTGGGGGGGGTGACGTCAATCGTCCAAGAGTCCTTGGCAGAGGAGGAAATAGCCGCTCCTCCTTTGCTGCTTACAATGTCAGAACCAACAGCGTTTAAGGTCAGTTGGTAGTTGCCATCAGTACCTGTCAGGCCAGAAATATTACCCAGCGTCCAGATAATATTGTCGGTTGTGGTGAGCGTTGCACCTGCCAGTGAAACGGTGGAACTGTTGCGAGTGAGGCTTAGATCGTTGATATCAAAGCCAGTGACCGCTTCGCTAAATCGAATAGTGATGCTGCTAACGGAACTGTTAAGCGGCTGGGCAGAGACACCAATAATATCCGCAGTTAGGTTAACTGTCTCGTAACTCAAATTGCGGATTTCGTGAATGTTTGTCGATGCTCCCGTTGAAGCGGCAAAGCCAAATTTAAAAGTTGTTGGTACTGCTCCGTTATCCTTTGTGATATCGAAGGGAGCGATAACGGTTTCGCCAGCATCAAGAAAGTCGCCATCCAGGTTAAAATCCATCGCTACCGATAGGCGATTGGGCTGGGGCGCATTGCTTGGTGTTAAGACGATCTGCGCTCGTCTCAAGGCGGAGTTACGGTCTAATACGCTACCAGCATCTATACCGCCTTGATTGGCTACACTCACCGATTGCAACAGATTATTACCATTTGCTAGAGAGCCGCGAATCGCTACTGAATCTTTTGAGGTATTGCCAAAATTACCAAACTCATCAAAGCCAATTCCTACATAACCACCCTCTAAACCTAAATAACCAAGACCCTTTCCGGGGGTTCCTGGGGTAGTTGGGTCACCGGAACCATCAACTAGGAAAAAGCTGATACCATCGGCTCCGGTTCCATTGTAGGCAAAGAAATCGAAGGTAACTTCAACTCCTTCTGTAGAAGATATCGGGTTGTTGAAAAGAACAAACCCTGCTTGACTTTTTTCAGTCGAAGTTAACCTCAAAGCTCCATTGCCAGAAGTGTCAATATTTAAATTTGGCAGGGGAGTACCATCGCCGCCAGAGGCTGTCAAACCGACAACATTCGAGCCGCCCGACTCTTTAAAAATCCAGAAAGAGCTAGCGACGTCTGACGTAGTAAAGCTTTCGTTGACAAACTCAACTAGGACAAAACTGTAAGCCTGCATCACTTCTGGGTGAAATGCGAGGGGGGTTTCAATTTCTCCGGTGGTGTATGCCAAATTCCAGTTGCCGCCTAATTCGGCGTTGCCGATTTTGTTGGTGGCAGCAGCAATATTGGCTCCTGTCAGTTGGTGCAATTTAGCGATAAATTCCGCTCCAGCATCTCCGACGGCGACGTTACAGCCGTAGAGTAAAAGCGTGCGATCGCACTCTACAGTTTTCCAATTTTGCAATTGAGCAGCATAGCGAGAGAGCGTATCCAAACTTAGCTGGCTATTTCCCAAATACAAACAGCCAGGAGAACCGTGAGCAACAATATGTACCGCCGAAATATCGCTGCGACTCGCCAGAACATCTGTCATTAGATAGATGCCGTCTTTTGCCGCATCGATAATAATCACCTCAGTATCAGGATTTACCCCTGCTACTAAACTCTGATAGTCAGCAACGGCAGCGTCGATGAAAACAATGGCTTTTTGGCTGTTGAAGTTAGTCATGGTAATGCACAAGTTTTGGGTTGAAAATTTTCTGGATTGAGTGATGAGGGTTTCGAGGGAAAAAAGCCGCAGAAATCTGTCTAACCCGCCGCACACATGCGAGATAGATGATGGCTATTTCCGATTTCATCCGAGTGCGATCGCTCAAG
>CAYXCW010000202.1:7754-9729 GCA_964463555.1 uncultured bacterium
ACATGCGAGATAGATGATGGCTATTTCCGATTTCATCCGAGTGCGATCGCTCAAGAAAGCGATGGACACAAAGCCGCAGAAATCTATCTAACCCGCCGCACAGATGCGAGATAGATGATGGCTATTTACGATTCCATGAGAGTGCGATCGCTCAAAGGAGCGATTTACATTTCCTTAGAATTACAAACCTCGATCTATAAAGCTGAGGCTGCTGCGATCTTTTGGCAAATCTCGATATAAACGGCAGAAAATTTACCGCCTTTCAAGGCTGGGGTAATTTGCTCTACGCCGTCTCTTGTTGCGTCGAGAATGACCGAGAAAACAAATTGAAGAGCGGTTTTCAACCGCTAATTAAACTTTCCTGGTCGGGAACATACGTATTGATGAAGGGGCTTTGGGTAGATAGGCACCGGAAATCTCACAAATTTTACCTACAAACGATTGACAATGAACTGTAATTATGCTCAAATTTATTGTTGAGCTTGCTGTAGACACCCGATGCACCAAATATCAACAGATTATGCCGTAACTGTATTTTTTCCCATACCAAAATCCAGCTAATGAAGGCTTTTAGCGAGGATAAAATTACATCGCAGGCTTTGAAACCTGTTAATCGGCAAGAAATAGGACACTTTTTCGGTAAAAAAGCCACGCAATAATCTAATGAGGTTGTTTTAGAGTTTATTGCATGTCATTTTTCCCTAGAAACAATGGATAGAGTAGCTCGAGGCCAACAGATAGTCAGGAGATACCCTGCAATTGAATATATCAACGATCCGGAAAAAAAAATAGCTTTACTTCAACGAAATAGTAAATTTTACGTAAACTTCATACTAAGTTAAAATCCGGATTAAGTTTACGAAAAACCACCCAGCCTCAGCGTCAAAATAGGTATTAATCGAGCAAAATTTAAGGAGAAATACGGAGTTAGAGGAGGCGATCGCGTGCATATACGCAGGATTGCCCAAAGCGATCGCGTTGCAATAAAATATGCGTGCGATCGCTAGCATCCGTATTTTTGACCAAAAAAGCCAAAATACGGCACCCTTAAGGATGCCGCTACACAAACAAAGGCTGCCTTCGCAGCCTGTAAGAATTTCAGCCCAGCTACGTGGACTTGGTTTGTATGCCCGCTGGCGCTGCACACGATGCGCGGGTGTGGGCGTTTCAGAAAATTGGCGAGGGGATTATTTGAAAAACCGGGTTTCTGGCTGGAGACAAAGCGATCGCAAGCATCGCTATTTTTGACGAAAAAAACTCGCCTTGGGATAGAAAAAATCCCTATCCGCTCTTGCTAGGGTTTGGCTAGAGTTATCCGTAGCCTGATGAAACTACACCATAGCAATTCCCATCGTCGTAAAGAGATACTGCGCGGTATCTTCGCAGTGTGTACCATTATCGTCGGAATTACGCACTTTATCAGACCCGAACAATACGCTAGAATTGTGCCACCCGAATTGCCGAATCCGGTGGCGTTGGTTTATATCAGCGGCTTTTTTGAGATTTTGGGCGGAATTGGGTTAATGATTCCGTTTGTCAGCGTCGCAGCCGCTTGGGGATTGATTGCTTTATTTATCGCCGTGTTTCCAGCTAATATCAACATGGCAGTTAATAATATTCCAATCGAAGGGATTCCCCACAATCAATTACTTTACTGGGTCAGACTACCTTTTCAGGCAGTTTTGATTGCTTGGGCATATTGGTATACTAGAAAACCGCAGGAACAACCAGGCGCAGAAATAATAGAAAAAACGGCTGGAGCGCTGATTAATGAAACTGCTGGTAGTTTGAGCGATCGCTAGCCAAAATCCGACACCCTGAAGGGTGTCGCTATACAAACAAAGGCTGCCTCCGCAGCCTGTAAGAATTTGAGCCTGCTACGCCTTGCTTTGTTTGTATACTCAGATCTTGCACCTACCCGATAAACAGCCTCCAAATAAATTTGGGGCTGAAAGCTTAAGTTAGCTAAAGCTAA
>CAYXCW010000203.1:0-9486 GCA_964463555.1 uncultured bacterium
AACTGTCAACTGTCAACTGTCAACTGTCCACTGTCCACTGTCAACTGTCCACTGTTGAAGATTTTTTTCCTAAAGCGATCGCTATCGATCCACCTACCACCAAAACCGCGCCAAAAACTCCCAATATTGTAATCTTTTCCGTTGCAATTAAATTTGGTGTTAGCCAACCTACAGCCCAAACCGATATTAAAGTCACAATCGGAGCCAAAGCCAATACGGCACTCACCCGCGAAGCTTCCCAATGTTCCAAAGCTTCGGCAAAAGATCCGTAAGCTACGACGGTATTCAAAGTACAAAAAAGCAGCATTCCCCAATGTAGCGGACTCATTGTTAGCAGCGATTGGGGCTGAGCAAACGGGGTAAATAATAACCCGCAGCCGCCATAAATCAGCAGCATGATATTAGAAGAAGGTAATTTTTGCAATAATTGCTTTTGCGCCAAAGCATAAATTGCCCAGGCTGCGGCTGCGATGACAATAATCCCGCTGCCTAACAAATATTGCCCTTTAGCTGCAATCAAATTGCTCAATCTTTCATTAAAAAACAGCACAAATCCCAGGGTTAATACGCCCACTCCTACCCATTGACCCAGCGTATAACGTTCCTTAAAAATTACCAAACCTCCCAAACCCATTAAAACCGGAGCTAGTTGAATCAAAACTTGGGCATTCGCCGGTGCAGTCAGGGCTAATCCTTGTAGGTAAAGGATGTAATTCAAAGCTAGAAATATAATTGCGATCGCTAGCAACCCAAAGGGCATCGACCGCAATTTGTCAAGGGGTGGTAATTGCTTTTTCCCGGCTAAATAAACCGCTAGTATGGCAAATGAAAATAGAAAGCGAAACCAGGTTACCGTATACACATCAAGCGCTTGCAGCGTCACCGTCAGGGCAATAGGTAGAACACCCCACAAAACTACAGTTACAAGCGATAGAGCCAGACCTAAACGCCACTTACCAGAACTTTGATGCAACATTAATTGATTTTAGATGGTAGATTTGAGATTTTAGATTTAAAGCGATCGCTAACTTTGATTTTGCAATATTTCTTGGATTCGTTGGCGAAACAATCGCACAGCCGAACGCTGACCTATGGTTTTACTTTGCTCAATAAAACCCGGAACTTCTGCAATAGGTAAAAAAGGAAAAGCCAGACTTTGATTTGTTTGTTCGTATTCCCCCTCTAATAGCCGATAAACTTGTAAGGTTTGCTTTCGGTATCTCCAAATTTCTGGAACTCCTATAGAGGCATAAATTGGTAATTTGTTTAGAGAAGAATTGGTATTATCTGACTCCACTACCAAATCTGGCGGTGGATTGTTAGGCAGATTAATTTCTTCCAAACCTCTAACTGTAGATTCATTTTGGATATAGAAGCAGCTATCTGGCTCTACAGCGCGGGTTAAATCTTCTCGTTCAAGAGTTAAAGCACCCGCTTTGAAAACCTCAATTTCTAGCTGATCGGCGATAGCTGTAATAAAATCCTCTATCAATCCTTTAGGCACCTCATGTTCTAAAAGTGGCATCCTGATTTCTAACACTCCTCTGTCATAAGTAATTCTCCAAGCGCGATTATCTCCCACCTCAGACATTAATATTTTAAAAGTTTGCCAGCTAACCCCATTCAAAATCACTTTATTGCTAGCCTGCACGTGCTGTGGCGTAGGCGTGGATGCTTGAGTAACCATATCAACAACTCTTTAAACTACACTTATTGTAAGCAAAACGACTCAAAACCTCTTCTCTGCGTCCTCTGCGCCTGGAGCGGTTCAATTATTCAACATTTCCAATAACTGCGCTTCATCCAACTGGGCGATTCCTAACGCTTGTGCCTTTTCCAATTTAGAACCAGCATCTTCGCCTACGACTAAAAAATCAGTTTTAGCACTAACCGAATTAGTCACCTTCCCGCCCGCCTTTTGAATTAACTCCTTCGCCTCATCCCGCTTCAAAGTTGGCAAAGTTCCCGTGATGACAAAAGTTTTCCCACTAAAAGCTAAATTTTCCGCTTTTGCGGTATTGATATCTTGCCTATCCCCAGTAGCTAGTTGCAATCCAGCAGCTAAGAGGCGTTGAATTAAAGTTTGATTTGCCGGTAATGTAAACCATTGGTAGACAGATTGAGCAATTTCGGGGCCGATGCCGTAAACTCCTTCAATAGTAGCTGCCGATGCTTTCGCCAATTGGTCAACAGAACGAAATTGATCGGTTAAAGTTTGAGCATTGACGCTACCAACGTGACGAATACCCAAACCGTAGAGTACTCGCGCCCAAGGTTGGGATTTTGAGGATGCGATCGCATCTACCAATTTTTCAGCAGACTTCTTACCCATGCGCTCTAAAGATATTACCTGTTCGACGGTTAAATCGTACAAATCTGCCACCGATTGCACTACTTTTTTATCCACTAATTGCTGAACTAATTTGTCCCCCATGCCGTTAATATCCAAAGCATCGCGACTTGCCCAATGAACCAGCGAACCTTTTAAAATTGCTTCGCAAGAAGCATTAATGCAGCGCGTTACCGCCTCGCCTGCGGGGCGAATTACAGCTTCTCCGCAAACGGGACAATTGCTAGGCATTTGGAAGCGCTGGGCGTCTTGAGGGCGCAATTCTGCCAACACTCGCACAACTTCGGGAATAATTTCCCCCGCCTTACGAACGATAACCGTATCGCGGATGTGTAAATCTAGTTCTTGGATGCGCGAACTATTATGCAGCGTCGCCCGCGACACCGTTGTCCCCGCTAATTGTACCGGATCTAATTCCGCCACCGGCGTCAGCGCCCCAGTTCTTCCCACTTGTACGGTAATAGATTCAACGCGGGTAGGTGCTTCTTCTGCGGGATATTTTAACGCCACTGCCCAACGGGGAAATCTTTGAGTAAATCCCAATCTTTCTTGCAGCGCGAAGGAATTGATTTTTACTACCACCCCATCTGTCATGTAGGGTAAATTCCGCCGCTCGGTATCCCAGTAATTGTAATAATCTCGCACTTCCTCTAACGAAGAACAAACTTTACGATTCGGATTAACTCTAAACCCAATCTCTTGGAGGAATTCTAAAGATTCCCATTGGGTAACTGGTAATTGGTAATTGGTAATTGGTAATTGGTGAAGATGCAAAGTATAGGCGAAGAAATCCAACTTGCGGCGCGCCACAATTCTAGAATCTAACTGGCGTAACGTCCCCGCTGCCGCGTTGCGAGGGTTAGCAAATAACTGTTCTCCTGCTTGTTGTCTTTCTTGATTAATTTGTTCAAATACTTCTATCGGTAAAAACGCTTCTCCCCGCACTTCTACAACTGGCGGCGGTGCTTTCATATTCAGTCGCAGTGGAATGGCGCGAATTGTTTTCACATTCTGGGTAATATCTTCCCCAGTAATTCCATCGCCCCGCGTTGCACCTCTGACTAAAACTCCATTTTCATAAGTTAAAGCCAGGGCATTGCCGTCTATTTTGAGTTCGCAGACATATTCAAACGCATCAATTTCAGTTGCTTGACGCCGCCAACGTGATTCCCAACTGGTAAATTCCTCGATATTGAAAGCATTTTCTAAACTGTAGAGGGGAATGTTGTGTCGCACCGAGGTAAACTGGGTTGCTGGTCTTTCTCCCACGCGCTGAGTCGGACTATCTAAGGAAATCAATTGAGGATACTGGGTTTCTAACTCTTGCAGTTCCCGATACAAGCGATCGTAAACAGTATCCTCCATAATCGGAGCATCCAGGACGTAGTAAGCATAACTTGCTTCCTGGAGTTTTTGCCTTAATTGTTCAACTCGCTGCTCGACTTCAGGCGTTACTTGTCCCACGGAATCAATCTCCCTTTACACCCAGTTACAACCTAGTTTAACTTTTCGCGATCGCCAGAAACCCGGTTTTTCTAACAATACCTTCGCTACAATACGGCACCCTAAAGGATGCCGCTATACAAACAAAGCCTGCCTACGCAGGCTAAAATTCTTACAGGCTGCGGAGGCAGCCTTTGTTTGTATAGCCCCAGGCTTCAGCCTGGGGGCGTTTCTAATGGCTAATGTGAGTAAAAATGCTTGATTAGCCATGAGCAATTAGCCATGAGCAATTAGCCATTAGCAATTAGCACCGCCAAAGTTTATAACTAGCAACTTGCGTTAATTAATCCAAGTTGCTAGTTATAAGGTTAGTCTTTGGAGATCCCCCTAAATCCCCCTTAATAAGGGGGACTAAGAATCCGTTTACCATCTTAGAAACAGGGGAAATCCCTCTTACCTTCTCTTAAGCCCCCCTTGGGAAGGGGGGTTGGGGGGATCGCTTTTATAACTAGCAACTTGCGTTAATTATTCAATCGTTGCACCGTTGACTTTGCTGATTTTATAATCCTGCCCAAAATTATTGTCCCAATAGGTTTCGCCCGTGTCATCGTTTTTATAATAAACAGCCAATCTAAAATAATCTGGTTCAGCAGGATAATTTTGAGCCGGTGTTTTAAATTTCCATACTTCTATTGCCGTATTAAATATAATGTCATATGCTCCTTCTATTTCTACTCCTTGGTAGGTAGCATTTGTTTCTAACCAGGAGTTACCATCATCTCCTGAAAATATTACACCTATTCTCTTGTTAAAAGAAATTTTCTTAACGTAAATCTCACCTTCTAGCCAATAAGTGCCAGAATTTATATCGGTTTTAACCGTAGCTTTATTGAGAATTACATTTGCCCCTATGATGTTATCGTTAGTGACTAATTTATAATTAGTGCCGTAGTTACTATCCCAGTAATCAACTCCATCTACGGTATATCTGATGGCAAATTCGGCGGCATAAGGAGCATTAATCGATTCAAAAACGTCATAATCTCCATAATTGGAGCTGAAATCTATAGGTGCAGTTAGCCAGGTTCCAGATCGATCTTTATAAAGAATTTCTACTGTTTTGGGTGCTTCTAGATTTTGCACTTTAACTTTGACATAGGTATAGGCAATATTGACGCCATCGATTTCAACTGATTGAGCGATCGCATACTTAAGTTTAACAGGTGAAACTGTAACATCCATGTAAAAATCTCCTGTAGAGCGCGACTTTCCCTTGTATCACTCTACCACTGGAAACCAACTAACCGGACAGGAGATAAAATCTAAACTATGTAGCGATCGCGCCAGCTTTGGCGTTGAGGCGAGGTATAAAAATGAAAATCTGGCTGGCTAGTGTCTTGTTGCTGTTTGTATTGGGACAACTGTTGGAGTGGGCGAAACACTTATCCCCACCTTTGCCACTTTTTATACTAGGTGGGTTGTTACTGGCGATCGCTTCCAACTACGATAAGCAATCTGGTTGGCCTTTTAGCAAGTAAAAATTAAATCGTTCCTGCCGGACTCGCTTGCACTCCAGGCTCTAAGATCGGTTCAGCGATCGCCAGCTGCGGTGCAATTGGTTGCACTTCATAGAGTTCTTGCCCTTGCTGTTTGCCGCGAGGCACGACGCAGCCGAGCGATCGCAGGTAAAATAACTCTGGTCGATCTAAGCGCGCGATCGTTGCCTTCGAGACAATAATCCCACAGCCGTAATCTTTGGTTAACTCTTGCAGTCGCGCCGCCGTATTCACCACATCCCCAATCGCAGTCGAGTCTAGGCGTCCCTCGGCACCCAAAGCACCGATAGCGGCAATTCCCGTATCAATTCCAATCCCAATTTTAATCGGTTTAGTTAGATTGTAATCTACTAGATTTCGATTAAATTCTTTCACGCTTTGTTGCATGGCGATCGCCGCACTTATAGCATCTTGGGCGTGCCCTGGGCGATCGAAAATTGCCATTATTGCGTCGCCTATATATTTATCGATAAACCCATTATTAGCATTAATGCAAGCATTCATCCGGGTAAAGAAGCCATTCAACCATTTAAAAGTTTCTTCCGCTGATTGAGATTCAGAAATGCTGGTGAATCCGCGAATATCGCAGAATAAAACCGCAATTTGTTCTTCTTTAACGTTTCCTAACTGAATTGATTCTAAACCTTTGGGTGCGATGCGTCGTAATAATTGATCCGGAACAAACAGCCGCAATTTTTCTGCTAGCATTTGATTAATATTCCCAGCTTCTGATAGTTGAGTTTTGGTTGGTTCGTTTAGCTGTGAAGGCACGCTACGCGATCGCATCTGTTGCAGTCGCAATAGGCTAGCCATTTTCGTTAACAGCAACTTATGGTTAATCGGCTTGGTTAAATAGTCGTCGCCCATTAACTCCAATCCCCGCATTCTGGATGTATCATCCCGCAGCGCTGTTAAGAAAATAATCGGCACTGTTTGCAGTCTTGCATCCATCCGCAGTTGCTGGCAAACCTCAAACCCATCCAGCCCTGGCATCATCACATCCAGTAAAATCATGTCCGGAAGCTCGTTTCTTGCGATCGCTAGCGCTTCGCTTCCCGAAGCAGCCTTCAGGGTGATATACCCTTGTGAATTTAACAGTTCTTCCAACAAGTAGAGATTATCAGGCTCGTCATCTACGAGTAGAATGCGCGGCGGGTTGTCTTGCATAAATCTGGCTCTCAATTTCAGCGGCAGATGGATTTTTCTATCTCGATCTGGCAGCAGTCAATGGCACTAACCACGCACTTTTGATAGGGTAGTGGCACCCCAGCCGCTAAAAGTAGATGCACCCGCTTCATCCCGATCGATCGTCAGATTGACTGTATCTAATTATACTTTTTGGCTGGGATTTTAAAGCTTTTTAACAAAACGCAACAATTATACCAACAATCATTAAAACACAAATTTATCGCCATCAGGATCGGACTTCTGGCAGAAATGGGGAGCTTTCTTGAGCTGGGGGAGCTTTCTTGAGCTGGGGGAGCTGAGGGAGCTGAGGGAGCTGAGGGAGCTGGGGAAGTAATTACTTATACTTGTCTCCCTTGTCTCCCTTGTCTCCCTTGTCTCCCTTGTCTTCCTTGTCTGCTCTGCACCTCTGCTCCTAAACTTTATCCCCTTGTCATGGAAAAAGAACGGATGGCAGAGAGTAATTGCTCGATATTTAAGGGTTTGCTGACGTAGGCGTCGGCACCGGCGGCGATACAGCGATCGCGATCGCCTGCCATTGCCATTGCGGTGACAGCGATCGCGGGTATCTTTTGCCACAAAGGGTGAGCCTTCATCTGCCGGATCAGCTCAAAACCATCTACTCCTGGCAGTTGGATATCCATCAAAATTAAATTTGGCAGGGATTGGGGCGACAGCAGGGACGAGTCAATTCGCTCCAACATCGCGCGCCCGTCGCAGACTAACTCAACTCCGTAACCTTCCAACTCTAGTACCTCAGTCAGGAGTTGTTGGTTATAGGGTTGATCTTCCACCACTAAAACCCGTTTATGAGCAGTCAGTTTTTGGCTGTCAGAAGTTAGTTGTAATTTACCCGCAAACGCTGACCACTGACTGCCTACGACTGGTGGCTTTTGGATTTCGGTCATCGGTAACCAGATGCGGAAACTGCTACCCTGATGTTCGACTGATTCTAACGAAACGTTACCGCCGTGGAGTTCTGCCAATCGCTTGGTCAACGCCAATCCTAACCCAGTACCTTCGTGACTTCTGGTTAAGGAAGCATCGATCTGTTGGAACGATCTAAACAGCAAGTGCCACTTATCTTTAGCAATGCCGATACCAGAGTCTTTGACTTCCAGACATAGGTAAGGGGTTTGAGGATTGATCAAAGAGCGATCGGGGCGATATTCTTTTAGCAACTGGGCGCCATAAGCCATGCGACCGCTGAGCTTAATATATCCCCCCTCTGGGGTAAACTTAACTGCATTGGAGAGTAAGTTAATCAACATCTGGCAAACTCGACGTTCGTCCAAAACCACCTGTTGTAGGCGGTAGTCAAGTTCAAATGAAAGCGCCAGTCGCTTTTTATCCGCCCGCGGCTGGATCATTTTCAAGCATTCGGTACACAGATGTTGAATCGAGACAGGGGCGAGATCCAGTTCTACCTTACCGGCTTCAATCTTGGACAAATCCAGAATGTCGTTAATTAATTGCAACAGATGGTGACCGCTTTTTTCGATAATCTGGACATAGCCGAGTTGGCGATCGCTTAAATTCCCTCCAATTTGCCTGCTCAACAAATCGGAAAATCCCAGAATGCTGTTCAGCGGCGTGCGGAGTTCGTGGGACATCGAAGCGAGAAACTCGGATTTTAGCTGGGAAGCCCGCTCTAAATCCTCGTTAACCTGGCGCAAACGCTCTTCTGCTTGGGCGCGTTCCACTGCCACTCCCAACATGCGGCAAGCCGCCATTAGCATATCTTGTTGGGGTGCTTCTTGCAGTTTCATGTTGGTGCGGCATTCCAGCGTTAAGACGCCGATAATCGTACCGTCAGCGCTGGGAATGGGAAAGATACCCAATTGACCAATTCCCGGATGGCGAAATCCTGCTACTGCTTTGGGATGGTTGTAATAATCTTCCACAAACAGCGGTTTTCCTGTTTCCACCACTTCCCAGAGTAACCCTTGACCGTAGGGGATACCCTGTTTCAGCACCTGCTGCATTTCTGCGATCGCATATTCGCCGTGGGTGGCAATAAATTGACCCGAGATGTGGTTAGTTAACATCCCAGCAGTGCGATCCGATCCAGTCCCGCCGATCACTTTGACATCGCCAAAGGCTGCACCCATTGTCTCTACCAGGTAGGAAAGCGCAAACTGACCGATTTCTCGCAAATCGGATGCAGGTTGTAGCCGTTCCATCAGTCCCAACAAAAATGTCAACCGGCGCACCTCTGGGTTATAGCTGGCTTGGGGGCGCTCCTCGCCGCCGATCTGCCAAAAATCAAACTGGCGTCCTCCATCCGCAGTAACCGTGACGTAAACTTCCAGGTAAGTGCGATTTTTTTGCAAGATGCAGAACGAAACAGTGTCTATTTCCGTCAAATCTAATGCTTTAACAATTTGTGTTAAAAGCTCCTCATCCCAATAGCCCCGCCTTACCAATTGGGAAAATACCTGCTCCCAATCAGGCGATAAGAGCAGCCAATCGGAGGAAAGTCCCCAAAGCTGAGAAAATCTTTCATTGAAGGCAAAAAGCCGCCCTGACGGGTCGAAGCAGGCTCGCGCCGACTGGTTCTGGTTGGCAATTAGATCTGGCTCTTGCCCTAGTTTTGGCAGGTGCGTCTCGATTGGCTGTAGAGGCATAATTTCACAACAGGCAAGGTGATAACTATTTTGGGAACACTAAACTCAAGTTAACAAAATGTCATATATAAGGCGGGTGAGTTAACTCGTGAATTTGTTGTGATCTTAAACACGCAATTTGGGGCATCGGTCATGGGATATGAAGTAAATAAATAATTCAATTGCTTCTGCTCCACGTTGCATAAGTTCGATCGGGTCAGACGTATATTCAAATAGCAGGGGTTTGCCGTCGGAGTGGGGAGACAAGGGAGACAAGGGAGACAAGGGAGATAAGGGAGACAAGGGAGACAAGGGAGACAAGGGAGACAAGGGAGACAAGGGAGAC
>CAYXCW010000204.1:0-9147 GCA_964463555.1 uncultured bacterium
CTTGTCTTCCTTGTCTTCCTTGTCTTCCTTGTCTTCCTTGTCTTCCTTGTCTCTTTAACGGTTGTTTGTTTGCTGTAAAACCCGTTCCAGGACTTGCTGATAGGCGCTTTCTACATTGCCCAAATCGCGGCGGAAGCGGTCTTTATCCAATACTCTTAGATTCGGATCGGTTTCTTTTGCATCCCACAGGCGGCAGGTGTCGGGGCTGATTTCATCGGCGAGTAGTACTTGCTGTTGTTCATCGGTGCCAAACTCCAGCTTGAAGTCTACCAGGGTAATGCCGCACTGTTGGAAAAAGTCTTGCAGAATGGTGTTAATTTGCAAAGCTAGCTTGACAAGTTGCTCGACTTGTGATTCAGTTGCCAGTTCTAGTAGGAATAAGCGATCGCGCGTCAGCAGCGGATCTCCCAAGGGGTCGTTTTTGTAATAAAACTCAACCATTGGTTGCGGTAAAACTTTACCTTCTGGCAATCCGGTTTGCTTGCACAAACTACCAGCAGCAATATTGCGGACGACGACTTCTAAGGGCAAAATTTTTACAGCTTTCACCCGCATTTGATTCGGTGCTGGTTGGTCGATAAAGTGGGTGGGAATGCCGTTAGCTTCCATCACCTGAAACAAACGACTAGCGATCTGAGCATTCATCTCGCCTTTGCCGACGATACTGCCTCGTTTTTGGGCGTTAAACGCTGTAGCGTCGTCTTTATAGTGCGCCAGTAATACCTTTGGATCGTCGGTGCTATAGAGAATTTTGGCTTTGCCTTCGTATAGTTTTTCGTTCATTGGTAATTGGTAATTGGTAATTGGTAATTGGTAATTGGTAATTGGTAATTGGTAATTGCTCATTGCTCATAGGGGATCGATATTAAAATATCACATTAGCCATTAGCCATTAGCCATTAGCCATTAGCCATTAGCCATTAGCTATTACCCATTACCCATTACCTATTTTGTCGTCATTGCGTGTACGCCGTTCCAATTTTCGGGGGGTGGTTCTTCGAGGAATTTCGCTGCTCTTTCCAAGTGGATCGCGGTGGCGATATCCTGGTAATCCAACTGCTGAGCTGCCGTAAAGTGCTGGATTGCTTGCTCGAATTTCCTGTTTAGGTACGCTTCTCTTCCGGCATTGTAATGGCAGATAAATTGCTCGGTGACAGCATCTAGGGGCGAGCGGCGATCGCCGATTAATTGGTATATTTTTACCGCTTCGTGTTTGCCCTTGACCCGAATTTTATCTAGTTCGCGTACCCAAATGCGATCGCCGCACAAGTTATAGGTGAATTCGCTCAAAACAATATCGCATCCATATTCTTTGGTGACGCTTTCTAAGCGCGAACTCAGGTTAACTCCATCGCCGATCACCGTGTAATCCATGCGTTTGTGGGAACCTATATTACCCGAAACCACTTCCCCCGAACTAATGCCGATGCCGATATTAATTTTAGGTTGGTTTGCCATCACGCGGCGATAGTTAAAGTCTGCCAGACGCCGACGCATGTCCAGCGCCGCACGGACTGCCATCCAGGCATGGTTTTCTAAGGGCAACGGCGCGCCGAATACTGCCATCAAGGCATCGCCGATAAACTTATCTAAGGTGCCTTCGTGGTTAAAGACTGCCTCCACCATTGTTTCAAAGTACTGATTCAGCAGCGATACCACTTCCGCCGCCCCCAGATTTTCTGTCAGCGTCGTGTAACCCCGGATATCAGAAAATAAAATCGTCACTTCCTTGCGCTCGCCTACCATCAGCGCATCTTCGCCCTGTGCCATCACTCGCTCTGCTACGTTTGGCGTCATGTACCTATACAGGGTGGATTTCATCCGTTTTTCTTGACTGATATCTTCTAACACCACCAGTCCCCCTCTAGCACCTCCTTCCGGATTTGTCAAGGGGTTAACGGTAATATTGATGCTGCGTTCGATTTCGGTGATTTTTTCTCTGGGTATGGGGGGAGAGGGGATCGAGCAAGTAGGATGGGAATTTCCGTCTGGGCGGTGAAGCTCAGATTTTTCGTTCCAGGGGATAAAGAATTCTGGATGAGAGCGATCGCAAATCGCTAAAATCCAGCTTTGATTGGCGTCGTTTAGGTTAACTTCCGAGGCTGATTGCCCTTGTGCGTACAATCCTATCGTCAAGTTTTGCTCTGGCACGTAATGCTTGGCACCCGTTTTCACCGCATCCTGCAATCGCATTTGCAAATTATCAACCGGCACGACTTCCCAAACGAGTCGTCCCATCAGTTTTTCCTTCCATAAACGTTTGTTTTTCTTGCCAGAATTTGCTTGCAGCGGACAACCGAGTAATTCTAGTGCGGCATCGTTAATCGTGACAATTTTGCCTTCCATATCGGTGGAGATTACCGCATCGGATAAGCTTTGCAGAATGTCTTTCTGATATTGCTTTTCTAGGAGAACATTTTCAAACAGTTTGGCATTTTCTAACGCGATGCCAGCTTGAATATTAAAGGCTCGCATAAATTCTTCATCCGAGCCAGTAAAGCTACCCTGATTTTTATTAATTAATTGAGTGACGCCGATCAATTCGTTGCCAGAATTAAAGACTGGCAAGCACAAAATATTGCGAGTTACATAACCAGTTCTTTTATCAGTACTGGGATCGAACCGCGGGTCTTTATATGCATCTGTAATATTGAGCGGTTGACCGGTAGAAGCAACATAACCAGCAATGCCTCGATTAGCCGGGATGCGGATTTCGATTAAGGTTTTCCCATCGGCTGCGGCAACTTTTGTCCAGAGTTCGTTGGTTTCTTTTCTCAGTAAAAATAAGGTACTGCGATCCGCTTGCATTAAATTGCGAGCTTGATCCATTACCGCTCGCAGCGTTGTTTCTAAATCCAGACTTTGACCGAGAGTTTGAGTGGCTTTCAGCAGTGCCGATGCGCCGCGTTGATTGCGAGCTGCCACATAAAAAGAGCGACAACTTTCTAAGATAATACCGATTTTGGCAGCAAAGTCTTGAAACTGTTCGACATCATCGCTATCAAATGGTAGATTCCCGACTTTATTCGACAGTTGTACCACTGCCACCACCTGATTTTTGCTGCTAAAAATTGGCATACACAGGATGTTGCGAGTATGGTAGCCTGTTTGCTTATCAAAATCGGCGTTAAACAGCGGGTGATTGTAAGCGTCGGGAATGTTGAGATATTCTCCCTTAGTAGCTACGTGACCGGCAATGCCACTGTTGAGGGGCAGGCGGATTTCTGTAAGCTTTTCTGAGTCTTCGGAACTGTTTTTAGACCATAGCTGACCTTTCTCTTGATCCACCAAAAAGATCGTGGTGCGATCTGCTTGGAGAATTTGACCGATTTTGAGCGTAATCGCTTCCAAAATCCGCTCCAGCATCGCTTCCAGTGCTTCGTTGTTGATCAGTTCGATCGCGCGCAAGAATTGCTGGAATTCTGCGGTGATAAAGTCGAGCAGGCAGACAAATTCCGAAACCGAATAACTATTGACTCGCTGGATTAGCGTATGAGTGCGATTGACCTGGGTTAACTGAGCCAACATGGTAGCGAGAAAACTACCGTTATGGGAAAGAGTCATGGTCATATCTGCTGGTTATGGGGTATCCTGCGCTCCCCAGTATGGTAACACTGCGTATTTAGCCTCTGCCCTCGCCCAGTAGGCGTTTATTGGCATTTATCCGCACTGCTTGGCGATCGCTCTGAGGTTAAGCTGCGCGATCCTGCTGACGGAGATGCTAGGTAATTCTCCTGAGGTCAACGCTGGGCGAACTGGCGGTGCGTCAAGCTTACTGGGTAAAAGCAATGCCCCCTTCTGTTGGGCAACCCAAGCCTATATCCTAAAGGCTGTAGGCCGCGTCGATGGAAATAACTGACCTACTAACCTCAATCAAGGCAGCCCCAACAGAACGAGGCTGTTGATGATTTATTTGTATAGGACTTACGCAAAGAAACCGGGTTTCTATGAAAAATCGTTCGTTGAGAAACTAGAGATCTACGAAGAAACCCGGTTTCTCGCCGAGGCGCGCGTAAGCTTTATTGTAGTCAAACGAACGAGAACACAATTTTCAGGCAGAGTCTATTACGAATGTATCCCCTCGATCGACTGGGCTACAAGTTTTTGCCTATATTAGCGATCGCCTATCGCCAGATCATGCAGCTAAAGGCAGGTTTTGATCGGAAACCACGGCTTGATAGTACCGTTGTAATTGACGGGTGGCAGCTGCCCATCCCCAGCGTTCGGCTTCTTTGCGGGCGTTGACGCGGAGGGTTTGTCGTTCTTGGGTTTGGGATAATAGGTTTTTGGTGGCGGCGATCGCTCCTAGTTCATCTTGCGGATCGAATAAGTATCCGTTTACGCCATCGGTAACAATATCCGGAATTCCACCAGATCGCGCCGCGACGACGGGACACCCTGCCGCCATTGCCTCTAGCAGCACTAATCCCAAGGTTTCGGTACGCGAGGGGAAAATAAACGCATCGGCAGAAGCATATGCCGCCCCCAATTCGCGCCCCCGCAGGTAGCCGACAAAGTTGGTGGGCGTTCCAGCGAAGTGTTCTTCTAAAGCTTGTCGGTTCGGGCCATCTCCAACTAAGGCCAGACGGGCATCTCCAATCGCTTCTAAGACGGGTTTGATGCGCTCGATTTCTTTTTCCGCCCCCAGACGACCAACGTAAAGCAACAGCGGGCTAGAGGGGTTTCCTTGAGTCAAGCGATCGCGCATTTCCACGCTGGCTAAGTCGGGATGAAACGTTTCCGTATCCACTCCCCGCTGCCATAAATCGACTCGCTCTATCCCGTGCGCCGTCAATTCTTCTACCATTGCCGTTGAGGTACAAAGATTTAACTGCGCTTGATTGTGAGCCGATTTTAATAATTCCCACAATAAACCCTCCAGCATTCCCAAACCATAGTGCTGTAAATATTGGGGCAAATGCGTATGGTAAGAAGCTACCAACGGAATTTTCAGCGTTTTCGCGTAAAACAGACCACCCAATCCCAACATAGCCGGGTTGACAACGTGAACAATATCTGGTCTAAACTTCTCCAGCGCTTTACCAATTTCTGGTTTGGGAATTGCCAATTTTAACTCTGGATAAAGCGGCAGGGGAAATCCCGGTACGCCGTAAATTTTTGCGCCTTTGTATTCAGTTAATCCACCATCGGGCGAGAAAATTAAGACTTGGTCGCCACTGCGTTGTAAGTGTTCTACAGTATGGCACAGTCGCGTTACAATGCCGTCAATTTTGGGCAGAAATGTTTCAGTAAATAAGGCTATTCGCATAATAGGTGATTGGTCATTGAGCGTTGGTCATTGCGCTTGAGCGATCGACCCGTAAGACAAGTTTTATTTTATTGTTGTTTTGTGCTTGATTGGGCGCAAATTCCATGAATGCCAATTGCAAAAATTGCTCCACCTAACAAAACTCCTACACCTTCAGCAAAACAATTAATTCTGTGTCTGGTTTCTGCTGCTTGAGCAATCGATAATTGCTCGATCGTCGCCCCTGGGGATTTGGCTAATTTTTCGTAGGCTTTAAAGCTAGCCTCCAGTGCCTTCCATTCCGGAAATAGATAGTAAGCACTGAGGCTAGTCGCAGCCAAACCGGGGATTACAACGGTTATTAACAAAGCGATCGCGCGGATGTTCATATCGGTTTTGGTAATTGGTAATTGGTAATTGGTAATTGGTAATAGATGAGGCTATAGACAAATATGAACGCAGGCCATACATTTTGTTAATATTATCCTGCTTTCAACTGGTAGCCGTACTTGATTTATTACCTTTCCCCAATTAGCAATTACCAATTAGCAATTACCAATTACCTGCGCCAAGTAACTTTAGGCAGGATGTGGTTTTTATCGACGCGATGTTGATATTTGACCGCAAAGTTCAACAGCGAATCGAGTAGGGCATCTGAGAGGTAGTGAGGTTGCAAACCGAGGTCGAGGAGGTTGGTGTTTTTGGCGTTGAAGTAGTGTTCTTCTTTTTCGATTCTGGGGTTATCTAGGTGATTGATTTCTACATTCAATCCCAGAGTAGTCCCTGCTTTTTTCACCATTAAAGCTAGGTCGCCGACGCTGAACATTTCGGTAAATTGGTTGAAGACGCGGAATTCGCCAGAGGCGGCAGGGTTAGCGATCGCTAATTCCATGCAGCGCACTGTATCCCGAATATCCAAAAATCCGCGCGTTTGACCGCCTTTACCATAGACTGTAATCGGGTGATTGATGGCGGCTTGAATGCAGAAACGGTTCAACGCCGTACCAAATACGCCGTCGTAATCGAGACGGTTGATCAGCATTTCATCCATGCCGGTTTCTTCGGTTAAAACGCCGTAAACCACGCCTTGGTTCAAGTCGGTGGCGCGCAAACCCCACATCCGACAAGCAAAGTGGATATTGTGGCTATCGTGTACCTTACTTAAGTGATACATGCTGCCCGGTTGCTTGGGATAGGGTAGGGTATCCTTGCGCCCATTATGCTCGATCGTGATGTAGCCTTCTTCGATATCGATGTTGGGCGTACCGTATTCGCCCATCGTGCCCAACTTCACCAAGTGACAATCGGGGAAATGTTCTTTCATCGCGTAGAGGAGATTTAGCGTCCCTACGACATTATTCACTTGAGTGAGTACGGCATGTTCGCGGTCGATCATCGAGAAAGGCGCGGATCGCTGTTCGCCGAAGTGAGCGATCGCATCGGGAGAAAACTGTTGCAGCGCTGATAGCAGAAATTCGTAGTTGGTAATATCCCCAACGAACAAGTCAATCGATTTGCCGGTGAGATCGTGCCAGCGCTGGATGCGGTGCTGAATCGGTGCGATGGGTGTTAGGGTTTCGGCTCCCAGCTGTAAATCCCAATGCCGCCGTACCAAGCTATCCAGGATGCCGACTTCGTAACCTTTGTTAGAAAGATATAGAGCCGTTGCCCAACCGCAATAACCATCGCCACCAATAACCAGGACTTTCATCTTGCTTTTTGCCCATTCTGCTTACTGACACTCGCTAAATCTACCAGGTTTTGTGTCCCCTCTATACCGCTAATTGGGATGAACTTATCGAGAAGCTGGGAGGGCAGCTGGGTAGGTGTGCGGGTGGGCGGGTGTGCGGGTGGGCAGTTAACCCAATCTTAAATCTGCAATCTAAAATCTGAAATTTCCTATACCTTGACCTCATCGGCAAAACTAGCCTTGCGGACAAACTCAAATGGCCCTGCTATCGAACCCCAGACATGTTCGTCGGTTTCCACATCCCGCCCTCTGTCGAGGCTGATCAGTTTATTTTCGTCCACCTCAAATTCGCTGTCGAGATAGGTGGTTTTGTCTTTTCGCACGACGATGCAGCCTTTACCGGGTTCAACTCTGGCTTTGAAACTTTTCCCCGTCCACTCGGTAATAAACGTGCAACCGGGCATTTTCTCCAATTGCTCTGCTTGCAGGGTTTGCAGGCGTTCCAGATCGCGAGAAGCGCCGTAAAACTGTTCTTCCTGCTTGATTTTATAGTTTTCGATTTCGATGTGCGAGTCAACCTCTACAAACTTCAGCACCCGCACCCGGTAAGGCTGATTCAAGGCAAAGTCGTAAGCTTGTTCCAGGTACAGACTCACACCATCCATAAATTCTAAAGGCAGAGGTCGCATACAGACGCGAATGTGAGCATAAAACGGCGGATTTTCAAATGCTTGAGCTTGGTTGCTGAAATCCGATGCCATCCAACGAACTAGGGTAGGAATATCCGTCGAGTGAGTCATTGTTGATCAAACAGGGGTTTTGAAGAACGAACTTTATTATTTTACGGTGCGCGATCGCAGTCTGAGGGCAGGAGCTGAGGGAGCTGGGGGAGCTGGGGGAGCTGAGGGAGCTGAGGGAGCTGAGGGAGCTGGGGGAGCTAGTGAAGAAATTAGTTTTACTTCCTTGTCTTCCTTGTCCTCCTTGTCTCCCTTGTCCTCCTTGTCCTCCTTGTCTTCCTTGTCCTCCTTGTCCTCCTTGTCTTCCTTGTCCCCCTTGTCCCCCTTGTCTTCCTTGTCTCCCTTGTCTAAATATTGCTCACGGGAACAATCAGATTTTGCAAATCTGCTGGGACAACGTTTAAAGCAAAACCTAAAGCTTTACCGTTTTGCAGTTCGATCGAAGTGCCGACAATAAAGCCATCGCGGTTAGGGTCAATATCGATACCTGTGAAGGATTGGAACACTTGCCGAATCAATTCTGGGCTTAAGGTTCTCGGATCGACTAAACCATTATTAATTAAATTCTGGATCTCTGGATTGTTTACCAACCTGGGGTCATTCAGGGCTTGATTGATGGAAATATTTTCTTGTCTGAGGACGAGATCTGCGGCTGTCAGTCCGTTGCTGATGCCGATGCGATCGCTTGATTTATCAAAATCCAAAATCAAGTCCGCACTCGCTGGATCTGCTAATACTGTATCTGGTCTTAAAACAAATAAATCGCTGCCGCTACCTCCCGTCAGCACATCTGCACCCAAATCGCCGATTAAAGTATCGTTTCCGGCATCGCCGCGTAAAACATCTGTGCCTTTCCCGCCGCGAATTAAATCGTTTCCTGCACCGCCATAAATCGTATCATCGCCTAAGTTACCGCTGAGGGTATCATTGCCCTCATCTCCCCACAATTGATCGTTATCTTTACCTCCATAAATTACATCGTCACCGCCTCGACCAAAAACAAAGTCATTTCCTTGATTGCCATTAATAATTTCTGCGTCAGAGGAGCCAGTAATCGTATCGTTTCCGGTTAAACCGAGCAATCCTATCGGCAATCCATTTAACAACCCCGGCGTCAACTGAAAACTATCGTTACCGGCGGTGAGTCCATAATATCCATCGGGAGAAGGGCCAGTCATTTTTACTTCCTTTTTGCTAGGTATTTGTCCCGCAACGGCAATCAACTGTTACCGGGCGGCAGGATGTTGCTAGTTTCACATCTTGCACCAACCCGATAAACAGCCGCCAAATAAATTTGGGGCTGAAAGCTTAAGTTAGCTAAAGCTAACTACAATCAAGGTTTTAACCCGTTTCAACGGGTTTTAGCTTTAAGCCAGAAATTTATTTCTGTTGGCTCTGGTGCAAGACGTGAGTAGTCTCACATCTTGCACCAACCCGATAAACAGCCGCCAAATAAATTTGGGGCTGAAAGC
>CAYXCW010000205.1:0-4390 GCA_964463555.1 uncultured bacterium
AGTGGACAGTGGACAGTGGACAGTGGACAGTGGACAGTTGATAGTGGACAGTTGATAGTGGACAGTTGATAGTGGACAGTGGACAGTGGACAGTTGATAGTGGACAGTGGACAGTGGACAGTGGACAGTGGACAGTGGACAGTTGATAGTGGACAGTTGACAGTTAATCAACTGTAGTAGAAGGAGCTTGCTTTAAACTCATATCATTTCCGGTAGTAAAGGTTGTGTATGGTAGGGGCGGGTTTTACCAGCCATTGTTTGGTACTACGAGATATCTCCTTAAACCCGCCCCGGCTGACGCTACCGATGCAACCGGCATGATATCAGGGGTTGGTGGTGCGTTACACTTCGTTAACGCACCCTACATTTAGCATCTTTAGCATCTGTTTAAGAATAGCTAAAGTCAACAGATCTATTTGCCACCACTTGCGGCGCACCCGCTACCAAACGCAAATCGTCGCAATAAACAGATAGCCAAGGTTGACCTAAATTTAAACTAGAAAAAGGACTTTCTACCGGGACTACCAATTTGCTATTAATCAGCCCCAAACTAGATTCAACTTCACCTTTAAACAACAGCAAATCTGTACCCAAAGTACTTAAAACCGGGCCGCTTATCGGCAGCGGCAAGCCAAAACTAGGCTGACTGTAAGTGAGGCTACAAAGTTGCTGATTTCCTTGGCGGACGGTAACGTTAGATTGCTCTCCTTTTACCCAAGTAAAGTCAGCTAATTCTTTAGGGAGTCCCCAAATTTCTCGACCGCCTGCTACAGAATCGGCATTATCGACATAAATATGGGACACCCAACCACCAATTTTGCCGGAATAGTTGACCACGCCAGCAACAACAATTAATTCGTTGTATTCGAGGTCAGAACCTAATCCGTAGGAGGATACATAAACCCCGCCTAGAGTTTTTCCAGGCCAGACAGAAATAATGTCTAATTCTTGGGGAATAAAAGGACGCGCTTTGTCAATATCGATTAATTGTAGAGTTTGAATTGCGTAGCCTTTGAGCGTCCACGGTGCTTGCGGATATGCCATTGAAAGATTCTCCTGTTAACCCTTTTCCCTTTGTAGCGTAAGGTATGGAGCAGATAATCTGCCAAAAGGTGAAACTATTGTACTAGCTAAACTCAACCATCGGGAAAATCTTGGACAAGTTCACAGATAAATCCGCAAAACAAGGCAAATTCCCGGACTCATTCGACAGATAAATCACCTTACGACGATAGCCAGATTTCCCTTGTGAGTCTTGATAAGGTTGGCTGTAAGCTTCCAGAAATTTTTCGGTTAAATTAAATATCCAATAATCTGAAATACCGGCTTCGGCATACAGGGGTAATTTAACTTTTTGGTCAATATTTAAAGTTGAATCGGCAATTTCAATTACTAGCAATATATCAGAGGGATTGGGATGAGCTATCAAATAATCATCATCGCGATTTCTCACAATAGCTAAATCGGGTTCGGGTTCGCTATGGTTAGGGATGGTAATCGGTTCTTGTCCTCGCACTGTCGCCCGTTGTTGAATCAGACTAACTAGCTCGCGAAACAATCGAGTATTGCAAACAGAATGGGCTGTCCCTTTAGCTGCCATCTGAACAATTTGTCCTTTAATCAGTTCAACTCGGTCATCTTCTCCAAAGAATCCCAGTTCTGCCAGACGGTGGTATTCCGCAAGCGTGAAGCGCTTAGCTGTTGCAGTACTCATAAAAAAAATAGCAGCTTAATTTTGGTTACATTTTAATATCATGTCCGCTTGTATCGGCATCGCGCTCATGGCGGGTTTAGCTTGCATATCTCCTGGTTCCATAGATTGGTTAGTAAAACCCGCCCCTACAACATCATTAACCAGACAAGTCCGATACGAAGGGACGAGGGTATAATATTCCATTTCAACTAAAGCAAGCAAAAAAAGAGAAGAGGAGAATGCGATCGCATCCCCCTCTTCCCTAGTTAATTAGCCATTAGTAGGGGCGAAGCATTTGCGTAAAAATATTTCCGGTTTACCGACAACATAACAGCGCAAATGCTTCGCCCTTACACGCCATTAGCTAATAACTATTTAGTTTCCGAGAATTCGGCGTCAATCACATCATCGCCGCCGCCAGAACCACCCGTGGGACCAGCGCCACCGGCGCCACCATCGTCACCAGGTGCAGCACCGCCGCCAGCTTGTTGATAGATATTGCTACCAATGCTGTACAGGGTTTGTTGCAGTTCGGGCATTAAGGTCTTGATGCGTTCGTCGTCTTCTTTGGCAACGGCATCTTTCAAGTCTTTGATCAAACCTTCAGCTTTGGTTTTATCGGCAGCGGGGACTTTATCTCCCAGTTCTTTCAGCTGCTTCTCGGCTTGATATGACAGAGAGTCGGCTTGGTTCTTGCGATCGATCTTTTCGCGACGTTCCTTGTCTGCGGAAGCGTTGCGTTCGGCTTCTTTAACCATGCGCTCAACGTCGTCTTTGGGCAAGGTAGAAGCGCCGGTAATGCTGATCGATTGTTCTTTACCAGTCCCCTTATCCTTGGCGGTAACGTTTAGGATACCGTTGGCGTCGATATCAAAGGTAACTTCAATTTGAGGTACGCCACGGGGTGCGGGAGGAATGCCATCCAAGCGGAAAGTACCCAGACTCTTGTTGTCGGAAGACATTTCCCGTTCGCCTTGGAGGATGTGAATTTCCACGTTGGTTTGACCATCCACGGCGGTGGAGAACACTTCGGATTTCTTGGTAGGAATCGTGGTGTTGCGAGGAATAATCTTGGTCATAACGCCGCCCAAGGTTTCCACACCCAAAGATAGCGGAGTTACATCCAGCAACAGGATGTCTTTAACTTCACCGGCGAGGACGCCTGCTTGAATCGCCGCACCAACTGCAACCACTTCATCTGGGTTAACGGTTTGGTTGGGTTGTTTGCCCAAAACGCGGGCGACTAATTCTTGCACGGCGGGAATCCGAGTCGAACCACCCACCAATACAACTTCGTCAATTTGCTCTTTATTTAACTTGGCGTCGCGCAGGGCGTTTTCTACCGGAATGCGGCAACGATCGATTAGATCCGAGCAAAGTTCTTCAAATTTAGCCCGCGTCAGCTGCACTTCCAGGTGTTTGGGACCTTCCTGAGTGGCGGTGATGAAGGGCAGGTTAATTTCGGCTTGAGTAACGCTAGAAAGCTCGATCTTGGCTTTTTCTGCGGCTTCGGTGAGGCGTTGCAGCGCTTGTCTGTCTTTCCGCAGGTCGATGCCTTCGTTTTTCTTGAACTGTTCGGCGAGGAAGTCTACGATTTTCTTGTCGAAGTCGTCACCGCCCAGGTGGGTATCGCCAGAGGTTGCCAGTACTTCAAACACGCCGTCGCCAACTTCTAGAATCGATACGTCAAACGTACCGCCGCCTAAGTCGAATACGAGAATGGTTTCGTTGCTCTTCTTATCTAAACCGTAAGCGAGAGAAGCTGCGGTGGGTTCGTTGATAATCCGCAAAACTTCAATCCCGGCAATTTTACCAGCGTCTTTGGTGGCTTGACGTTGGGAGTCGTTGAAGTAGGCAGGAACGGTAATCACAGCTTGGGTAACTTGTTCGCCCAGATATTTGCTGGCGTCATCTACCAGCTTCCGCAGCACTTGGGCGGAAATTTCTTCTGGGGCAAACTGCTTACCTTGAGAAGGGCAGTCAAGCTTGACGTTGCCGTTGATGTTGAGGACTTTGTAAGAAACTTCGGTTGCTTCGTGGGTGACTTCGGAGAATTTACGCCCGATAAACCGTTTCACCGAATAGAAGGTGTTTTCGGGGTTCATCACCGATTGACGTTTGGCGATTTGACCGACCAAGCGATCGCCATTTTTGGTAAACGCCACAACCGAAGGTGTGGTGCGAAAACCCTCTGCGTTAGCAATTACTGTGGGTTTACCACCTTCCATTACTGCCACGCATGAGTTTGTCGTACCTAAGTCAATTCCAACTACTTTTGCCATAAGAGTATTCTGGTTCTATGTCGCTACAAAATTTTGGCCCTCTTTTGACCAGATGCTTCCGTCGGAATTCGGTTGTCTTCCACATCAGCAGCAAGTCTAGCTTCAATACCATTTTGGTAAGCTTACTGATCTATATAGTGAGGGCGGTACGGTATCTGTTGAAGGGGGGTTTCCCGAACCTAACCGAGGACGGTTAGCTTTGTTGTTGGTGTAGCATGTCCAGAGCCTTTGAGGTTCTGCTCATTGCTGCCACTGCAACTACTGTAGGTAAAGTAACGGGGTTGGGGTTTGGGGTGAACCGTATAAGATTGGGGGTATTTGCCGTCTGGGGTGGATGCGATATTGCTCCGCAACGCTGACGCGATATTGCTCCGCAACGCTGACGCGATATTGCTCCGCAACGCTGACGCGATAT
>CAYXCW010000205.1:4490-9065 GCA_964463555.1 uncultured bacterium
ACGCGATATTGCTCCGCAACGCTGACGCGATATTGCTCCGCAACGCTGACGCGATCGCTTTTTATATTGCTGAGGTTGCAATCAAAACGACTAGATCGAAATCGTCCAATGACAACTATCGCGATTCGCATTCCTGAAGATGCGATCGAGGATTTAAAGAGAGTAGCGCCATTACTGGGATTTTCTGGTTATCAGCCATTAGTTCGTGCTTATATCGGACAAGGACTGCGAGCCGATCTTGAACGATTGGAAGGCGATCCTATTTCTGCATTGATTGCTAGCCTCAAACGTCACGGTGTCAGCGATGAAGTAATTAATCAAGCACTCAATGAAGTAGGAGAGCAATAGTTATCTGTATCAAAACTGACGCAAAGAAACCGGGTTTCTCTAAAAAATCTTCGACTTGTCACCAGAGATTGACGCAGAAACCCGGTTTCTAAATCGCTCTTAAGCCCCCCTTGGCAAGGTGGGTTGGGGGGATCGAGCCAATGCTAAATTGCATCTGGATCTTCTCCTAACTCACGTAACCTTTGAGCTAAGCGATCGCCACGTTGTTGTTCTGAGTCAGCACGTTGTTTTTCGGCTTCCTCTGGCAAAAAGACTAAATTCCCCGCTTCATCGTAAAATCTGAGCCAAATTGCTGTATCATCTTCTACCTGGCCTTCCCAAGTTCCCAACCACAACCCCAATCCCTGACACCACACCCAACCTTGAGGATTTGGGTCAATTGGTTGATAGCCGCGATCGCTATCCCAATGCCACCCTTGTAACGATTCTGACTTAAACGGATGAAAAACAAAATAATCGCTGGTTTTAAATATTCGTTCGTATAGCCGTTTCTTTTCCCCCAAATCTGCCGCTTCGGTTGAATCAGACAGCAATTCAACTATGACATCCGGGTAGCGTCCTTCTTCTTCCCAAACCACCCAACCGAGTCGATTGGGGTTATGTTCCACATCAAGAACAACAAAAAAATCGGGGCCGCGAAAATCTCGATTGCGGGCTTGTTTGCTGCTGTAATAAATAAACATATTGCCGCCGACAAAAAAGTCGTTCCGATCTGCCCAATGATGTTTCAGCGAACGAATCAACAGATTCATTTCGATGCGGTGGCGGTTGCTTTCCAAAGGCTCTCCATCGTCAAAAACTAAATCGGTTGGTGGCATCGGAGGCTGCCATTCTAAGTCAGCCTCAACTGTTGGTGTGGTGATTTCCGGTGGCATCGCGGATCAATTGAGCGGTGATAGTGTTTTATTATAGCGCTGCAGTTGCGATCGCTTAATTAACCACCGCAGTACAATCTCGGCATAAAATAAGCGATCGCATCCGTGAATTACCATTCAGCTACTTTCCAGAATTCCTTCCGGAAGTAATCCAAAGTTTGTGACTCAAAGCACACAAAAATTATTTCTCCAATTGAGCTATTACTCAACAGAAAACGGCTGGTTTCTCTGAAAGCAATTTTAGCTGCTATCTCTACTGGGAAACCGATTGCTCCCGTACCAATCGCGGGAAAGGCAATACTTCTGATTGAATTCCGTACTGCCAGTTCTAAACAGCTTTGATAGCATTTAGCCAATATTTGCTCTTCGCCATGACTTCCACCTTGCCAAGGCGGACAAACTGTGTGAATTACCCACTGTACTGGGAGGTGATAACCAGGAGTAATCTTTGCTTCACCCTCTGCACAGCGATTCAAACGGCGACATGCTTCTAAAAGTTCCGCTCCAGCTACGCGGTGAATTGCACTCGATATCGCACCAATATTAGAAAGGTAAATATCACAAGAATTGACGATGGCATCGACTCGCAAGTTTTGAGTGATATCACCCAATATAGGGCCTTTACGATAGGCATAATAAAGGCTAACATGACCGTGACTGCGAAGGTTGCTACGACTATAGCTCTGGTGACGAGACATTTTGCGATAACTTAATAGTTGCCCTGATTTGAGTTCTTCATCCAAATCGGCTAAAGCTTCAGCTTCTGGTGCGCTCATCGATAAATCGGGATTATCTAATAACTGCTGTCTGGTTGTTTGTAGCATTTGACTGGCTGTATCGTAATCGCCTCGATCCACCATTCGCACGGCTTCTTTTTTGGCGCGTGCTGTCATCATCAAGGCAACTTGTTGCCTGACTTCTGAATTAAAAGGAAATTCTTCTAACTGTGCAGAACTTACAACTGGTAATCGCAATGTCTCGCGGATTTTTTGCCGATCTTGCTGTTCGGGACTGTTCCAAGCTAGGCGAAAATAGCATAACTCTGTTTCCCGCTCCATTGCTGGCACTTTCAACCGTACCGCGATATCGAGGGGATTACCCATTATCAAATTCGGTAACCGAAAGCGACCATTAGGGTTAACATCTAAATCGTTGAATAGCTCAACTATTTCCACCCCTGCTTGCGGCTCAATTCCTAACGTAACTGTTGTGCCCATTGTAGCCATTAAGCCTTGCAGTTCTTGGGCAAAAATATTCGGTAGTTGTTGCGGCGAGCGAATGTAGTAGTAATTTCCATCTCCGCTGCGCGCCATTGCTTCTAGTAAGTCTTCGTTGTAATCATCTCCAACTCCCATTGTGGAGGTACTCACACCTCGTTTGGCTAAACCATGTACGTCGGAGGCGATGACATCCGGGTTGGTTTCTCCCCTATTTGCCAATCCATCGGAGAGTAAAATAACTCGATTTAGATGTTCTGAATTAAGATGTGCGCTAACTTGGATGCCTCCCTGTACCCAACCTGCATGAAGCGCGGTACTGTTGCGAGCATAAATGCGTTCAATTTGACGGATAATCTGGGCTTTATTAGTAGCATAGGTGCTGGGGACTAAGGTGTCTATTTTATCGTCATAAATGGTGACGCTGATGCGATCGCTCGCCAATAGCTGCTCAACTGCGTAACAAGCTGCCTGACGCGCATATTCCATTTTTTGCCCTTGCATCGAACCAGATCGGTCAATTACCAAACCAATATTTAGCGTCGGTCGTTCGATTTTTGCTTCTACTTCTGGCAGAATAATTCTTACTATTACATCCAAGGTGGTCGAGCGTTCTGAACAAACGGCAGCGCGTAAGGGGATAAGTTCTATTCTAGGAACTGTCATTTAGATGACCTCCGTTTTGTCACGATAGCAAGCAGTTTTTGACCGATGTATTGCAGCAAGTTTTGCTGCTCTTGTGGACTGCTGGGATAGATAAAGTCCTCTCGGACGTGTATTTCTAAACCAGGCAGAATTTCTAACCGCATCCATTGCGAGGAAATTGAAGTCGAAGGGGAATTGGGTACTGCTGGTGCTGCTGGTGGTACGTTCTCTGTAGAGGATATTGGGGGTGAGGTACGGTGAGATTGACGTTGTTGTATTTCTTGCAGAAATGTCAATGCTGGATTGGCGGTGGTGACAGTAAGTTGTACGCCGCCTTGCAGCAGCGCCTCTAGTTCGGCGTTGTTTTTGGCAGTTGCAAGTTTATCAATCGCGCTGGCACCAAATCCCTCTGCCAATAGTTTCCTCAAAACCAAAATTTGCAAGAGGTGTCGGTAGTTATAAACCGCGTACCGACCTTCTTTGAGCGGTTCGTCTAGCATTCCCAATGTGGTGTAATGCCTTACCAGACGCGGGGTGACTTCCTCTCGCACTCTGGTATGCGATCGCTCTTGAGGTAAATATTGCGGCAGCAGTTGGTTCGTCTCTTGGACAAATTCGTCCAATGACCAGCTGGGTCTACTTTGCGCCAGCTGTTTTAACGTTTTCATGTTTCCAGTTTATCTCTTACACTTCTAACTGTCAATGACATTAAAAGTTGTAAACAATCAATTGCCGCTCGAGAACTATGCCGCTGAAGATGATATGCCCGCAGAGTTTGTGGTAGAACTTAGCGAGCGATCGCTTTGTCGCTCCAGATTCAATGCCGTACTGCAACAAGAGCGAATCTACAGGCAACAGTAGCCTAAATGCTCGATATTAGAGTTTTGCCCATCTTTTTTCAATCACCATTACCGCGAGCCTCGCCGTCTAGTTAAATTGAGAATCCTTTCGCTGGCTGTTCGCACAATTGTATTAATTTTGGTTTTTTGACTTTCGGAAAGACTTTCGATTGTATCCAAACTATCCAAGATATTATTTCCCGCTCGTCGCGCTTGTCGAAATTGGATTTGTTGTTCTGTTGTCAGCAATTTTTCAATTTCAGCTTCGGCTTCGGATTGTATCTGTTCAACTTGCAATCTTTGCTGCTGAATTGGACTGGAGGGTTGAGGACGGCGCTGGGGTGGCGGAACGGGGATGGGAATGTCTTGAGCTAAACTAAAAGAAGCAGTTGCAGCCAGTGCGATCGCCACTAAAGAAACAATATTTAGCTTCACCATTTTCTTAACCCAAAAACCTAGTTCAGTCTGTTTAATAATAACTCAAATAGCTAGTTACAGCTCTAATGGCTAATTGCTCATAGCTAATGGCAATATTTTCGGAATTTACCCAGGAATTACCCACGACGAGGACAGAAACCGGGTTTCTTCGTAGATATCTAACGCAAGTTGCTAGTTACAAATATGGTTGGTTTGATCCCCCCTAAGCTGTTA
>CAYXCW010000206.1:0-8983 GCA_964463555.1 uncultured bacterium
CGGCACACCATCCCCACCGCACAGGCGGATGGGGAATTCCGCAGGTTTTGTTAAAGATAGTAGATTGGACAACCAGCCACTGGTTTTCTGGATTGGTAAGCATTGTAGTCTACTTGCTAGGATGCTCCAAATATAAGATCTCAAAAGTAGGAAAAGTAGGAAAAGTAGGAAAATTAATTTGAATAGTGCGATCGCCAGCTAATTGTATCGAGCCACCCGCCCAGTAGATGCAATGCCGCAGCAGCCCGAGATGCCGCGCCTGGGAGTCGAGAATCGCTAATTTTATTTGCGCCGGAGTTTTTTAGATGTACGACCTGACAAAATTCACTTTGAGAGACATGGTTGAATGCGGACTGGCATTACGCCAGATGGGTGATGGGGCGGCAAACATGGAAGAAACCAGCAACAGAATTATCAAATATTTCTACGAACATTTAATCGATCGGCAAACTGGGGAAAAATCCTGTGCCTTAGTTCGTTGCTTCAAGACGCACCCTTACGGCGAACTCGATGCCCATAGGCGCGAATCCGCCCGCCGCATCATGGGAGACGAAGACCCCTCGGAGACGATGCAGTGCTTAACCCTGTTAGCAACCGCAGGGGAAAAACCCCAATGGAACGCGATCTCAGCATCCGCAGCCCACCAAGCAATTCCCCTCAAAAGCGAAGAATTAGTAGAACAGTCGCCGATGATCTCCCAACTGATTCGGCAGTTTGGCTTAAACATCAGCGCCGTAGTAGAACCAGATCCAAATCTGTTGTTAGAGTTCGAGCAGAAAACATTTAACGTATTTTACGTCCCGGAGGCCAAGGGCAGCCCTTACATCCCCGCCCAAGACTCATTTGTGATTCCGTTTGGCATCAAGTCGGTACTGGGGTTTGGGGCTTTATTACCTTCGGGCAATTTATTTGCCATTATCGCCTTCTTAAAAGTCCAAATTCCCCGCAGCACCGCTGAAATGTTCAGTACCCTGGCGCTCAACGTTAAAGCTGCCTTTTTACCCTTTGTCGGCGGTGCTGTCTTTGATGACGCATCATCCCCTGCCATTAGTAATAACCAAAGCATTTCTGGGCATAATACTGGAGAGATTCAACAGCTAAAATCCCAGGTGGCGACCTTGACTCAGTTGCTCAACGTTTCCGAGAAATCCACATTAACCCAATCCGATCGACTCGAACAAACCATCGAGCAACTCTCGCAAACACTCGAACGCCTGCAAGCGACTCAATCCCAATTAATTCAATCAGAAAAAATGGCAGCCCTGGGACAGCTCGTTGCCGGAGTTGCCCATGAAATCAATACCCCCCTGGGTGCCATTCGTTCCTCAGCAGGGAATATGGCTAAGTTTTTAAGTCAAACTTTGTCAGAATTACCCGCACTGTTTGAATCCCTTTCCCCAGAGCAAGCCGAGAATTTTTCGCAACTCTTGCACAGAGCGATCGCCGAAAAATTAATATTGTCCGCCAAAGAGGAGCGTCAAATCAAGCGAGCATTAATTCGCCAACTCGAAGCCGAAGCAATTGACAATGCTTCCTCGATTGCCGATACCCTAGTAGACATGAAAATTTATCGCGAAATTGACATATTTTTACCGATTTTAAACCACCCTAACAGCAACTTTATTTTACAAAATGCTTATAGAATTTCAGGAGTACAAAGAGGAGTAGAGACAATTATTACTGCCACGAATATAGCTTCAAAAATCGTATTTGCGTTGAAAACTTATGCCAGATATGATCGTTCCGGAGTGATGAAAATGACGAACATAATTGACGGGATAGAAACCGTGTTAACGCTCTATCAAAGTCAAATCAAAAAGGGAGTAGAAGTGATACGTAACTATTCCGAATTACCCATGCTACTTTGCTATCCAGACGAACTCAATCAAGTTTGGAACAATCTAATTCAAAATGCCTTACAAGCAATGAATAATCAAGGAACTTTAATCCTGGAAGCTGGTTTAGTAGAGCAACAAGTTAAAATTGGGATTACCGATAGCGGGCTGGGGATACCAGCAGAGATTAAATCTCAAATATTTGAACCATTTTTTACTACTAAACCCTCTGGAGAAGGTACGGGATTGGGACTGGATATCGTTAAAAAAATCCTGGAAAAGCATCGAGGTACAATCGCTGTGAAAAGCCAACCAGGATGCACAACATTTAACGTTTTTCTGCCAATTGAACCAAACTAGGAGTGTGGGGAATGTATAAACCAGTTATTTTATGCGTCGATGATGAAAAAATTGTTTTGCAGAGTCTCAAAACCCAACTGAAATCAGCATTTGGAGATGCCTATATCTATGAAATTGCCGAAGATGCGAATGAAGCTTTAGAACTGATTGAAGAATTAAAAGAGGAAGAGGCTAAAATTCTGCTAATTGTCTCGGATTGGTTAATGCCTGGTATGAAGGGAGATGAGTTGCTGATTCGCGTCCATCAAGAATTTCCTAATATTATTAAAATCATGCTCACAGGGCAAGCTGATGAAGAAGCGATCGCGCGCGCCAAACAAGACGCAAATATCCATTCTTGCTTGTATAAACCTTGGGCTGAAGAAGAATTAATCGAAACCATTCAATCTGCTTTAGCAAAAATATGACTCAACAGGCGATCGTCTGTGTTGATGACGAAGCAACCGTACTCAAAAGCCTAAAAACAGAACTAAAAGAAGCCTTCGGCAATGATTACCTGATCGAAATTGCCGAAGGCGGGAACGATGCTTTAGAGTTAGTCGCTGAATTGCTAGAAGATGGGTATGAAATACCATTAATTATATCAGATTATGTCATGCCTGATATGAAAGGAGATGAACTATTAAGGCAAGTGCATCAGCTTTCTCCCAAAACTCTCAAAGTAATGCTTACAGGTCAAGCTACTATTGAAGGCGTTGCTAATGCAATCAAACATGCCAAACTTTATCGTTATATTACAAAACCTTGGGAAGCTGAAGATTTAAAACTAACGGTAACAGAAGCTGTTTATAGTTATCTACAGGACAAAAAGCTGGCAGAACAAAACGCCAAACTGCAAGAAATGAATCAGGCACTGGAAGCATTAAATCGCGAACAAGCCGACCTGATTGCCAAGTTGCACGAGAGCGAAAGTCGCTTAAGGCAGTTCTTAGAAGCCGTCCCGGTTGGCATAGAAGTAATCGCTCCCCAAGGTCAACTTTATTTTATCAATCAAAGAGCGCAGGAATTACGCGGTCAAACAGCCATATCGTCAGCTATTAATCCCTTTTATGTTGCTGGAACTAATGAGCCATATCCTTGGGAGAAATTACCGCGATCGCGGGCATTAAAAGGCGAAACGTCAACGATTGATGATGTAGAAATACATCGCGACACTAAGATTATTCCGATCGAAATTTGGGGTACGCCGATTTACGATCGAACTGGTAATATTTCCTATGCTATTGTTGCCTTTCAAGATATCACCGAGCGCAAAAAAGCTGAAGCAGATCGGCAAAAATTTATTGAAGAACTGTTTGAACTCAATGCCAATTTGGAAATCGCCCTACAAAAAGAATCAGAACTAACCCGCGCGGCGAGTCGTTTTGTCCCGAATCAATTTCTCTCTTTACTGGGACATCAAAGCATCGTCGATGTCAAATTAGGCGAAGCAGTGCAGCAAGAAATGACGGTACTGTTTTCCGATATTCGCAGCTTTACCACCATGAGCGAAACCATGACGCCCCAGGATAATTTTAAATTTATCAATGCCTTTCTGTCGCGCATGGAACCCGCCATCGTTGAAAATAACGGCTTTATTGATAAATACATTGGCGATGCGATTATGGCACTATTTGGTGGCAGCGCCGATGATGCGGTGAAAGCTGGTCTTGCTATGCTAAAAATGCTGACTGAATATAATACCACCAGAGGCAGACCTGGACGACCTACCCTGCAAATTGGTATCGGCATCCATACAGGTTCTTTAATGCTGGGTACAGTTGGGGGCGACTCCCGCATGGATGGTACGGTGATTAGCGATGCGGTTAACTTAGCTGCTCGCATCGAAAATTTAACTAAAGAATATGGCGTATCCTTGTTAATCTCTCAACAAACTCTGTCCCGCTTGCAAAACCCAATGGAACACAACATCCGCTTCATCGATCGAGTCACAGTTAAGGGTAAATCCAAAGCCGTGGCAGTGTTTGAAGTCTTTGATGGAGACGAACCGCAAATTCAAGCCGGAAAATTAGCCACCAAATCAATGTTTGAAGAAGGTTTGTTTCTCTGCTATCGGCATTGTTTTAGAGAAGCAGCTTTATTGTTTCAAGATTGTCTGCGAATTAACCCAAACGATACCATCGCTCAAATCTATTTGCAGCGATGTCAGAGTTAGGTGTTAGATTTGCCAATCGCTAATCGCTCATAGTTCATTCACAATTAGCAATTAGCAATTGAATCAAAACTAGGGAATCTACGGATACTACTGCTTGGCTCTATCAATACCTGAAGTTGACTTCGTAGGAATTTTACGTAAAACTTTTCCTCAATTCCTTAGAACTAAAATAAAATATGTAGAATTTACGGATATTGCTTTAACTGATCGGTTAGGGGGTGCTAGAAGGCTGCGGAATTTACGTAAATTGCCATTTTTTGCAGGTTTACGATCGGCATTTATTAGAAGTAATTGAAAGGTTGATATTCATATATTTCTTGCCATAAAAGGTGAAGAGCTAAAAACATAAATGATAAAATATGTATGCTCAGGACTTACATACAGCCTTTAAGGGAAGGGAGGGCATTATCTACCCTAGTGTGGGTAGCGTCCAATCGGGCAATTGGTGTAAGTCCTGTTTCTTTATTGATACAAATTTTTTTATACAATCAAATCACAATATCCCATCAGCGCCACAAATCTTGAGTTTGCCGCAAAATTTTGGCGCTGATGGGAAAATCATTTTAAGTGCCAGCAGTTAATTTTAAAACAAGTGCCAACTGACACTCTGCAAAGAAACCGGGTTTATCTAAAAAATTCTCGCTTTGGAACCTCAGATCTTGCACCATTATCAACAAGCCTGAAAAAACCGGGTTTCTTGACGATAAATCTAGACTTTCAAGCTGAGCTATTTGCAAGAAACCCGGTTTTTAATCAAGGTGCAAGATGTGAGGAACTAGAGGAATACGCAGAAACCCGGTTTCTGGAAGCTTCGTGCGTAAGTCCTGTTTACAACAACTGGTAACTGACACGATCGCCATTAATAGTTAGCAATTTAGTTTTAGAGCTTAATAGAACTAGATGCAACCCTCGTCAATATTTAGGCTAGTTTATTTGCCGCAAAGCACTTGACGCATTTTTTTCATATTGGCAGGTAAATCCATATGCATAGCTTGTTGGATAAACATTGAGGGAATGGGAATCAGAGGCGTTGCTGCGACGCTGTAGGTGAGTAAAGTGCCGCTACCGCAGTCTTGCAGCTTTAAATCTGCCGAAAAATCAACAAAGCTACCTTTTTCCATGCGGAATTGGATTTGCTGTTGCACCACCTCAATCACTCGCAGGTAAATTTCTACTTCGGCGGTGAACATCAAAAAAGCTTTCCGTGCCATTTGATACAGACATTTGCCCCCAGAGGTGAAACTATCGACTGGGCGTAACTCTTCGCTCTTAACCACATCGGGGAAGTAATGCACCCAGCGAGAGTAGTCAGTTAGCTGCTGCCAAGCGTGCGATCGCGCGATCGGTAGGTACATACTCGCGGTACAAGCGCCACCCCAGGCAGAGTGCGATCGCGTTTGCAGCAAAATCTCACCGCGCAACAGGGCTGGATCGATCGAGTCGGAGGCAAAACGTACTGTCATGTGGCTTAATTAACTCCCAACTAACACCAATCAATGTTCAATCTCGTAACGGTCTAAGGCGGTCGCCTATAAGATAATTACACCTTTCATCTTTCAAGTTACCCGTCTTAGTTAAAAAAACTGCAAAGTTTTGATGAAATCTCCAATAATTTTGTCCCTGCCATTACCGAGAACCCAATCTTATCCCAAACCAGCTTTAAACAATTAGTTCTTAAAACTACCAACATCCCTGGTGTAAACTCGGATATTGGCTCTAATCTCGCTCGATATATAGTTTTTTTAGTACCGATCTTGATGCAAAATCCCCTCATCCCTAATCCCTAGCCCCTAATCCCTAATTCCTCTTCCCATGCCATAATGAGGTCGTAATCAAGCGGCTGGGAATCTTGCGGCGTGAGTAGTTCTCCTAATGACAATTCAATATTTGTGCGGTCTTTTTTCATCCTTTTGGGAGTCACGGTAGCTTATTGGCTGTTGAGAGGATTTGGAATGCGCCCCTTCACTTCGATTCCGGGTGGCATTATTTGGATATTGATCCTGCTTTGCATCGTTACGGGTATTTTGAGCTACTTGCAAGCTACTAGGTGGTAAGCGGGTGTCCTCAAACCTCACCGCAGGATAGATTTTCCCTCTACCGCAGGGGCGATTCGGCTGTTGGATCGCGTCCTTATATTCAAAGAGAATGAGAGTTTTGTGCAACCGTTGAAGATAGCAGTTATTGGGGGTGGGGCAGCGGGTTTTTTTGGCGCGATCGCAGCTGCCGAAGCTAATCCCGACGCCATTGTCACGTTACTCGAAGCGGGACGACAACCCTTGGCAAAAGTCCGTATTTCTGGTGGGGGTCGCTGTAATGTCACCCATGCCTGCTTCGACCCGGCTTTATTGGTGCAACATTATCCCAGAGGCGGAAAAGCTTTGCTGGGGCCGTTCAATCGGTTTCAATCCCGCGATACCGTTGCTTGGTTTGAATCGCGGGGGGTACAACTCAAAACCGAACCCGATGGGCGGATGTTCCCGATTACAGATAATTCTGAAACCATCGTCGATTGTTTGTTCGAGACAGCCAAGGAACTTGGGGTAAAAATTCGCATCGGTATGTCCGTAGTGGGCGTCAAAGTACAAGACCAATTACCGATTACCAATGACCAATTACCAACTACCCAAAGATTTGAATTGCAGTTGAAAGGGGGAGGAAGTTTGCAGTGCGATCGCCTTCTCCTCGCCACTGGCAGTAACCCTATCGGCTATCAAATTGCCCGGTCATTAGGACACCAGATCGAACCGCCAGTTCCTTCCCTATTTACCTTTAACATTTCAGATCCAAGACTAGAAGATTTAGCAGGCGTTAGCGTTGATAGCGTCCGCTTGCGATTGCTGATAGACGGTAAAACCGCTTTGGAACAAACCGGCGCCTTACTCGTGACTCACTGGGGTATCAGCGGCCCAGCCGTACTCAAACTCTCGGCTTGGGGTGCTAGATTGCTCCACGATTGTAACTATCAAACAACGCTGGTAATTAATTGGCTACCGCAATCGAATCGGGAAAATTTGCGCGCACAACTACTAGCCGTTAGATCCCAGTTAGCGCGACGCCAAATAGCGGCTAATTGCCCAGTTATGATACCGCGACGCCTGTGGCAACAGTTAGTTACTTATGTTGGTATTGATGCCGAACAAAAATGGGCCGAGTTATCTAACAAAGTACTGAATCAACTAATTCAAGAACTTTGCGAAGGCAAATATCAAATTCAGGGTAAGGGCGTTTTCAAAGAAGAATTTGTTACCTGCGGCGGCGTTAGTTTAAACGAAGTCAATTTTAAAACAATGGAAAGTCGGCTAGTGCCGGGTTTGTACTTTGCAGGCGAAATTCTCGATATTGACGGCGTTACGGGTGGATTTAACTTCCAAAGTGCTTGGACAACTGCATGGCTAGCCGCTAGGGGGATGTGCAACCTGGGCGCGACCTGATAATTTTCAACGAAGTTGGAACTAAATCGTTGCATTTAGGTCAAATCAGACTAAATTTACGATAAATTTCCATCTGGAATCTAAAACTTCAAGGGGAAACTACTAAAATGTCATTTGCAATTTTTGACGAACGTTTTTACCTGGAAAGAAACCCTGACGTGAGAGCAGCTGTAGCCTCACGAGCTATCGGTTCGGCACTGGAACACTTTCAACGCTTTGGGATTACAGAAGGGCGCACCCAAGTTTCATCTCAATGGAACGAATCAGAGTATTTGCGGTTAAATCCGGATGTAGCCGCCGCTGTAGCCAGAAGGGAACTCGCTTCGGGACTGCAACACTTTATTTTATATGGGGAAAACGAACGCCGTCCCGGCGCTCCCGTCATCGTTAGGGACGCGGGTTTCAACGAATCGTTTTATCTATCCCGCAATACTGATGTAGCAGCAGCCGTTGCTAGGGGTGAATTCGCTTCTGGAGAGTCTCACTTTATTCGCAACGGACAATTAGAAACTCGATTGGCTGTATTTACAGGCACCAGCGGGGATGATATTGTCACTGGCATCGGTGAGCAAACGGGTGTGGTCGGAGTAGCAGTAGATGTGATTGCTAGTAGGGATCTGCCCGATATTAGACCCCTAAGTTTGGGAGCCGGCGAAATTGATTTACTGGCTGGTTCTGGCGGATTCGATACCTTTCTTTTGGGTGTAGGCAGAAGCCCTGCTAATGCCTTTGCCCAAAGATTTTACGTGGGCAGAGGCGATGGGGACTATGCTTACATCAAGAACTTTGAGCGCAATCGAGATTCGATTCAGCTAGCAGGAAGGCCGAGCGACTACAATATTGCCACTGGTGGGACAGTGCGCGTGGGCGGTGTAGATCGACCGGCTGTGAGCATTCTGACTAACACGGGCGATCGCGTAGCGGTAGTAGAAAACGTTTCATCCCTACAGTTAGCTCAAGACGATCCCAATCAGAACATCTTTTTCTTGGCTTAAGAGGGAAGCTGGGGAAGCTGGGGAAGCTGAAGGAGCTGGGGGAGCTGGGAAAGCTGGGGGAGCTGGGGAAGCTGAAGGAGCTGGGGGAGCTGGGGGAGCTGGGGAAGCTGAGGAAGATAGAGAAGAAATTACTTCCTTGTCTCCCTTGTCTCCCTTGTCTTCCTTGTCTCCCTTGTCCCCCTTGTCTCCCTTGTCCCCCTTGTCTCC
>CAYXCW010000207.1:0-8793 GCA_964463555.1 uncultured bacterium
GACAAGGGAGACAAGGAAGACAAGGGAGACAAGGGAGACAAGGGAGACAAGGGAGTCTCACATCTTGCACCAAGCCGAGAAATAAATTTCACACCTGAAAGCTAAAACCCGTTGAAACGGGTTAAAACCTTGATTGTAGTTAGCTTTAGCTAACTTAAGCTTTCAGCCCCAAATTTATTTGGAGGCTGTTTATCGGGTAGGCGTAAGATGCGAATCTACATTCTCCCCCAGCTCCCCCAGCTCCCCCAGCTCCCCCAGCTCCCCCAGCTCCCCCAGTTATTTAATTTGACGGGCCTAAAAATGCTTGCACTTTACCATCTTTAGAGAGAACCAAAATAATCGTGGTATTGCGTCCTCCCTCAATTGGAGAAACAAAAGGTTCTCCCACCAAAGGCATTTCGGTGCGATCCAGATATATTTCTGCGGTTTGTCCGCGAGGGGTGACGCTTCTAATTGAGCCATCAGGATTGAGCGCCAAAGTGTACTCAATATCTTGGGTCAAACTTGCGGGAGGTTGCCAGCGCTGCCGGAAATATCTTTCCACCTCACCTACCTGTGGAATCGGAGCAAAGGCGGTGGTGTTGTCTCTTTCTGCCGCTGGAATTCTGTTTGCCTCTGGTTGAGGCGTAGGCGCAGATCTCAGTGCAGCGAGTGACTGGTCTGGATTGCTTGCTGTAGCAGTGGGAGAAGGAATTACAGGCGGAGCGGCAGCCATCGGCGCTGGAATTCCCGAAGGAGATGCTGGTATTGGTCTAGAAGTAGCAGAAGGAGATGCGATCGCAGGCGGAGGATTTACCGGACGAGTGGCGATCGTTGGCGGTGGCGTCGGAATTGGCGTGGGACGGACTAATGGCGGTGTGGGGAGCGGCGCCGGAGGCTGAATTGTTTGTCGTGGACTTGCCTCAGCAACTCTAGCATTAGATGGTGGCGTGTTGGGAGTCGCATCTGGTCTGGGGAAAAATGTCGGACTGGGATTAGCCGTAGAATCAACCGTCCCCGATCTGCGCTCTCTGACTCGGTTGGGATTCCTCACCGCTAGGTCAGGATTCACCGCGACTGGTGGACTAGGAGCGGGGCGAGAGTTGCCTTGAGGCAGGTTGCGCGATCGCTCTCCACTATTATTCCCCAGCTGGGGCGGCTGAGTCGGACGGGGATTTGCCGGAGTGTTTCTGGGTGAAGTACCTGACTGCAAGGGTATCCTATATGTCCCTGACGGCGAGGTGCCAGCAGCAGGCGCTCCCCCAGGGGGCAATGAGGAGAAACCACCAGGTAAGGATCTGATGTTGGGGCTGGGCGTCGCCCCAGCGACCGGGGTAGGGGCACCAACTGCCGGACTCGGCGTTGCCCCAGCCCCCAAGGTGGGAGATGGAGTAGGCGAAGGCGTTATCCCAGGTGGCAAATTGGGCGGCAATCCAGTTCCCAAGGGAGGCGAAGCAGTGGGACTGGGCGATCCCAATCCCCCCAAGGGAGGCGTTGGCAAAATTTGCCCAGAAGACAGGGGTGGAGTCGGCACTACCAGCGTCGGGCTGGGTGAGGGGTTAAGAGCGATCGCTGGCTGTTCGGTAGGGGTAGGATTTGGGCTAACCGCAGGTGCATCTGCGGTTTGGAGCGAAGGATTTGTGTTGAGCAATTGCATCCCGGCTGCGGTTGCTCCTCCCACCAAAACCAGCCCCGCAGCGGTTTTTGCCCAAATTGGAGCCGTTTTGAGCTTGGTAGCAAAACCTTGTTTTTGGGAACCTTTGAGGCTAGGCAAAGCCACCAACTCTTCTGCATATTGCTCAAAAGCAGTAGCGAGGTCAAATAATTGCAGCGTAGTCAGGCGCACCACCTGTCCTGACTCAGGTGTAGCCAAGGAACCGAGATAAAGGTTATGGGCTAGCAATCCATCAGCTTGCAAATAAATGTTGCCCGCCAGAGCAGACACCTGTGCTACCTGCCCTGGCTCGCCTGACTCGAATTGTACGCTTTCCTGTGGACTGGTCGCCGGGGTAACATTCGTCTCGTCATTGGTTGTATCAGATACCAAATTTGCCGATGGGGCTTCGACGTGCAAATCATCGGCGGTATCGGCAGAGGCATAAGGCAGCGCCGGGGAAGAGTCGGGCGATTGAGCCAGCAAGTTTTGCACGTAGGTTTCCACAACTTCCCGCAGTGTTTCTAACTGGGTTTTGTCGCCCTTAAGTGTCAGTCGTTGTTCTTCGGGCAATCGGGGGTCGTCAAAACTGAGGTGAAACTGAAGCTGCTTGAGTGCGGGACGACCGAGCCAGCGCGATAGGGGCGAGCCAGCAGCGATAATTTCTAGAGTACAAGTGGGGGGAGTGTAGCGGCGCAGAACTGAATTAGATGAGGACATAAGACTAGATAATGGGTCATGGGTTACGGGTCATGGGTAATTTCAGATTTCCAATTTCAGATTTGAGATTTAATTTTGATCTGAAATCTGCCATCTGCCATCTCAAATCTGCAATTACCAATTACCAATTAGCGATTGACAAAATTAGTGTTTAGTTTTTCCCAAAAGTGCTAGCCAGAGACGCCGATGACCGCCAGGGCTGCTGTAGAACAGTAAATCGATCATCAGTTTGAGCGCCAAATGGGTGAGAGAGTCAGAAGAGAGGTTTTCTGCTGCTTCCATGCGCTCAACGTACTTGTTGCTAAAGGCGTCGAGGTAATCTCCTAAAAGCGCAGCTTGATGGGGGGCGCGGTTTTGCTCGGTAATTTGTTCGAGCAGGGCAACGGCGCGACGGATCAGTTCTTGGTGCTGTTTGGCTAGGTGGCAAATGATTAAAACCAGGCTGCGCGCTTCTTCGACATCAAGCTTTTTACGCCCTCCTTGACTTTTGCGTAAAGGACTCGACGAGCGCAAACGCCACAGGGTAACTCGGTCTTGGATTGCAGACTCTAGATTCAACTGGGCTGCGGCGCTGAGGATAGCATCGGAACCAATTCCCGTGAGTGTTTCTAAGGCAAGCAAAACTAAATCCAGCTGGGCTTTGATGTTGTCCAACTGCACGGGATCTGGTAAAGCAGTGAGGTTGAACTCTTCCCAGTTAATGCTTGGAGTAGACGGCTTAGCTTGTGAGCGCATATCTTCAGAATAAAAGAAAGGTAGGGTCAGGATCTTTCCGTTACGGTTTTGGCAACAAGATGGTTCAAATCAGGTTTCTCTGTCAGGGAATTGACGCATTTAATCGGCTTGGGGGATGAGCGGGGTCAGATCTTGGGGGAATTGAGGCATCAGATCGGAAATTGGGAATTAATGCATCTTTCTTAAGTTAGGTTTTAAGGTAGTTGAGCGATCGCTGACAGTCTGAATCTGCTAGGGTGTGTTTTCGCCTTAGAATCTTAAAATACTGCGAAGCCTTACCTCCTGCTGAGACAGTTCTACAATATACCCTCGCTGAATAACTATGGCTACCGGCTATCTAGCTCTCGTACTGCACGCCCATCTCCCCTTTGTCCGGCACCCTGAAAGCGACTACGTTCTAGAGGAAGAATGGCTTTATGAAGCCATCACTGAAACCTATATTCCCTTGCTATTAATATTTGAGGGTTTAAAGCGGGACGGCATAGACTTCAAAATTACCATGAGCATGACGCCACCGTTGGTGTCAATGCTACGCGACCCTTTACTACAAGAGCGTTACGAAAAACACTTAGGCCAACTCAGACAATTAACTGAGTTAGAAATTCAGCGCAACCATTTTAACGGTCACCTGCGCTACCTGGCGGAACATTATGCCAAAGAGTTTGACACGACTCGAGAAACTTGGGATCGCTACAATGGCGATCTGGTTGCGGCTTTCAAGCAATTCTTAGATACGAATAATCTAGAAATCATCACTTGCGGGGCAACTCACGGCTACTTACCGCTGATGAAAATGTACCCGGAAGCTGTATGGGCACAAATTCAAGTTGCTTGCGAACACTACGAGCAAAATTTCGGGCGTCCTCCCAAGGGTATTTGGTTACCGGAATGCGCTTATTATAATGGCCTGGAACGGATGCTTGCCGATGCGGGATTGCGCTACATGCTGATTGACGGACACGGGCTGCTTTATGGGCGTCCCCGTCCTCGGTTTGGCACTTATACCCCTGTTTTTACCGAAAGTGGCATTGCTGCTTATGGTCGCGACCACGAGTCGGCACACCAAGTTTGGTCTACTCAACTCGGCTATCCCGGCGATCCGGTCTATCGAGAATTTTATAAGGATTTGGGCTGGGAAGCGGAATACGAATATATTAAGCCCTACATTATGCCGAATGGTCAGCGCAAAAATATCGGCATTAAGTATCACAAAATTACTGGGCGCGGTATCGGCTTAAGCGAAAAACAATTATACGACCCTTACTGGGCGAAGGAAAAGGCAGCAGAACATGCTGGCAATTTTATGTATAATCGGGGACGCCAAGTCGAGCATCTTTACAGCGCGATGCAGCAATCTCCGATTATTGTCTCGCCCTACGATGCGGAATTGTTCGGTCATTGGTGGTATGAAGGGCCGATGTTTTTAGATTTTTTGATCCGCAAGTCTTGGCACGATCAAAAAACTTATGCTTTGACTCATTTAGCAGATTATTTACGCTATCATCCCAAGCAGCAAGTGTGCCGTCTGGCTCAATCTAGTTGGGGTTATAAAGGTTTTCACGAATTTTGGCTCAATGAAACCAATTCTTGGATTTATCCCCACTTGCACAAAGGGGCAGAACGGATGATTGAACTGGCAAAGCGAGAACCGGCAGATGAATTAGAATTTCGGGCGCTGAATCAAGCGGCGCGTGAATTGTTGCTGGCACAATCTTCTGACTGGGCGTTTATTATGCGGACGGGGACGATGGTTCCTTATGCGGTGAAACGGACGCGATCGCACTTAATGCGCTTCAATAAAATCTACGACGATCTCAATGCTGGTAAAGTTGACAGCGGCTGGCTAGAAAAAGTGCAAGCGATCGATAATATCTTCCCCCAAATTAACTACCGCGTTTATCGACCGCTGTAAAACTGTAGAGACGTTACATGTAACGTCTCTACCAGGAATAAATACTATTTAATCAAGAGTGTAACTGCTAAACAGAAGTTGCCCCCTGCGGGGGCAACTTCCGATTATGGAACAACAGCTGATAGAAGCGATCGCATCTCGCAACCTCCACAGGGTGCAGGTATGGATGGCTAATTGCTAATTGCTAATTGCCTCCAGCGCAACCATTAGCGATTAGCTATTAGCAATTACACAACCGTTGCTTAAGAACGTGATATGAGCTTGTACCTCACGGTGCGGATGAGATTAAATGTGCGTTGATTGAAGCAGGAGCCGAAGATCCTTCCCTGTGCAAACGATCGCCAGCCAGCGGTGGTATTTGCGAAACAAACGTTTCATAGTTTGGGCAACTAGATTATGGTAAGTGGACTCGTTGAACCAACAATCCCCGCACTTACAGCGATTCTCGCTGTTATGAGGTACAGCATTACTGATACTGAGCAAGATGGCGAAGTCATTAGTTCTATTTCCCTATCTCCAAGAGATCCAAGAGCTAGTGAGTGTACTTCATAACAGCGCAACCTGCTGTATAGCGCGGGGATTGTCAATCCTCTGCAAGCAGCTTGTAAATCTCACGCTTTACCTGAGCCAGCAGCTCGCGTACTCGATTGGCTTGCGCCAAATTGCCACTTCGAGCAACCTGGGCGACAGCATCATTCAATTGCGTTAAAGTATGCCGCAACTCAATTAATTCGGAAGGCTTGCTTTCGGTAGAACAGTCGTCAGCGTTTCTTGAATCAGATTGTTGGTGGCGATCGCTCAATAATTGTCTGCCACTGTCGGTAATCGTGTAAATACGCTTGCCGTCGATTTCCTCACTGGTTAAATAACCGCCTTCTTCCAACATCTGAAGCGTTGGATAGACAGAGCCTGGACTAGGGCGGCGAAACCCACCGCGACGGGCTTCTAGCTCTTTGATCAATTCATAACCATGCTGGGGACGTTCAGATAGAAGCCCAAGCAGTATGAATTTGATGTCCCCGCGACGGGTGCGAGGCTCCGAACCCCATCTATCACCCAATGAATCTCTGCGTCCATGTCGCCCACTCATGAAGAATTGATTGCCATGTCCTTCTCCAGCCCATGCTGGTACAAAAGAACGGGGATGAAATTGTTTGAACATACTTTACTCCTGACGATTCTGAGGTATCGCGATATATCGTTATATATAAATAACCTATCGCGATATATCGGATTTGCCCACTTTTACAGCGGTGCAGCCTCCCTGCTGTCCAAGGAGACAATATGCGGCAAAGCCTTTATTGCTGGACATTTCAGGCTTTGCTGCTAAAAGTCATTTTGTCAAAACTTAACAAAACTTTACATCGTGTCCGGAAGCGCGTATCTCGGCTTTAGCGGGTTACACTATAACAGGGATCGATGAAACATCTGCTCTTGATGGGAATATTGGCTGGGGCGACTTGTTATTTAATTTCTCCGGTTTAGACTTCACAACTGCTAGCAATCTAGGTCGTTTGTTTGGCGTTCGCTTTGCTCCAACCAACGATTCTTTTGCACCCAATATCGGTCTTTATGGCAACGTTAAGGCGACGAGCGTTACTAACATCAATAGTGGTTTTGACAGCTTACTAGCTTATAACGAACATGTGGCTAATTATTGCCCACCAGGACAAAATTGCGGCGCTAGTTTAGGGGATTTACCAGCGAATACTCCTTACTTCAATCAAAATCAAAGTTTGAATGCGATCGCATCGGGAGAATTCCTCACTGGGATTACCTATGTTTCCTATTCTGAGTTGTTGGCAAGTGGCTACAACCCCAATTGGTCTTCCGGCGCACACACGATCGCGTTTAAGTTTGATAAATCTGCTATTTGCGATCGCGGCGAGTGTAAAGCCGTACCCGAACCCACTTCCGCCATCGGCATCCTTGGACTCGGTGTTCTTGCCATAGCTTCTGGTTGGAAACGCAAACAAAACTCAACCTCTGACATTAGTAGCAATGCACTTACGCAAACAAACCCGGTTTCTGGTCTTGACCGGCGTCAGTTGTGCGATCGCTCCTAAAACACAACCCCATAACATCAGCGTTCTCGCTAATATTGATCCGGCGTCTACAAAAGAATTGTCCAAACAATATCATGTCAAAACCACAAGGTCGCAAAATCGCCCCCGTGCCTATTCCCAAAGGGATAGATGTTGTCGATTTAATCGACAATTATTTTACCGCCTACAACTCTGCCCGACTGCGGGAAATCTGTCAATTACTCAGTCGCGAAGTTTTCCAAGCAGGCGTCACCGTGGGATTGAGTCTATCTGGTGCAATGACACCCGCCGGATTCGGAATTTCTGCCCTCGCCCCCCTGATTCGCAATGGTTATATCGACTGGATGATCAGCACTGGTGCCAATCTTTACCACGATATGCACTATGGTTTGGGTTTTGAACTGTTTGCGGGCAACCCATTTTTAGATGACATCAAGCTGCGCGAAGAAGGCACGATTCGCATTTATGACATTATTTTTGGTTACGACGTGCTGTTAGAAACCGATGCCTTCATTCGCAAAATCCTGCAAGCAGAACCGTTTCAGAAGCGCATGGGAACCGCTGAATTTCACTATCTGCTAGGTAAGTACGTGCGGGAAGTGGAAAAGCAAGTCGGCGTCAAGCATTCTTCCTTATTGGCAACGGCGTATGAATGCGGCGTGCCGATTTATACTTCTTCTCCGGGAGATAGTTCGATCGGGATGAACGTAGCGGCGTTGGCGTTGGAAGGATCTAAATTGGTAATCGATCCGGCGATCGATGTGAACGAAACGGCAGCGATCGCCTACTACGCCCGCGAAACCCCAAACCCCGACATCGAAGGCAAAAGCGCTGCGATTATTTTAGGCGGCGGTAGTCCCAAAAACTTCCTACTGCAAACCCAACCCCAAATTCACGAAGTATTGGGATTAGAAGAACGAGGACACGATTATTTTGTCCAAATTACCGATGCCCGTCCCGATACCGGCGGTTTATCCGGCGCTACGCCCAGCGAAGCCGTCAGTTGGGGTAAAGTTGACCCAGAAGAATTACCCAACACGATTGTTTGCTACACCGACAGCACGATCGCATTACCTTTAATTACCGCCTATGTCATGACCGAATGCGAAGCTCGTCCTTTGAAACGGTTGTGCGATCGCCGCGAAGAAATGCTCAAAAATCTCCAAGCCGCCTATCTAGCAGCCAAAACTCAACCATCGGAGCAAGTACCCGCAGCAGTCGCCGAAATGGCTGGCGAAGAACCCGTAGCCACTTATCCTTGCGGCAGGGTAATTCCCCATAGTTCTTAGCACCCGAAGCTGAGGGAGCTGGGGGAGCTGAGGGAGCTGGGGGAGCTGGGGAAGAAATTACTTCTTTGTCTTCCTTGTCTTCCTTGTCTCCCTTGTCTCCCTTGTCTCTTTATTTTTTAGCCGGGTGCAATCGCATTAACATCCCCGATCGTAAAGTTGTCACAACTAATTGCTCGCCACCGCTCAAAAACCTAAACTCAACATCATAAACACCCGGTTCGTATTCTTGTACAACCGTCCCAACCTGCCCTCGATATAAGCCTATATTTGGCAGATCTTCAACCAGGGTTACTTCCTCGCCTATTTTCAGCTTTCGGCTCATGATTGCAGTTCCTCCCTATGCTCAGATTTTATTTTTGAATAAATTTAAAATTCATGCCTTCAATAATTGGTGAATGCATAATTTTTGGACTTTGGACAAAAGAAAGCTGATTCGCGAGATGATAACGCGAATTAGTA
>CAYXCW010000208.1:0-8692 GCA_964463555.1 uncultured bacterium
AATTTCTTCACTAGCTCCCTCAGCTCCCTCAGCTCCCTCAGCTCCCCCAGCTCCCTCAGCTCCCCCAGCTCCCCAGCGCGATTTACTCAACTGTACTGGCTGGTAAAGAAGGTTTGGCGAAAGAACCGTAAAGTTCAACAAATCTTCTGAAAAGTAACATGGTTTCGTGACAAGGAAGCGCATTTAAATTAACTAGGCGTTCGGTTCTTTCAGCTAGTTTTTTCAAGTAGGGTAAGTCTTCAAAAAGTGTCAGACAAGCGGCGAAATGAAAAATTACTTGCAACAATGGTTTAAACCAATTTAAGTCACTGTAAATGTCAATAAATAACTTGTGTTCTTTACTGGTTATCGGCTCCACATTAAACATAACCACGATGCGCTTATCGTTGTAAACTGGGATGTTGAGTTCAACGGTGTAAGGATTGTGTAAAATCAGCGTTACTTCTACAATCGGTTGCCGCCAAATTCTCAAAGCATTGAAGGAAGAATCTAAAACCGTTTGAAATTTGATCGTTCCCCCTATTTCTGTTGGCTGATAATCTGTGACTTTAATAATTCTCAAATTGCCCAAGCTAAAATAGTGAACATCTTCTAAATGTTTTAAATTCAACAAATGATAGATTTGACAGACATATGAAAAAGGCAAAACGTATTCTTGGCTAATCATATGGCGCTGTTTCAATCTCACAGGCTCGCGATAAACTGTGAGTTCCCTAGATTCAGAATCGGGTTGATAGCTGGCGATTGTACCGAAATCGCTAATATTAAAACTTTCTTCTGGTTTTAAAGATATCCAACCAACTAAAAAGAAAGCTGCTGTGAATAATTGTGCCAACTCGACCGCAGATATATATCCATCTGCAAAGGCAGCAATTGTTCTATCGGTAACTCCAAATAACCACGATGGAATTCCAATAAGCCAAACACCGTTTCTGAGGTTGCCTAAAAAGTTTGCCAGTTGTGCGGGTTGATTGTTGTTCATGAATTGATTCCCAAAAATTGCGTATCGTTAGTCAGCCTGAAACAAGGCTGAAGCCAAAAAATAAACAGCAAGGTTTAGCGGCAAAAGCTGACCATTTACCGTAGAGCTTGTTTAAATATTCACGGTTGACTTATTTGCTACAAATTTCAGGTAAATAGCGGTAAAAAAGCTCCGTGATGCTTGTTATAAGAAATGTAAACTAATTAAAGCTGTGTCGCCTTCTGCCGGAAGAACGGGATGAGTTTATACCCAAAGGAAAGGATTTGAATTTTAGTCAATCTATCTTCAGAAATACAAAAAGCTGGATAATAAGGGAGAATTAGAAAATACTTGCACCCATCGATAGTTGTGTTGTTTCAAGATTTCCAACCCTTAGCCGCGATCGCAACCACCCCCACCGCCGCCAACAGGCTTTTGCCCCTAGCTCGAGCCGCAGGTGCAACCCTCTTCATCCCAGAATCATTGACCGACTTTCTAGAAGCCTCTGGCGGGAAAGATTCCTACCCGACAATACAGGTGTATGCGGGGGCGCTGAAAACCCATTTAGAGACGATTTGGCATCAATATCAAGGCTTTATTTTTGGCTTGGCAGCGGGCGCAGTCGTGCGCTTGATTTCACCTTTGTTACAAGATAAATCCCGCGATCCGGCAGTGGTGGTAGTTGATGAAATGGGGCAATTTGCGATTAGTTTATGCAGCGGACACCAGGGAGGGGCAGATCGACTCACCAGACTTGTCGCCCTACAAATTGGCGCCACGCCGGTTTTGAGCGGGGCATCGGTTGGGTTAGGATTGCCCGCAGTGGATATGCTGGGAGTTCCTTTTGGTTGGACAAAAGGCGAAGGGAATTGGACAAAAGTTGCAGCGACAATTGCCAGAGGCGAACCCGTTGAGGTAATTCAAGAAGCTGGTTCTACTTTGTGGCAAAAACATCTTCCAAAGGGTCATCCATTCTATTTTGAATCAGCAGAGGATCTCAATTCCCCATTACCAATTACCAATGACCAATTACCAATTACCAAAGCCAGAATTTGGATCGGTTTTACTCAGCGGCGGTTTTCTTCAGAGTCTGAGTTGGCAAAAGTGCAATGGCATCCGCGAGTTTTGTGGGTAGGTGTGGGATGCGAACGCGGCACATCTAGAGAATTAATTGAAACAGCTATTGAGCGAGTGTTGCAAGCTCATCATTTGGCGATGGGAGCGATCGCAGGCATTGCCACCATAGATATTAAAGCAACGGAAGCGGGGTTAGTGGAATTATGTAGCGATCGCAATTGGCCTTTACAAACCTTCAAAGCTGAAATTCTACGCTCGATTGCCGTCCCCACACCTTCCACCGTTGTAGAAGCCGAAGTCGGAACCCCCAGCGTCGCCGAAGCAGCTGCTATTCTTGCCGGACAAACATCAAACCTTTCCATCACCAAAGGCGAATCAGATACCGACTCCAAAATACTGTTAGTTCGCAAACAAATCTTCCGAAAAGAAGGGCAACCCGGTGCAGTTACCATCGCCGTTGCTTTAGCTGAAAAAGAATACACCGGGCGCACGGGTGGTTTATTTTTAGTTGGTACTGGTCCCGGAGAATTAAACCAAATTACTCCAGCAGCGCAAACCGCAATATCGAGTGCCGATGCTGTTATTGGTTACTCTTTATATATCGATTTAATTTCCCCTTTATTGCGTCCGGGTCAAATTGTCGAAGCGCTACCGATTACCCAAGAACGTCAAAGGGCTGAAAGAGCAATTGAACTCGCGCGATGGGGTTTAACAGTCGCCGTTATTTCATCTGGCGATTGCGGCATTTACGGTATGGCTGGATTGGTTTTAGAAGAGCTGCGTTTCTCAGGTTGGGATGGTATTTCACCCAGGGTGCAAGTGTTTCCAGGAATCAGCGCTTTGCAAGCGGCTGCCTCGCGCGTCGGTGCGCCTTTAATGCACGATTTTTGTGCAATTAGTTTAAGCGATTTACTCACCCCTTGGTCAGTAATTGAAAAGCGTTTGACTGCTGCTGCTATGGCAGATTTTGTCACGGCTTTGTACAATCCAAAATCGGCTAATCGTACAGAACAAATTGTCCGCGCTCAAGAAATCTTTCTGCAATACCGCGAGCCGAATACCCCAGTGGCAATTGTGCGCTCTGCTTATCGGCAAGATGAACAAATTAAAATTACAACATTGGGTAAATTGCTAGAAGCATCGATCGATATGCTGACAATTGTTCTAATTGGCAATTCTAATACTCGTAATTATACGGATTGGATGATCACTCCTCGCGGTTATCACTTAGGGGAAAAAGATTAAAGGTAATTTTTACCGTATTTTTCCCTGGTTGCTATTTGCGGTGGTATTGTTACAATAATTTACGTGTAAATTTAGATGCGATCGCAAAGCCTGCCGGACGCATATCTGGTCATTTTCACATCTTGCACCTACCCGATAAACAACCTCCAAATAAATTTGGGGCTGAAAGCTTAAGTGAGCTAAAGCTAACTACGATCGGGTTTTAACCCGTTTCAACGGGTTTTAGCTAAAAGCTGTGAAATTTATTTCTGTTGACTCTGGTGCAAGATGTGAGCATTCCTACAATTATAATTTGACTGGTTAAACAGGCATTAACCTCTGATTAATCAAGCCATAATTAACCACAACTATAATTGAATGGCTTTTTCTGTCTAAACCTGGAAATATGAAAAGGCGAAATTTGCTCCTCTACTCTCTATTATTCATAGCAGGCTGTACATCAGTTACTAATACTTCCTCAGTAAGTCAGGCCAAAAAGCTGCGGTTTACAGTTACAGATGCATTAGGAATTGAAGAGTTACAGCGCGATTATGGGGCGTTGCAAGCAGCTTTAAAAGAAATAATCCAAACAGAAATTGAACTGGTTCCCGTCGAAAGTTATACCGCAGCAGCTTCTGCCTTACAATCAGATCAACTAGACTTTGTTCTCACAGGCCCATCAGAATATGTAGTGATGCGTGCGAGGACAAATGCCGTTCCCGTCATCGGTATTACACGACCAAATTACCGCACGGTTATCTGCGTTTCTAGTAATAGTAAAATTAAATCATTAAGCCAGTTGAAAGATAAAAAAATAGCTATGTGGAAAATTGGCTCGACCAGCGGTTATCTTGGCCCGACGAAACTTTTAATAGATGCAGGATTAAATCCTCAATCTGATGTCAAAATATTGATGTTAGGAAGTAAGGGACTCCCGGCATTACAAAAAGGCGAAGTTGATGCTTGGGGAGGGTCGTATGTTAAGTACGAACAATTTATCCAAGAGCAAGGTTTATCAGAAAATTCATTGCCGGTAATAAGCAAAGGGCCGTTACTTCCCAAAGATTTATTTGTTGCTAGCAGCCAACTCAATCCTGAATTGGTTAAACAAATAAATTCGTTGCTCATTGCCAATCAAGAAAAAATTATTCAAAGCCTTTCATCTGTAGAGGAAGGTAAGTATAAAGGGTCTACCTTAGTGCCAGTAAATGATTCTGAGTACGACACTATCCGAGAAGTTTATCAAGCTATCGGTCAAGGAAATTTTGTTCAATAAAATTGGTTGCCAGATGTTCAATAGACAAATTCACCGTGCAAAAATTTACTCAAACTGGGGTAAAAATATGTTCAGTCGCTTGAGTATTGCCAAAAAGATTGGTTACGGGTATGGATTGGCTATTGGAATATCGGTTTTAGGCACAACTATAGGCTTGGTTGTAGGAGAATATTATCAAAAAGAAGCTAAACAACAACATGAAATTGCCCATCAACAGGAGTATTTGATTTACGAGCTAAATATTAGCGTGCGGGAAATGCGATCGCATCCCCAACGCCTGATGAGTGTGGTAGGTCAATCGATTTGGTTTGAGTACGAAACAGGCAAGTTTTCTGGCGATGTGCGTCAAGTAAAAAAAGTTATTTCTGAATTTGAAACTTTTGTGGAAAACTATCCCGATGAATTAGCCAGCAATTCGACGGATTTAAAACAATTACTAAACGGTTATCAACAAAATACAGACTCCTATACCAAGTTAATTAAAACATTGTGGGATAAAATAAATACAGCTAACGTAAAAGCTGATGAAATTGAAACAGCAAATCATGCCCTACTGAATTTTTACCGAGAAAAGCAAGCAACGGGTGCCAGCGTTCAATTCGATCGACTCAACGAAAGTCTAAATCAGATTAAAAATGAGGCTGAAATCCAAAAAAATCAATCGGATATCAAGCTAAAAAAAGCTGAAAGAATCAGAGTAATAATTATTGGCTCTAGTATGATATTATCAGTGGGGATTTCCACCCTATTGGCAACGAGTACGAGTCGAGCGATCGCCAGCCCTTTAATAGCAGTAACAGAAGTGGCAAATGCTATTATTCAAAAAGCTAATTTTACCCTTCGCAGTTCTGTGACAACTCAAGATGAAATCGGTTCCTTAGCAACTTCTTTAAATCAGCTAGTAGCGTGGGTAGAAGAGTATACCCAAGCACTAGAACTGGCACGCAAAACACTAGAACAAAGAGTAGAAGAACGCACCCAAGAACTTCAGAAAACACTAGAAAAGCTGCAACAAACTCAAAGCCAACTGATTCAAACCGAAAAAATGTCGAGTTTGGGACAAATGGTAGCTGGTATCGCCCATGAAATCAACAATCCGGTTAACTTTATTCACGGCAATCTTCACTATGCCCACCAGTATGCTGAAGACTTGCTTGAGTTAGTTCAACTTTACCAGCAGCAGTATCCTCATCCAACTCATTTAATTCAGGCGCAAATAGAAGCAATCGATCTAAACTTTATCAGCGAAGATTTTGAAAAAATTTTATTTTCGATGAAAGTGGGAACCGAACGCATCCAAAAAATTGTTTTGTCTTTGCGTAATTTTTCACGCCTCGATGAAGCCGAGATTAAATCTGTTGATATCCATGAAGGAATCGAAAATGCATTGTTAATCCTCGATCGACGGCTTAAAACGGGAATTGAAGTGGTTAAAAATTATGGAGATTTACCGCCGATTGAGTGTTATCCAGCACAATTAAACCAGGTTTTTATGAATATACTTTCTAATGCCATTGACGCCCTGGAAGAAACAATTACCGAGTGCAAAGCAAGTTACAATTACCAAGTCAAAACGATTCTCATTCGTACTGAAATAACTGGAGCAAATTATATTACAATCCGGATTTTAGATAATGGCCCAGGAATTTCAGCAGAAATTAAACACAAATTATTCGACCCATTTTTTACTACCAAACCCGTGGGAAAAGGCACGGGTTTAGGTCTTTCGATTAGCTACCAGATCGTGGAAAAACATGGAGGAAAAATTGAAGTAGAGTCCACAGAGGGGAAAGGAACGGAATTTGCGATCGCATTACCCATAAAAACCAAAAGCCGTCAGTTAGCAGCGGTTTAAAAACCGGGCTTTTTAGTAAAACCCGGTTTTTAGGTGAGGAAAGCGAAGGCGCTTCAGTCATCTTGCTTAACAAACTTAGAATTCAGCCCACTAGCAACCAAAGCCAAAACAATAGAAGTCATCAAAGTAGGGATAAACCCTCTCACTTGAAAACCGGGTGCCAGAATGCTAGTTAGTGAAATCGTAGCCGAGTTGATGATAAACACAAAGAAACTGAAAGTAATCAGCGTCAGCGGAAATGAGTTAAAAATTAGTAAGATCGGTCGGAAAATCGCCGTTACCAAACCCAAAAACATCGCAGCGTAAAGCCCAGCATTCGAGTTGGCGACGATCAAACCGGGGATAAAATTAGCTGCAATCAGCACCACCAGCGCCGTAATCAACCAAGTTGCGATAAATTTTCGATACATATCCCTGCTCAATTTTCAGCTTATTCCAGGATTTTACAGAATTAATCCATGAAACAGCGCAATTTAACACAATTAAACCTTCTGATGGTGGCGTTCATCTTAGCGCTAATCCTCTGCTGCTTTCCATCTCCAGCACCAGCTTACCCCTATCCCCCGCCCCTGTCGTTTAGCAACGCTCAGCTGCGAAGTCGCGATTTTTCCGGTCAAACGCTACAATTAGCGGAGTTTTCCAATGCGAATTTGGAACGAGCGAACTTTAGCAACGCCGACTTGCGGGGCGCAGTGTTGAGCGCTTCCATATTGCTCAAAGCCAATTTGCACGGGGCGGATTTAACCAACGCCTTTGTAGATCAGGTAGACTTTACAGATGCCGATCTGAGCGATGCGGTTTTGGCAGAAACTATTTTGCTGGGGTCAATCTTTGACGGTGCGAATATCGCCGGGGCTGATTTCAGCGAGGCAATTTTGGACGGCACTCAAATTAGACAACTTTGTGCCAAAGCAACCGGCATTAATTCTAAAACAAGTCTACCAACTCGCGAGTCTTTGGGATGTCGATAAAACGTTTAGGTGTAATAGGCGGTGGACAGTTAGCTTGGATGATGGGGGACGCCGCCTCGTCTTTGGGAATTGAATTGGTAATTCAAACTCCCCATCAAACCGATCCGGCTGTGTCCATCGCATCGGATACAATCTTTGCTGCCGTAGACGATGCCTCGGAAACCCTCAAGTTGGCACGTCGCTGCGAGGCGATTACGTTTGAAAATGAATTTATCAATCTGGGCGCGTTAAGGCTGCTGGAAGAGTCTGGCGTAGAATTTCGCCCTAAATTAGACTCACTGGCTCCATTATTGGATAAATACGACCAACGCTGCTTTTTGCAGGAACTTGGCCTCACCGTGCCGCGATTTGTAGCGATTCAGCAAGTACCCGTTCCCGAACAAGAACGGTATACCGATGAAGAACTCGCAGCAATGGAAGCAGAGGAGAAGGATTTTATTCCCCCACCTCCTCCCGAACCCCTCGATGAAGATCCGCGACTGGTGATCAAAGTGCGACGCTTGGGTTATGACGGTCAGGGAATCTTTATCGTTGAAGAAAAAGAAGAATTCTGGAATGCTTTGGATCTATTGGGGCAAACGCCAGCCATTTTAGAACAGTTTATTCCCTTTGAGCGGGAATTGGCGGTAATTGCGGCTCGTTCTCTCGAAGGGGAGATTGTGGTTTATCCGGTGGTGGAAACTCAACAGGAAAATCATGTTTGTCGGCGGGTGCTGGCTCCGGCTGATATCTCGTCTGCTGTCAAGGAAGAAGTCGAAGCGATCGCGCGCCAAATTCTAGATAAATTACAAGCAGTCGGCGTCTTCGGCATCGAACTATTTTTAACCCCAGAAGGTAAAGTAATAGTCAACGAAATCTCCCCCCGCACCCACAACAGCGGACACTACACCATCGAAGCCTGCAAAACTTCCCAATTTGAACAGCACCTACGCGCTGTCTGCGGTCTGCCTTTGGGCGAGGTAGACTTGCTCAAACCCGCTGTAATGGTAAATTTACTCGGTTATGAAGATTCCCAAACCGAATACTACAGCCTCAAACGGCAATTAATCGCCGCCATACCCAACGCCCACATCCACTGGTACGGCAAAACCGAATCTCGTCCCGGACGCAAACTAGGCCACGTCACTGTTTTACTAGACGAACCATCAGCCAATCAACAGGAACAATTGCTAGAACTCGCGCGCCAAGTCGAGTCTATCTGGTACGGGGAGCAAAGTTAAAGCTGAGGGAGCAAAGTTAAAGCTGAGGGAGCTGAGGGAGCTGAGGGAGCTGAGGGAGCGGGGGGAAAAATTAGTTTTACTTCAAGATTCTTCCTTGTCTTCCTTGTC
>CAYXCW010000209.1:0-8552 GCA_964463555.1 uncultured bacterium
CCTTGTCCCCCTTGTCCCCCTTGTCCCCCTTGTCCCCCTTGTCTTCCTTGTCTCCTCTACCTCTTTGGTCAATCTTTCTTAAGCAGGATGTATGTCAATATTGCATAACATATATGCCTAAACTTCATTTATTGCAATAATTTGTAACTAAAGATACGAAACAATCAATTCAGCGATGGCTTAATTAGACACCAAGGACGAGCTGCAGGCGGTTTTACTTAACAAAACTCAATAGCCGTTCAGCAACAGTAACCCCAAGTGACAACATACCTAAACGCAACCTACTAGCAAAAGTATTTACAAATACGACGCTTTCTGTTAAAGGTGATACCTCATCCATCGATTTAAATTGTTTAGGATGCAGAGCAAAAGTATTACCCGCCCCCAGAAAGGCACAACGAACACCAACTTGTTATCAGATGGAACTTAATCCCCTCTAGACAAGGGTAACCAAGCCGGAAACAAACCAACAATCGTACAGGTAAAGAAGAAAAATGTCCAAGTTTTCCAGACGCAAATTCATCATCACCGCAGGCGCAACCGCAGCCGGAACTCTGTTTGCTCACGGCTGTACTTCGGGAAATAATAATACAACCGCTAACAATACCCCTGCGGCTAACAATACACCGGCTGCAACTTCCAGCCCAGTCGCAGCTACCAACGTCAGCGCCGCCGACGCCCCAGAAGTCACTACAGCCAAACTGGGATATATCGCCCTAACTGACTCTGCACCCCTGATTATTGCCAAAGAAAAGGGGCTGTTTGATAAGTATGGGATGACGGGTGTAGAAGTCCTGAAACAAGCATCTTGGCCCGTTACTCGCGATAACTTAGAAATTGGTTCCCAAGGCGGCGGTATCGACGGGGCGCACATTCTCACCCCGATGCCTTACTTTATGACCTTGGGTCAAACCAAGACCAAGCAAGCCGTGCCGATGTATATTTTGGCAAGGTTAAATACAAACGGTCAGGGTATTTCTGTTGCCAATACTTACAAAGAGGCCAAGATTGGTTTAGATGGTAAAGCTCTTAAGGATGCATTCTCCCAAGCCAAAGCCAGCGGTAAAGACGAACTTAAAGTCGCCATGACATTTCCCGGCGGTACTCACGACTTGTGGATGCGCTACTGGCTAGCAGCTAACGGCATTAATCCAGACCAAGAAGTTTCGGTAATTCCCGTTCCACCGCCGCAAATGGTGGCAAATATGAAAACGGGAAATATGGAAGCATTTTGTGTAGGGGAACCTTGGAACGCCCAATTGATTAACCAGGGGGCAGGTTATAGCGCTTTAGTCACAGGAGAACTGTGGAAAAACCACCCCGAAAAAGCTTTAGGAATGCGTGCAGATTGGGTAGATAAACATCCCAAAGCAGCGAAGGCGGTTTTAAAAGCCGTCATGGAAGCGCAACAGTGGTGCGAAAAGACGGAAAATAAAGAAGAAATGTGCCAAATTCTGTCGCAAGCGAAGTGGTTTAAAGTTCCCGCCGCAGATATTATCGAACGCGCTAAAGGCAACATTGAATATGGCGATGGTCGTCCCCCGGTTCAGGCTAGCGACTTGCGGATGAAGTTCTGGGCAGATAATGCTTCTTATCCTTATAAGAGCCACGATTTGTGGTTTTTGACTGAAAATATTCGCTGGGGCAATATTCCGGCGGATACTAATACTAAGGAATTGGTTGATAAGGTCAACCGGGAAGATTTGTGGAGAGCAGCTGCTCAAGAATTGGGCGTAACGGCAGCAGAAATTCCCACCAGTCCTTCTCGCGGCGTGGAAACTTTCTTTGATGGCGTTACTTTCGATCCGGAAAACCCCGCAGCTTATTTGGCTAGTCTGAAGATTAAGAAGGCTTAATTAGTCATTAAAGTACCCGAGGCAGAGCCTCTAAGATTTAGTTCCCAGGCTCAGCCTGGGAACTAGGAAGACAAAGTAAGAATTGACGGCTGATAATTTGGAGGGTTTCATGACGGCTAGAAGCGATCGCAGATATTCAACTAATAACAATCCCCAGAATTTGTTGGGGAGTTGGTTCAAGAAAAATAATAAGTATGTACTGCCGCCAATTGTAGCGATCGCATTCTTCGCGATTGTCTGGCAACTTCTCTGTCCTCCCGGTTCCAAAGGTTTACCAGGCCCGATGCAAGTGATCGCCGATACGTGGGACCCTTACATCATCAATCCTTTCTTTGATAACGGCGGCACGGATAAAGGTTTGGCATTGCAAGTCTTCGCCAGCTTGCAACGGGTAGCGATTGGTTTCTCTTTATCGGCAATTGTTGGCATCACTTTGGGGATTTTTATTGGGGTCAATGACTTCGTTTTTCGCGCCGTAGACCCACTTTTCCAAGTGTTGCGTACTATTCCTCCCCTCGCTTGGTTACCGATTTCTCTGGCTGCGTTTCAACAAAGCAATCCTTCCGCAATCTTTGTAATTTTTATTACGGCGATTTGGCCCATTCTAATTAACACCACCGTTGGCGTACAAAACATCCCCCAAGATTACAGAAACGTCGCCAGGGTGTTGCGTCTAAAAACTCATAAGTATTTCTTGAAGATCGTTCTGCCCGCTTCGGTTCCCTACATTTTTACCGGATTGAAAATCGGAATTGGTTTATCCTGGTTGGCAATTGTAGCGGCTGAAATGTTAGTCGGTGGTGTGGGAATCGGTTTCTTTATCTGGGATGCTTACAACAACTCGCTGTTGTCTCAAATTATTATCGCGCTGATTTACGTCGGGGTCGTTGGTCTACTACTAGACAGGTTAGTCAGCTTCATCGGCACCCTTCTAGTACCGCAAGAACATAAGTAGGAAATGGGTAATGGGTAATTGGTAATGGGTAATCGGTAATGGGAAACAAACGACCAATTACCAATCACCAATTACCAATTACCAATCACCAATCACCAATTACCAATTACCAATTACCAATTACCATGTCTTTCTTCGTAGAAGTCGATCACATTGACCGCGTATTCCCCCTGGCTAATGGCGGCAAGTATATCGCCCTAAAAAATATCGAACTCAAGATTCGTAAAGGGGAATTTATTTCCTTAATTGGGCACTCTGGATGCGGTAAATCAACCCTGCTCAATATTATTGCCGGATTGGATCAACCAAGTCACGGCGGCGTGATTTTAGAAGGTCGCCAAGTCACCGCACCGGGTCCCGATCGGATGGTAGTATTCCAAAACTATTCATTGCTGCCTTGGTTGACGGTACGGGAAAATATTGAATTGGCAGTTGATGAAGTTTATGGGTCGGAACCTAAAGGCGAAAGACGCGGCATTATCGAACAAAGTATCGATATGGTGGGACTGCGCCACGCTGCCGATAAACGTCCCGGACAATTATCGGGGGGGATGAAACAACGGGTAGCGATCGCGCGCGCTCTTTCCATCCGTCCTAAACTATTACTCTTAGACGAACCCTTCGGTGCATTGGATGCCTTGACGCGGGGTAATTTGCAAGAACAACTGATGCAAATTTGTCAAGAAAGTCACGTTACCTCGGTGATGGTTACCCACGATGTAGACGAAGCACTGCTATTATCCGACCGGGTGGTAATGTTAACTAATGGGCCAGAATCCCATATCGGTCAAATTTTAGAAGTGAATATTCCCCGCCCTCGCCATCGTTTGGAAGTGGTTAACCATCCCGATTATTATCACATGCGGGCGGAATTAATTAACTTCCTCAATCAGCAGAAGCGAGATAAACGACGCAAGGCCAAACAAGCCGCAGCCGCGACCGCAACGCCTGTCAAGGAAACTAAAACAGCAACTGCGACGCCTGTCAAAGAAAGCAAAAAAGTGGCGCGGAAAGCGGCTACCGCAGGCAGCGAATTAGAGAAAGTAAAATTAGCGATTGGCTTTTTGCCTTTAACAGATTGCGCGCCGTTTGTAGTTGCTAAAGAAAAAGGTTTCTTCAAAAAACATGGGATAGAAGAAGTCGATTTGGTGAAGGAAAGCAACTGGGATGCGATCGCAGAAGGTATCGCCACGGGACGCCTAGACGCTGCCCAAATGGTAACGGCAATGCCCCTTGCCATGAGCTTGGGACTATTTAATAACGCACCCGTAGCCACTTCTACAGCAATGGTACTGAGTCGCAACGGTAACGCGATTACCTTAAGCGATAGATTTTATCAGCAAGGAGTGCGGACATTAAGCGATTTTAAACGCGCGATCGCTCAAAACAAAGACAAAGTTTATACCCTCGCCGTCGTTCACGAATGTTCGATGCACAACCTGATGCTGCGCTACTGGCTAGCTTCAGGCGGCATTGACCCCGACCGCGATGTTAACTTAGTCGTCGTTCCCCCGCCAGAAATGGTTAACCAACTCAAAGTGGGGAGAATCGACGGTTACTGCGCTGGCGAACCTTGGAACTGTCGCGCGGTTTACGAAGGATTGGGTTTCGTCATCGCCACCGACTTGGATATTTGGCCTGGAAACCCAGAAAAAGTATTGGGAGTCAGAGAAGATTGGGCAAATCAAAATCCAAACCTACACATTGCTTTAGTTAAAGCGCTTTTAGAAGCTTGCGAATACTGCGAAGACCGCCGCAATCGGGAAGAGATTATGCAATGGCTAACTCAACCCGAATATGTCGGCGTTCCCGCTGAATATATTCGCCCAGGTTTCTTAGGATACTATCATCGGGGAACGGGTGCGCCGCCGCAATTAATGCCGCGTTTCAATCAATTCCACTTCGAGAATACTAATTGTCCGGGTCGCGCTGAAGGGTTATGGATATTAACTCAACTAGCCCGTTGGGGAATTACTGCTTTCCCCAAAAATTGGATCGAAATTCTCGAACGAGTTCGCCGGGTAGACTTATACGGGGAAGCCGCGCGCCAATTAAATTGGTCGGATATGGAACCAGACCGCAAACCGTTTACTCTATTCGATGGCGTTGTCTTTAACCCTGACGATCCGTTAGGCTACATCAAACGCCTGGAAATTAAACGCGAATTCAACGTCGAAGAAATTTTAGTCGATTCTAAAGCCGCATAATTGGTAATTGGTAATTGGTAATTGGTTCTTGTTTCCATTACCCATTACCCATTACCCATTACCCATTACCTATTACCCATTCCCAACTGACTAATCAAAACCATGCAAACATTCGACAGCACCCAATCAGCCTTAAAAAAACAGCTATCAGTACCTAAAAAAGATCCATTTTTAGTCATCGATGGCGTTACTAAAGTTTATCCCACGCCCAAAGGCCCTGCGGTAGTGTTGGATGGCATTGACTTAACAGTTTACGAAGGCGAATTTATTTGTCTCATCGGTCACTCTGGCTGCGGTAAATCCACCCTGTTGAACATGGTATCCGGGTTCCAAACCCCGACATCGGGAGAAGTGCGACTGCAAACGCGGCGCATTACCGAACCGGGACCCGACCGCATGGTAGTGTTTCAAAATTACTGTTTGCTGCCTTGGATGACGGCGTTTGATAACGTTTACTTAGCCGTAGACGAAGTATATCCGGAAAAATCCAAAGCCGAGAAAAGCGCGATCGCCCGCGAACATCTGGAAATGGTCGGACTGGGTGAAGCAATGTACAAGCGTCCCACCCAATTATCCGGCGGGATGAAACAACGGGTTGCGATCGCTCGCGCTTTAGCTATCCGTCCCCAAGTGCTAATTTTAGACGAACCCTTCGGCGCATTAGATGCCCTGACGCGGGAAGAATTGCAAGACGAACTGTTAGCCATCTGGCGCGAACATCGAGTCACGGTATTAATGATTACCCACGAAATCGATGAGGCATTGTATTTAGCAGATCGTTTGGTGATGATGACCAACGGCCCAGCGGCTAAAATTGGTGAAGTTTTGGATATTCCCTTTGAACGTCCGCGCGATCGCGAGAAAATCATGGAAGACCAAACTTACTACGACCTCCGCAACTATGCTTTAGACTTCCTCTATCGGCGCTACGCCCACGATGATGTCGATTAACAGTTGATAGTTGATAGTTGATAGTTGATAGTTGATAGTTGATAGTTGATAGTTGATAGTGGACAGTTACGATCGCTCATCCGGGTTTCTGTGAAAAATTGCTGAGGAAACCCGGTTTCTAAGATCGGATTGCACGCTAGGGAAATTAATTTTTTCCTTGCGAATAACCTCTCGATCCGACTGCGTTCTTTGCCTGATTTTCGTGAACCTGTAGCTGTTTTTTTGACGAGGTCAAATTTTTCGGCTGTATCTCTTACCCTGCAAGGGTTTGACTGCTGTTTTAGTTCTTCGGGGGTTGCCGAAAAGCTTGGAATCCTTGCTGAGAAAGGTTTTGAGCTTTTTTGCCATTAGCCCCCCTTGACAAAGCGATCGCCCAAACGGTACTTTTACGATCGGTAGACGAAATCGCACCTCGAAAACTAAATACAGTAAGCGTTCTGGCACCGGGCAGTTGCAACTAACTCAAATCCCTATCAGGGATTGAAACACTTCAAATGCGGGGTCTAAAAGTCCCCATTCTGTTAGGTTGCAACTAACTCAAATCCCTATCAGGGATTGAAACGTAGTGCCCGTAAAGCGAGCAAATCCGCACTGATTGGTTGCAACTAACTCAAATCCCTATCAGGGATTGAAACTAGCGCTCGCTGTATTCACACCAGCGGTGCAATATAGTTGCAACTAACTCAAATCCCTATCAGGGATTGAAACCAGAAGTTACCAGAGGCTGGCTATGCCGAAGAGATGGCAGTTGCAACTAACTCAAATCCCTATCAGGGATTGAAACTTTCCGTATTACCTGCTGGGATGAAAGATGCAAGTTGCAACTAACTCAAATCCCTATCAGGGATTGAAACACATACTTAACCCTGGAAGGAAAAACAGGGTTAAGTTGCAACTAACTCAAATCCCTATCAGGGATTGAAACTCAAATTCTGACCATGCTTTGGTTATCTCGTTTTAGGGTTGCAACTAACTCAAATCCCTATCAGGGATTGAAACCTGAGGCTGTGGGAGCTAACCCAGGGGACTACAATGTTGCAACTAACTCAAATCCCTATCAGGGATTGAAACCGGCATGTGGTGCGATCGCAAACCGCTTTCCATCTGGTTGCAACTAACTCAAATCCCTATCAGGGATTGAAACATCATTATTTTTTGCTCAGAGGTCGGGTGTTGGACTGGTTGCAACTAACTCAAATCCCTATCAGGGATTGAAACCTATACTAGAGGAAACCAGGAGGTACAGAGATGGACGTTGCAACTAACTCAAATCCCTATCAGGGATTGAAACCGACTTCTGGGGTTGTCCATTATTGCTAGAGATGAAGGCGTTGCAACTAACTCAAATCCCTATCAGGGATTGAAACCCATCTATGCTAGTTGCTCCCGGAGGTAACTGCGATAGGTTGCAACTAACTCAAATCCCTATCAGGGATTGAAACTCCATCTCAGGGACAGTCCCTGAACACCTTTACTTTTATAGTTGCAACTAACTCAAATCCCTATCAGGGATTGAAACATAAAGCTACCCCATAAGCCATCCATTACCACATAGTTGCAACTAACTCAAATCCCTATCAGGGATTGAAACGTCTTTCTCCTGGTCTGGGCAGAATTACTGTTTAGGTTGCAACTAACTCAAATCCCTATCAGGGATTGAAACACTGTCTCGCGATAGACTCCCGCCCGAATCAACACCAGTTGCAACTAACTCAAATCCCTATCAGGGATTGAAACAGTCCATAGGCCAATCCCATCCTTTCGATAGATTGATGTTGCAACTAACTCAAATCCCTATCAGGGATTGAAACCTTCTTTCTCCTCGCAAACAAAAACTCACTGTTTTTTCGTTGCAACTAACTCAAATCCCTATCAGGGATTGAAACCTAATCCCTCCATTTCTGGCGGAATTTCCACTTCGTTGCAACTAACTCAAATCCCTATCAGGGATTGAAACCAATTCGACTCACGAATCCTACACAGCGTGCCACCAGTTGCAACTAACTCAAATCCCTATCAGGGATTGAAACTGCTGTAACACTTATGACCAATAGCGATGATTATAGGTTGCAACTAACTCAAATCCCTATCAGGGATTGAAACACAAAAGCCCAACAAACACCAACGGTTAAACCATCAACAAGTTGCAACTAACTCAAATCCCTATCAGGGATTGAAACTTGGGTGGTAAAAACCTGATGACGTTACAAGAATTGCAAAAGCAGGCATTAGAATTACCGATTAGCGATCGCTGGCGTTTAGTTCACTCTTTATTAACATCAATTCAGCCAGAAACGCTGTCATCTATTTCTGAAAATCAAACCGTAAAGTCTTTGAGAGATATCGATCCTTGGACTCAAAGTTTAATAGGTGTAATCCAGATAGAAGCAGAAAATATGACAGAATCTTATGAGGATTATCTAAAAGAAAAATATCGTTGAAATCAGGTATTGTTTGATGGAAAATAAATCTGATATGATGTCCGCTGAATCACAGATTTGGTATATTCACATCTTACACCTACCCGATCAACAGCCTCCAAATAAATTTGGGGCTGAAAGCTTAAGTGAGCTAAAGCTAACT
>CAYXCW010000210.1:0-8468 GCA_964463555.1 uncultured bacterium
ATTATCGGTTCGATCCCCCCTAACCCCCCTTAAAAAGGGGGGAACCGGATTCTTAGTCCCCCTTTTTAAGGGGGATTTAGGGGGATCGAAAATGCTCGCTCTCATAACTAGCAACTTGAGCTATTAACGCAAGTTGCTAGTGACAAATATTATCGGTTCGATCCCCCCTAACCCCCCTTAAAAAGGGGGGAACCGGATTCTTTGTCCCCCTTTTTAAGGGGGATTTAGGGGGATCTAAAATGCTTGCTCTCATAACTAGCAACTTGAGCTATTATTGTTCGCTGCCCTCATGGCGCAACGTCACGTAAGGGAGGCAACACAGCTCATGTAATTTTATTTGGCGAGAATGAATTAGCTCTAGAGGTGGGCAATGAGCGGCAAAGCACGCGCATAAGGTAAACCTGCGACAGCGGTGTGCCCGCGCTGTCGCAGCCAAAAGGTTGGTTGAGTTGTGACGATGCTCCTGCCTCCCCTTGGTAGTTTTGTTCAGCAAATTCCTGTGCGATCGCCATTCATGTAAAAAGCGCATTGTAAAAATGCGCTTCATACATATTTACAATTATTTTGTAACTTGCGATACTAATTTAACTGTTTGATACTAATAGCCTACTAATATGCAATAGATACCAATCCCGTTGGCATCTTTAGGCATATCTAATCGGGGCGAGTTGACCGCAAATAGTTGGAGAGGGAATCGAGTTATACCTTAACTCACCCTTGCCAAACTTCAAACTTTATCAAAGTGCCACTAGCTAAGGTGAAATAAACAAAACAGCTAGTTAGCCGCAGATAAAATGAAAGTCACTCACTCAATTATACGCGATTAACTCAAGTGAAACATATGTCATCATACAGCCAAATAGTCGCCCAAGGTTGTTGATAAAAGCGTTAAAATTTCTGCCTAAACAATTTGATTTAGGTGCAAAAACAGATTAATTTAGACAAAAGCACAGGCAGGGTACTTCATGACTAGCACAGCCATACCGACAGCGACTCAAACTCAGAATAAATTTGAAAAAATCAAATCCGAAAAAGATGGTTTGATGGTCAAGGCAGAGTTAGAACACTTTGCCAACATTGGCTGGGAAGCAATGAATGAAGCCGATCGGGACTATCGGTTAAAGTGGTTGGGGATATTTTTCCGCCCCGTCACGCCCGGTAAATTTATGATGCGGTTGCGGATACCAAACGGCATCACCAACAGCGAACAAATTCGAGCGCTGGCTGAGATAATACAGCGTTACGGCGATGATGGCACTGGGGACATTACAACCCGACAAAATATTCAATTGCGGGGTATCCGAATTGAAGATATCCCTAATATATTCCGTAAATTAAAATCGGTTGGACTCACCAGCATTCAATCGGGGATGGATAACGTCCGCAACATCACAGGTTCTCCAGTAGCGGGAATTGATGCCGATGAATTGTACGACACGCGCGAGTTGTGCAATCAACTGCAAGATACGATTACCAACAACGGTGAAGGCAATCCAGAATTTACCAATTTGCCGCGTAAATTTAACATTGCGATTGGTGGATGTCGCGATAACTCCATCCACGCAGAAATTAACGACATCGCCTTTATTCCTGCGTTCAAAAATGGCATTTTTGGGTTTAATGTTTTGGTCGGTGGGTTCTTTTCCGCCAGACGCTGCGATGCTGCGATTCCCTTACACGCTTGGGTACTTCCCGACGAAGTAATAGATTTATGTCGGGCAATTTTGATCGTTTATCGCGACAACGGACTGCGGGCAAACCGACAAAAATCCCGCTTGATGTGGCTAATTGATGAATGGGGTTTAAATAAGTTCCGCGCCGAAGTGGAAAAAGAATTGGGACGCCCCCTACAACTCGAAGCAGAAAAAGATGAAATCGAATGGGAAAAACGCGACCACATAGGCGTTTATAAACAAAAGCAAACCGGATTAAATTATGTCGGATTGCACGTTCCCGTCGGTCGGTTGTATGCTGAAGATATGTTTGAACTGGCGCGGATAGCAGATGTTTACGGCAGTGGGGAAATTCGCTTAACCGTCGAGCAAAATGCGATTATTCCTAACATTCCAGATGCCCGTCTCGAAGCGTTTTTGAAAGAACCGCTGCTAGAAAAATTCTCGATTTCACCCCAACCTTTAACCAGGGCGCTAGTTTCTTGCACGGGGGCACAATTCTGCAACTTTGCTTTAATTGAAACGAAGAATCGGGCTGTAGCTTTGATTAAGGAATTGGACGGGGAAGTAACCTTAACCAAACCCGTGCGAATTCACTGGACTGGATGCCCCAATTCCTGCGGACAACCGCAAGTTGCCGACATTGGTTTAATGGGAACCAAAGCACGTAAAAATGGCAAAGCGGTGGAAGGGGTTGATATTTACATGGGCGGCAAAGTGGGCAAAGATGCCCATTTGGGTAGCTGCGCGATGAAAGGTATTCCCTGCGAAGATTTAAAACCGATTTTGCGGAATTTGCTAGTAGAACACTTCGATGCAAAACTGAATCCGGGCGTAGAAAGTAACAATAGCAACGCCGGATTGATTTTTACCGATGATGTGAATTCCAGCAACGGTAAATCGCAACAGTCTTCTCCTGTCAATACAAATGGAAATGGTTCAGTTCTAAGTAAAAACAAGGTTCATTTTGCTAAATCTGGCAAAGAAATTGCACTCGCAGAAGGGCAATCGATTTTAGAAGCAGCAGAACAAGCAGGGATTGAACTTCCTAGCAGTTGTCGTGGGGGAAGTTGCGGCACTTGCAAGCAAAAGTTGGTGCAAGGAGAGGTGAAGTATGACGGAGAACCTGCGGCGCTTGATGATAGCGATCGCGCTCAAGGTTACATCTTAACCTGCATCGGGCAAGCAGTCGGACGGGTCGTAATAGACGCCTAAGAGATTGCAGATTTAAGATTTTAGATTGCAGATTTTAGAAACGATTAAATTTGCAATCTGCAATCTGCAATCTAAAATCAAATCGTAATTTCAGGATGGTTTGTAATGCTTAAAGAAATGTGGTCGTTTCAGGGGCGATATCGCATCTTACACATGACCTGGTTTGCCTTCTTCCTCACCTTCATGTGTTGGTTTAACTTTGCTCCTTTTGCGACAACTATTGGGAAAGAGTTACATTTAGCGCCAGAACAAATTAAAACAGTAGGTATCTGTAACTTGGCGCTGACGATTCCAGCACGGATTATTATTGGCATGTTGCTGGATCGATTTGGGCCAAAGGTAACGTTTTCTAGCTTATTAATGTTTGCGATCGTTCCTTGTTTGGCAACTGCCCTATCCCAAGATTTTCACCAACTGGTTTTAAGTCGGTTGTTAATGGGAATTGTTGGAGCAGGTTTTGTTGTCGGCATTCGCATGGTGTCGGAATGGTTCCCACCCAAAGAAATCGGAATTGCCGAAGGGATTTACGGCGGTTGGGGTAATTTTGGTGCCTTTGGTGCAGAATTTGCCCTACCGATATTGGCAGTATCTACAGCATTTATCTCCGGTGGCGCTACTAACTGGCGACTAGCGATCGCACTCACCGGCATTATCGCCTCGCTTTACGGTTGGATATACTACAATAACGCCCAAGATACGCCCCCCGGTAAAACTTACAGAAAAGCCAAGAAAAGCGGGGCAATGGAAGTTACAAGCATCCGCAGTTTCTATGCGATGATTATCTCCAATTTTGGGTTAATTTTCGCCCTGGGACTGTTAGCTTGGCGCTTAGCCCAACCGGCAATTCACTTCCTTACTATTGACGGAATGCTAATTGTATGGTTGCTCTTGGGAGCGCTGTTTGTCTATCAAACCATTAAAGCAATTCACGTCAACCAAGAACTGCTAGATGGTCGGAAAACCTACGCCCCATCGGAACGCTACGAATTTCGTCAAGTTGCTCTGCTAGAATGCTGCTACGTCGTCACTTTTGGCTCTGAATTGGCTGCGGTTTCAATGCTGCCCACATTCTTTGAAAAAACCTTTGCCCTCGATCACGCAATGGCAGCAATGATTGCAGCTACCTATCCATTCTTAAACTTGATTTCTCGTCCTAGTGGTGGTTTAATTTCCGATAAATTAGGCAGCCGTAAGTGGACGATGACCATTATTACCATCGGTGTGGGAATTGGCTATCTATTAGCCTACGGAATTGGTGCAAGTTGGCCTATTCCCCTAGCGATCGCAGTAACAATGTTCTCAGCTTACTTTGCTCAAGCCGGGTGCGGCGCTACCTACGGCATCGTCCCCCTAGTCAAAAAAGAAATTACCGGACAAGTCTCTGGGAATGTGGGCGCATACGGTAACTTTGGCGGCGTAATTTTCCTCACCATTTACAGCTTGACCAGTGCTAAAACCCTGTTTGAAGTAATGGGAATCGCTGCCTTTATTTGCGCCGCAATGTGCGCTTTCTTCCTCAAAGAACCCAAAGGTTCCTTTGCTGCCCACTATGAAGAAGAACCCGCAGCAGAAGAAACCCCAGAACTGCCTTCCTATCCCAGGCTGGCTTACGACAGAGAACAAGAATAGGTAATTGGTAATGGGTAATAGGTAATGGGTAATGGGTGATGCATGGATTTTGGATTTTAGATTAGATGGATCTCTGAAATGTCCAATTACCAATTACCAATTACCAATTACCAATTACCAATTACCAATTACCAATTACGGTGCAAGAACCATGACTGACTCAACAAAAACACTTTGTCCATATTGTGGTGTTGGCTGTGGCTTGGAAGTGTCGCCCCCGGCACAAATCGGAAAACCCACCCATCGAGACAGTCAAGGTAGACCCGTCTGGAAAGTGCAGGGCGATCGCTCTCACCCCTCGAGCCAAGGTATGGTATGCGTTAAGGGTGCGACAATTGCCGAATCTTTAACCAAAGACCGCCTTTTATACCCCATGATGCGCGAATCTTTGGATCAACCTCTTCGCCGCGTCACCTGGGATGAAGCTTTAGATGCTATTGTTAACCGCATCCAAACCCTACGCTTTACTTCTGGCCCAGAATCAATTTGCATGTACGGTTCTGGTCAGTTTCAAACAGAAGATTACTATATCGCCCAAAAACTCCTAAAAGGGTGTTTGGGTACTAACAATTTCGATGCCAACTCGCGTTTATGCATGTCGAGTGCGGTCGCAGCTTATATTCAAAGTTTTGGTGCCGATGGGCCACCCTGCTGTTATGAAGATTTAGATTTAACCGACTGTGCCTTTTTAATTGGCACTAATACCGCAGAATGTCACCCGATTGTGTTTAACCGCCTGCGGAAACACCATAAAAAGAACAAAAATGTCAAGCTAATTGTCGTCGATCCCCGCCGCACAACCACGGCTGAAGCAGCAGATTTGCACTTAGCAATTAATCCGGGAACCGATATCGATTTAATGAATGGTATCGCCCATCTGCTGATGCGTTGGGATTATATTAATTTCGAGTTTATAGATGAATGTACCAGCGGCTTCCCAGCTTACGCAGAGATTGTTAAAGACTACCACCCAGAAATGGTGGCGCGACGCTGCGGTATCACCGTCGATCAATTAGAAACGGCAGCGAGATATTGGGGCGAATCCCAGCGCGTTTTATCCTTGTGGTCGATGGGCATTAATCAATCTAGCGAAGGTACGGCTAAAGCTAGAACGCTGATTAATTTGCACTTGATGACAGGTCAAATTGGCAAACCGGGCGCAGGGCCTTTTTCCCTCACCGGACAACCGAATGCTATGGGCGGCAGGGAAGCAGGCGGTTTGTCCCATCTTTTGCCCGGTTATCGCGTCGTGAAAAACCCCCAACACCGCGCCGAAGTCGAAGAGTTTTGGCATCTGCCTGCGGGTAGAATTTCCCCAGAACGCGGCTTGACGGTGTGGGAAATGATTGAGGGTTTGGAAAGGGGCGAGGTAGGCTTTTTGTGGGTTGCCGCGACGAATCCTGCCGTGAGTATGCCAGATTTGGAACGGACGAAAAAAGCTTTGTTGCGATCGCCTTTCACTGTCTACCAAGACGCCTACTACCCCACCGAAACCGCACTTTACGCCCACGTGGTGCTACCAGCAGCGCAGTGGAGCGAAAAAACCGGCGCCATGACCAACAGCGAACGCACCATCACCCTTTGTCCAGGATTTCGCGATCGCCACGGACAAGCCAGGGCAGATTGGGAAATCTTCGCCGAAGTCGGACGCCGCTTGGGTTTTGTCGAACAATTTAACTTTGCCAACTCCGCCGAAGTTTACGCCGAATTTGTCGGATTAACCAAAGGACGCCCCTGCGATCAAAGCGGCATCAGTCACGCACGCTTGAAAGCAGAAGGCCCGATACAATGGCCTTGTCCTGCTGGTGACGGGTCAAGTTTTACAGGCACATTTCCCGCCCCTTCCTCGAAGCGACTTTACACCGATTTGCGCTTCCACACCCCTGACGGACGCGCCCGCTTTGGTGCCTATCACTCGCGGGGATTGGCAGAACCACCCGATCCGCAATATCCTTTTGTGTTAACCATCGGCAGAGTTTACGGACACTGGCACACCCTCACCCGCACCGGACGGATTGACAAAATTAAACAAATGCACCCCCATCCATTTTTGGAAATTCATCCCCGCGATGCCGGGAAATTGGGTATCCAGGAAGGAGATTTAGTCGAAGTCAAGAGCCGTCGCGGTAGCGCGAAGTTTCCGGCTAAAGTGACCAAAGCGATCGCTCCCGGCACCGTCTTCGCCCCCATGCACTGGGGCGCACTATGGGCAGACAACGCTGAAGCCAACGCCCTGACGCACCCAGAAGCTTGTCCCGATTCCCTGCAACCGGAATTAAAAGCCTGCGCCGTACAATTAGTACCGATTTCCACTCACTCACAGCCCCAGCCTGTGTTATTGCACTCCGCTGAATGCTAGTATCCTCTAAGTTCTGTATTTGGACAGGCTAGAAGAAACCGGCATGAAACCCCAGCGATCTCAGCTTAATCTGATAACGCTGTGGCTATCAGCAATATCATTATGTGGAAAAAACTCTCCAAACAAATCAGCTCGTCTACCGAAGACGAAACTTTCCTGCACAACCTGGAAACTATAGTCCTGATCATTTCTAAAATCCTATCCCTGGCTATGGTGGTAGTGATTTTAGTTTCAGTCTTTGACCTGGGTTTTGTTTTATATCAAGAGCTGTTCATGCCATCAGAACGGTTTTTTAAAGATACTTTGTTCAAAATATTTGGTCTATTCTTAAACGTTCTAATCGCACTTGAACTATTAGAAAATATCACCGCCTATCTTAAAAAACACGTAGTTCAAGTCGAGTTAGTGATAGTCACTTCCTTGATTGCCGTTGCCAGAAAAATCATTATCTTAGACTTAGAGAAGAAAACAGCAATGGATCTGATCGGTCTTGCCGTTGCCATTCTCGCTCTTTCGATCAGCTACTTAATCATTAGATATATGAACCGACCCCAGCGGAGCTAATCAAGAGCAAGCGAGGCTAACGTCTAATTGCTAATTGTTAATAGCGAATTTAAAATAATCTTTAGCCATTAGCCATTACCAATTACCAATTACCAAATGACTAAATTCTTCCAATTTGAAGCCGACTTTGTAGAATCTTTACGCTGCATCCCCATGCAAGTGCGCCTGAAGTTAGATACTTGCGGCATTAAACTAAAATTACCCCATTGGAATCACTTTAATGTGGCAGAACGAGAAGCACTGGTCGAAATGCCTTGCACGACAGAAAGCGAAATTCAAACTTATCGCGAATATTTACAGCAACTGGTATTACAACAAACAGGTACATTACCCAGCGAACTGCCCATAGATCCCAATCCAGCTTGGATGGACGAAACAACCATACCGGAAAGCGTGCAAGCAAAAGCCCAAGAATTTAACCTGACGCTAACACCCCAACAGTGGGCAGCACTAACCCCTGACCAGCGTTTTGCTTTAATTAAACTCAGCCGTTCCAGTCACGAAAATCTTAACTTTTTACCCGCTCTGAAAGAATTTAACTTAATCGCAACTTAATCTATCTGGGGATAGTAGACAAGCCATCGGCAAAAAGGCCAGACGGCGGAAAATGTGCAAATAGAAGTAGTACTAGAAAGCGGTGGTGAAGAACAAGAACGGGGAGAGTTTCAAATTGCCTTTCTACCGCGAGGCAGCAAACGGGAAGGCTGGGTTACGTTTGAAACCGATCCCCGCACCGCCTCACGCATCAAAGCACGCGCTTTAGGCTTTGAAAAACCTTAATTGGCTAATTGCTAATAGGTAATGGGTAATTGGTTTAAATATATTGAAATTACCAGAAATTACCTAATTTGCATACCGAAATAATTTTTACCTCGCAACATAAATTCTCCCTGCCCTTAAGCGGGAAAGGAAAAATTAATTTACCTATTTCCCAATCCTATAGGATTGAGAAACAGGTAACTGTCAACTCTCCACTGTCAACTGTCAACTATCAACTATCAACTATCAACTATCAACTATCAACTATC
>CAYXCW010000211.1:0-8439 GCA_964463555.1 uncultured bacterium
CATCTTGCTCAGTATCAGTAATGCTGTACCTCATAACAGCGAGAATCGCTGTAATACAGGGCTTGCAGCCCTTGTGAGGGAAAGCGTTATCGCTTCGTTTGTCAAGCGCGCACCCTTAAGGGTGCGCGCTTGACAAACCTTCGGTGTACCTTATTCGAGTGTAATCCGCTATATCAGTCAGCGATCGCCCAAAGAAATGCGATCGCTAAAACTACCAACCTAAAGCGGGAGACAGCGCGCAAGGGGAAAAGGGGGAAAGCGGGAAAGGGCAAAGGTGGGAAGGCTGGTTCATCTTTTCCCTTTTTCCCCTCTTTTCCCCCCTTTCCCCTCTTCTGGGCGTTTTTTTTGCAACGGGTGCGGCAGGACTCGAACCTGCGGCAGACTGCTTAGAAGGCAGTTACTCTATCCACCTGAGTTACGCACCCAACTACCTGTGTGTCATATTATCAAAAATCGATCGATATTTGTGCAGCCATAGGCTCGTAGTAGAATTGCTTCATCGATAGCATTGCTATCACCGCTCAAGGAGAACGTTGGTCAGCAGCCCGTTCTAAACAGATCGGGCTTTATGCCCTTTGTTTAACCGAGATGGCTTTTGATGCCGAATGTAGTTCAACCGCATTCAGGGGAGCAATCCGCCTTGCTAGGGGCACCAAAGCCAATATCGACCATCTGCTAAGCGAACAGTTTACTGCGCCAGCACAGCAGATACCTAGCAACTCCGAAAAGCGTAGCCAGATAGCTGTTCCCCAAGGAGAAAAGCAACCAGCTGCGATTGAGGTGAGGTGGAATTTCCTGTTTTCGGACAGGGGAGATGATTTAATAAAGACCAACACCACGGGTGTTGGATAAGATAGTGTGATGTTTAACTGCGCGAGCGCTCGTTTGTGCCTTTAATTACGGGCTGAACTAGACTCGTTGCATCCAGACAGGTGCGATCGCAGTGACAGTCGCATCTGCACCCAGTGGTCCTGACAGGAGTCAATTGCCAGTGACATGTTTATTCTGAAACGGCAGGATGTTGAAATATCAAGCATTCAGCACCCAAATCGGGACCAGCAGATTCCGATTCTCCATTATCAGGGGCAAACTTTTCGCTTAATCAGCGTGTTTAAAGCGAGCCAAGAGGAAGAAGCCAAAGCTTTCTGGCGGGATCTGACCGACAATCGCGGGAAAGCTTGTGTATTATTGGAGGAACCGGAGCGATACAGCGTCTGGGGTAAAGTGCGTTTGGATCAAATCGGCGGTGAAGCCGCCGACAGCGTCAAGACGACACCATTTACCCAAGCTTGTCTCTTGCTGCTCCAAGCGGTTTATATAGACATCGAAGACCTTTTAGGTTCCAGGCAAGCTGGATTATTTCAAAAAAATATCTCGGAGGTATTTCAGCAGTGGCGTTTTCCCAAGGCGGACTCGCCAGACGCCGTCAGAAATTTACTTACTAATGACCCGCTCTCAAGCTCCCAGGTTCCCCCTTGGGAAGAACATCATCTGATTACCTTGTTGCAAGAGTTGCATCGTCTTGGTAAACAGTATTTCGGAAATACCAGCTTTGTTGCCAGAGCCATCGACGCTTTAGAAGATATGCCAGAGGCAGAGCAAACTCAGTTTATCAGTTGGCTGAATCAATCTCCCCTTGGTAAGCTGTGGCAATAGCCGCTGCGCTCGATTCGATTGAGGTGTGAGGGCATGTTCAAACAGCGCCACAATCAGGTGGCTACCTTGCAACTTTTGGGTTATGAGGTTGACATCAGCAGTGGCGCCACCCATTGAAGACGATGCTTTCGATCACCAGCTATTCCAAAGTCAAGTGCATCCCTATGAGTAACCCTTCAGATAAGTCATCGAGTCCTAAATCGTTAATACCAGTCCAGACAATCGTCCTGGGTGGAATTGCTTGGGCTGTACTGGCACTGTTATTTTTTATGCTGTTCAGCATTACTCCCGCAGGCACCGAGCGTCCACCTTGGTACGTCTATGGCACCTATATTTTTGAACAGGTAGCATACCTGGGAGCGTCGTTGCTGTGTTTTAGAAATTGGCGCAGCCCACAAATTGTCAGCGGACGCGGAGTCTGGCTGGGAATTGGTCTGGGTATGCTGTTCTATTTCATAGGGAACTTGTTGTTTGGGTATTGGGAACTGTTTTTAGGTCTGGAACCAGATGTATCGCTTGGGGATTTCTTTTTTATCGCCACCTATATTTGTCTGGGTTGGGGAATGATTCTGGCGGTAAAATCTAAGCGACTGAGTCTAGTATGGTGGCAATGGGGAATTGTCGGCGCGATCGCTATAATCGGATCTGGCTTGGCTTGGTGGATTACCACTCTGCCGACGACAGCCGCTGAGTTAATGCCTCAGCACCAAAATATTGCCCAAATTATCGTTCAACAAGCGTCCCCAACTGCTAAACCAGCACCAAAAGCTCCCGCAGTACAGCCAGCCGCGACACCCAAACCTTTGCCATCTCCGAAACCAGCAGCATCTCCCGAACCAGCTGCGGTGGAAAAACCAGCAGCACCCGCTTGGATTATGGCATTAGACGAACAGCTCAAGCCTCTTGCCGCTCCTATCAGTCTGTTTTACGTGGTCAGCGATATTTGTTTGTTAATTCTAGCAACGATGCTACTGTTAGCTTTCTGGGGAGGACGTTTTGCTCAATCTTGGCGGGTAATCGCAGCGGCAGCTCTGTCGCTGTACATTGCAGATATGTGGTTTAAGTGGGCCGAAAAACAACCGGATTACCAAAGCGGCTCTCTACCGGAAGTATTCTGGGTGTTCAGCGGCGTGCTGTTTGCGATTGGAGCAGCCCTGGAATACGATACATCAAGCCGTTCTCGTCGTCCCGCCGGACGCAGACGGGGTTAGGAAAAAAAAGCCGTATGAGCGCCAGAAAATTAACCGATGCCGACAAAGTTGAGATCGTCAAGTTGTATCGCGAAACCGATGAGACGACCTCAACTTTGGCTATGCGGTATGATGTCAGTCACTCGACCATCAGCCGCTTTCTTAAAAGCACGCTGTCGCCTTCGGAATACGAAGTGCTAATTCAGCAAAAACGTTCTGGTCGCACGCTCAAAGAGAGTTCCGAACCAGAGGAGGTGGAAGTCGAACCGCCGCGATCGCAGCAGCTAGAATTACCTCTAGCCACTACCCCAGCCGCCAAACTGCGGCGAAGGCGTCCCGTTGCAGAGGAAGAGATAAACAGCTCGGAACCTGAGCTAGAAGCCCCATTGCCAGCTAGAGAAGTTCCTAAGCCTCGTGCAGCAGCTAAGCCTGAATTGCTCGAGGCAACTTATGCTGAAGAAGCTAGCAGTTTCAGAGAAATGCTGGGAGAAGATCTGTTAGAGCTTCAAGGAGATCTGGCAGATTTGGAGGAAGACGACGAAGACGACGACGATTTTGAAGATGGGGATGAGGAAGATGACGAAGACGAAGCCCCTATCTTAAAAAGGACGGTACGTGCTGGCGTCAAAGTTCAGGTTTTGCCCTTCTCGCAAGCGCTGATTCCCAAAACCTGTTACTTGGTGGTAGATCGGGCGGCTGAATTGGTGGCGCGACCGCTCAAAGATTTTGGCGATTTGGGTATCATTCCCCAAGAAGAAGTCCAAGAAAGAACCCTACCCGTGTTTGACAACCACCGAGTAGCGCGTCGCTTTTCTAACCGGACTCAGCGGGTAATCAAAGTTCCCGATGGCAAGATGCTGCAAAAAGTTGGCGATCATCTGAAAGCGAAAGGGATTACCCGCCTGCTAATCGATGGTCAGGTCTATTCCCTGTCGCTGAATTAGCAGCCGATCTCAGTAAAAAACTATGACAGCGCTCTGAGCGATCTTGCTCAGAGCGCTTTTGATTGCGGCGTACAGCCGGATGATGTAACCGGACACGATACGGCGGATTGCAGCCGTATGAGGTACAGCATTTTTGCTTCGTTTGTGTAGCGGCAGCATTAATACTGCCGCTACACAAACGAAGGTGTACCTCATACGACTGCAATCCGCTATACTTGCTCATCTTCCTCGCTCAGTTTAAATCCCCTGTACAAAAATATTTGTAACACGAACCCTCTGCTGGATAACAGTTAAAAAAACTGAATAGTAAAATCATTATTAAGGAAGCAAGTTTCCTTTTTAGCAGGCTTTTCTCCCTCAAGGCAAAACATCAGCGGTTCGATATTATCAGCTTGTTTTTATCAGGAGAGAAGTTAATTTTTAATACAAACTTGCAATAAGTGGAGGAGAAGTGATATGGAACTTAGCGAGTTTTTAAAGCTGTACGAAGAAGGATGTAGAGATTTTGCTGGAATCGACCTCAGCGGAGCAGATCTCACAGGAGCGGTATTAATCGGGGTTAACCTCACAGGTGCTAACCTGAGAGGAACCAATTTCAGTCGGGCAAATCTAACCAAGTCAGACTTGAGCCGTGCTTTACTCAATTGGGCTAATTTAACATTTGTTAAACTGCGGGAAGCCAAACTCGTTGAAGCAGACATGATGAAAGCTCAACTGAAGGGAGCTAACCTGGAAAAGTCAAAACTACCAGGAGCAAATTTGAGCGGCGCCAATCTTAACGGTGCTAACCTGCGTAACGCTAACTTGTGGGGTGCAAATCTGTGTAGTGCCAGTCTACAAGGGATTAATCTGCGGGGAGCGAACCTGACGGGTGTTAATTTTAACTGGGCAAATTTGCAAGGTGCTAGGCTGAGCGGCGCTATGTTATATGGCGCTTCCTTAACAGGTATCAATCTTAACAGAGCCTTATTAAACGGGTTGGATTTGACGGGTGTCGATCTCGAAGGGATCGATCTGAGGGAAGCAAAGCTGAGCGGTACCACCCTGGAAGCAGCCAATCTCATAGCAGCGGATTTATCGCAAGCGCAGATGCGGGGAATAAACTTAGCAGGCGCAGATCTGAGGAGAGCGAATTTAGCCAAAGCTTGCTTGCATGGGGCAAACTTGAGCTGGACAATGCTGGAGAATGCAGATTTGAGCGATGCAGACCTCAATGAAGCGACGCTGATGGGAGCTGATATCAAGAGTGCTATCCTGACAGGCACTATTCTAGAGGAAGCGACCAAGAATTATTTTTACTCAGCTACAGAACAATCAATAGCTGCGTAAAATTGATACAATCGTCGCTGGAAAAAAATAGGGTAGCGGGTTATGGAGCAGAATTTAGACGCCGCAAGCTACGGTGTTGTGATGGTAACCGCAGCTTCGAGGGATGAGGCGGAAGCGATCGCGCAAAATTTAATTGCATCCAAACTCGCCGCTTGCGTCAGTATCATGCCAATTCGTTCGATTTATACTTGGCAAGGAGAGGTACATAACGAGGAAGAGTGGCAACTTTTGATTAAAACCGATTTGGCTTTATTTGAAACCCTAGAAGCCAAAATTCGCGAGTTTCACTCTTACGAAGTACCCGAAATCATTGCCTTGCCAATACTTAATGGATCTGCGCCTTATTTAGGGTGGATTTCACAACAGTTGACAGTTGACAGTTGACAGTTGACAGTTGACAGTTGACAGTGGACAGTTGACAGTTGACAGTTGACAGTTGACAAGCGATCGCTTTCATTACCATTGCCAAGATTGGTCGAATTTTCAAGCTTGCGTTTCTTCTTCTGTAAAAATGGGAGGCCATAATTCAGAAACTGGCAATTCCCAACCCGGAAATAATTCTGGAAGCGTCAATATTTCGCCATTTTCTAATACGGTTGGTTCAGCATCGCCACTGTAAACCATGACTTTCTGTTCATCTGGGTCAATCAAAATTCCTACAATTGCCCCTAGCTCTATAAATTTTTTGACTTTCTTTTCGATAGTTTTAATGCGATCGCTCTGCGATTTAATCTCTACAATCAAGTCGGGAACAAGTTCGCCAAAATAACGCGGACTTTGCCGCAAACGTGCTGCTTGCACAAAGGAAACATCGGGTGCTTTCAAGTTCGCATCCGGTAGGATGAAACCACCTGCGGAATCAAAGACTCTTCCGAGGCGGCGAGGGTAGACCCAGTTACCGAGTAAACGAATTAAAATGCCTGCAATTTCACTGGATACGATGTCTGATGGCCCCACAATTGAAATACTCCCGTCTTCTAGTTCTACCTGGTAATCCAAACCTGCTTCAGCAAAGGCAGCTTGAACTTGCTCTAAGTCTTTTATTCTCATCATTGACATAAGAAAGTTATCCTGTTTTGAGAAGTACTGTTATTTTAACATAACAAATTGTTCATTATATTTTACTTAAAAATATGTTGCTAGATAAATCAAAACGTGCCAAATTAGCTCAGTTGTATTTGACAGTTAATGCTGACAAGTTTAGAGATAAAAACATGGCTAAAAATGTCGATAAAATCGGTAATTTAAAGAATTAACATGACTAGCACAACAAAGCAAGAAATAATATTGTCATCGACGGATGGGAAACAACAACTATTATGCAGTCAAGGAGAAGCGATCGCTCGTTGCTAGGGTCAAATTTACTTTGGAAGTTTTATCAGAAAATTGGTTAACAATCCGATCGCATCTATCATATACTCGGTTTAATGCGAAATTTTATACTTATGGAACGCCAAAACTTCACAGAAAGTGCTTTAGAGACTAACAGCAGCCCTATCCTAGAAGCTAAAGACCTGACGCGCCGCTTTGGGGGTTTGGTGGCGGTGAATAACGTATCGTTTGCAGTTCAAAAACACGAGATATTTGGACTGATTGGCCCAAATGGGGCGGGCAAAACAACGCTGTTTAATTTGATCACCTGTCTGCTGCAACCTTCCAGCGGACAGTTAATTTATCAAGGGGAGGAAGTTTCCCAACGGCGTCCCCATGAAATTGCCGCTAAAGGCATTTCTCGCACGTTTCAGAATATTCGCTTGTTTGGCGAACTTTCGGCGCTCCAAAATGTCACCATTGGACGACACGTCCACAGTCGCAGCGGTAATGCTGTATCTGCCCTGGTTTCGGGGATGTTGGGGTTACCTGCTGCTGTGAAGGAAGAACGGGAAACAAAACAAAAGGCGCAGGAATTATTAGAGATGGTAGGATTGAGCGATCGCGCCCAAGAAAAAGCCAAAAACTTCGCCTACGGCGATCAGCGGCGCTTGGAAATTGCCCGCGCCCTCGCCCTCGATCCTCAAGTCTTGTTGCTAGACGAACCCGCAGCGGGGATGAACCCCAGCGAGAAGCATCAACTCAGCGATTTTATTCGCGATATTCGCTCTCGCTTCAACTTAACTGTGATCTTGATCGAACACCACGTACCTTTAGTTATGGGGTTATGCGATCGCATTGCCGTGTTAAACTTTGGCAAATTGATCGCCTTGGGCGTCCCTGCTGTCGTCAGAAACGATCCCACCGTAATTGAAGCCTATTTAGGCGATGAATAATTATGACCCACAGGCGCAATCACCAATTACCAATCACCAATCACCAATTACCAATTACCAAATCTGCAATCTAAAATCTCAAATCTAAAATTATTTTATGATTAAACTGCTAGAAATTAACAATCTTTTTGTTAACTATGGAGGCATTCAAGCCTTAAAAGATGTAAATATAATTGTCAATACTGGCGAAGTTGTTACCCTGATAGGAGCCAACGGCGCGGGAAAAAGTACAACTTTACGCGCTATTTCCAGACTAATTAATCCCCGCCGGGGCGAAATTATGTACAACGGACGTAACATTACCCGTCGCCCATCGCATGAAGTTGTAAAACTGGGGATTGCCCATTCCCCTGAAGGAAGGCGAATTTTAGCAAGGCAAACGGTTTTAGATAATTTGGAATTAGGTGCTTATATTCGTTCTAATGCGGCAGAAATTAAGGCGGATATTAATCAACAATTTGAATTGTTTCCCCGGTTGGCAGAAAGACGCCATCAACTAGCAGGAACCCTGAGTGGAGGAGAACAGCAAATGTTGGCGATCGCGCGCGCCCTCATGAGTCGTCCAAAACTGTTACTATTGGATGAACCTAGCTTGGGTCTTGCTCCAGCAATTGTCCGCGAGATTTTTACCATAATTCAAAATTTGCGCGCAACTGGCGTTACTATCCTATTAGTTGAACAAAACGCCAATCTCGCCTTGCAAATTGCTGATAGAGGATACGTACTGGAGGCGGGTTGTATTACTCTCACAGGAAAAGCCTCGGATTTACTCAACGATCCGCGCGTGAAACAAGCATATTTAGGATAAATCTTGCACTTGCGGAAATTCGTTATACCTGAAGGCAACTTATATTATCATGTCGGGTCGCAAAGGTAGTGCAAGTGTTTTTGATGCTGTAGGGGCGGGTTTTACAAGAGATATTTGCTAGCAGCGCAAAGGTTAGATAAACCCGCCCCGGTTTACGCTACCGATACAACCGGAAATGATATCAAATCCGCTTTGATGCCGAACGACTAAAGTCGCGGCTACACAAACAAAGCCCGCCTATGCCT
>CAYXCW010000212.1:0-8270 GCA_964463555.1 uncultured bacterium
GACAGTTGACAGTGGACAGTTGACAGTTGACAGTTGACAGTTGACAGTTGACAGTTGACAGTTGACTGTTACCTCTTGCTCAAGATTATACGATCTTTCCCCCTCAAAGGGGGAGGGTAACAGCCGGTTTTTTCTTAATTGGTAATTGGTCAATCTGCAATTAGCAATTAGCAATTAGCAATTAGCAATAAATCTAACCCTGTTCAAATTTTACTTTGTTGTAGGCATCGGCGAGGGAAATTTGAAAGGGAACGGAGGTGAAAGAAATTCTTTCATTTTCCGCATCGTATTCGCGGAATGACCATTGTTTATTGCCCGTTTTATAATACTGTTCTACATAGATTTTGGTTTGGTCAATTAGCAAGTATTCTGTAAAAGTCGGTAGGGTGCGGTAGGCTTGAAATTTCTGACTGCGGTCGTACCCTTTGGTTGAATCTGACAAAACTTGTACAATTACCTTGGGATTGATAATTGTATCGGTACGTTCTGTATCATACTCCGGTTCTCCCACGAGTACCATGACATCGGGATAAGTGTAGATGCGCCTTTTGCCTATCCACAGACGAACATCGCTCATAAATACTCGGTAATCGAGTTTTTTGAAGGCAAAATTTAGCTCAGTACTGAAGTTGCCAGCTATCTGATTATGATTAATAGATCCACCTGCCATAGGAACAATCTCACCGTCGATGTATTCGCTTTTGTAATCTGCGGCTTCCTCTAGTGCTAGATATTCTTCAACAGAGTAGTAGCGCTGTTCGGTAACTTGCATAAAAATTTCTCCTATGGTGTTATATCGTGTCCGGTAGCAACGGTTGTGTAACGGCTAATAGCTAATCGCTAATGGCGGCAATTAGGAATTAGCTATTAGCCATCCATACACTACCGATACTAACGGATTTGATGTTATTGGTAAGTAAACCAAAAGAAATCGGCAGCGGGGGTATTATTTCTGGGTGGAGTATCTTGGGCTGGATTTAATAGAATAGTACGCTGCACAATGCCATCGACGCGACGGGCGACGCGGCTGGGAATTCCGTATCCGTAGGCGACGTGACCTTTACCAGCTAAGACTATAACTTGATAATCTGGGTTGGCTTGTAAAAATCGGACGATTTTATCTGCCATTGTTTCATCCCAGACTACTTGAGCTTGAAAAAATCGTTCAAAATCTCTACTGTTGCCCTTACCTTTGTGGCTTTGCTCGTAAAATTCTTGCATCATCTGGCGATAGGCGGGGTCATCTGTGCGAATTTCCGCGATGGGTGGAATATATCGCCGGTCGTTGCGGGATAATCTATCTAAGCCGCGACGGGCTACTTGGCGGATTATTTCAGTGGGTGCGTTTAACGCCAAAACTGGGAGTCGGTTGTCTTTGGCAAAGCGCAGGAAGGGAGCATAATATTCCCAGGGGAAGCCCCAGCGTTCATCGAATTCGGTGCGATCGCGCAAATCTTCTTCGTTAATATTGTTTGCTAGATAGCGGTCGATATATGACTGAAAGGGACGCTGGAACATTTCCATTGCGATCGCTATCCGCGGATTGCGTTGGTGCAGCCCTTGTATAATCTGTAATTGCGCCGCATGATCTTGAGCTTGAGCGTGAGTTTCCCCCAGGTAGATAACTTTTGCTTTTGCGAGTTCCTCGAATACGGCTGGGGAAGTGTAAACTTGCTGCTGGAGGGGGCTAAATACTCTTTGAGCATAAGCTACAGGAGTGCTAACGAGGATTAGACTCAGGGACAAAGCGCAGAATTGGATGAGTTTAGGTGTTTTCATAAATATATTTTGTCCTGCGATCGCGCAACTAAAAGGCAGGCATCATTAAATGCCTACCCCATCTAAACATCGGTTTTATATCATCTCCGCTGGTATCGCCATCGCGCGGAGGGCGACAACCTCAAGGAAAAGGTAACTGTCAACTGTCCACTGTCAACTGTCCACTGTCAACTGTCCACTGTCAACTATCAACTATCAACTATCAACTATCAACTATCAACTGTTGAACGCCGCAACCGGAGAAGCATACCGCTAACTAATGCTAGTCCTACGACAGTAGCAGGTTCGGGTGTGCGTTCAATTTGTCCGCGTAACTCGCCGCCACGGAAGACGGTTGAATGGAGGTTGAAGTAGTATCCGTTATCTAGCAAGCGGTTGAAAACAGCAGCCGATGCGCCTGCGGGAACTTCTGCGGAAGTCCAGTCACCGACGATAGTACCGCTAGTGACTCCTTGATTTAAAGGTGCATTATCTAAATTGTGAACCACTGGGCCATTTTCTCCCCGATTTCCCCGGTGGATGTGCGCCAAGATCAAACTTTGGCTAATATCGGCAAACGTCACTTTATAATTAAAAGTCCAGTTATCTGGATCGCCATTAAGTGTACCTTCAAAAAAGCCGGTGGCGGGGCTGTCAATAGGCGGCACCTCTTGCGAACCACTCAGCGACCCGGCAAAATTAAAGGTTGCTGCATTAGCTGCAACCGGCGTCAGTGCTGTTAACGCCGTGCTGAAAGCTGCTACTGCCCATAATGGTTTCATCGAACTACTCCTTTGCCATAACATGGGTACTGCCGTCGCGAGTTAACGGAGGTGAAACAACCAGCGATTGCATAAAGCACCAAAAGCCAATTTACCGAGCATGTTGGCTGCCCATTTTTTATCGATAAAATGGTATTCCTAACCCTTCGCACACCGTAAAATTACTGATAATCTAGTTAGGATACCGCTTTGAGCGCCAGATGTAAATCTTGCTTATTGTTTTACCCCGTAGAATTACTGACGACCTTGAGAGAAATCATATAAATTTCATCTCGTATTTGGGTGTTTATGCGCTCTACTTTATGAAATCTTTTTATATGACAGTCTTATATGAAGCTGGTGTGAAGTAAAATTGGCGATCGCTCTCAAATCCCTATGACTCAAACAACTGATTTTCTGAAACATCTCAATCCATCTCAACGCCGTGCCGTTGAACATTTTTGTGGCCCCTTATTGGTCGTCGCCGGGGCGGGTTCGGGCAAAACGCGGGCGCTGACGTTTCGCATTGCTAATCTAATTTTGCGTCACGGGGTCGATCCAGAAAATATCCTGGCGGTGACTTTTACCAATAAAGCGGCGCGGGAAATGAAGGAGAGGATTGAAAAGTTATTCGCGCAAAGACAGGCGCAAGAGGAACATGGGAAAGCTTTGTCAGATCTGACAGAGGCGCAACAGACGCGAGTGCGATCGCAAGTTTATCAAACCTATATTAAACCGCTTTGGTGCGGCACGTTCCACAGTCTCTGCGCCCGCATTCTCCGCTACGATATCGACAAATATCAAGATGAGAAAAACCGCAAGTGGAATCGGAATTTCTCTATTTTCGACGAATCGGAAGCGCAAAGTCTGGTGAAACAGATTGTCACCCAAAAGCTAAATTTTGATGACAAGAAGTTTGAACCTCGCAACGTTCGCTACGCCATTAGTAACGCCAAAAACCAGGGACTCTCACCCAGCGATTATGCCAGAGAGCATCCTTATTATAAAGGGCGCATTATCGCCGATGTTTACACCCACTACCAAGATGCGCTGGCAGAAAATAACGCCCTCGACTTCGACGACCTAATTTTAGTCCCGGTGCAGCTATTCCGCCAAAACCAACAGATTTTAAATTATTGGCATAAAAAGTTTTGCCATATTTTAGTGGATGAATATCAAGATACCAATCGCACCCAATATGACTTAATTAGCCTGTTAGTTACAGGCGGCATTGACAGCCAAAAATTCAATAACTGGGAAAACAGATCGATTTTTGTCGTTGGCGATGCAGATCAATCGATTTATTCGTTTAGGATGGCGGATTTCACGATTTTGCTCGACTTCCAGAACGATTTCGGCGATGGTTTGCCCGATGAAGAAACCCGCACGATGGTAAAACTAGAAGAAAACTATCGTTCCAGGGAAAACATCTTGCATGTCGCCAATAAACTGATTGAAAACAATACCCAACGGATTGATAAAGTTTTGCGTCCGACGCGGGATGCGGGACAGCAAATTTATTGTTTCAAAGCCGACGATGAGGTTGAAGAAGCAGAATTTGTCATCACTCAAATTCGCTTGTTGGCAAACAATAATGACGAATTAAATTGGGGAAGCTTTGCGATTCTGTATCGCACTAACGCCCAATCTCGCCCGTTTGAAGAAGCGTTAGTGAGGCGAGATATTCCTTACACAATGGTAGGGGGATTAAGGTTCTACGATCGCAAGGAAATTAAAGATGTTTTGGCTTACCTGCGAACCATAGCTAACCCAGCAGATAGCCTCAGCTTGTTGCGGATTATTAATACCCCCCGGCGCGGCATCGGCAAAGCAACTTTAGACCGATTAATCACCGCAGCGCAAGAACTCGGCGTTCCCTTGTGGGAAATTTTAACAGATGAAACATCGGTGAATACATTAGCAGGCAGAACGGCAAAACCAATCTTAAGTTTTGTCGAACTGATGCAACGCTGGCGAGAAGAAATTAACTCCCAATCCGCCGGAGAAATTGTCAAAGGTATCCTCGAAGAATCGGGTTATCTTCAAGACTTGAAAACCCAGGGAACTGATGAAGCATTAGATAGATTGCAAAACGTGCAAGAACTTTATAACGCCGTACTGCAATTCCAAGAAGATACGGAAGATTCCAGTTTAGAAGGCTTTCTCGCCAATGCTTCCTTAGCTTCAGATTTGGATAACTTAAAAGAAGGACAAAAAGCCGTTTCTTTAATGACCCTGCATTCCGCAAAAGGATTGGAATTCCCCGTTGTATTTCTGGTAGGATTAGAGCAGGGATTATTTCCTCACATCCGCAGTTTAGACGACCCGGCGGCGTTGGAAGAAGAACGGCGACTGTGTTATGTAGGCATCACCCGCGCCCAAGAAAATTTATTTTTAAGTCATGCAAGAGAACGACGTTTATATGGTTCCCGCGAAGCTGCACTTAAATCGCAATTTTTAGCGGAATTGCCAGAAGAATATATCGGCGGTAACGGGACAACTGGGGCGAAAAAAGCGATTTTTAAGCAAAAAGAAGAGAATCCAATCCCAAATACCCGCTCCCAGACAGGAGGTAAAAAACCAGGGAAAATAGAAAATTGGCAAGTAGGCGATCGCATAGTTCATAATACGTTTGGAGTCGGCGAAATCACCCGCGTTTTTGGTGCCGGAAACAAACTCTGTTTAGCCATCAAATTTGCCAGCGTCGGTCAAAAAATCATCGACCCCAAAGTTGCTCAAATGCAACGAGTCGAATAACTCTCTTTCACTCGTTACCAGGTTCTACCTGGTAACGCAACTTCAGCGGCTCCTGCCGCATATAAGTCGCATATAAACAGCCTATAATTGGAGGCAGGAGCCTCCAAAATAGCATTCCCAGGCTCCAGCCTGGGAACGAGAGAACATGCAACGTCCCGAAGCTTACAAGGTAGGCGAAGTTGAATTGAAATGCTTAGTCTGCGCCCATGAATTATTCTGGCGGCGAGAAGTAAAGCTAACAGAGGGAGTCCCTACCATTTATTATGCCAGCTGGAAAGACCGCTATGCTTTGTGCCTAGTCTGCGGAAAATGCGGTTATATTCATTGGTTCCTACCTTAGTAAGCGATCGCTCGCCTAAAATAAAACTGTAGTCTGGGAGAATGCGATCGTGGAAACAAAACCTCCAAACCAAATTAGCCGTCGCAAATTCCTGCTAAGTTCCGCTTTAACAGGTGGCGGAATTATTGCCAGCAACTTATTCTCAAAATCCTTCGCCCAGGCTCCCGGCATCGTAACATCAGAAAAAATGCGTCCGCAAATTCCCTACGGCGTCGCCAGCGGCGATATAAACGGAAATAGCGCCGTAATTTGGAGCAAAACTGACCGACCCGCCCGCATAATTGTAGAATATTCCACCAGCGAAACTTTCCGCAACCCCCAACGAATTGTAGGCTCAGCAGCTTTAGAAACCACAGACTATACAGCGCGAGTTTACCTATCAGATTTACCCACAGGCCAGCAATTCTTTTATCGCGTTACTTTCCAAGATTTAGCCGATAGAAATATCAAGAGCATTCCCGTTACAGGAAGTTTCCGCACCCCTCCCAGCGCAGATAAAGATATTTTCTTTGCTTGGTCGGGTTGCAGCGGCGGTCAAGGATGGGGTATTAATCCAGATTGGGGTGGAATGAAAATCTACGAAACCATCCGCAAACTAGAACCGGATTTCTTCATCCACTGCGGCGATAATGCCTATCCAGATAATCCAATTCTCTCAGAAGTGAAACTAGAAGACGGCAGTATTTGGAAAAATATTACTACCCCAGAAAAGTCCAAAGTTGCCGAAACTTTAGCCGAGTTTCGCGGCAATTATATCTATAACTTACTCGATCAAAACCTCCGCCGCTTCAATGCAGAAGTACCGTTGTTAGTACAATGGGACGACCACGAGGTAACCAATAACTGGTATCCAGGTGAAATACTCGATGATAACCGCTATACCGTGAAAAGTTGCGATTTACTAGCGGCGCGTGGCAAAAGAGCGCTACTTGAGTATATGCCATTTCGCTGGGACGCCAACGATCCAGAACGTATTTATCGCGCTTTTAATTATGGCCCCAATTTAGATATTTTTATGCTCGACGAACGCAGCTATCGAGCGCCAAATTCTGCTAATCGTCAGCCAGTAGTAAGTGCAGAAACAGAGTTTTTGGGTAGCGCACAAGTGCGTTGGTTAAAAAGCCAATTACTCGCCTCAAAAGCAACTTGGAAAGTCATCGCCAGCGATATGCCAATCGGAATTATCGTCCGCGATGGGGATAAAGCATTTGAAAACTTTGCCAATGGCGATGGCTCCGCTTTGGGACGGGAATTAGAACTGGCAGATTTGTTGCGGTTTATCCAACAAAATAACATCAAAAATGTGGTTTGGCTAACTTCAGATTTGCATTACGCCGTCGCGACTTATTACGACCCCAATAAAGCTCAATTTACTGATTTTAAGCCCTTCTGGGAATTCGCTGCTGGGCCGCTGCACGGCGGCAGTTTTGGGCCGCAAGCAATTGATAATACTTTTGGCCCCCAAGTGAAGTTTCAAAGCGCACCTGTGGGCATGAAACAAAACCTTCCACCTGCGGCAGGAATGCAGTTTTTTGGCACAGTAAAAATAGATGCTGCAACTAAATTAATGACCGTTGCCTTGCTGGATTTAAAAGGTAAAACTGTATACAGCGTCGAAGTGCAACCAGAGGTATAAATCATTGTCAACTGTTGAAAAATAATTTTAAGGTATAATATTAAGGCAGGCATTGAACCAGGTTAAAATATACCTAGAAGATTTCGTTTTGTTGATTTTTTCATCGTTTTTTGAAATTAATGAGTTAAGAGGTGATTAAGGAGGGATGATATAAAAGCAGTCAAAGCTTTTGTCAGCGGGAGAGGCGATGATGACAACATCTACTATAGGAGAGGCGATGAAGGCCGCATCAACGATTCACTATTCAATCGATGTTATTAGGGATGAAGCCCGCGAACTCGTGAAGAAAGGTAGAATCAGTAGGCAACAACCGATATATGTGCTTTGCGAGTATATTAGACCGGGAGAATGGCGTTGCGTTGAATGCGAATTAGAAGAGAGTGGTTATTTGCTCAGAGATCGGATTTGCGATTTAATTGGTTGCGAAACTTGGATTGAAGATTAGGAAATGAAAGACAGAGCAAATTGCGAATCTGAAATTAGCGATCGCTACAATTAATTGCTTGCATTGCTAATAAAGCGCTACCATAAGAGGCTTCTGTATGAATCGGTCTTAAGATAGATACTTGCAAATGACGTTGGCGAATCTTTTGCCAAGTGGGATTTTTCGCCCCGCCGCCAGCAGTGTAAACGCGAGTTAAGGGCGTGGCGCCGAATTGTTTTAATAATTGATAGCCTCTGGCTTCAATGCGGGCGATACTTTCGAGTAAACCGTGGAGAAATTCTACCGGGTTTTCGGGACGGGGTTCTAGTCGGGGTGGTAAATTGGGGTCATTGATGGGGAAGCGATCGCCCGCCTTCAAAAGTGGATAATAATCTAATAAACTTTCTGTCTCAGCATCAATTTGACTGCTGAGATTTTCTAATTCAGAGTTGGTGAAAAATTGCTTTAAAACTGCACCACCTGTATTGGAAGCGCCTCCGACTAACCATAAATCGATCCCCCCCTGCCCCCCCTTGCCAAGGGGGGGTAAATGCGTCTCCTGCCCCGCTTTGCCCAGGGGGGGTAAATGCGTCT
>CAYXCW010000213.1:0-8243 GCA_964463555.1 uncultured bacterium
AACTATCAACTATCAACTATCAACTATCAACTATCAACTATCAACTATCAACTGTCCACTGTTGAAGATTACGGCTGTTTGATTCTGACGATCTCCACGGCGATGTTACCGCTAAAGTCGGGGATGGGGGGTGCAACTTTACTGACTTTAACTTTCACTTGTTCGACTCGGTGCAGTTCCAGCAAGCTGGTTGCGATCGCTTCTGCCAATCTCTCTACTAAAGCATACTTTGCCACTTTCACCAACTGTTGCACGGTAGCGATCGCATTGCGATAATCCAACGTATCATATAAGGAATCGGTTTTTCCGGCCTCCGACAAATCCAGCCATAAAGTCACATCGACTTCAAACCATTGTCCGAGGGTTTGCTCTTCAGGTAAAAAACCCGTATAGCCGTAGCAGCGAATGTTTGACAGGTAAATACAATCCATAGTTGGTAATTGGGAATTGGTAATTGGTAATTGATAATTGGGAATTGGGAATTGGTAATTGGTAATTGGTAATTGGTAAGGTATATTCATGAATGGAGAAATATTTAATTCTAAGCGATTATATGGCAGGGATTCTCAATATCCCCTACAAGTCATTCATGACGCACCGACTAAAAACAATTACCCATTACCAATTACCCATTACCAATTACCCATTACCAATTACCAATCGCCTAAATCTTTGTGCGTAAAAGGTTTGGCGTTGACGCCGGTGTAAGTGGCGACGATCTGACCGTTACCAATTAGCTGATATTTATAGGTTACCAGTCCTTCCAGGCCAACCGGGCCGCGTGGGGGCATTTTCTGAGTACTAATTCCGACTTCGGCACCAAAACCGTAGCGGAAACCATCGGCAAAACGGGTGGAACAGTTATGATAAACTCCAGCAGCATCGACATTGGCAAAAAAGTTAGCCGCCGCCTCTCCATCTTCGGTGATAATGGCATCAGTGTGACGCGAACCGTAGGTATTGATGTGTGCGATCGCTGCTTCTGTGGAATCGACTATTTTAATCGCTAAAATCAAATCGCAATATTCAGTTGTCCAGTCTGCTTCTGTCGCGGGTTCGATATGATGTAAAATCTCCTTAGTTCGGTCATCTCCGCGCAATTCTACTTGCCGATTTTCTAACGCCGCGGCAACCAAAGGCAAGAAATCGGGGGCGATCGCGCGATGAACTAATAAAGTTTCAATCGCATTGCAAGCGGCGGGATATTGGGTTTTAGAATCAACGGCAATATCAACTGCTTTGGCAATATCTGCTGCTGCATCTATATATAAATGACAAATTCCATCCGCATGTCCTAAAACCGGGATGCGGGTATTTTCTTGCACGTAACGGACGAAGGAATTGGAACCTCTGGGAATAATCAAATCCACATAGCGATCCAGTTTTAACAGTTCCAGAGTTTGTTCTCTAGTGGTTAACAATTGTACGGCGGCGCTTGGTACTTCTGTAGATGCCAATCCTTGATGAATTGCTTTGACTAAAGCAACGCAAGTTTGTACCGCTTCCTGCCCGCATTTGAGGATAACGCCGTTGCCCGATTTTATTGCCAAACTGGTTATTTGCATCACCGCATCGGGACGCGCTTCAAAAATCACGCCTAAAACGCCTAAAGGACAGGTGATGCGCTTTAATTCAAATCCGGTATCTAATTCGCGGTGAATTTCTATCTCGCCCACCGGATCGCTTAAGCGTGCCACATCGCGTATCCCGGCGATCGCACTTGCTAGTTTATTCTCGTCTAATTTCAGCCGCGCGATTAGCGGTTTGGGAATGTTATTTGCGATCGCCGCGGAGCAATCTGCCGCGTTGGCTGCCAGTATATCAGCTGCGGCGGATTCTAACGCGAGAGCGATCGCCGCCAGTGCAGCATTTTTCGACTCACTTGACAAAACTGCCAAACGCTGTGCTGAAGCGCGAGTTTCTTGCGCCAGGGAATTTAAAGAAGGGTTTGCTAGCTGGGAGGCGGTCATGGCTTAAGCTTTGCCAGATTGTACTACTTTCCAGCTTATCCTTAATTGTCCTACTCCTGTTCAATCGCTGGCGACTAACTTCTTCAGTGAATCTACCAGCCGATTGGCTCTCACAATCATATTAGACAGGCTCTAGTACTGTCTGTGTTCTCCGTAACTTTACGTATTTTCACAATCCAATTAAATTATGAATTGTGCAATAAACCGCTTTAAAGCTTTGACGACAAGGGATTTTTGACATGCTTTCCACTTTACTCAATTCCGTTAAAACCACGCTTGCCTTAGTTGCCATACTCATAGTATGTTTTCCCTCGCTACCAGCTGGTGACGCACAACTGTGGGTAGCTGGGGATAACACGCAAGCGATCGCCTACCTCTCCCCAAAGATAGATGACGATTTCGCCAATCTTCCGCAGGATCAAAACCAAACAGCAACCATAGTCGGTAAGGTAGCCGTCAGAGGCAGCGGTAGAATAGCACTACCCAACTGTTAATCCCCAGGGCAAGTTTTCACAACCGGGTTTCTCAAACGCACCCGGTTTCTAGACCGATGAATATTAGCTTTGCACGCAGATGCAGCAACACAAGGGCAAGATTGTTAAATTGCTTAAAGCAAATACAAAAAAAATCTAAAGACCCTCGTCATTAAGTGTCTGTAGGCATCAAGCTAATAATCTGTTTAAAAAAAGCTAATTTATTGGACGGAGTAAAGTTATGGTCACTGCCACCAGACCCGACCAACAGGTTAAGATCGGCCCGACTCAGCTATTAATTAATAACGAATGGGTAAACAGCGTCTCAGGGAAAAGATTTGCGACAATTAACCCGGCGACGGGAGAAGTTATTTGCGAAGTTGCGGAAGCAGATGCGGCGGATGTGGATAAAGCTGTCAAAGCCGCAAGGACAGCCTTTAGCAGCGGCGAATGGTCTAAAATGTCCGCAACCGGGCGGGGCGAATTACTGTATAAGCTGGCTGACTTAATCGAACAGAATATCGAAGAATTAGCCCGTTTAGAAACCCTAGATAACGGCAAACCGCTAAACGATTCCTTAAACGCAGATTTGGCATTAGTTATCGCTTGTTACCGCTATTATGCGGGGTGGGCAGATAAAATCCAAGGTAAAACGATTCCGATTAATGGGCCTTATTTTTGCTACACGCGGCACGAACCTGTAGGAGTTGTGGGACAAATTATTCCTTGGAATTTCCCCTTGTTAATGCAAGCGTGGAAATTAGCCCCCGCCTTAGCAACGGGGAATACCGTAGTGCTAAAAACTGCCGAACAAACACCTTTATCTGCGTTGCGAATTGGAGAATTAATCATCGAAGCTGGTTTCCCTCCCGGCGTCGTTAATATTTTATCCGGTTACGGCCCAACCGCAGGGGCGGCAATTTCCCACCACATGGATATCGATAAGGTAGCATTTACCGGCTCGACGGAAGTGGGACATTTAATCATGGAAGCGGCGGCTAAAAGTAACCTCAAACGGGTAACTTTGGAATTGGGTGGAAAGAGTCCGAATATTGTATTCGCCGATGCAGATATGAACGCGGCGATCGCAGGCTCCCACAATGCGCTATTCTTCAACCAAGGTCAGTGCTGTTGCGCCGGTTCCCGCTTATTTGTGGAAGCATCTTGTTACGATGAATTTGTCGAAAGAAGCGTCCAACGCGCCAAAGATCGCATCGTCGGCGACCCCTTTGATGATAAAACCGAACAAGGGCCGCAAGTAGACCAAGAACAATTTAATAAAGTGATGGGTTATATCGAGTCGGGAATGCGAGAAGGCGCGCAAGTGTTGTGCGGTGGTTCTCAAATTGGCGACAAAGGATACTTCATCCAACCCACAGTTTTCGCCGATGTGCGGGATGATATGAAGATAGCCCAAGAAGAAATCTTTGGCCCCGTGATGAGCATTATCAAATTCAAAGATATCAACGAAGTCATCGAACGAGCCAATAAAACCATGTACGGACTCGCCGCCGCAGTCTGGACAAAAGATATTAGCAAAGCACATGCGATCGCCAACAGCGTCCGCGCTGGTACAGTCTGGGTAAACTGCTACGATGTCTTCGATGCAGCCGCACCCTTCGGCGGCTTCAAACAATCTGGAATCGGTCGCGAACTAGGCGAATACGGCCTACAACAATACACCGAAATTAAGACCGTAACTATCAAGTTGTAGGTAATTGGTAATTGGTAATTGGTAATGGTCACAAGTAGATTGCCTTTAAATCCAATTACCAATTACCTTTTAGTGGACAGTAGACAGCAAACAATTATCAAAGAAAAACTAATTTGATAGCAAGTTAATTCTACTCAGATCTTGCACCTACGCGATAAACAGCCCCTGAAATAAATTTCGGGCTGAAAGCTTAAGTTAGCTAAAGCTAACTAAAATCAACGTTTTAACCCGTTTCAACGGGTTTTAGCTTTAAGCCAGAAATTTATTTCTGTTGGCTCTGGTGCAAGATCTGAGTCTATGAAAGCTGACTAACTGTCAACTGTCAACTGTCAACTGTCAACTGTCAACTGTCAACTGTCAACTGTCCACTGTCCACTGTTACCGCTCAATCTTCACCGAAAGAATCTTATCGCCTTGGCGGATCGCATTGACTACATCCATATCCTCAGTTTTACCAAAAGTGGTATGCTGTCCATCTAAATGGGGTTGGGGAGAGTGACAAATAAAGAATTGACTACCACCAGTATCGCGACCAGCATGAGCCATTGACAAAGTTCCCGCTAGATGTTTGTTGGGGTTAATTTCGCATTTGATTCTGTAGCCAGGGCCACCCGTTCCCGTCCCCAAAGGGCAGCCACCTTGGATCATAAAGTTAGGAATGACCCGGTGAAAATTCAGTCCGTCGTAAAAACCCTTTTCAGCCAGGTCTACAAAATTTTTCACAGTATTAGGAGCATCCTTATCGAACAATTCCAAGTGGATCGTCCCTTTGTCAGTTTCCATAATAGCGCGAGTCATGGTTTCTCCTGTCCTTCAGAAAAATTGAATGATGGCAGTTATTCTGGCTGGTAATAGCCAAGATCTTAACTATAAACCATATTATGTCTCATGCATAGCGGCTAATCGCTAATCGCTAATGGCTGAATCGAGAAAAATAGTTCTGATCTGACGATCAAATCCCAATTACCAATTACCAATTACCAATTATTAATTACCAATTACTAATGCTTAAAACAGTATTGGAAAAATCCCTTTGGGTTAACTGACCGAGCAGCCAATCTAAAATCTTCCTAAAATTTACGGCTATAAAAATTTAATCTTTACTTAACCCGATTTTAAACAAATTAACGCTACAGTTTTGTACTTGTATAAATCTCTCCTTTGTCAGGGAAGGTAACCGAACGCCCATACGCATTTGCGATTCATTAATTAGCAAAAATTAAATTGGATTGCTATAGTATCCAAGGAAACGTGCTAAGCCTCAAAACCATCAGATTAGGAAAGTCTAAATTGTTTGGATCGTTACAAAAACAAAATCTAACCGATGGTAGAGGTTAAAGGTGTCAAATTCGCACAACGATTAAGCAACCCTATAAACGGAGATGACAAAAAAATGGTAGCAACGCCACCAAAACCAACTTTTGACATCAGTGCATTCGGAAAGGCCAAAGCCACCGTTGACGGGTCGCCCTTGAGTTCTGAAGAACTCCGCAAAATTGATGCTTACTGGCGTGCGTGCAATTACTTAGCCGTCGGCATGATTTATTTGCGGGCAAATCCCCTATTAAAAGAACCCCTCAAACCAGAACATGTGAAAAATCGCCTTTTGGGACACTGGGGTTCCGATCCCGGCATGAGTTTAACCTACATCCACCTCAACCGGCTGATCAAAAAATATGACCTGAACATGATATTTGTTACAGGTCCCGGTCATGGTGCCCCGGCGATACTCGCACCTGCGTACCTAGAAGGAACCTATTCGGAAATCTATCCCGACAAGAGCGAAGATGAGGAAGGGTTGCAAAAGTTCTTCTTGCAATTCTCCTACCCTGGCGGGATTGGTAGCCACTGCACCCCGGAAACTCCCGGTTCAATCCACGAAGGCGGCGAGTTGGGTTACAGCCTCTCCCACGCTTACGGCGCGGCATTTGACAACCCAGATTTGATTGTGACAGCGATCGTGGGAGATGGAGAAGCCGAAACCGGACCACTCGCGACTGCTTGGCACTCGAACAAGTTTATCAACCCGATTCGGGATGGTGCGGTGTTGCCGATTTTACACCTCAACGGGTATAAAATCGCCAATCCTACTATCCTCGCCCGGATTAGCCACGAGGAATTGCAAAAACTGTTTGAGGGCTATGGTTACACGCCCTACTTTGTCTCCGGAGATGACCCGGAAACGATGCACCAGGCAATGGCTGCAACTCTGGAACATTGTATAAAAGAGATCCGGGAGATTCAGCAATCAGCCCGTGCCAGAGGGGTTGCAACTCGTCCGCGCTGGCCTATGATAGTTTTGCGATCGCCCAAAGGTTGGACGGGACCAAAAGAAGTAGACGGACACAAAACCGAGGGATTTTGGCGTAGTCACCAAGTGCCAATGTCAGATGTGCATAAAAATCCCGGTCACTTGAAGATACTGGAAGATTGGCTCAAAAGTTACAAACCCGAAGAACTCTTTGATGACCAAGGTAAACTAATTCCAGAACTTAAAGAGTTAGCCCCAACCGGACACCGCCGCATGAGTGCCAACCCGATTACCAACGGCGGACAAGTGCGGAAACAATTGCGGATGCCCGACTTCAAAAAATACGCGGTTGATGTTCCCAAACCCGCATCAACCGAAACCGAAACTACCAAGCATCTGGGCTATCTTTTGCGCGACGTGATGCGGCAAAACATGACCACCTTCCGCGTATTTGGCCCCGATGAAACTGCATCCAATCGCCTCACCGCCATCTACGAAGTCAGCAAAAAAATGTGGCTGGCGGAATACCTGCCCGAAGACTTAGACGGCAGCGAACTATCGCCAGAAGGTCGGGTGATGGAAATGTTGAGCGAACATACTTTAGAAGGATGGTTAGAAGGATATTTACTAACCGGACGCCACGGCTTTTTCCACACCTACGAAGCCTTTTCTCACGTGATCGATTCGATGTTCAACCAACACGCCAAATGGTTGCACATCAGCAAGCGACACGTACCCTGGAGATCGCCGATTTCGTCGTTGAATATCCTGCTATCTTCCACAGTTTGGCGTCAAGATCATAACGGATTTTCGCACCAAGACCCCGGTTTCCTGGATTTGGTGACGAATAAAAGTCCCCTCGTCACGCGGATGTATCTACCTCCGGATGCTAATTGCTTGCTAGCGATCGCAGATCGATGCTTGCGGAGTACAGACTGCGTCAATGTCATCGTCGCCGACAAGCAAAAGCACCTGCAATACCTCAGCATGAACGAAGCGATCAAACACTGCGCTAAAGGTATTGGAATTTGGGAATGGGCTTCTAACGACGACTGCGGAAAAGAACCCGATGTCCCCGATGCGGTGATTGCTTGCTGTGGCGACGTTCCTACCAAAGAAGCATTAGCTGCAACTGCTATTTTGCGAGAAGAGTTTCCCGAACTCAAGATTCGGTTTATCAATGTGGTGGACTTGTTCAAATTAATGCCAGATACCGAACATCCGCAAGGTTTATCTGACACAGATTTTGATACATTATTCACCCCCGATAAGCCGATTATCTTTAACTTCCACGGCTATCCTTGGTTAATTCACAAACTTACCTATCGTCGCACTAACCAGCATCGGATTCACGTGCGGGGGTATAAAGAAAGGGGAAATATTAACACTCCTCTAGAGTTAGCGATCGACAATCAAATCGATCGGTTTAATTTGGTAATTGATGTCATCGATCGCGTTCCTAAATTACGTTCTGCTGCTGCTTATGTCAAAGAACGCATGAAGAACGAAATTCTCGATAACCTCAATTACGCCTACGAACACGGCATCGATAAGGAAGAAATGCGCGATTGGAAGTGGCCTTATTAACGATCCCCCCCAACCCCCCTTGCTAAGGGGGGCTTAACGATCCCCCCAACCCCCCTTGCTAAGGGGGGCTTAACGATCCCCCCAACCCCCCTTGCTAAGGGGGGCTTAACGATCCCCCCCAACCCCCCTTGCCAAGGGGGGCTAAGAGGAGGTAGAAGTAGGTTGGGTTGAACGATAGCGAAACCCAGCCTACTAATTAACGCAAGTTGCTAGTTACAAATATGGTTGGTTTGATCCCCCCTAACCCC
>CAYXCW010000214.1:0-8190 GCA_964463555.1 uncultured bacterium
ATTAAGACCTCTTCGGTCTTAAGAATCTCCGCGCCTTCAGGCCGGAGAGTGTCAAACTCAAAAAGTTAGTGTGGGAGTATGTGGCAGAAAATCCTATGAGTGCTGAAATTATTTGCGTCGGAACTGAATTACTGCTGGGCGATATTCTCAATAGCAACGCCCAGTTTTTAGCCCAGCAATTAGCTGACTTGGGAATTCCTCACTATTACCAAACGGTTGTAGGAGATAATCCAGAGCGGATTAAACAGGTAATAGAGATTGCTTGCTCGCGATCTTCTATTCTCATCTTTACGGGCGGTCTTGGCCCCACCCCCGATGACCTCACCCACGAAACCATCGCCGACTTTTTTGGCGCACCCCTGGTAGAAAAACCAGAAATTATCGAAAATATTGCCGAAAAATACGCCCGTCGCGGGCGGGAGATGAGTTCTAGCAACCGCAAGCAAGCTTTAATTCCCCAAGGTGCAGATATTTTAACTAACTCTTTGGGCACCGCCCCCGGTATTATTTGGCAACCCCGCCCCAATCTGATAATTCTTACTTTTCCAGGGGTTCCCTTAGAAATGCACCGGATGTGGCGAGAAATCGCCGTTCCCTATCTTAAAAGTCAAGGTTGGGGAACAGAAATTATTTATAGCCGGACGTTAAAATTTTGGGGGATTGCTGAATCGGCGCTGGCTGAAAAAGCGGCTGATTTCCTCAATTTATCCAACCCTACAGTTGCCCCTTATGCCAGTCGGGGAGAAGTCAAGTTGAGGGTTTCGGCTAAATCTGAGTCTGCCGCAGCTGCGAATTTAATCATTGAACCAGTAGCACAACAATTACAAGAAATTGGCGGGTTAAATTATTTTGGTGCTGATGATGATACCCTGGCTTCGGTGGTGGGAGATCTGCTACAAGCATCAGGGGAAACTATCAGCGTGGCAGAATCTTGTACGGGTGGCGGTTTGGGACAGATGTTGACCACTGTTGGCGGGAGTTCAGGTTATTTTATGGGAGGCATAATTTCTTACGATAATGCGGTCAAAATTAACCTTCTAGGGGTTAATCCAGAGGATTTAGCCACCCACGGAGCCGTTAGCCATACAGTAGCGCAGCAAATGGCAGCGGGCGTGCGAAAGCGCTTGGGCACAACCTGGGGATTGAGCATTACGGGTATTGCTGGTCCCGGTGGTGGTACGGATACCAAGCCGGTTGGTTTAGTTTATATCGGTTTGGCCCCGATGGGCGATCGCGCCGAAAGTTTCGAGCATCGCTTTAGCCCCCTGCAAGACCGCGATTTGATTCGCCATTTCAGTGCTTGTACGGCTCTCGACCACCTGCGCCGTCAATTATTGTCCCAGTAACCGAGAAATTCACAATCTACCTTAACGATTTTGGATAAGTTGGTTATCATAAAGTAAAGAACTAAATACTTAGACTCCCCGTCATCAAACAAATTTCAGTATCATAGTATACAGAAACGATGGGGGATAAGAGTTCTCCCCAACCTGCCCAGCGAAAGCTTGGGTTTTCGCCGCAAGGCGCAGTAAGTAGCCTGCTGTATTGAAGGAGTAGTCTGTTAAATGGACTTCATCGAAGATCTACTGGAGAAGGTGAAAGAATGGGCGCGGAAGATTATGGAAGCGCTGCTGGGGCCAGAAGTGCAACCCGAACCAGAACCGATTCCCATTCCTGTCCACGATCCAGGACGTCGTCGTTAGAAAACTCAGGCACACATTAAGTTAAGCAATTGCAGCAACTAAGTGTTCTGGTACTACACGGCCCGAACCTGAACCTGCTGGGATTAAGAGAACCAGGGGTTTACGGGCGCGTAACATTGGATGAAATCAACCGCCAGCTGGAAACAGAAGGGCATTCGTTGCAGGCTAGTGTTTCGACGCTACAGTCGAATCATGAAGGCGTGCTGGTGGATGCAATTCAGGAAGCAAGAGATCGTCATCAGGGAATTTTGATTAACCCTGGGGCATATACTCATACCAGCGTGGCAATTCGAGATGCGATCGCAGCCGTTTCCATTCCTACTGTTGAGGTACACCTCAGCAACATCTATCGGCGGGAAGAATTCCGCCATCACTCATATATCGCGCCTGTGGCGATTGGGCAAATTAGCGGGTTTGGTGCCGAAAGTTATCGTTTGGGATTGCACGCGCTGATTCACCACATTAGGCAGAATGAATAAAATAAGCAAATTTTAGAAGCCAGATTTGAGATTAAAATTAAATCTAAAATCTAGAATCTAGAATCTAAAATCCAAAATCTAAAATGGTCTAATGCGGTATTCCCTTTTAAGCCGGTTTCGCGGTGCCTTGTTAGGAACTGCGATGGGAGAAATTTGGGGCGCTGACGGTGAGTCTTGGCAGATCGGTCAATCCCAGTCTAAACCCCCGTCTGGTTCGGGACGCTTGCTAGTCAAGGGAACCGAAGGATTGATTCGCCGCGGCAGACTCGATTTAGCAGATTGGCAAGAGTCGGCGGAGGAAAGCTCCGACGAGGCGTCGGTTAATCCAGGAAAATCCCAGGCACGGCGTAGCAAGGATAAAACCAAATCCACCTCAAAAAGTGACGGCATAAGGGATTATGGGGCAATTATTTCTGCCGTGCCGGTAGCTTTATTTTTCCATGAAGATGAAGCAAAACTGCGACAAAACTTGCAGCAGGTGGCAGATGTTTGGCAAGATGATTCGGTGTTAAAGGATGGGACGTTAGCGATTGGATATGCTATTGCCAGTGCGTTAAAAGAAAAACTCAATCGCGATACGTTAATTCCTCAAACCATCAGCTATCTGGATGCCGAAACGCCGCTGGTAAACCAACTGCGACAAGTGCAAAGTTTATTAGAACAAGGCGCGCCTTTAGAAATGGCGCTAATTAAATTATTGCCGCGTCAAACAGCGCTGCCACCTAATTTTCCGGTGGCGTTAGCGTTTTACTGTTTTTTGAGTACGATAGAAGACTTGAGTCTTTCTGTGCTTCGTGCTAAGAGGTGCCCAGAAGCGCAGGTGACTTGTGCGATCGCCGGTGCGATATCTGGCGCATACAATAGCGTTGCGGGCATTCCCCCAGCTTGGCGTTTGGCGTTAGAACAACAAAAAGGCGACACTTCACCTTTAGCCACACTTTGGGGTATAAATTCAGAAGCAGATCTGCTGCGTTTGGCAGCGCGTCTGTTAGCAACTTGGTCAGGCGTTTACGATGCGGAAAAATTTCTCATCGACACCAGTCAAGTTTTTGCCGTGGGCGCGCCCCAGACGATTAAACCCCGTTAAATTATATAGCAGGTGAGCAGGCGACTTTGCGAGCAGAGCTTCTCTCTCCCAATTAGCAATTAGCAATTAGCAATTAGCAATTAGCAATTACCGCTATGTCTGAAGAACAAAAACCGCAACTACCACCTACTGACGCTATCCAAAACTTGCTTAACATTTCAGCGGATAGCTGGTTTGAATATCCGGTGCGGGCGCAACCGCACCACACAGATTATGCTGGTGTAGTTTGGCACGGTTCTTATATTGCGTGGATGGAAGAAGCGCGGGTAGAATGCTTGCGATCGCTTGGGATTGAATTTGCCGATTTGGTAGCACTAGGTTGCGATATGCCAGTGGTAGAACTTTCAGTGCGCTACCATCGCGCCTTGCGACTGGGAATGACCGCAGTTGTGAGGGCGCGCATGTTAGAAATAACTGGAGTTCGTTTGAATTGGGATTACCAAATTCAATCCCTTGATGGACAGGAACTCTATGTAACGGCACAGGTGACATTGGTCGCAGTTGATATGGAAAAAGGTAAGATTATGCGACAATTGCCGCCCTCCGTCAAAGATGCATTGGCGAAACTTGCAGGGAAAGTATAAATTATACCAAATCCGATTTAATAGCCCTCGTTCCATAGCAACCATTTACGAGGGCATTTATTAACGCTGGAAAAGCCAGCAAAATTAGCGATCTCAGATCTTGCACGATTCTCAACAAGCCTTGAAAAACCGGCTTTCTTTACGCAAGAAACTCAGGTTTAGCCCTGGTGCAAGATCTGAGCGATCGCACTTGAGCGCCATCTGGCGCAGTAAAATAGCTAAAGTAATTAACCACTATCAAAAAAATGTCTGAATCAAAAGCAACTGGCGTCAGTTTTACCGCCAAAATTATGGCGGCTGGTCGAGCAATCGAAACACAAAGACCGGATGCTTTGTTTACCGACCCCTTTGCGGCACAGTTAGCAGGTCAAGAAGCCATTGAAGCTGCCATTCCCCGCTTAGAAGAATATGAAAAACAAGGGAGGCCATTTGCTTCGGTTCGGACTCGCTTTTTTGATGATTTCCTGAATAAATACTCTCAGCATATACGGCAAATAGTTCTTTTGGGTTCGGGGATGGATACAAGAGCTTTTCGCCTGAATTGGCAACCCGAAACTCATATTTATGAAATCGATCAAGCCGATGTACTTGATTATAAAGAATCGGTTTTAAGCGGGATTGTTCCTCGCTGCGATCGCCACTCAATTTCTGCTGACTTAAAAGAATCACTTTGGTCTAAATTGCTGCTCGAACAAGGCTATCAACCCTCAGAGCCATCCATCTGGCTGTTGGAAGGATTTCTCTATTATCTCAACCAAATAGAAGTCGAAAATCTCCTAACCACTATTAAAAACTTATCTGTATCAGGAAGCTATTTTGGTGCTGATGTCATGAACGCAGTTGTTTGCAATGGTTCTGATGCCTGGGCTAAATATTGGCATTCCAGTTGTGATGAACCTGAAACTTTTTTTGCTGCTTATGGTTGGAAAGCTTCAGCGATTCAACCAGGAGAAGATGGCGCGTTCTTTGGTAGATTTACTTATCAATTTCCCGCCCGTAATGTTCCTGATGCTCCACATATCTTTTTCGTTATAGCTGTCAAGTAGGAGCCTAGATATTTAATATTATTTACCAGTTACCATCTGCCAAACCATCTGGGGTATTTGGACTATTTGCTGCCAAAGGCGATCGGGGCCGATACCAAATACTAGCTGTAAAATTAGTATGATTATGGCGACTGAAATAGCGGTGGTAATCGTTGCTTTCACAACTTTGAGCAACCAGGTTAATACTAACCCAGCTACAATTAATGCTCCAATCCAAATAATTAAATCTACTGGCATATGTTTTGCTTGGTTTAACCACTTACTTTTGCGATCGCTCTCTCACCCAAGTTCGGAACGCTCTAATGGTTGAGCTTCTCCCTGCGGTTTTACTCTGCTCTAAATACTGAGGAACGATCTCAATAATGGGTAGTTCTGGAAAATTCGAGCTGATATTAGATTCAATATATTTTCCATCTTGGAGGAGATAGATTTGCAACACTTTTCCATTATATCGCCATACTTCAGGAACCCCCAAAGCTTCGTAACTGTTGAATCGCAGGCGGGAATCGCTGGTATTATCAATTTCCAAGGCTAAATCTGGAGGCGGATCTACGGTTAGATTTATTTCTGTTTTGCCTCTCATAGCTGGTTCATTCTGAATGTAAAAACAGTCGTCAGGTTCTACACCACTGAGCATATCTTCGCGTTTGAAAGTGGTAGAAGCAAAACATTCGCAATCGATATTGAGTTCTTCTAGTAGCACCTTAACTAGATCGCCGATTATCGCTTTTGCTCTTTCATGCTTTGGCAATGGCATTTTGATTTCTAAGGTTCCTTTGTCATAAGCAATTCTAGCAGCATACCCTTCTCCTAAATTGTTTAAAATTTTCTCGAACATCTGCCAACTGATGTTTTTTAGTAACACTTTATTCCCAGGTGGTACAATTAACTGGTTGAAGTCAAAGTCTAACTCTTGAATTTCAGGATTATTGGAATCTCTCTCGCCACTATCTACAATCTCTTTGAGATGATTGTCAACTGTGTCGTAGTAACCACCATTGAAGCTTTTGCCTAGATTTTCAAGGATTTGGTCTTTGGTTTGGGCAGATAACAGGGCTGCAAACACTCTATTAGCAGATTCTCTGAGTTCCTTACGAGTTTCTTCATCGATCTCGCCTGCAACCAGCCATTCGGCTAGCTGTTTTTCATAGGCATCAATGAGCGGATAGTTTGACATGAATCTTACCTGCATTCGGAGCTGGTTATTTTTCATGTAGAGACGTTACATGTAACGTCTCTACATTGGTTATTTTAACGAACTGAAACTACGCGATCGCTCAAAACCTGGCTCGCCTCCAAGACTTGCCGCCGCGCCCATTCATCCGCTGCCAAAATATCATCTAAAGAAGGATTTGCTCGGTTATCTGATTGATGTTTATCGCACACCCATTCTATACAGCGGGGAATATCCAAAAATCGGATTTTTTCATCTAAAAATAGAGCGACTGCCTGTTCGTTGGCGGCATTTAATACCGCTGGCATCGAACCTCCTGCCCTTCCTACCGCATAGGCTAATTGCATACAGGGATATTTTTCATGGTCGGGTTCCCTGAAGGTAAGGTTACCAGCTTTGACTAAATCCAAGCGTTCCCAGTTGGTATAAATTCGATCGGGCCAAGATAGGGTATAAAGGATGGGCAACCGCATATCGGGCCAACCTAATTGAGCTAATACTGAAGTATCTTGCAGTTCGATCAGCGAGTGAATAATGCTTTGGGGATGGATGACAATTTCGATGTCGTCGTAGTCCAAACCAAACAGGAAATGCGCTTCGATTACTTCCAGTCCTTTATTCATCAGCGTGGCGGAGTCTACGGTAATTTTACGACCCATCGACCAGTTGGGATGTTTCAATGCATCCGCTACCGTCACTTCTGATAATTTTTCCACAGGCCAATCGCGGAATGCACCCCCAGAAGCGGTAAGCAATATGCGCCGCAAACCTTTATCCGGGACACCTTGCAAGCATTGGAAAATTGCCGAGTGTTCCGAATCCGCAGGTAATAACTTGACGCCGTATTTTTCTACTAGGGGATTTACGACTGGGCCGCCTGCGATTAAAGTTTCTTTATTGGCGAGGGCGATATCTTTACCCGCTTCGATGGCGGCGATGGTGGGTAATAAACCGGCACAACCGACAATTCCGGTAACTACGGCTTCGGCATCGCCGTAACGGGCAACTTCGATGATACCCGCTTGCCCAGCTAGTAGTATAGGTTGCGGATTGAGGTCGGCGATCGCTTCTTTAAGTTCGCCCAATTTGTCTGCATCAGCAATGGCGACAATTTCCGGGCGGAATTGCCGAATCTGTGCCGCCAGCATCTCCACGTTGCGCCCTGCCGCCAATCCCACGATCCGGAACCGATCGGGGTACTGCGACACGATATCTAACGTTTGAGTGCCAATAGAGCCTGTAGAGCCAAGTAGAGTTATTGCTTTCACAATTGCTTAATTATCTCGTTGCCATCCACTATAAATTGCTTGGGGATCGGTTGGGCAGGTGTGCAGAGGAGCTGGGGGAGCGGGGGGAGCTGGGGGAGCAGAGGGGAATTAGCAATTACCAATTACCAATTACCAATTACCAATTACCTACAGCATAAAGCTATCCGCCTGTTGGTTCGTTTTGATACCGGAAATTTTAATTTATGTCAAGATTTTGTAAAGTTTAGCGGCGGTTGATTTATGCTTTCAGATACATCAATCGGTTAATCTCCGATATTGCACCCATTTCATCATCCAGTACCCAATTCAAATTAATCGCCGATTTGCCCTTTGCGATCGCCCATCAAGGGATTCACTAGGAATGTTGCATTGCACATTTCTATACCCGGTGCTATATCTGGCAGTTCAGCCGCAATAACATGCTTCACCTCCAGTGACTGCATCAAGGTCACGCTTTAATTAAGGAGATGTTTTTATGACTCAAGATTGCGCTTCGCGCTTTTTTAAAGCCGCACAGCAAGACGAAGCATTGCAAGTAAAACTTAAAGCTACCACCGATCCAGAAAGTTTCATCAAGATTGCCGCAGATAAAGGCTATCACTTCACGGTGGAAGAGTTGCAAGCTCAGATTGAAAAATTACCCCCAGAAGCGATCGCATCTATGGTAAATCCAGGGGTGGGGCCTCGGCTGCACCTGGTACGCCGGTAATTTTTCAAATCTGAACCCGCCCGGAAATACAGCGGGTTGCGCTGTTATGAGGTACACCCACTAGCTGGGGAGCTGGGGGAGCTGGGGGAGCTGAGGGAGATAGAACTAATGACTTCGCCATCTTGCTCAGTATCAGTAAT
>CAYXCW010000215.1:0-8042 GCA_964463555.1 uncultured bacterium
GGAGCTGAGGGAGCTGAGGGAGCTGAGGGAGCTGAGGGAGCTGAGGGAGCTGAGGAAGATGTTACTTCTAGTTTAAGAGTCTCCCTTGTCTCCTCTACACCTCTGCCCCTCTGCACCTCTACCTCTCTGCTCTTCATCTCCCTCATCTCCTTTACCAGAAAAAATCTGTCCATTGTCAACTGTCAACTGTCAACTGTCCACTGTCAACTGTCAACTGTCCACTGTCCACTGTCCACTGTCCTGTTGTTAGCCAAACCAATTAGACGGACAGAAACTGGGGTCAACTTCTTCCGGAATGTGGTGGCAAACCTGCTCTGATTTTTCACAGAGTACGTATTCAATCCCCTGGTGAATCGCAGCTTCTAAATGCCACCTTTCCTCTGGAGAATGATAAAAACCTGTCGAGTGTACGGATTGCTCGGGGGCTTCTTCAACTATGTAAAAATTTGGGATGCGACTCAGGACGTAGGCCATTAACTCTTGACGCAATTCATCGATGGAAAAAGCTTTTTGATAAGGATGATGGGGATAAGTCTCCAAAACGCTCTCAATCGCTTGAACCAGTGCTTCCCTTGTTAAATTAACTATTGTTTTGGTCATATTTATCACCTCGTTTTTCTTTAAACCTAGAGGTAATTGGTGATTGGTAATTGGCGAGCGAAAAATCTCTATGAGTAATCAGACTGGAATAAATTTCCCCTACCCAGTCACTACTAGCCTATGACCTAAGACCGATGAATAGCATCTACTGATCGGATGATTCAAGAATAGGTAAGTATCGCAAACAAACCCAGCTGTTCGGCTTGGCTGAAAGCTTGCTTGAAAGTTGCGCCTTGGCGCATCGCGATATACATCAACACCAAAGCAGCAGATCGCTTCGCACTGCTGCAATGTATGAGAATTGGTTTGGGTAATTCGTTGATCAAGTGGAATACGAGCGCGGCTATTTCATCATTAATTGCCTCAAGTTTAATCGGAACGTTCCTGTAATAGAGTCCAAAGGCTTCAGCTTGTTCCTGTTCGCCAATCAGGAAGCCTTCTTCGTCAGGCGATCGCAGGTTGAGTACCGACTTAAATCCCTCCTGAGCAATCTGTTGTAATTGTTCGGGGGTAATTTGTGCTGCGATCGCCAATTCGTCGTTGATCTTCCTGATAATTTTCATTTACTTTTCCTTGAATTGCTAATTGCTAATGGCTAATGGCTAATTGCCAGCTTGTTCGACCATCCATTAGCGATTAGCCTTTAGACATTAGTACTTGCCTATTTTTCAACTGACTAGGCTTGATAGTGTTTGCTCTTTTTCTCGGGTAATTCTCCTTCAAACGGCTGCACTCCTGTATTCGGATATGCATCGTCTGTCGGGCCAAAAATCCGCGCGATCGCACCCAAAACAAATTTAATCAAGTTGGCGATCCCAGTTAAAAATGATTGCATTGCTGAACCGATTTTGTTCAAAACAGACATAGCTTTCTTCTCCTTTTAGTTATTATCGAGTTATTATTCGCGATGGTTAAATGGCTCGGTTGCCCGTTCAAATGCTTCGGCTCGTTAGCCAGCATCCACAGGTATGCCGACCTCGCTTTCTGCACGGCTGAGCATCGACTGTTGCAAGGATTCTTCCTCCTGACGTTGCTCTGCCATTAACGCCCTAGCTTCTGCCTGGATGCCGTCTGCGGTAGGTGTTTCTACCTCAGCTTCGGCACGGCTAAGCATAGACTGTTGTAAGTGTTTTTCTTGCTGGCGCTGATTTTTCATTGCCGAGCGCGCTTCTTCTTCAGTAGTCATCCCCAACCTCTGCAATCAATTGGAGCCTGGGCTGATTGCAGTTAAGTCGATAACTGGATCAACCCTACTTTGAGATTAGAAAAAAAAGTTGAGGAAATTGTGAGGACGAGCGAGATGGTTAAAAACTAACTGATGTGTAGTACTTTACAAAGGATAGTGCTATAGGACTTATGCTCATATTCCGCGTTTGTATGAGAAATTGTCGGTTTGGCAATTATGTGTAAGTCTTGTACTACAAAGAATTTATACTGGTTCAGAGTTAGATATTTTTACCTAAACTTGAGGGCAGATCGGCGATCCCCGCTTTGAAAGCGAAGGTTTACCCTAGTTTTTCCTTGAGATTGGCTAGGGGAGAATCATAGGCTCCAACCTAGAGCTTCTGCGACTTGGGAAGCTAACTGTAGCGGATTAAACGGTTTAGCGATCGCAGCCTTTAACCCCATTTCCGCATACCTACGACGGTCAGAAGCTTGTACCTTAGCCGTCAGCAAAATCACCGGAATCTTTTCAGTGAGGGGATTCGCCTGTAACTTTTCAAATGTGGCAATTCCGTCCATATCGGGCATCATTACGTCTAGCAGAATCGCATCGGGTTGCTCTCTCTCGGCTAATATTAAACCTTCGCTACCGGAGCCTGCCGTTATCACCTGCCAAGAAGCCACTGTTTCTAAGCAAATTTGGGCGACTTCCCGAATATATTCCTCGTTATCGATTACCAAAAGCTTCTTGGTCATTGGTGATGGGTAATTGGTAATTGGTCATTTTTAGTAGGGGTTAGGGGCTAGGAGTTAGGGGAAGAACGGGTTAGTATCAAGAATTACACCAATTAACAACGTCCTAAATGCCTTGGCGGTTGCTCTAAAATACCGATGCTATAGAACAAGATATCAAGCAAATTTCCCAATCCTAACCCCTAGCCCCTAGAGGTAGGGTGAAGTAGAAGGTACTGCCTTGCCCCAGGATACTCTCAACCCAGATTTGGCCTTCGTGCTGTTGGATAATACTACGACAAATCGCCAGACCTAAACCAGTACCTTCGCTATTGCGCGCGTCAGATACATCTACCTGTTGAAAGCGTTCAAAGATACTTTCGAGTTTATCAGCTGGAATCCCCCGGCCTTGGTCTTTGACTTTGAACAATATTTGTTTCCTATTGGCGTCACAACGGGTGAACCGATGAGCAGTTAAGAATTTAGCAGCGGGTTTAACCAGTTCTCTAGCATTTTCCCCAGATTGGTTGGTAATATCTGCCCCTAGTTCCAGTTGTGAAATCCTCACTGGCTCGCTCCCGTCGTAAATTTCGGCACTCAACCATACAGTACCACCCAGGGAAGAGAATTTAATCGCATTGCTGAGTAAATTGGTTAAAGTTTGGATGATTCGATCCGGATCTGCCCATAATTGCGCCGATACGGTGGAAACTGAAATGGTGACTCCGGCTTTATCGGCGATCGCTTGCATTGTATCTGCTGCTTGCGCCATCAAATCGGCAGCGTTGCAAGCAACTTTCGCCATCGTCACTTTGCCCGATTCGATCCGCTCAACGTCTAGGATATCGTTGATCAACCTGACTAAACGCTCGGTGCTATCTACGGCAATTTCTAGTAGGCGCTGGCTTTTTTCCGGTTGGGTACTCAGCAAACCGCTGGCTAGCATTCCTAACGAACCGTGAATTGATGTTAAAGGGGTGCGAAGTTCGTGGCTAACTACCGAAATAAATTCATCTTTCATTCGTTCCACGATTTGCCGTTCGGTGATATCTCTAAAGGCAATCACTGCGCCCAGAATTTCGGTTTTAGTTAGCGATTTTCTGTCGGAAAATGCCATTTCGTTGGGCGAACGTAGAATCGGAGTTGATACATATTCCACTGGGAAGTTAGTACCATCTCGACGCCGAAATATTGCCTTGCTAACTTGATGAACGGTTCCATCTCTCAAGGATTGATCTATAGAAGAGTTTTTCAGCGGGCAATAATCTTCACCGTTGCATTCATCTGGCTGTAAAATGCTATCGATTGATTGACCGATGAGTTGTTCTACTTCGTAACCAAGCAATTTGGCGGCTGCTGGGTTGACAAAGGTAATGTTTCCTTGTAAATCTAAGCCGCAAAGTCCTTCACCGACGGAATTTAAGATCAGTTCGTTTTGATGACTGAGTCTTTCTAAGGCTTCTTGGGCGGCTTTGCGATCGCTTATATCGCGCAATATAGTGGTAAAAATCGTTTCTCCTCCCACTTCCAGCTTAGAAATCGAAGCTTCCGCGGGAAATTGGCTGCCATCAGCGCGGCGACCATAAATTTCGCGCCTTTCTCCCATTTTGCGGGCTTTTCCGGCATATTTGCTAAATTTCTCGACGTGCTGGCGATGTATTTCCTCAAACTGCTGGGGTAACAGTTTTCCCAAAGGTTGGTTAAGAACTTCTACGGCGCTGTAGCCAAAAATATTTTCCGCACCTTGGTTAAATAAAATAATCCTTTGGTTGGCATCCACTGCAATAATCGCATCGTCGGCAATTTCTAAAATTCCGGCAAAGCGTGCTTGGGATACGCGCAGCGCTTCCTCTACATGCTTGCGTTCGATTAATTCTACATATAGCTGTTCGTTGACGCTGACTAATTCGGCGGTGCGCTCTGCTACTCTTAACTCCAACTCGTCTTTGGCTTTTCGCAGTGCTGCTTGTGTCTGCTCCCGCTCGGCGGCAGTTTTAGCCAGCAGCGCGTTGTGCTGTCGCAAGTCTAACTGAGCGATCGCTTGCCTGCCTAATGCCTTTAATGCCTCCACCTGTTGCGGTGTCATTTGTCGCGGTTGTCGATCCATGACGCAAATCGCACCTATAGCATATCCCTTTGAAGTTGTCAAGGGAAATCCCGCATAAAATCGAATTCCCGGCTCGCCAGTGACCAGGGGGTTATTGGCAAAGCGGGAATCGAGTTTGGCATCGGGAACGATCAAAACTTCGGGTTCGAGGATGGTATAGGCACAGAAAGCAATATCGCGTGGGGTTTCTGCGATCGCTAAGCCTAGTTTGGCTTTAAACCATTGGCGATCCGCATCGACTAAACCGATCGATGCCATCGGCGTCGAGCAAATATAAGCGGCTAAATTGACCAGATCGTCAAAGGCTGGTTCGGGGTCGGTATCTAATATTTGATACTGATACAACGCTGCTAGGCGCGCGGCTTCATTGTCAGGAATCGGAAAATTCATCGAATTGCTAATTGGTAATTGCTAATTGGGAATTGGTAATTGGGTTTTTAGTAGTGCGGTAGCGTGCGGCTGGCAAACTGATTACCCATTACCGACAGGACTTACGCTTGGACGACCTAGAAACCGGGTTTCTGCGAGGATCTTCAGTTTCAAAGCGACGATTTTTCATAGAAACCCGGTTTCTTTGCGTAAGTTCTGACCGATTAACCATGACCCAGGATGCGATCGCGTCCGGCTAATTTAGCTTGATAAAGTGCGGCATCGGCAGCGCGATACAAAGATTGCAAATCGGTACCATCTTTTGGATACTCAGCAATACCCCCACTCATCGTTACCTGAAACTCGCTGCCGCTATGAGCAATAAACTTTTGCTGTCGGACAATTGCTAGCAGTTCGCTCAGCCTTTGCACTCCATCGCTTTTGGTCATGCCGTACATCCCCACAATAAATTCTTCGCCACCCCAGCGAGCCACTACATCTTCCCCGCGAAACGATCGCAGTAAAATTTGTCCGATTTGGCGTAAGACTGAATCTCCCACATCGTGCCCAAAGCGATCGTTAACTTGCTTAAACCGATCTAAATCTACAATCGCCAGCGATAAAGGTTGATTGTAGCGCTTGGCTAAGCTTAAGAAACGATTCAAATCGGTGGTTGATTTATAGCGATTGGCTACTCTAGTTAGCGGATCGGTTTCTGCCAAACTTCGCAACAGTTTAATTCGTTCTAAACGGTTAACAATCCGCGTCACCAGTTCTGGCCCGACTATCGGTTTGTTAACAAAATCATCGGCTCCCGCGGCAAACACTTGATTGACGGTATTGGCATCATTGTAGGCAGTTAAAAATAAGATTGGCAATCCACTCCATCGCGCATCGTTACGCACCACCTGACACAATTCTATGCCATTGATATGAGGCATCTTAATATCCAAAATTAGCAGATCCGGCATCGTTGCTTCTAAAGTTTCCCAAAACCGACGCGGATCTTCTAAAGTTCGTACTTTCATCCCCCAAGGTTCTAGCAAGTTTCGCAAAGTAGCTAAAATTTGAGCATCGTCATCAACCACTACAATTCGCGCCGCACCTGCTTCGCTGCGTTGCAAAACCTGGTTGACTGATTCCATCACTTGTACGGGAGAAACTGGCTTTTGCAAAAACGCACGTCCCCCTAAACGAGCGACTTCGAGCCGCTCTTGCAGTGTAGAGCCAGCTCGTCTTTCTAAACCATTTTGCTCGGTTAATACTAATACTGGTACGGGTGGAGTTTGCTGGCTTAACTCGGCTAACAAGGTTAAACTGCCAGAGTGAATTTGTTCTAAATCCAGTTCCAGCAACACGGCATTGGGATGTTCCCGGTTAATTTTCTCCCTAGCCGTTGGTAAATTTGTGGCAATTTCGGCGCGAATTTCCCAATTAGCTGCCTCGGTGACTAATTGCTTTGCACCTTTGCTATCGGCGGCGACAATTAATAACAACGGGCGTTCGTCTTTTTCTGGTGTTGCTTCTTTGGTTGTTTCCTGAAGCGGTCGATTGATTTCTGTGCGTAGAGATTTGACCAATTTACTCAGCCGCGTGGCATCTTTGCGGCCTAATTTTATTCCTTGCAGCAAGCGTTCTATTTTTCTTGCTACTTGAGAACCTTCGCTATAACCAAAAGTACCTAAAGAACCGGCTAAAGTATGAGCTTCCCGTTCGGCTTGTGCGTGCTGTTCGGCGGTTAATTTTCCTTCTGATAGTGCGGCGGCTGCTTGTGCTATAACTTCCACCTGCTGGGCAATTTTATCTTTAAATCGGTTCCACACTCCGGCGATCGCTGCCGTCGTTTGTGCTTTTGTTGGTAGTTCGTTCGTCTCTACAGGGGAATTTGGCACTCCTAGAGCATCCAGTGGTTTCAAGCGATAACCAATTCCGTAAACTGTTTCAATTAAATCTGTCGGAGCGCCTGTGGCTTTTAATTTCTGCCGCAAACCTTTAATGTGGGTTCTAACCGCTTCTTCTCCAGGGGTTTCTTCATAAGACCAAATATGTTCTAAAATGCCACCGCAACTAAATACCCGCCGACTATTCCGCAAAAAAAGTTCCAGCATGGCGTATTCTTTGGGCGTTAAATGCAGCGGATGCAGATCGTAAGTTGCCTCATGCGTTGTCGGATCTAGTTTGAGGCTACCCCATTCTAAAATCGGCAGCGAAATTCCATTGCCCCGACGCAGTAAAGCCCGGACTCGCGCCACTAATTCTTCGGCATCGAAAGGTTTTACCACATAATCATCCGCCCCGGCATTTAACCCCGTTGCCTTATCGTGGCTGTTGTCAATACCCGTTAACAACAGGACGGGCATGTTATAACCTTGCGATCGCAGTCGCTGACAAAGGCTAATCCCATCCAGCTTTGGTAACATTACATCCAATAAAATTAAGTCATACGGAAACGCTTCTACTAGCTCCCATCCCGCTTCACCATCCTTTGCCACTTCCACAGCATAGTTTTGATCCCCTAGTACGTTGGTAAGCGCCGAGGAAACCATCTCGTCATCTTCTACTACTAAAATTCTCATGCTAGATACGCCCGTCCAATTTTTTGGTCATTGGCTCTTTATTTTCTATTTTATATTTTTGTCAAGGTTAGTTAAGCTCTGCCTTAATAACCCTTTAGTATTTTTTATTAATCTAGAGCCATTACTTACCTCGCGCTTGATGCTTAATTAATTATAAGCGATCGCTTTACCTCACCCAATCCACTATTAATAGTTATTCAGCTTTTTTTAATCCGATCTGAATTTAAAAATTAAGCTATTGAATCAATTTTTTTATACCGCGATGGTAAAACTTTGGTAACAAACCTTTAATCTTTTAGTTGAAAATTCTCTCGACTCCGAAACTTCCTCTCGAACCTATAAAGGTACAGTTCGATACACGCACAAGGGAGAGCTGAGGGAGCTGAGGGAGCTGAGGGAGCTGAGGAAGCTGAGGGAGCTGAGGGAGAAATTAGTTCTACTTCCTTGTCTTCCTTGTCTCCCTTGTCTCCCTTGTCTCCCTTGTCTCCCTTGTC
>CAYXCW010000216.1:0-7462 GCA_964463555.1 uncultured bacterium
AACGTTTTAACCCGTTTCAACGGGTTTTAGCTTTCAGGTGTGAAATTTATTTCTGGGCGTGGTGCAAGATGTGAGTATATTCAGATCTTGCACCATTATCAACAAGCCTGAAAAAACCGGGTTTCTTGCAAATAGCTCAGCTTGAAAGCCTAGATTTGTCGTCAAGAAACCCGGTTTTTAGCCAAGGTGCAAGATGTGAGTATAGAAACCTTGGGTAAGTGCTGCCATCTCACCTGCTCCCCTGCACGCCTGCTACGCCAACGCTGTCGCCCGGTTTTGAGGGCCATCTGACGGTCAAAACGGTACAATCAGACTCAGCTAGCCACCAATGACGCACGCCTGGAAGCCAGAGTGCATAGTCACCTGGTTGAGATAGGACGACTTCTCGATCGGAAAATTGCAGGCGAAAGCATCCGTTAATGACTATAGAAAGTGTGGTAGCAGAGGCATTCACCGCCCACTCGGATCTGCCTTCTCCAGCTTTATGCGTCGCCCATTTTACTTCTACATCCGGGGTGCAGCGAGGGCGATCGCTTGGTTCGATAAAATGACCGATGAACCAACCCCAGCGACTCGAACCATCAACAGCGGCGTTGCCCACGATAACTTCAGACGGCATCAGGGAATCTCCGGAACTAAAATGTGTCCTTTATAACCGGCATTTTCGTAGCGGGTGAGGATGTTGGCAGCTATTCCATCTGGCTTCGCCTCCTCAACTAAAGCGACGCAAGCACCGCCGAACCCCGCACCCGTTAACCGCGCGCCGAAGACTCCCGGTGTTTCTTGTAACATTGCGACCAGCGTATCCAAGGCGGGGACGGAAACTTCATAATCATCGCGCAGACTGGCGTGGGAAGCATTCATTAATTCGCCAAAACGATGTAGAGGCGTTTGATCGTGTAGAGACGTTTCATGAAACGTCTCTACAATGTTTACAGCTTCTAAAACTCGGTTATTTTCGGTCACGACGTGACGGGCGCGACGGCGCAGAGGTTCGGGTAAAATTTCCACAGCTTGGGGATCGGCGATATCTCTCAAAGCTTTAACTTTTAGCAATTTTGCTGCTTCTTCGCATTCCGCGCGACGTTGGTTATATCCGCTACCTGCCAGCGTGCGAGGGACGCCGCTATCGATGACCACAATTTCCGCACCGGCAGGGAAAGGTAATACTCGACGTTCGAGGGTACGAGTATCTAAAAATAACATGGAATTAGTATCGGCTAAACTCGATGCCATTTGATCCATAATGCCGCATTGGACGCCAGCATATTGAATTTCTGCTTGTTGTCCGAATTGAGCAATTTGGATATCATCGATGTTGAGATTTAAGAGCTGACGCAGTCCCCTCAGCGTCGCGACTTCTAAAGCTGCGCTGCTGGATAAACCCGAACCCATTGGTACGGAAGAAGTTACGTATAAATTTAGCGACGGTATTTTATATCCGGCGGTTTCCAAAACTCGAATACACCCCAAAATATAGCTAGTAAATCCTTCTGGAGTGGCATTATTTTCTGAAATACTTACCTTTTGGTCGAGTTCTTGGGAATAAAAATGGTGTTGGGAATCGCTGCTGTAACCTAGCCCAACAATAGTGCGTTGGGGTATTGCCGTGGGGAGAACAAACCCATCGTTATAGTCGGTATGTTCGCCGAGTAAGTTTACCCTTCCAGGCGCGCTTGCTTTTGTTTGCGGTGCGGCACCAAATATTTGCTCGAAGTTTGGCATAAAAGTAGGTTTGGTGAAAAAATTGGATTGCGATCGCGTAACTTTTTTCCCTCTCCCTAGAATCGATACTAATTTTCCTGGAATGGGTATAGCGATCGCATCCACCTTGAGGTTTTAATATTGGCTCAGCGCAGCACCCGCGAGCCACAGTTTTTTTGTGGCTACACAAACAAAGCCTGCCGCCGCAGGCTTAAATGCTTGCAGGCTGCGGCGGCACGACATGCTAAAGCATGTGGCTATACAAACAAAGCCTGCGGAGACAGGCTTAAATTCTTACAGCCCGCGTAGGCGGGCTTTGTTTGTATAGCGGTACCCTTGAGGGTGCCAGATTTGGTAAAGGTTTTGTTAAGCGATCGCATTAATTCCTTTACCCAATTTCCAAAGGCAATGCACGCAATCTTCCTTCTATTTCAATGCTAGGCCAATTTGGATCGAAAGTCAGATTTTCCAACTTGCGATCGCTCAGAATCGCAAAAGTATCTTCAATTTTTGCACCGGGTAAACTGGGATTCCAAGCGATCGCCATATTTTCTGCCAAAGTATCTGTAGTACTAGGATTGGCGACAATTTCTCGCGCTAGATATCCGGTTGTTCCTCCTTGGTGATGTTCGCGGATGGCGTTGGGATATCCATATTTTTCATAAGCTTGTTTCAGCCCATCGTAAACCGAATTAAGCGCCGTATCTGGTTGGCATAAATTCAGCGCTAAAGCTTCGATTTCTCGGATATCCTGGTGCAATTTTTTATATTCATCCGCCATCGTGCCAAAACAAACGAATCGGGTAAGATTGGCATACAAACCATATCCCCTAGCGCAAAATACCATCATCGCGAGGCGTCCAATTTGTTCGGCGCTGGCGGTTGCGTGACGATACAACGGTAAACGCCTTTCACCAGCGACTAAAGTTAATGCTGGATGCAACCCCCTCGCCCACAATGCTTCCGCACCTGCACCTGCTAGCTGATATTCTGTCCAACTTGGCTTGGCGGCTTTTAATACTTCTGTCATCGCTTCGCTTGCTTTGCGCCCGACTTCGCGATATCGCTCTAATTCGCTTGACATTAGTACCCGTTTATGATTTTGAAGAGAAGGCGGCAATCGTTTTTCGATGTGGGGAATCGGGCGATCGCATAACACTTTGCCCGCATTCGTCGCTGATCGGACAAAAGTTTCTCGCGCTTCTGCATCTGCCCAAGGGTTGATTTGGAATTGAAAATTATCGGGAATTTCCTCATCTTTTAACCGCTGGGCTTCTATTTCATCGGTTAATATCCACGCATTTTCTAACGTTACCAATACTTCCGCGACTCCGGTTTCTGCGGTTAGCAATACGGTATTTGAACCGCCAGCAGTCGCCCAGGCAAACCAGTCTGTACCTTTTAAACGAATGCCTTGCGCTTCGGTTTCTGTTAATGCGTTGCGGATTAATTCTAGTTTGGCGGAAACTTCTTTGCTGAATTGATTCATACAATTTGTTAGATGGTGGTAATTGATCTCCCCTGCCCCCGCGATCAAAGGGGGGTTTAATTTTAGATATTTTTTAGCCCCCCTTGGCAAGGGGGGTTGGGGGGATCGTCTTCATATACTCACGGGTATTTCCAGATTTACATGAACAGCTTGCAATTCTTTTGCCTTATCTTCGGGAAGCGCATCGTTAGCAAACATTCCCGCTGCTAGTTCGGTTCCGGCTAGATATTTCAGCCGCTCTTTAGTCCGATAAGGTGGATAAAATTCTGCGTGTAAATGCGCTTCTGGATGATAATTTCCATCAGTTGGTGCTTGAAACCACGCCATTAAATAGGGAAAGGGACGATGCCACAAACCATCGTATTTGAGGGTAACTGTTTTTAACGCCCTTGCCAGTGCTTGACGCTGCTTTTCGGTCAAATCGATCAATGTTGCTACGGGTTGAATGGGCGCAAGCCAAACTTCATAAGGGTAGCGGGCGCAAACGGGAACGAATGCGATCGCATCGTCATCTAAATAAAGGATTCTCTGGTTATCTTCTATTTCTTTTTGAATTAAATCTTGCAGCAACCCTCGCTGATGTTCTTGGTAATATTTTTGCTGCATTTCTAACATTTTCGCTGGCACGGGTGGCACAAATGGATAAGCGTAAATTTGCCCGTGGGGATGCAGCAATGTTACGCCCATTTCTACGCCTTTATTCTCGAAGGGGAGGACGTATTGTATCTGGGGGGAATCTCCTAATACGCGCGTGCGATCGCCCCACACCTGAAACAATAATTCCAAATGATCCAATTCCAGCATACTCAGATAAGCATTGGGATCTTGGGTAAAAACAACCACCTCGCACGAACCGTTTGCTGGTAAGGTATCGACGATGCTGACCGGCGCATCCTTTGCCCCTAAAGTCATAGAAGGAAAGCGGTTATCAAACACCGCCACGTCGTACTTACCTGGTGGTAGTTCTGTCGGAAACTTCGGATCGATAGTCGGTGCCAGGGGATTATATTCCGGGGGTGGCATAAAAGTGCGCCCCTGACGGTGACTGGCATAGGCTACCCATTCGCCGCGCAAGGGATGCCAGCGCAAATGGGGGTTTGCCCCCACAGGTTCATCGCTGGGGCTAGGGGCGATAATTGCTTCATCAATTGGATATCGGCTGTATAAGGTCAGTTGGCGACCATCTGGTTTTAACAGCTTCTGGGAGTACATTTGTAGGCGAATTTCGGCTTTAACTGTTGAGAGTATAGCTACCGAGTTTTCCTGCCTGCCCCTACCTAGAGTTGCAAATTAACATGATGAGCCAAAGTTGAATTTGATGTTAATTTTTGTGAGTAAAGCCACAACCAATATTGCTCAACCTGCCAAGGTGCTAATTTAAGAAAAGCTTAATTTCCACTATCTAAAGATAGATAATCTACACCCGATTCTCGTGAACAGACTCTTCATCCGCCGACGCTTGCAGATAACTAAGTTTTTTGGGAGGGATAGCGTATCACTAAAGAGCGTATCGCTGCCAGTCTTGGCAGGAGTTGCTGTATTAGTTGCTACTCTGTTCCTCAGACAAGCTCTGATTGCAAGGGAGGAGGAGGCAATTGACCACACACTTTACTTGCAAGCAGATAATGCCAAAATCCACATCTTACAAAGTTTAGAACAGCAAACCCAGGGGTTGCTGCGGATGGCAAAGCGCTGGGAGGTGCAAGGAAAACCGCGTCAGGAATACTGGGAAGCTGATGCAAGACTGTATGTTCAGGACTACCCCGCTTTGCAAGTGATTGAATGGGTAGATGCATCGAATCATGCGCGCTGGGTTGTGCCAATTAAGGGAAATGAGGAGGCGCTTAACCTTAACCTGGGGTTTGAACCGAAACGGCGGATAAGCTTGGAAGCAGCAAGAAACACAGGTCAAATCGTTTTTACTCCTACTATCGAGATCCAGCAAGGTGGCAAAGGATTTTTGCTGTACATACCCATCGGCAACAGACAGGATTTTGAAGGATTTATTCTCGGTGCATTTCGCACTGAAAAATTCTTTGACTACACTTTCAATGAGTGGTACAGGCGGATTGAACATAAATACGGGGTGGCTATTTATGAGGGAGACAAGCAAATCTATAGCCATTACCGCAGTAATAAGCACAACCATCTTAAATTTGTTCAACAAAGAACGATCAATTTTTATGGCATCGCTTGGCGGTTAGAAATTTGGCCTGAGTCAGAGTTACAGGAAGGAAAATCTGTCCTCGATGATTTAGTGTTAGGTGCTGGAATTGCGATCGCTTGCTTGTTTTCTGGGACAATTTTCTTAGTTCAAACTAGCCAGCGTCAGGTTAAAAAACTAGATGCAGTCAACCACAAGCTGGAAGCTGAAATCGCTGAACGCCAACGAGTAGACGAGGAGTTAAAAAAAAGTGAGAGTTTATTTCGCCTCTTGGCTGAAATCTCCCCAGTGGGAATTTTCCGCTCAGATGCTGAGGGAAAAATTATTTATGCCAACGAACGCACTTGTCAAATAGTTGGCGTGCCGTCGGAAAACCTATTGGGATGGAAATGGGGCAATTATCTTCACCCAGAGGATGCACAACGAGTCTATAGATCCTGGTTGTATGCGATCGCTCATCAACTTCCTTGGTATGATGAATACCGCCTCTTAGATCAAAAAACAAGGGTAACCTGGGTATTAGCCCAAACCGATTTAGAACGGGAAGCAACAGGCAATGTCATCGGATATGTGGGAACTTTAACCGACATCACCGAACGCAAACAAGCAGAAGTTGTTCAGCAACAAGCACTAGCAGCAGCCGAAACAGCTAATCGCGCCAAAAGTGCCTTTCTTGCTTCTATGAGTCACGAACTGCGTACTCCTCTCAATGCAATTCTTGGCTTTAGCCAAATCCTATCTGCCAGCAACTCTTTGACAGCACAGGAACGGGAACAGATAGAGATTGTTAATCGTAGCGGTCAGCATTTACTAGAACTAATCAACGACATTTTGTCAATGTCCAAAATTGAAGCAGGTCGCATTACTTTAAATGAATCTAGCTTTGATTTATACGAGTTACTCGGCTCAGTTCAAGAGCTGCTGCAACTCAAAGCCAAATCTAAAGGATTGCAGCTGATTTTTGAATACGCCAACGACATGCCGCCATATATTCAAACCGATGAAAGCAAACTGCGGCAAGTCCTAATTAATATCTTGGGTAACGCGATTAAATTTACTCAAAATGGTATTGTTTCCCTGCGAGTTTCAGTAGCTAATGAATTGCACCCATTAACAATTCAATTTGCAGTTTCTGATACTGGCATTGGGATTGCACCGGAAGAAATAGACATGCTATTTGAACCATTTGTGCAAACTAAAACAGGTCAAAAATCGATTGATGGAACTGGCTTAGGTTTACCTATTAGCCGAGAATTCGTTAAATTAATGGGGGGAAATATCAGCGTCAGTAGCACCCTCGGTCAGGGTTCAATTTTTACCTTTGATATTAAAGCTAAGGTGGTAGATGCGGCGGATAATGAAACTAGATTAACCAGTCGGCGAGTCATTGGTTTAGAGCCAAATCAACCAAAGTTCCGCATTTTAATTGTTGAGGATATAGAACAAAATCGCCTTCTGCTTGTCCAAATGCTTACACCTTTGGGATTTGAACTGCGCGAAGCTATCAATGGTGAAGCAGCTGTGGAAATCTGGCAAAGTTGGCAACCAGATCTAATTTTGATGGATATGAAAATGCCAGTAAAAGACGGCTACGAGGCAACCAAGTGCATTCGCGAATCACCTAACGGCAAAGATACTTATATTATTGCTCTGACAGCCAGTGCATTTGATGAGCAGCGAGAAGATATTTTAAAAGCAGGTTGTAATGACTTTGTTAGTAAACCGTTTAGAGGGGAAATTTTATATGAAAAAATAGCGTTTTACTTGGGAGTACGTTATGTTTATGCAGAAGAAAATCAATCTGTCTCAGAGCCGCGATCGCTACAGCCTTTGACCTTAACAAAAGAGGCGTTAAACGTGATGCCAAATGAGTGGGTGGAGCAGCTTTATCAGGCAGCGATCGCACTAGATGACAGGCAAATTATGCAACTAATTAAACAAATACCAGATCGTGAAGCTGTGCTTGCCAAAACCTTAACCGATGTGGTCGATAATTTCCGTTTTGATCTGATTTCTAATTGTATAAATAACTCAAGTTGCTAGTTATGATGTCAAGCATTTTAGATCCCCCTAAATCCCCCTTAAAAAGGGGGACTAAGAATCCG
>CAYXCW010000217.1:0-7375 GCA_964463555.1 uncultured bacterium
CACTGTCCACTGTCCACTGTCCACTGTCAACTGTCCACTGTCCACTGTCCACTGTCCACTGTCCACTGTCCACTGTCAACTGTCTAACTCCCTCCTACCCTCCAAAGCACGCGCTAAAGTCACTTCATCGGCATATTCTAAATCTCCACCCACCGGCAAACCAAATGCAATTCGCGTCACTTTGGTAAAAGGTTTTAATAATTGACCGACATACAGCGTTGTCGTTTCTCCTTCTACACTTGGACTAATTGCCAAAATTACTTCTTTCGGTCTTTGTTGACTTACCCGCCGCACCAATGGTGAAATATTTAGCTGTTCCGGCCCAATTCCATCCATTGGTGAAATTACCCCACCCAAAACGTGATATTTGCCGGTATACTCGCGGGTTTTTTCTAAAGCAATTACATCTTTAGAATCAGCTACCACGCAAATAGTAGTATTGTCCCGATTTTGGTTGCGACAAATTTCGCAAACTGGTTCAGCCGATAAGTGAAAACACACCGAACAAAGCCCGATTTTTTGTTTTGCTTCTACTAAAGCATGTGCTAAGGCTTGTACCTCTGCATCGGGGCGCTTTAGGATATGAAGAGCCAAGCGCTGTGCGGTTTTAGGGCCAACTCCCGGTAAGCGCTGCAATTCTTCAATTAAACGAGCCAAAGGGCGTGTGTAAACCGTGGGACTGCCTCCAATTTGTGTGATTTTTCCTACTATATTATACTTAATTGTACTTATAATATATGGCTCATTTTAGGTACGATTGGTTGATGCGATCGCTACCCTTCACCCATGCTTCACCCGCCACGTGCCGCAGGCATTTTTATTAACATTTAGATAAACTTTTTATTTTTATTTAAGCATAATTATTACATTTTTATAAAAAAATAGGATTATTGGCAATTTTGGGTTAAAGAACTATATCGCAAATTGGGATGCGATCGCTTCGCTTCACCCAGTAGATGCGGTTGAAAGGTAGGAAACCCAACATAGATTAGGTGTGATTTCTACCTCGACGTAAGCGTACTCAACAGTGATAGGATTGACCTGAACACTTGCAACCTAAAAAGAGAAAAGATGAACACCAATCTTCGCAACATTCTCGTAGGGGCTGGTATCGCTGCTGTTGGCGCAATTGGCACTAAATTAGCAGTAGATTATTTTCAAAATCGCGGCAAAGAAGAAGTCAGAGATGAAAGCCAAGGCGATGCTGAAGTAACCTCGCCCGACGAAGTTGCTTATGCCACCGTTGAAGAAAGTTCGGTGCAAAGTTTCCTCGATGCTAGTTTTGGCAATCCAGGTCGTTACGTCCCCAATCGTCCCCCGAAAATTTTCGATTATCAAGGGCAACAATACATGGTGATTTGGGCTTACGATAACGAAAAAGCCAAAAATCAAATGCTCGCTTTTAAGTATACAGATGAAGGGCGTAAAATGATCGCCAGCGTTGGATATACAGGCGATCAAACCGATTACAATATCAACATGAGCGATACACCTTTTGCAGTTGAAGTCAACGGTGAAAAGATTGCATCCGGTCAAAGCTCAACAGCCGGTGTAAGTGAGGTTGATTTCGTTCTAGCTTAAAATCGCAACTTCAGCAACCCGGTTTTTCTAACCGTACCTTCGTTAATTTTCTGAAGTGCCGACATGCTAAAGCATGTGGCTACACAAACGAAGCCTGCCTCCGCAGGCTCACATCATCACAGGCTGCCTCGGCAGGCTCAAATCATCACAGGCTGCGGAGGCAAGCTGATGCTAAAGCATCTTGCTCACCAACGAAGCCTGCGGAAGCAGGCTCAAATCATCACAGGCTGCGGAGGCAGCCTTTGTTTGTATAGCGACACCCTTCAGGGTGTCGCATTTTGGCGAAGGTTTTGTCAAAAAACGCGGGTTTCTATGAACAACAAAACCCGCTGCTACTAGAAATCGAAATAAATATAAGGTAATACCTCTTGAGGTGCCAACAACCACACTGCATACAAACAAATTGGCACTAATAGAAGTTTAACAGGCCAGTTAAGCTGCAATTTCAGCAATCTTTGAAATGCGAAAATCAGCCCCATCCCAGCCACTATAATCCCCAGCAATATAGCAATTTGAAATCCATCTAAACCCATTGCTTCTATATAAACTTTCTGGGCAAACTGCACGTCACCTTGATGCCCCCACAAATGGCGAATTGCCCATCCAGCTTCTGGTAAATTGGGCAAGCGGAAAAAGATCCAAGCAGTGAAAACCATTACTTGCGTTAACAACCATGCAAAAATAATCCCCGGTACGCTTTGCCACCAAGATTTCAACAGAGAAATGCGACTTGATATCGCGTCGGTAATGCGGTGAACTACTAAAGCGAAACCGTGCAAGCCACCCCAAATAATAAATCCCCAAGCTGCGCCGTGCCAAATTCCAGCAATTATCATCACAATTAACAGATTGATGCAGGTGCGTGGCAGTCCTCGCCGCGAACCTCCTAAAGGAAAATAAAGGTAATTCCGCAACCAATCTCCCAGGGTAATGTGCCACCGTCGCCAAAAATCGGCAATGCTGGTAGTTAGATAGGGAAAGTCAAAATTTTGGGGTAAATTTAATCCCAACAGCAACGCACTGCCACGGGCAATATCTACATAGGCGCTAAAATCTAGATACAATTGCAATCCATAGGCCAAGGTAGCTAACCAGATATCGCCGCTGCCTGCCCGCTGTAGATTCTCAAAGCTTAAGCTAACTAATATTCCCAATCTATCTGCAATTAGGGCTTTTTTTACCGCACCGCAGGCAATTAGCCACACTCCTTCTACAATTTGTTCGGTATTGGGAAACCGCAATAGATTCAACTGCCCTGCTAGATAGTGATAGCGAGTAATCGGCCCGGAAATTAGTTTGGGAAAAAACAGTTTGTAGGCGGCGAATTTATCAAACTGGTGGGTGGGAGGCGCCCCGCGATACACGTCAATTAGGTAGGCGATGCACTCAAAGCAGAAGAAGGAAATTCCTAAAGGTGCAATTATATTAGCGCCGATCGAGTTGGCTTGCTGTTGCAGAATTGGCAAGTTTAGTAACTGCCCGATGGAATTCCAGATAAATGGAATATATTTGAAACCTAATAGTAAAAAAACGTTGATGAATATGCCTAAAAATAATAGCTTTTGGCGACGATTTCCGTCGGTGTCTATGAAAGGCCAATCTTCGGTAGAGTTCTGCCAGTTGGCATCAGAACGCTTCTGGGATTTAGTTTTGCCAATTGCCTTTCCCAAGCGAAAGTTAATCAGGATGAGAACAAATAACAGCGGTATGTACTGCCACTGTAGTGAGGCATAGAAGACTACGCTGGCAAGTAGAATTATCCACAAGCGTATCTGCTGCTGTCGCACTAACCAGTAGAGGGCGATCGCGCACAGCAAGAAGAGTCCGTAAGAAAGCGAGATGAAGGTCATTATTGGTGATTGGTATTAGGTATTAGGTATTAGGTATTAGGTATTAGGTATTAGGTATTAGGTATTAGGTAATTGGTAATTGGTAATTGGTAATTGGTAATTGGTAATTGGTAATTAATGATTTTTTCCTATTAGCCATTAGCCATTACCTAATACCTAATACCTATTACCTATTACCTAATACCTATTACCTATTACCTATTACCTATTTTTGTTTAGGCCAGGGAATTAGGGGGTCTTGTGCTAGTCGCTTGGCGACGGCGGCGGCGCCGTAGCGGTTTAGGTGACTGGGGTCGGAGAAGTATTCGTTTTTACTAGGCCAGAGGGTACTCCAATTGCGGAAGGTAAATTCCCGACTCAAGGATAGGCGTAGCATGTTCAGGGTGAATTCTTCTTCGTACTTGCGCCGCGCTGTGTCTAAGTATTCCTCGGTTAGGGGAAGGTTGATGAATACTAGAGGGATTTCGCGCGCTTGGGTGAATTGAACTAGGGATTCTAAGGCGATCGCTTGGTCACCCCCGAGTTGGAAACCCTGATAGTCTTTGTCGTATTCGCCGGTAACTTTGGCATGTTGTTCGTAGTAGGTTTCCGGATCGAATTGGATCGACACGGGGTAAAACCCATCCCAATCCCCCGCTATCGTTGGGTTTTCCCCATCAGGGGAGTCAATTGCTGGCGATTCTGGGTTACTCAGGGTGGTGGCGATGCGGTTTTGCACGAGAGATTGCAAGCGATCGCGCATCGAATAGGTTGCCGATAGGTTTGCCAATGATTGATTTAACCAGGAATCGATCTCTTTGGCATTAATTGCCAAAATATTACCAGATTCTCCCGATGCCTTGGACGCAGCACCAAACGGTTGATTGGATTTGTCGGTTTTGTCTTCGATTGCACCGCCTCGGGGCAGGCTGCCCGATGCTAACAATCTATACCCAGCCGATTGAGCGATCGCGCGGTATGTCCCATCGGTTCTACCGCTGTTAAATGCCCTTGCACCGTCAGCCCAAATAATCAATTTCGGTAATTGTTCTGGGGTTAAAATTTGGCGCAGCATCAAATCTACCACTTGGGCAGTTGCCCCATTCACCCCAAAGTTAAATACCTGGAGTTTCCCGTATCCCTGGGCGGCTAGGGCTTGTTCTAACGCACGGGGTTCGATCCCCCGCAGCGCCCTGGAACTACCTACAATTAACACGTCTGGCGCGCCGTTTTTGGCAACGTGCTGTTGGTAAAATGCTAGTTTTTCATCTAATTGTGTGTTGTTGAAGCTGGGGTAAAACGATCCTTGGGTACTAATCTTGGCGTTTTGACCCGTCTCGTCTAAGCTAACGCTGACGTTGCCCGGTTGCGTAAACCCAGTTGTATCGAATACATCTTGTTTGCGGCGCGATTCCCGCCGCGACGGCTTCGCCTTGGGGGCAAGTTCAATTTGGGTCAGGGCGTCGTTGGTTGTCGGGGGCGCAGTCCGTACTAACGATGACGAACTGGCTTGATTGGCTGGCGATCGCACAATTTGACCGATGACTAAATCCGCCCCTGCCATCACCATCAGCCCTAATGCGCCCCAAACCACCGCGACTTTTGCTCCTTGGTAACCGATTTGACTCGGTACTGTTGCCAAATTTGGCTCGGTTTCCCTGTAAACGAACAGTTGCGAACTCACCAGATGATTGGCGATTTTGTCGGTCAATTGCTGCCAACCAACTTTGACATCCGTTTGCCAGCTCGCTTTTTCCTCGGCTTCCTGCGTTAACAGCGCCTCTGCGTAGCTATCAGTTTTGGGAAACTCCACCGCCCCTACTGGCACGGCCTGCTTGTGGGGGACAAAATCAACGCTGTAACTCCAGGATGGTTGCTTTTGCCCTGCCCTTCTTCCGTATATTTTTACACCTAATAAATCGGTAATTTCCAGGTCGCGGACGAAGTTGGCGGTGGGGACGGCGACGCGCTGCTGGTTGGGGCATACGGGGGCGTCGGTCATCACGTGCAAGAGATCGTCTTTAAACCGAACTTGAATGCGAATGCCGCCGGTAGCCAGACGGGAGTCGAGATCCGGGTTGAGCAATCGACCGAGTAAAAAAGCGATCGCTCCCTCGTCGCCTTCTTGGGCTAAGGCGAGGGCAGAAATTGCTTTTTCCGGGTTTTTCGCCGCTGGTAAATCGAGCCAATCGACCCATACCGGCGGTGCATCAAACGCTTCGTGACCGTAGATCGTGGCGGCGAAGATACTGCGGGGGGCGAGGGCTGCTAAAATCGGCGCGATCGCTTGAATGCACTGTTGTTTGTCTGGATGGGTGAAGAGGGTAGCGTGATGGCAGGAAATATGCAACGTCGATTCTTTGAGAACGGCAGTTACCGGGATGCCCGCTGGCTCCAACGCGCCGGATAACAGGCGAGCGATCGCTTCGGTATCCCCCCAACTTGCCCAGAGGGAGAGCATTTCTTCTGGGGGCGTCAGATCCACCCGCAGCATCCACTCAGGGGTGGCTTCCCCAGTCACCTGAGATAGAATCACTCCATCTCGGAAACCTTCTAGGTGAAGCGATCGCAACTGCTGGGTGATGGGATTTGCCAGCAACGACGGATCGGGGCTGTAAGCAGATTCGCAGAACACCCAGAGGCGGCGCTCTTTGGCTGGATTAACTGCACTAGCAGACCCGCCGAATTGGGGAGGAGATTCGAGGCGATCGCTATCATCAAAAGCACCTTCAAAAGCGCTTTCCTCCTTTTTCGGCAGTGGTCTAGCTACAACCTTGACCTTGACGCCCAAAGACTTGAGACTGGAGCCTAGATAGCGAGCGATCGCCTGAGTATCCCCAGCCCGCGCCTGCTCCTGCAACAATAAATCGGCACTAGAACTGAGCGATCGCTGTGAGTTGGATTTTACCAATCCAGACCGTGGCGAGGCTGGTGATGGCTTTTCACTCTGGCTGAGGCTCGATCCTGTCCCCGCAGGCAATAGCAATCTAGGATCGATCTGTTCTGTCCATTCAGGGCGCTTTTGACCCAATACCCGACCGTAAAGAAAAACTTGGTGAATCGGAAATTCACTGGCAGGAATCAGCGTATCCATCTGGGTTGCCTTAAGTGCTGCTAGCAACCTCTCTAATGCTATTTTCCTGTCGGGACAGCTTTGACCTTCGCAGAGAATATGCAGCTTTCGATCTCGCAACCGGACTTTAACTTGTATACCGCTAAGTCCAATCGCCCGTTTGGCCCATTGCGCCAAGCGTGAGGGGTTATCCGCAAGTGTGCGCTCGTTGACTTTCAGCATCAGGGCAGTACTACCGCAAATCTCAACAAATTTTGATCGTGACCGCTACCAACCCTTAGAGATATCACACCCTGGAGGATTTGGACACAGTATTTTACTTGTTGCCGCTGTTGTTATGCGCTCTTAAAGCCAACATCAATCAGCAGCGTTTAGCACCCCTCGATAATAGTAAAAAACTCACCAATAATGGAAGACGAGGGAGCTGAGGGAGCTGGGGGAGCTGAGGGAGCTGAGGGAGCTGAGGAAGCTGAGGAAGTAATTACTTCTACCTCCTTGTCTTCCTTGTCTTCCTTGTCCTCCTTGTCTCCCTTGTCTCCTCTACTAGCAACATTTATTAAAGTTTAAGGAGAAGTTATGGCATCAGAGATTACAGAACCGCAAGAAAGTAAGTCATTGAACGCACCTCGCGTTACAATTCCCACAGAGATTATACTGAGTCTGGCAACGGGGCCATTGCTAGTGGGTATTTTAGCCGCTAAAGCATCCCTGGAGTTCCTGCAATCGGTTGGGGCGGCGAGCGAGGAAGTATTTCGGGGCGCGAGCTTACCAATTCTCGACTTTCCCGATAACCAACCCAAGTAAAGACACTGGGATGGGTGCGGTCATGCACCAGTTGGTAACAGTGGACAGTGGACAGTGGACAGTGGACAGTGGACAGTGGACAGTGGAC
>CAYXCW010000218.1:0-7297 GCA_964463555.1 uncultured bacterium
TTTAGATCCCCCTAAATCCCCCTTAAAAAGGGGGACTAAGAATCTGGTTCCCCCCGCTGTTTTGGGGGGTTAGGGGGATCAAACCGACAATATTTGTAACTAGCAACTTGCGTTATTAGCCATTAGCCATTAGCAGCCTGTTTGAGATAACTAGCAACTGACGTTATTAGAGCGGTTTATCAGCGAATCCGAACAAAACCCGCCTGTTCGATCAATTGTTGCGCCTGCTGAGTTTGCAAAAATTGAGCATAAGCTTCTCCAGCTTGTTGTTCGGTTTGATTGTTTTGTTTGATGACTACAAACAGGTTGCGCGTAATTGGATACTTTCCCGATTGAAAAGCTTGTACGTTTAGCTGATTGCGCTTTCCAGGACACTGGGAAAGGGGTACAAAGGGTTCTTGATAAGGCGGGACAAACTCGCCTGATTTACGACCTATAGGCACGGGCTTAATCGTACATTGGGGGACAACTTCAGGCGCAGAAGCAAAATAAATGCCCCCAGGACTAGCAGCGAGTCTTCGCAAAGCTTCGGTTGTAGTAGGAACAAATTGCACATTGGCGCTAAAAGCTTGACCCTGCATGACATTTTCAACGAACAATTCAACCGTACCACCAGAGTTAGCTGGGCGCGAAAAAGGTTCAATAGGTAAATTTGGCCCTCCTAGCTGTTTCCAATTATTAATATTGCCAGAGTAAATAGATTTAAGTTGGTCTATAGTTAAACCTGGAATATCTAGATTGGGATTAACTGCTACTGCTAAGCCATCAATGGCGATAGGAATTTGTTTGAGAGCGAATCCCCGCTGCTTGGCTTGATTGTATTCTTGGTCGAGAATTGGTCGAGAAGATTGAGCCAAATCTAGCTGACCGTCTAGCAACATTTTAATGCCGGTGCTGGAACTGGGAGCTATACCAACCGGATCGACATAACGCAGGCGAAACTCAGGTCTTGCAGCTTGAATCGCCGAGTCTACTGATAGGCGAATTGGCGCCCAAGAAGTGCTGCCACCATAGTTAAATAGTCCAGAAGGAACGTTCTGTACGGTGTTAAAACCTTGAATGTTTCCTGGAATATTTTGGCCTTCTTGAATTGAATCGCCGATATTAATTTTAGAACGTCGAGTAAACCACCAAAACCCGGCGCCAATTAATCCTAAAGTGATTAAAAGGGTTAAGAATAAAACTGCTGTTTCGTTTTTTTGAGACATAATAGAATAGTCCGTTAGTTTATGAGAGTCCTTTTAATTTTTGATTGGGCGAACTACCCGTTTTTATGGACTTTTTTGAGATCTAAATAAATCGCCTCAAGCCTTGCTATTATGGTAGGGGTGCGAAATCGTAGCCTGTGCCGGAAGATTGACCTGGTTGAATTGTAACCAGGATTGAGGAAGCATTGCGATCGCCTGATGGCAAAAACTCAATCTTCCCCATCGCACCATTAGCTGAAAACTGCGAACTCGATAAAGTTTTTCGCAGTCCTTGGCGAGTATTATCCTGCTTTAAACCAGCAATAATTGCTTGAGTAGCATCGTAAGCCAATGCTGACCGCCAATTCACATCACCGCCCCAATATTTCCTAGCATTTTTCGGAAAAGGATTATCTGGAATTGCTTCTGGATGCCAGGGTGCAGCTAACACCATTCCTAAAGCTTCTGATTGACCGAATTTGAGAGTGTCAATCGTGTATAGTGTAGAATTTGCCATCAAAGACAGGCGGCCTTTATTGGCTATAATTATATCAAGCGATCGCTTAATTTTATCCACCGAAGCCGCTAATACTAAGCCCTCCGCCCCGTCGCTCACAGCTTGAGAAATTACTGCACTGGCGTTAAAATTTGGCTCGGAAAAATCGCAAGCAATTTGACTAATTTCCCCTCCCTCATTATCAAATTTAGCAATAAACTCTTCTTTAAAAGACTGACTAGCTTTGGCTTGCGAATCAGCGCAAATCGCTAGTTTGCTCAGCCGATTTGTTTTAAGCGCATAACGGGCAAGAACTTCAGCCTCAGAACTAATACTAGGAATCGTCCGAAATATATAACTACCAATTCCAGATAGCTTTTTGGCGTTGCTAGTTGGAGAAATCATCACCAAATTTCCCTGCTGATAAATTGGCGCGCCTGCGAGGGAAGCATCGCTCGTATTATGACCCACGACTGCTAAAATTTTGGTATTTTTCACCCATTTGTCGGCAATTTTTTTGACGATACTGGGGTCGTTATCATCATTGGCAATTTCAACTTGCAATGGCATCCCATTTATGCCGCCATTGTTATTAACTTCATCTTGAGCTTGAGCCACACCCCGGAGAATTTCTTTAGCAATATTTAGATTGCCTCCAATCGGAACGCTGACGCCTATTTTGAGAGGATTATTTTCGGCTGCTTTAGCATTATTAAAGTAAATCCAAGCTTCTGGATCGTTTCGTTTCTTTTTTAAGGAAGATTCTAGCTGTGCGATCGCTGTAGGAAAATCTACTTTCGCAAATGCTGTCACTCCGGCTTCTTTATTAGGGTTTCTATCTGCATTGACTAAAATTTTGTTGCCTAAACTGATGCGTTCTTCTAAACTTCCTGTAAAAGGTGGAATTGGTTGATCTTTTTGTCTATTTATGACTCCATTAAACAACCAAAAACCCGTAAATAGCAATCCTAATGTAATCGCCAGGGCTAAAATTAAAATCGTTGTTTCATTTTTTTGGGACATAGGTAGTTAGTTTTAGCGAATTCTGACAAATCCCGCCTTTTCAATCATTTCTTGACCCTGTTCTGTTAGCAACAAATTGGCATAAGTTTCTCCTGCTTGCTGGTCAATTTGATTGTTCTTTTTAACAACTACGAATAACCTGCGAGTTAAGGGGTATTCACCGCTCAAAAAAGCTTGGGTATTAGCTTCATTTCGTTTAGAAGGACATTCAGACAGCGGCACAAAAGGCTGCTTATAAGGTGTAATTAGTCGCTCTGCACTACGACCTAGTGACAAGGTTTTAACTTTACACTGGGATACTAATAAAGGGGCTGAAGCTTCAAACATTCCTCCTCGATCTTCTGCAACTTTACGGATAGCGTCAGTGGGAGTTGGTACTATTTCAAGGTTGTCCCCTTCGTCACCTTGTACTGCGTAACGCTGAATTCTCAGATTTGGGCCACCCAGTTGATTCCAGTTGGTAATTTTACCTGCATAAATATCATCGCGTTGCTGCATAGTTATGCCTGGAATATTCAAGCTTGGGTGGACAGCAATTGCCCTACCATCAATTGCTACTGGAACTTCTACTAAAGTAAAACCTCGTTGTTTAGCCTGTTCGTATTCTTTATCTTCAATCGGACGAGAAGCGTGAGCAAAAGACAATTGATTGTCTAATAACATGCGGATACCAGAACCTGTACTAGGCGTACCTTGATTGGGGTGAGTATATCGCAAGCGAAATTGAGGCCAAACTGTTTGAATTGCTGGATCTAAATCGCGCCGAATTGTTGCCCAAGTCGTGCTACCTCCATAACTAAATAGTCCGTTGGGAACGTTTTTGATTTGAGTAAAAGTTTTGCGGTTGGATTCGCCAGTTTGGCTAGATTCTTGGTTGATTAAACTATTTGTGTTAGAGCCATTCTTACTCGCAAACCACCACAAACCCAAACCGAGTAAGCCAGTTGTAATTAGGAGGGCTAAAATTAAAACTGTCGTTTCGTTTTTTTGAGTCATAACTGATAGTTTTGGAATAATTTAAAGCATGAGGGAAAGTATTTTGTAAATGAGTCGAAAAAGAGCGGTGACTGCGATCGCTCCCGCTGCTGTCAACCCGGCTACAAATAATACACCCACAATTGGATTGCCAAACAAGGTAATAATCCAAGCCGGTACGAGAGCATTACGGAATATCAGCACAATTGTCAGGCTAATCCCGATTAGAATCGGCAGATCTTTCCCTTCCAGAAGGCGGCGGTACTGAGCATAAATTAGACTACCTACGATCGCCACGGTTAATCCGATGCTGATTCCCGGCGTCACGGGGAGACTGGAAAGAGCGATCGCAATTAATCCGCCCTCAAACCCGCTAAATGCCGCTGCACCCAATACTTCCACTAACGAAAATCTCGGTTGTCTGGCAACCGGGGGTGGAGATGGGTTTACAGGCGTTACCGCAGCAGTCGTTTGCACGGGGGGCGCCGGTGGAGGTAAAGTCAAGGCGGCTAGAACTTCGTCTGCTGAGTGATATCGCTGATTCGGGGAACTTAACAGCATTCGGTCTAAAATATTTGCCAGTCTAGGACTTACCTGAGCATAAGTTCTCCAGTTCCACTGATTGTTATAAGTATCAAATAATTCATTTGGTTGCTTGCCAGTCAATAAAGTTAGGCAAGTGACTGCCAGGGCATATAAATCTGTTGAAGGATAGATTTGACCTCCAGACATTTGTTCTGGAGGGGCATATCCCATTGAGTAAATACCAGTAGAACTCGCACTTGATGCAGCTACTTTTGTTACCTGTTTGACCGCACCAAAATCTAACAGGAAAAGCGCACCCTTGCGCGATCGCATGATATTTGATGGCTTAATATCGCGGTGGATCGAGCCGTGTGCGTGGACAAATTGCAGCACAGGTAGGATTTGCTGCAATATTTCTAATATCTGAGCTTCTGAAAATTTACCATTTTTGGTAAATTCTTCCTCTAGGTTTTCTCCGTTGATAAATTCTTGTACTAGATAAAAAAATTGTTCTTGTTTTCCGGGTTGCAAGCTAGGTACAGTTAACTGAAAAAAGGCAAATAAATCTGGAATTTGAGGGTGTTGATTGCCCAATTCTTCCAGAACTTCTGCTTCGCGTTCAAACAGATTTTGCGCGGTTTGCAACTGCTGTGGGTTGAGGTTTCCCGATGGTTGAAACAGCTTGACTACGCACTGCCGCATGGTGGGCGTATAGCGATCGCGTGCTAAAAATGCTGCCCCAAATCCACCCTGCCCCAACAGCTTTAAGGGGATGTAACGATCTGCCAAAATTAGCGGCATTCCGCAAGTCGTGCAGTACTTTTGAGGAACCCGCTTCAGGGTAGCCGGATCGTCCAAATCCGAAAACAGGTTCAGGGGGCGGGGGCAAGCTGGACGGGTGCAGTAAAGTTCCATAACCAGAGTCAAAACAAAGGTAAAAGTTAAAAGGCAAGCAGGTAAAAAGCAGTCTTCCTTTCAGTCTTTATTTTTACTTTGTCCTTTTTGCTTTTAACTTTTAATTTCCTCCCACATGGGTATTGCCTTGAGAATGCCCTACCGTTGCTTTGAAGGAATTGGTTGCGATCGCTGGCGATGTTTCTAGCATCTCCTTGCCCCATGAAGTCGTTGCGAATGCAGGCAAGATTTCTCTAGAAAAGGCTTCGGCAGCTTTGGAACGGTATCGGTTAGGATTAATCAACACCGACAGGATGCGCTTGACCATAACATCTTCAATGCGGGTGCGGTGGAGGACGCCGATTTGCAATTCCTTCTCAATCGCCGAAATGGAAACAAAAGCAGCTCCTAATCCCGACTGAACCGCATTTTTAATCGCTTCGATCGAATTTAATTCCATTTCGATTTTGAGCCGCCTGGTATCGATGCCGCAGCGAGTTAGCACTTGGTCGATTACCTTGCGGATGGTGGATTGCGAATCTAAAGCAATAAACTGCAACTTGTAAAGGTCGTCTTTTTGAATAGTTTCGAGTTTGGCGAAAGCGTGGGATGGTGGTAAAATCAGCGCCAGTTCGTCTTCTAAATACGGCGTAATTTCCAGGGAATCTGCTAGTTCGGGTGGAACTTCGCCGCCAATGATTGCCAGGTCAATTTGTCCGTTAGCTACACTCCAGGCAGTTCGGCGGGTTGAGTGAACGTGCAATTGCACTGCCACATCGTTATATTTTTGCCGAAATAACCCGATCATGCGCGGTAAGAGATAAGTTCCTGTCGTTTGACTGGCTCCCACAATCAGGGTGCCTCCTTGAAGATTTTGCAAATCCTCAATGGCGCGACAAGTTTCCTCGCAAAGCGATAAAATTCTCTCACCGTAGCTGAGAAGTAGATGACCTGCTTCTGTCAATTGTGCCCTGCGCCCTCCTCGGTCGAACAAAGGCACGTCCAACTGCCGCTCTAAGTTTTGCACTTGCAAACTGACGGCGGGTTGGGAGACATATAAGCTATCGGCGGCACGCTTGAAGCTTCCCTCAGCAGCGATCGCCTTGAGAATACGCAACTGATCTAAAGTGAAAGGAAGGTCAGACATAATGCTAAACCTGAAAGGGGAAAGAAGCCCTGTGACAACTATCCATCATCCGATGAAGTTAGCCATCCGCGATTCGCAGCGAATTACGTTTTGAGACTTCCACTGACATCGAAAGTAACACAACAAGGGATCAAGATCCTTGAGAATACTTTGCCGCATCGGATTTGGGGAACTTTACCAGAGTTAAAATACTTAACCATTTATGCTAAAAATTGCTTGGCTTACTCCCAGTCACTTGACAATGCTCGCTTTATTGGTAACATTTGCGATCGCTCACAGCGGTTTGGCAGCGTTGCGTCCCAAGGCAGAAAAACTGCTCGGCGCTAGACTCTACCGCATTTTCTTTGCCCTCATCAGCCTCAGTTTGGCTGTGGCAACGATCGTTTACTTTTTTAACCACCGCTACGACGGCTTGCAGCTTTGGCAAGTCCAGGGGGTGCCAGCAGTAAAACCGATCGTCTGGGTGCTATCGGCGATATCGTTTCTGTTTCTCTATCCAGCAACGTTTAACCTGTTGGAAATTGCCGCCATCGAGAAGCCACAAGTACATTTGTACGAAACCGGCATCATCCGCATCACCAGACATCCCCAAATGGTGGGACAGCTAATTTGGTGCATCGCCCACACGCTGTGGATCGGTACTTCATTTACCTTGTTAACTTCGATTGGGTTGGTATTGCACCATTTGTTTGGTGTTTGGCACGGAGACAAAAGATTGAGCGATCGCTACGGCGACGCTTTTGCCGCCGTAAAAGCCAGAACGACAGTCATACCCTTTCTGGCTATCCTCCAAGGGCGTCAAACCCTAGTTTGGAGCGAGTTTCTTCGCCCTGCGTATTTAGGCGTAGCCGTTTTCGTCGGTGCCTTGTGGTGGGCGCACCCCTTTTTAATGGCAGCGACGGCTAAGGTTAACTGGTAAGCAGGCGTGCAGAGGGACAGAGAGACAAGGGAGACAAGGGAGACAAGGAAGACAAGGAAGACAAGGAAGACAAGGAAGACAAGGAAGACAAGGAAGACAAGGGAGACAAGGAAGACAAGGAAGACAAGGAA
>CAYXCW010000219.1:0-7140 GCA_964463555.1 uncultured bacterium
AGTGACTTCGTAGAGCCAAGAATCCCCATCCGACGGGAGCGGTGGGGAGTGTCAAACTTTAGGCGGCTTGCAGTCTGGCGGCGATCGCTATTTCCAAACCAACTTATTTGCAGTGGCGCGCAAGCGGGTAGTGTGGCTGCTGGTTTTGCTGGTTACCAATACGGCGACGAGTGCGGTGATTCGCAGCCAAGAGGATGTTTTAGAGCAAGTGGTTGCTTTGGCTGCTTTTATCCCCCTGTTGATTGATGCCGGGGGAAATGTGGGAGCGCAGTCTTCTACCGTGGTGATTCGCGGTTTGAATACCCAAGAAGTCCGGACAAAACAGGCTTTAGGTGTAATGCGACGGGAAGCGATCGCCGGAGCCATGTTGGGGCTGATGCTGGGTATTGCAGTCACGCTCTGGGCTTTCGTGCTTCAGGGGAATTTCGCAGTAGCGATCGCCGTAGGAATCAGCCTATTTGCGATCTCAGTAATCGCTTCAGTGTCTGGTTCGGCTTTACCCTTTTTGTTTCGTTCTTTCGGATTAGATCCTGCTTTAATGTCAGCTCCATTTATTACCACTGCGGTAGATGTACTGGGAGTTTTAATTTATCTCAACGTCGCCAGATGGGTTTTAGGTTTATAAATTGTTGAGAAACCGGGTTTCTGAGGATAATTTTTCCTAGAAACCCGCTTTCCTGGGGTAAGTTTTATAGTTGTCACTTTCAAGTCACTTTTGGGTTTGACCTTAAAGATAAGTAGAGCCAATTAGCAGTTTTCTCAATTAGCTCGACGATGTTCTAAAACAGTTACAAACAAAGCGATGACTCGTTGGCAACAGCTCAATATTTATATCAATGAAACAGATAGCTGGCATCATCAGCCACTTTATACAGCGCTGATGGAAACGGCGCGCGATCGCTTCCTGGCGGGCGTGACCGTGACGCGGGCGAGCGCAGGTTTTGGTGAAAGCCGCCGGATTCGCACCACGAACATTATGGCTGTGTCGGCGGATCTGCCCTTAGTGGTCACGGTGATAGATCGGGAAGATGCGATCGCTAGTTTTTTGCCAATAGTTCGATCGATGGTCAAATCTGGTTTAATCTGCCTCCAGACTGTGGAAGTTTTGGAACCTGTTTTACATTAAAACTGAAAATTGCTGGCTCAACTACTATGAACAAAACAACAATTTATTGGTCAAGTGGCGCTGATTTTGAAACCTCTGTTGTAATCTCTGTGATTTAAAGGAGTAAAAGTCATGACTGCTGAAGAAACAAGACTCGAAGAAGATCGTACCCGTAAAGCATATTGGCGCAGGTGGGGGCCATATTTAGCCGAACGTCAGTGGGGGACTGTGCGAGAGGATTATAGCACTTATGGTACAGCTTGGGATTATTTTCCCCACGACCATGCGCGATCGCGCGCCTATCGTTGGGGGGAAGATGGGATTGCGGGGATTTCGGATAATCATCAGAGGTTGTGTTTTGCGATCGCGCTCTGGAATGGTTCAGATCCCATCCTCAAAGAACGATTATTTGGGCTATCTGGTCCCGAAGGCAATCATGGCGAAGATGTTAAAGAATATTACTTTTATCTTGACAACACTCCCAGTCATGCCTACATGAAATACCTTTACAAATATCCCCAAAAGGCATTTCCTTACACTCAATTAACCCAAGAAAACCAGCAACGAGGTTATCACGACCCAGAATTTGAATTAATCGATACGGGTATTTTTGACGATAGCGAATACTTCGACGTATTTGTCGAATATGCCAAAGCTTCAGACGAAGATATCCTCATTCAAATCAGCATTGTCAATCAAGCTGCTGAAACAAAAAATCTGCATATTTTGCCTACACTTTGGTTTCGCAATACATGGACTTGGGAACAAAATGCTAAAAAACCAATCCTGAGAAAATCTCAATCTAACGTCATCGATGCTTTTCATCCCACTTTAGGGCAACGCTGTCTCTACTGCGAGAATCCTAAAACTCTTTTGTTTACTGAGAACGAAACGAATTACGAGCAGCTTTTTGGCATTAAAAATAATTATCCCTATGTCAAAGATGGAATTAACGATTGCATTGTCAACAATAAAACAGAGGCAGTGAATCCCGAACAAATAGGAACCAAAGCAGCAGCAGCTTACGAATTAACCATCGGGGCGGGAGAAACCCAAATTCTGCGGCTGCGGTTAACTGACAATGCCGAATTATTAGAACCTTTTGGGACAGATTTTGGGGGAATCTTTCACCAGCGGAAACAAGAAACCGATGAATTTTATCAACGAATTTCCCCAGGGAATCTCCCAGAAGATGAACGCAACGTACAACGACAAGCATTTGCTGGTTTGCTGTGGACAAAGCAGTATTATCACTATGTGGTAGAAGACTGGCTAAACGGCGATCCTAACCAACCCCCTCCTGAGCGACAGTATCAGCGAAATGAAGAATGGATGCATCTTTATAACGATGACATTATTTCCATGCCGGATAAGTGGGAATTTCCCTGGTTTGCTGCTTGGGATCTGGCATTTCATACAATCCCACTGGCAACAATTGACCCAGATTTTGCCAAGCGTCAACTCGATCGACTGACGCGGGAATGGTATATGCATCCCAACGGACAAATTCCCGCCTACGAGTGGCATTTTAGCGATGTCAATCCTCCCGTTCATGCCTGGGGAACTTGGCGCGTTTATCAAATTGAGCAAGAAGTTTATGGTCGTGCCGATACTGACTTTCTAGAAAGAGTCTTTCAAAAATTGCTGTTGAACTTTACCTGGTGGGTTAACCGGAAAGACATTGATGGAAACAACGTCTTTCAAGGAGGATTTTTAGGGTTAGATAACATCGGTATTTTTGACCGCAGTTCTGAATTGCCGACGGGCGGACATATTGACCAATCTGACGGGACGAGTTGGATGGGGATGTATTGCTTGAACATGCTGGCTATGGCTTTGGAATTAGCTAAAAATAACCCAACTTACGAAGATATTGCCAGCAAGTTTTTCGAGCATTTTCTTTATATCGCCGATGCGATGAATCATATCGGTGAAACCAATATTCACTTGTGGGATGACACCGACCAGTTTTTCTATGATGTGTTGCATTTACCTCACGGCGAAAGACACCATCTCAAAGTGCGTTCGATGGTGGGATTAGTTCCCCTGTTTGCGGTGGAAACCCTGGAGCAAAATATGTTAGAGAGGTTCCCAGGTTTTAGGAAACGGTTTGAATGGTTTATTAACAATCGCCCCAACTTGCAAAAAAATATCGCTTGTTTGGATAAAACAGGGATGGGAGCTAGTAGATTACTGGCGATTGTCAGCCCAGAAAAACTCAAAGCAATCTTGCAAAGAATGTTAGATGAAAATGAGTTTTTGAGTCCCTATGGTATCCGCTCTGTTTCTAAATACCATGCCGATCATCCCTACATTTTTGAAATTGACGGGCAACCCCATCGGGTTGACTACGAGCCCGCAGAATCTACCAGCGGGATGTTTGGGGGAAATTCTAACTGGCGTGGCCCAGTTTGGTTCCCCATGAATTACTTAATTATTGAGTCCTTGCAAAAGTTACATCGTTACTTGGGGGATGAGTTTAAAGTTGAATGCCCCACCGGCTCTGGTCAATGGATGAATTTAACAGAAGTGGCAACAGAACTATCCCATAGACTGATGAGGATTTTCTTAAAAAATGGTACAAATTATCGTCCGGTTCATGGTGGGAATTACTTGTTTCAAACCGATCCTCACTGGGGCGATCTGATTCTGTTTTACGAGTACTTCCACGGGGATAATGGCGCTGGGCTGGGAGCGAATCATCAAACAGGCTGGACTGGTTTAGTGGCAAGTTTGATCCGCAATTGTAATTCTCAAAATGGCGGGTTATAAATCTATCTCATAGGTAGTGCGTTACGAAGACAGCTAACGTACCATACATAGATAATTGCTGAATCTAAATCACTGGTTTGTCACTTTCAGGTCACATTTGTTTTTGACATTAAAGATAGGGAGTTAAATCAATCTCTCAAGACGATCCTAGAAACCGGGTTTCTGCGTGTATCTTTAGTTTCAAAGCGACGATTTCTCATAGAAACCTGGTTTCTTTGCGGAAGTCCTGAAAACACTCTTGTGGGATAGGCGACACGAGCCTGTCTTTAAACTTTTCAATTGTTGTTTAGGGGAATTTTAGTCATGAATATTCGTTTTTTGCAAAGCGCTTGCTCTCTCACCGTCCTTAGTACTGCGATCGCTGCTTTCAGCGGATTTTCAGCACAGGCTCAAACTAGCAAAAATGCGGCGACGCCTGCACCAGTTCCGGGTACGACAAGTACTTCTAGCACTGGGCTGCAAAGTCAACGTCAGGTAGCACAAAATGTTGCGCCCGGTAGAACTACTCGTTCTGGTTCCAGCTACGTCGGTATCGGTGGAAATATCATTGGTTTTGGGGGCGATTCACCGCTGAGCGAAAGGTCTTTTGCGATTATCAGTAAGATTGGTTTAACTAACAATTTGTCTTTGCGTCCTTCGGCTTTAGTTAGCAGCACTCCGCCGGTTTTTTTAGTGCCGCTGACTGTTGATTTTCCCATCCAGTCAGTTACTCCAGGTGGAGAAATCAATCTCGCTCCTTATATAGGTGGGGGAGCTATAGTTACAACCAATGATGGTGCTAAAGCTGGCTTTTTACTGACGGGCGGTGTAGATGTGCCGCTGTCGCCTCAATTTACCGCAAATGCTGCGGCAAATGTCGGTTTTATTGATGGAGCAGAAGTCGGTTTAACAGTGGGAGTGGGTTACAACTTTTAAGCGATGTAAGCATTTTGCATGAAAGCGAAACGGCACAACTTGAACAGGAAAAAAGACTATGGGATGGCGACGAATCTTACTGTTACTAATTGCAGGAACGAGCGTTGCGAGTTTGGGAATTGTTGGATGCACGACTGGGGAACGCAACTTTGAAGCAGAAGCTCAAACTCCTGTTAATTCCTCTCCCATTCAAACACCTGCGCCCGCACTTCCACCCCAAGAAAGGGAAGCAGATGTTCCCTTTGTTCCAACGCCACAATCAGTTGTGAATGCGATGCTGGAACTAGCAAAAGTCGGGCCAAATGATGTGCTGTACGATCTCGGTAGCGGCGATGGGCGGATTCCAATTACGGCGGTGCAAAAATACGGCGCTCGTCGCGCTACCGGCATCGAAATTAGTCCCCAACTCGTGCAACAAAGTCGAAATAATGCTCAGACTGCGGGAGTGAGTTCGCGGGTTGAATTCCGGCAGCAAGACTTGTTTAATACTGACTTGAGCAACGCAACTGTAGTGACGCTTTATTTGCTTCCAGAAGTCAATTTAAGGCTGCGACCTAAGTTGTTACAAGAACTCAAACCTGGTACTCGAATTGTCTCCCACAATTACACAATGGGCGATTGGAAACCAGAGCGGGTTGTGCAGATGCAATCAGAGGGCGATCGCGAACACACGCTGTATTATTGGGTGGTGCCAGAAAAAGTCCCTGAAAATCTGCGCTCAGGGCTTACGCACGACGAGGCCAGAAACCGGGTTTCTTCGTAGATTTTTAGCTGATAAATCAACGATTTTTCAGAGAAACCCGGTTTCTTTGCGTAAGTTTTATAGCAATTAGCAATTAGCATTTCTTTTCTTTTCTATTACTGGGAGTAACAACATGAAAGGATTGAAAAATAAGAATGCCCTAATTACCGGCGGCAGTTCGGGTATCGGTCAGGCAATAGCTATCCGCCTTGCCCAAGAAGGTTGCAATATTGCCATTAACTATCGCTCTAGTCCGGAAGGGGCGGAAGATACGGAAGAAATGGCGATGCAAAAGGCATGTGGAGATATTGAAAATTGTGGGGTTAAATCTCTCTTGGTTCAAGGGGATGTTTCTCAGGAAGAAGACATTATCAGAATGGTGAATCAGGTAATTGAGAAATTTGGCAGTTTAGATATTTTGATCAACAATGCGGGAATTCAAACCGAATGCCCATCTCACGAAATTCCCACAGCAGACTTTGACCGAGTGATTGGAGTGAATTTGCGGGGTGCTTATCTATGCGCCCGCGAGTCTATCAAACACTTTCTATCCCAAAATATTCCTGGAATTATTATCAATATTTCCAGCGTTCACGAAATTATTCCCAGACCGATGTATGTCAGCTATTCTATCAGTAAAGGCGGGATGGAAAATTTGACTAAAACATTGGCTTTGGAGTATGCGAATAAAGGGATTCGAGTGAATGCGATCGCGCCAGGTGCGACAATTACACCAATTAACCAAGATTGGGTAGATGACCCCCAAAAGAAAGCCGTTGTAGAAAGTCACATTCCGATGGGGCGGGCTGGTACTTCAGAAGAAATGGCGGCAGCAGTGGCTTTTTTAGCGTCAGATGAAGCTGCTTATATCACCGGACAAACGCTGTTTATCGATGGTGGATTGACGCTTTATGCCGACTTCCGGGAAGCTTGGTCGGCATAAGATTGCTTTCAATCCAATTTGTGGTGGAGATGCGGAATTATATCATGTCCGGTGGCATCTCTAGCCTCAGCCGGGGCGGGTTTAACGAAATATCTCGTGGTGCCGCTGAATGGTTGGTAAAACCCGCCCCTACAGCACCAGAGCCAACAGAAATAAATTTCTGGCTGAAAGCTAAAACCCGTTGAAACGGGTTAAAACCCGATCTTAGTTAGCTTTAGCTCACTTAAGCTTTCAGCCCCAAATTTATTTGGAGGCTGTTTATCGGGTAGGTGCAAGATGTGAGTCGATAGATAAGGAGGAGATAGCAATCACCCGATGAGTTTTCAAACGCAACGTCCCAGATGAGGACGGCGGCAATGAGAAGTTATAAAGATCAATTTAGATTACTTAAACATTCCTTCACTCAGCAACCCGGTTTTTCCTGAAACCGGGTTTTTTTTAAGTAAAATTGTTTTCCCGCTTCTTCCCTAGTTCTTCCCGATTGTTGTTTATCTATAGAACTGTAGGTTAATACGCAAGGAGAACGATGGAAAAAAGCTCATGATTTTGCAATCGCAACGTCCCAATGTGGGCGGCGGCGATGAGAGTTATAACTAGCAAGTTGGATTACTCACATCTTGCACCAAGCCCAGAAATAAATTTCTGGCTTAAAGCTAAAACCCG
>CAYXCW010000220.1:0-6815 GCA_964463555.1 uncultured bacterium
CTTAGTCCCCCTTAAAAAAGGGGGGAACCGGATTCTTAGTCCCCCTTTTTAAGGGAGGAACCGGATTCTTAGTCTCCCTTAAAAAAGGGAGGAACCGGATTCTTAGTCTCCCTTAAAAAAGGGGGGAACCGGATTCTTAGTCCCCCTTAAAAAAGGGGGGAACCGGATTCTTAGTCCCCCTTTTTAAGGGGGAAACCGGATTCTTAGTCCCCCTTTTTAAGGGGGGAACCGGATTCTTAGTCCCCTTTTTTAAGGGGGGAACCGGATTCTTAGTCCCCCTTTTTAAGGGGGATTTAGGGGGATCTAAAATGCTTGACCTCATAACTAGCAACTTGAGTTAAATAATATTCAATATTTAGTGAAGAAAGGCAGAGGGCAGCAGGAGGACTTTGAGCAAAGCCCGTCACTTTGTAACACTCACTGGCAATTTGGTGTCACAAAGCTGGTGCTGCCACGATTTGTTTATGATTTTAGATACCCCCAGGGGAATTCGAATCCCCGTTACCTCCGTGAAAGGGAGGTGTCCTAGGCCTCTAGACGATGGGGGCGTGTTTATTGCGCCTTTATTATAGTAACCAAGGCTTTTGGGTTTGTCAACACCTTGAGCGAAATAATTTTAGGCGCGCTTCTGGGAACGAAGCAATATTGCGATGTAGACAGTTAAGAGCCTGAAGCTGCTGGGATTCTAAGTTGATCGGAGGACGCAGGGACACGGAGACACCCCATGTCTCAAGCGAGGGGGCGACCAACCTCAGACGGGACAGTTCAATACAGGGACAAGGGAGAAAATGATTTTACAGCGGATTGCACTCCTATAATTCACATCTTGCACCAAGGCTAAAAACCGGGTTTCTTACCAATAGCTCAACTTGAAAGCCTAGATTTTTCGTCAAGAAACCCGGTTTTTCCAGGCTTGTTGATCGTGGTGCAAGATCTGAGATGAGGTACACCATCAACAGCAGTGTGCGGGCACCCTTAAGGGTGCCCGCACACTGCTGGGATACCTCATAGGAGTGCAATCCGCTATCAGAGAACTGGTTTCGCGCTTACCTGGTAGCCGCCAGGGGATGGTCGCCTAACATCGCCGATACCTCATTCCGGGCAATTGAGAGATTAATCCCATAAGTTCTAATTGCAACAGCGAACTCAAGACTTCTCCCGCAGGAAACCCAGTTTGTTGAACGATGAAATCAAGGCCAATAGGTTCGGCAGCAATTGCTTCTAATATTTGATTAAGTTGCGGTTCTAGATTTGGTAAAGGTTGGCGATTTGCTGCTGTTACCTGCTGAGAAAATAAGGGTAGATCGGCGAAATTTACCGGATCTACCGGCGGCATTCCTCCCAACATTTCTAACAAAAGACCTTCGTTGATGATTAGTTGCGCGCCCTTGCTTAAAAGTCCCAAACAACCTGTAGATTTATAGTCATTCCAACGGGCAGGTAGTGTGTAGACATCGCGACAAAACTCATTAGCTAAACGGGCTGTAATTAAAGCGCCTGATTTCGTAGGTGCTTCCATGACTAACACGGCGCGACTTAACCCGGCAATAATGCGATTGCGACTGGGAAAATGAGCGCGATTCGGTTTTGTGCCAGAGGGATATTCGCTTAATACCAAACCATGCTGTAAGATTTGTTCGTAAAGTTTTTGATTGCGCGGCGGGTAAATTATATCTACACCCGTGCCTAAAACGGCGATTGTCCGTCCACCCGTTTCTACACAGGCGCGATGCGCTTCTGTATCAATTCCCTCTGCCATGCCGGAAACAATGGTAAATCCTTGTTTGGCTAAAGCAAGGCTAAAATGGCGAGTGGAAAATTTCCCGTAATCAGAAGGGTCGCGAGTGCCTACAATAGCAACTGTTGCAGTAATGCCCAAATTTTCTTCAGCTTGAACAATGCCGCGATAATATAAAACGGGCGGTGGGCTGGGAATTTCCAACAACAAGCGGGGATATTCTGGATCTGCTGGCGTCCAAAAACAGGGATTTTTGACAGAATGTTCTTTGAGGAACTTTTCTGGATCTAGATGCGATCGCTCCCTTACCACCGTATCAATTATTTGACGTCCAAATCCTTCAACTTGCCCCAAAGCTTTTGCATTTGCTTCCCAAGCTACAGATAGCTTGCCAAAATGCTGTTGCAGTCGCCGCAGCAAAATTGGCCCAATTCCGGAAATTTGCGACCAAGCTAGCCAAAAAGTGCGTTCTTCCACTTTAGTTATTAACTATTAGTTTCGTAGTGACAGCGGTAATTGGTAATTGCTAATTGGTAATTGTTTGTTGAATCGTGTCCACTGTCCACTATCCACTATCCACTGTCCACTGTCCACTGTCCACTGTTGAAATTATTTATTGTGCTTGAGATACTCAAAAACTGACTTATCGCCAATATCGGGGGGAATTGCTTGAATTGCTTTACGCAGGGCGAAGACGATAAATAAAATTGCCCAAATTCCTAATAAAAATTGTTCCCCATTCAGCGGCAAAAACCCGAATAAATGCCCTAACAGCAAGATTGGTAAGAGAGGCGTCAGCAATTTTGTTTCAAATCTATCAAAGCAAAAAGCTTCTTTAAAATATATCCCCGTCAAAGCAGCAAAAGTAAAACCAACGCCGATCAATGCGATGGGTTGCTGATAAACAGTTACAGCTAGAGGTTCGCTATATAGCAAGGCTAAAACTAAAGATGCGACGCCGCCGATTGCCCAAAAAACTTGCAAAACTCGGTGCAGCGCTGCCAAATAAATATGAATTGTCGCCAAACTAACGCCCAGGGCGATATAAAAACAGGCATAAAGGAAAGTAACTGCGGTGAGTACCGTTGGTTGATTGCCTTGCCACAATACTAACCCGCTAGCGATCGCAAAGCTCAAAGCCGCTACCATCAAGCCGGTACGATAGACGATGACGCCAGTGCGATCGCTCTTGGTAATCGTAAATTCCCCAAACTGACCTTGATACACCTTTGATTCAGACGATTCGAGTACTTGAGTCATAGTTTATCCCCAAATCTAGCCCTCTTGAAGCAGAAGATATCTCAACTATAGCTAAAAACATAATATCATCCCCTCGTTACCAGGCTCCAGCCTGGTAACGCAGAAACAGAGGCTCCTGCCTCTGGCAATATCTAGATTTTACAAACAATTTTTATGAATCGATTAAAACTGCTACATTCGCACCCAAATCAACCTCTAACCTGATTCGAGCATTACCGCCATTGACAGCAATCTCTACCCAGTCATTACTACCAATTAAAGCCACCAAATTACCAGATGGAACATCGCTATAAGTTTGAGATCCTAAAATAGTTTGCCCTGCAATTGCAACCGACCAAATTTTGCCTGCAACCAGAGAACCTGGTATATTTGTGACCAAATTGCCGAAGCGATCGCAATACTGGATGCAACCCGTTACACCCCTTTCGGTTTGCTGACATTTGGGAATCGGCAATTCAACCAAACTTGCCAAATCGATTTCTCGTCCTAGCTGTTTTAAAGGTACGCCGCTAGCGAGATGTGCGCCTACAGGGGCAAAAATATCTCGTCCGTGGAAAGTTGTACTGGGTGAAGATACCCGCCAGTAGTCGGGGTTGGTGAGTTCTACAGCCAAAATTGCCCCACTTTGACTTAGTATACCGCCGAACAGTCCATTATCTGGCCCGACTAGGAAGCCCGAGGGGAATTGTAGCGCGATCGCTCGACGATTTCCCCCCACCCCCGGATCGACTACCGCTACATGTACGGTTTCATCGGGGAAATAACGATACGCACTCATCAAGCAAAACCTTCCTGCCGCCACATTCTGCGGTGGAATTTGATGGGTTAAATCTACTACCGTCAGCGTCGGATTGATTTGGGCGATCGCGCCTTTCATGACGCCGACATAAACATCATTTAAGCCAAAATCAGTCAAAAGAGTGATAATTTTACAAGCGGGCATCTGAAATTATCTCAATAGTTTAAGAGAGAGTATACCTGTAGATAAACTCTCTCTTAAATTTAGATTATAACTAAACCTATATTTAACGCAAGTTGCTAGTTACAAATCTTGTCGGTTTGATCCCCCCTAACCCCCCTTAAAAAGGGGGGAACCGGATTCAAAGTCCCCCTTCTTAAGGGGGATTTAGGGGGATCTAAAATGCTTGATCTCATAACTAGCAACTTGAGTTATTTACTCACATCTTGCACCTACCCGATAAACAGCCTCCAAATAAATTTGGGGCTGAAAGCTTAAGTTAGCTAAAGCTAACTAAAATCAACGTTTTAACCCGTTTCAACGAATTTTAGCTGCGAGCATGTCAGGTTTGTAAATTTACGCCGACACCCTAAAGGGTGCGGCTATACAAACGAAGCCCGCCTTCGCGGGCTAAAGCTTTTAAAGCCTGCCTTTGGCAGGCTTTGTTTGTGAGCTTTTAAAGCCTGCCGAAGGCAGGCTTTGTTTGTGTAGCGACACCATGCGTGGGTGTCGGCTACTCTCGTTGACATGCTCCCTTTTAGCTTTCAGGTGTGAAATTTATTTCTGGGTTTGGTGCAAGATGTGAATTTAGTTACATCGACGCCACTAATTTCTTTTCTCTTTCAACAACTGTTGGCGTTTCCAGCAGCAGTTTGCACAGAGCGTCCAACTCATCATTTCTCGCATCAATCACTAGATTTGCTCGTTCTTCTAGCTTTTGGATATTCTCTGGACTTGGATCGTCTATATCATCATTCCCCTTAGTTAGCCTTGGTTGGAAGCGATAATACTGTTTCGGATCGCCGTCTGCATCTGGCAGTAGTTGGTCTAATTGAGAACCAACTGCTTCACTTTGACCATCCAAAACCATACTAATAATTGGCTGTATCCATTGAGCTTGTCCCCAATTTTTCACTTGCTCAAATTCAAATTGCCTGGTCAGCGAGCCGGTTCCGATTGAGACAACAAGTATCTCATCTATAGCCAGTTTTTTGTCTGGTTTCTTCAGTTCTCTTGCTTTTTTCTTAGAGGCAATTATCGCTTCCATAATTGCCAGGGAAGTTGGATTATTAGCAAATACTCCGCCATCAATTAAGGAATAGAAACCGTTGATTTTATTCAGAGTCGAAACCGGGAATGGTTCAAAAAAAGTAGGGGCTGCGGAAGTTGCCATAGCAGCTTCTACCATTTTAATTCCTCGGCATACTCGGTGGAAGTCCAAACCAATTGTCTTTTCTATCTCCTTATTACTGGTGAAGTAAACAGGCATCCGCAATTCAGTTTCATAGCTGGTAATCAGAACTTCTGTCAGTGCTTCTTCAATTCGAGTGTCCTTTCCCAAGTATTCTTCTAAAACTGATTGTCTGCCCTTTGAAGGAAATTTGGGAGCAAGAAATAGCTCGTAAAAACTCGATAATTTGGCAATTGTGGACTGATTAAAAATCCGGTTACCATTTTGCCGATACAGATCGATTAAATCGCTAGCTTGGTAATGAGGTATCTTAGGATTTTCTGGATCGGGTTTAGTCAGACCTAATGCCAATATACCGCCGGTTGAAGTGCCAGCAATCATATCAAACAATTGACAGATCGGCTTGTTCGTTCGCCGTTCAATCTCGGCTATAATCATCGCTGGGATAATCCCTCTGATGCCGCCACCGTCGATTGACAATATTTTATATTTAAAAGTCATATTGCTCTCCTTGTTAACCCACAAAAAGTAAATGGCTTGAATGCTTGATTTCTAGAATCGCTTCTACATATATATTCCGCTGGTTGGATTTACTTTCCGGATTTTTTTGACTAAGAATGAAAAGTGTGGCAATTTTTCTTCAATTCACAGTCAATATTTCTGCTTAATTGAGAAAACTCAGCCGGAAATTTGCCCAAGGAATACCGAGAGCCAACTATCGTCACATCTATATTTTGGAAATTGTGCCGGACTCTGACAGTACCCTCACGGGGTAATTTTGCTCGAGTCTATTACTATAAAGTATCCAGAAAGTCAATTCTTGTGAATTAAAATATAAAATTTTCAACCTTTCTACACATTGGCTGGCGACGAGTCGTCCATGCCGATTCCAGTTACCAATCTAAAGCGGGACACAGCGCGCAAGGGGAAAGCGGGAAAGGGGAAAGCTCTTGCAATAGATCTGTTTTCAGAGTCGATTCCCACAGAGGCGCTTTAAGCACATATCTATTCGTAGCCACCAGTTTTTCCCAAATTACCCCTTTGCTCTTTTTCCCTTTTCCCCTTTCCCCCTTTTTCCCCTTTACCCCCTTCTCCGCCAGCTATATTCATAAATTTTATGAACAATCTGTATCTTAAAGCACAATTTTCTTGCCTATTTGAGTTGAACATGTTATATTAAAAAAATAAAGCATAGATTATACACCAACAGATCCCAAACAGAAGTCCATGATGAACAAAAATCGTCGCGAAGACCTAAAAAGAACAGCCGAAATTCATCGTGCCAACATCCAGAAAAGGCTGCAACATCGCTTGGAAGTTGCTAGAGCCAACGGTAACCAGGATTTAGTCGAGCAACTGGAAGCAGAAATGCGGCAGCTTTAATGCAGCGAAGCGCTGAAAAATGGCATTTTAGGGATAAAAGAAGGAGGGGCAGGTTAGGATGCCCCTCCTTTGACTTATAGCGGATTGCAGTCGGGAGCAGCTACAAAGTTGACATGCTCCCATTGCAGTCTTTGTGAGCTACAGCCTTCAGGCTTCGTTTGTGTAGCGGCACCCTTAAGGGTGCCGCTACACAAACGAAGGTGTACCATCACCGGCTGCAATCCGCTATATAACTCAAGTTGCTAGTTATGAGGTCAAGCATTTTAGATCCCCCTAAATCCCCC
>CAYXCW010000221.1:0-6546 GCA_964463555.1 uncultured bacterium
TCTCGCGCGAAAACCCCGCGCCTTCAGGCCGGGGTTTTCGCGAATTGCTCTATAAACAGAGGAATTGACCAAATTAAGCATAGCTTCAAGTCAAAACTGGCGCTGTAATAGGAGCGATCGCGCAGCGTATGCGTTAGCAAGTATCGCGCAGCGCGTGCGTTAGCACGTATAGTACCCGTCTAGGATAATTTATATATAGAAGTGCCGGGATTAAAAGTAACTTGTGGAAAAAGGAACGCTAGTCGAATTTCGGTTACATGGAGAGCGCTGCCTCGCCGTGGCAGAACGTCCGGAGGGCAAGAGCCACTGGATCGTAGTAGACGAGCGCGGTCAAGCTCGTACCATTAATGCTAAACAAGTTAGTTACCAAGTAAACGGTGAAACATACAAAGCGTCGGAAATTCCTCGCTTTCGTAAAGAGGTAGAGCCGTTTATCGACCCAGAAAGCTTGGAAGTTGCTTGGGAATTTCTAGTAGAAGAGGGTTCGGCAGTCGCGCCGCCAGAAATGGCAATGCTGCTGTTTTCGGAAAAAAGTCCGGCGCAATGCTACGCGGCGTACTATTTGCTATCGGAAGACAAACTGTATTTTAAACAAAAAGGCGATCGCTACGAACCCCGCTCGCTCAACCAAGTGGCGGAAATCAAACATCAATTGGAAGTTGCCAAAGAGCGAGAAACTCAACAGAAGGAGTTTTGGGCGCGGGTACAACAAGCTTTGGGTGGAGAACAGGTAGAATGGCAGCATAGCGATCGCCATCGTCTAGAAGCGCTGGAACGGTTCGCGCTGCAAGGAGATGAGGCGACTGGGCGCGCTGCCGCCGTGGAAACCCTAGCTGCTCTCAAACGACCAGAAAACCCCCAAGGTGCTTTCGAGCTGTTAGTGAACTTGGGCGTGTGGAGTCTCCACGAAAACTTATTTTTGCGGCGCTCATCAATTCCAGTTAATTTTTCAACAAAGGTGCTAGAAGTGGCTCACCAGCGAACTGAGGTTTCTCCCCCCGACCCCGACTCAGAGCGCCTGGATCTGACTCGACTCAAAGTTTATACCATTGACGACGAAAGTACAAAAGAAATTGATGATGGTTTGAGTTGGGAATCGCTCCCCGACGGGAAACAGCGGCTGTGGGTTCACATCGCCGATCCGACGCGCTGGCTGACTCCAGGAGATGAATTAGACTTAGATGCCAGACGGCGCAGCACGACGTTGTATTTACCCACGGGCATGATTCCCATGTTTCCAGCCGAACTGGCGACAGGGCCGATGAGTCTGGTACAGGGGAAAATCTGCAACGCGCTCAGCTTCGGGATTATTTTAGATGACGAGGGTGGAGTTGCAGAATACAGCATCCACGCCAGCATTATCAAACCCACCTATCGGTTGACTTACGAAGATGTGGATGAGATGCTGCAATTGGGTGTTCCAGCAGAACTGGAAATAGATGCGATCGCGCGCTTAGCCCAACGGCGACAAATGTGGCGGCGCTCCCAAGGTGCGATCAATATCCACCTGCCAGAAGCGAGCATTAAAGTAGATGCTGACGAAATCCACATCGAAGTGTTGGAGGACTCGCCATCGCGGCAATTGGTAGCAGAAATGATGATTTTAGCAGGCGAAGTCGCTGCCCGCTACGCGCAAACGCACCAGCTTGCCCTACCATTCCGCTCTCAGCCCCAACCCGAACTGCCCCCAGAAGAAGAACTACTGCAACTCCCCGCAGGTCCTGTGCGCGCCTGCGCCATCCGGCGCTGTATGCCCCGCAGCGAAATGAGCATTACCCCCGCTCGCCACGCCAGTTTGGGATTAGAGAGCTATACCCAAGTAACTTCTCCCATCCGGCGCTACAGCGACTTGCTCACCCACTTCCAAATTAAAGCCCACCTGCGCGGCGAACAACCCCCCTTTTCGGCAGAAGAAGTCAAAGAAGTGATGATCGGCGTCACTACTGCTTCTCAAGAAGCCTCCCTCGTAGAGCGCCAAACCCAGCGCTATTGGGCTTTAGAATATCTCCGCCGCTGTTCTGAGCAAGCTTGGCAGGCAGTCTTGTTGCGCTGGTTGAGGGAAGATGAACGGTTAGGATTAATTCTCCTAGAAGATCTGGGACTAGAATTACCCATGCAGCTCAAGCGCTCTATAGCGCTGGGCGAGCAACTGGAAGTCCGCGTCAGCTATGTTGACCCCCGCTCCGATGCCATCCGATTCCAAGAACTGATCGACCAACCCGCTCCAGCTGCTGCCACTTAAAAAGGTAATGGGTGTAAGGTCTTTCCTACTACCCATTACCAATTACCAATTACCGTATTAACAAAATTCCGTCACGCCCACGTCAGTCAGCGGGGTGGAGATGATTTGACTGTTAGAGATAAAAAATTCTATCTGTACTGGACCTAACTGAATCAAGTCCCCATCTCTCAGAAGACAACGCTCCAAATTAGCTAGGCGGCGATGATTTACCCAACTGCCGTTGCTGCTACCAACATCTGTAATGTAAAACTCTTGACCGAAAACATGTCCAATTACCGCATGTTGGCGCGAGATACAGGTATCTTTAATTGCGATCGCGCTATTAGCAGAACGTCCCAGCAACCAACTAGCAGCACTATCGGTAATCTGAAGCCCTTCCCCATCTTTGAGGTTAGTCACGAGAAAAGTCGTTCTACCCGTTGTAATTGCTTGAATGTAGAAGCGAGCAATTTCACAACGAGAGGCAGCATTCAAAATAGGTTGAATAATTGTTGTAACCTTTTGTACGTCGTGGTTACAGTCAGCCAGCAGTGAATCTGACAGCGCCGGATTTTGTTCCAATAAGCTCAAAGCTTGGTCAAAACTATTAGCGTTAGGGGACTTCAGGTGGAACATAACTACCTATCTGACAAACGACTTTTACCCGAAAGAATTACACTTTAACCTTCAGACCTAGATACCCTGATTAAACCCCTGATGAAGTAAATTTAGGTCTGTTTAATCGAGCTGCACAGACAAGAAGTTTGCCAATATCTTCTATTGCCTATGCCAAAACTATTCGTTTTTTGAACTCAACGTGGAGGTTGCATGTAGTAAGCGTTCAAAAATTATCCTTAAGATAGAGGAAATTTAGAACCCTTAAACATATTAATACACCCCTCTTTGTGACGCCGGTCATATTTTTAGCGTGATTTCACGAAAACTTTACAGTATCAGGGTTAACTGGTGGGTTTTTTAAAGTTTTTGTGAAGAAGCTCTGAATTCTTATAGTTAAATTAAAATACACTTTCCGTAAAAATGTCTTGAGTTATTCTACTGAATAAACTCTAGAAAAATGACTGCGAGTTAATCATCTCAAACTTAGACAATATTTCAGTAATTATCACCTTGACAAATCCAACTCTAGTTTTTAGGCAGAGCCAAGCCATGTAATTCTTATGTAACAGATAAAATTAAATAAAATAAAGTAATCAATTAGACCAAATCCAGACAGTTATGAATCAGGTTCAACCGCCTTTAGAATTTATTCCACCAGCGCTCAACTCAGTAGTTTTACGGGGATGTCAGTGGATACTACCCTTTTGGTTGCGATCGCGCACCAACATCAGCGACATTCAAGCTGATAACGTGGAACGCCTTGCCGATCTTTACCAGCAGTTTCAATCTGGAAAAATCCGCTTTTTAATGGCATTTCGCCATCCTAGCGGCGACGACCCTTTTAGTTTAATGCATCTGCTGTGGAATCTGGTACCCCAACTTGCCAAACAACAGCAAATACCGCTGAATTATCCCGTACACGCCCATTTTATTTACGATCGGGGAATTCCCCTATGGGCTGGTTCAATTGTAGAATGGTTATATCCTCGTCTAGGTGGAACCCCCATCCTGCGCGGCAAAGTAGACCGACTCGGTTTGCGTTCGGCACGGGAGCTATTTGCTAACGGAAAGTTGCCGATGATGGCAGCTCCAGAAGGGGCTACCAACGGACATAATGAAGTTGTCAGCCCTTTAGAACCGGGAATCTGCCAACTAGGATTTTGGTGTGTCGAAGATATACTGAAAGCCGGACGCTCGGAACAAGTTTTAATCGTACCAATAGGGATTAAGTATCAGTATATTCACGATCCGTGGGATGCCTTAGATAAGCTTTTAACTCAATTAGAAATTGATAGTGGGTTACCTATAGAGGATGGCAATTTAAGCGAGGAAAACCCAAAAAGCCACCATCATTTACGATATCGGCGCTTGTTTCGCTTGAGCGCACACTTACTCACCCGCGTGGAAGAATTCTACACACGGTTTTATCACCAAACTTTGCCCATCGCTGCTACTAAAACTGGGTTTCCACTCCCCACTACGAATGAAGAGTTAGTAACTCGACTGCGATCGCTTCTAGATGTAGCCTTAAAAGTAGCAGAACAAGCGTTTAACCTCCAGCCTAAAGGTAGCTTAATCGACCGCTGTCGGCGACTAGAGCAAGCAGGATGGGATTGGATCTTTCGAGAAGATATTAAAAATATTGATGCTTTACCACCTTTAGAACGAGGACTCGCAGATCGGATTGCCGAAGAGGCCAGTTTGCGAATGTGGCACATGCGCTTAGTAGAAAGTTTCGTAGCTGTGACTGGTAGATACGCGATCGAAAAACAAACCCCCGAACGGTTTGCGGAAACAACTTTATTGATTTGGGATACAATGACCAAAATTAAAGGCGGTAACGCCTTCAAGCGCCCAAAACTCGGTAAGCAACGGGTATGCTTAAGTGTAGGAGAACCGATCTCAATTTCACAACGTTGGGATGCTTATAAAAGCAACCGTCGCCAAGCAGTTACCGAGCTGACAAAAGACTTGCAAACCGCCTTAGAAAAAATGATTTGATTTGATCGAAACTCACGCAGATTTTAGAAACCGGGTTTCTGGCTGCGATCTTTAGTTGCAAATCGAAGATTGTTCCTAGAAACCGGGTTTCTAGCTGCGATCTCTAGTTGCAAATCGAAGATTGTTCCTAGAAACCCGGTTTCTTTGCCTGAATACCTCAGTAATAACGATTAGTTTGAATAAACAAATAAACTTCTTCTTGCTGAAATTTTAATTTAAAATCAGGATGATTTTGCAATTTAATCAATAAATTTTCAGCAAATTCCCGGCTGCTTTTCCAACCTGGATGGCGCAAATTCAGCAAGATGTATTCAAATTGATTTAAGTCAGTCGGTGGTGAATCGGCGTTGGTAAATTTAATTAAACTTCGGTGTGCTAGATGGGGTGCAATATTATGGGTAGTTAAGACACCGCCAGAGGTTTGGATTTGAGCGATCGCCACTCTTGTCGCCTTCCAAGTATCCAGCGAATTCAGATAAATAGAACCAAAATAACCATACTTCGCCAATGCTAAAAAAGCCACTAACGACCAAATAATTATTCCCCGCGATCGCAGCCATCCACGTCCAGCAGCTAAGCTGGAAATTACCGCTAACAGCAGAAACGGCAAAACTGGCAGCGAATATTGATGCACTAAGTTTTTTTGAGTTAAGTCATCGGCGAGAAGGTTCATCGCCAACGGGGGAATTGCACCTACTAAAGGGGTTAAATGTTGCGGGTAAATTCCCCAAATTAGCGGCGCGAATAACAAAACCAGATATTCTAAATTAGCCAGGGAAAAGATACTTTTAATCAATAAACCTGGCTGAAGCAGGAGATTTTTTACAATTTCTGAAAAAGAGTTTCCTAAATGTTGATAGCGCGAGAGGTGGCGTCCAATAGTTGCTAACTCGCCACCGAAAAAGGGAATAATAACTCCAGTGGCAATTATAAACCACGCGATGCCGGAAAAGAGAGCGATCGCACCACACAAACGCCGCTTTTCCAACACCAGCAGCCACAATCCCATTGCTGCTACCGTTAAGGCTAATACCGCCTTGCAACTCAACACTAAAATAATCCAAACACAAAACCACCCAACCGCACCTAACCTCGCCGCCAAAACAGCCGCTAAAATTGCAGGTAAAGCCAGGACTTCTGGGTGGAAATCGAACAAATTAATATTGAACGCTAGCGGATATAAAAGATATACCGCCGCCATTGCCAATGCTTGCGATCTTTTTAACCCTGCTTCTAGCGATAAATACCAAGTTGGTAACGCTCCCAATGCCAAAGCCAAGGCTTGCACTGCTAGCAACCAACGAACATCTGGATAAATTTTATACAGCAATGCTAGGGGATATAACACAAAAGCAGCATGGTCGCCTAGAATGTGAAACCCGAGCAAAGACGAAATGGGTGTTTGATTTTGGCTGATTAAATAAACAGCTTGGTCAAAAATAGCTAAATCCCACGCCGAGGATTGAAACAAAGCGTGTCGGATACTGCTGGATGCAAAAAAAAGCAGAGCGATCGCAACAATTATTACCCCAATCGGATGGGATTTTACCCGTACCCAAACGTTCAGAATGCCCAAATTCAGATTTTCAGCAGATTTTTGTGCCATTCAGTCCATTTTAATGGACGCGAGGCTATTAGCCCGGAAATTTATAGCGATTCTCGCTGTTATGAGGTACAGCATTACTGATACTGAGCAAGATGGCGAA
>CAYXCW010000222.1:149-6214 GCA_964463555.1 uncultured bacterium
CAGCTCAAGAAAGCTCCCTCAGCTCAAGAAAGCTCCCTCAGCTCAAGAAAGCTCCCTCAGCTCAAGAAAGCTCCTCTAATCACTCGCCCGTTCCCCTGCACCGATATGCCGATTTCCTGAAGAGGCTAACGGTAGAGCTTGCAGGGGGATTTCGATTTGAAATTCGGTTCCCCGACCGGGTTCGGATACGCACTTGAGCGACCCTTTGTGCTTCTCAACCACAATTTGGTAGCTAATAGCGAGTCCTAACCCAGTACCCTGACCCACGGGCTTGGTAGTGAAAAATGGATCGAAAATCCGTGCTTTCACCTGGGCTGGCATTCCCGACCCATTGTCGGCAAGAGAGATTCTTACCTTTTCACGATCGATGACTTCGGTGCGAATCTGAATTTTAGGAGTGTAATTTGTTAGTCCTCGGTTGTCACTTGTTTGACCGTTAACCGAATGCCGCCGATGGTTGAGGGACTGTTCGAGGGCATCAATCCCATTGCTGAGGATATTCATAAATACCTGATTCAGCTGACTGGCGTAGCACTCGACGGGGGGCAAGTTACCGTAATCTTTGATAATTTGAATGCCAAGATGTCCGGTTTTAGGTTTAAGTCGGTGTTGCAAAATTAACAGAGTGCTTTCCAGTCCTTCGTGGATATCGACCGGCTTTCTTTCCGACTCATCTAGTCGAGAGAAATTACGTAACGATAATACGAGTTGACGGATGCGGTCGGTGCCTACTTTCATCGAAGCGAGCAGTTTGATTAAGTCTTCTTCCAGAAAATCCAGCTCGATTTCTGCCATGCGATCGCAAATTTCCGGGTGAGGTTCTGGATAATACTTTTGGTACAGGTGCAACAAGTCGAGCAAGTCTTGGGTATACTCGCTGGCATAGTTGATGTTACCGAAAATGAAATTAACCGGATTGTTAATTTCATGGGCAACCCCAGCGACAAGTTGCCCTAAAGAAGACATTTTTTCGGTTTGAATTAGTTGCGATTGAGTTTGTTGCAGCTCATCTAGGGCGGCTTCTAGCTGTTGTGCTTTCGCCTGCTCTTTTAATGCCAAATCGCGACTTTGTTCGTAAAGTTCGGCTTGCAAAATTGCGATCGCTGCCTGATCTGCCAGTTGTTGCAATACTTCGATTTCCGCCGCAGTCCATGCTCTCTTACTGCGACAGGAGTGGGCAATTAACAACCCCCAAAGGTCTTCTCCCCGCTTAATCGGTACGATCAGGTCTGCTTGCACCTGCATGGTTTGCAAGAACTCTAAATGACAGGTGGCTATATTGGCATTGGCGGCATCTTCTATTGCCCCGACGCGCCCATTTTTATAATTCAGGACATACTCTGGTGGAAAGCAGTCTTTTGGCGCTTTTAACCCCAAAACAGAAGGCCAATTGCCCGCGATCGCTTCTACCACCACTTCGCCTTGAGTTTCTTCCGTAAACTGATAAATCACGACTCTGTCTGTGTCTAATAAAGCACGTACCTCGCGCACAATTGTTTGCAAAATCGTTTTGGAATCTAAAGTGCTGCGAATTTGGTCTGTGACTTGCTTTAAGACTTTGGCAAAGTCTAAAGATTGTTGTAATTGAGCGGTGCGCTTTGCTACCAAACATTCCAGATCGCTGTTGAGCCGCTGTACTTGTTGATATAGCTGATGCTGCTGCACCGCCATCGCAAATTGATTTCCCAAAGCCGTCGCCAGTTCAATTTCTTCTAGCTTCCATTCCTGAGCTTGACCTTTTTTTAACTCTCGCCATGCTTCAAAAGAAAGCCGGGGAAACTGTTGTCGCCCATCTGGATCGAACTGTCCCGCCCACAAAGTTTCCGTGTCGATTTGATCGCGAAAAATACTCAAATATCCCAAAAATTGTTGCCGATATTCCAAAGGAACGATTAGCAAACCTCTGATTTGAGTACCCGCAAACGTAGAAGCGATCGCATCGCACCCAGCTTCTTTATACAAGTCTGCGATCGCTTGCGGATGGATGCCTGGTTTTGCCGTTTCACAATAGCCGCTAACTTGCTGCCAGTCTGGATGCCTTTCGAGCGGTATTTCTTCTCCCCAGTCATTTCCGCGTGCTAAACCCGCTAAATTCGGCTGATTGCCACAGGTATAAACCTGAACATCGGTCGGTGTTGTTAGCTCGGGATGCATCGCAGCTGGCTGGATATAAAGCCTACCGCCTGCCCCGCCAAACACGGCTACAGTAGCTTGTAGCGCTGCTTGAAATTCAATCGTCGGTTCATCGTGTAACAGCGTAGCGACGCGGTTTACCGTCGCTTCTCGCATCGCTCTGGAGCGGGTATTGGTGAGGAGATTGCTTTGAGCGATCGCGATCGATACTTGATCCGCCACCTGCTGGACAACTTCCACCTCCCGTTCGCAAATCTGGCGCTGCTGTGAGTGATGCGATACCAACAGTCCCCACAGTTGCGGCTTCGCCTCCGCGCCGCCGATATCGTAATGCAGAATCGGCACAATGAAAGAAGACTGCACTCCCATTGCAGTCAAATAAGCTACATGGCAGGGATCTACAGGTCTGTAGGAAATATTTTCGCTTGCCAGGGGCGTTCCCGTTTCCGGACAATCTAAACGACTTAAACCGATTTGCTGGGTGGCTACATCCACAATCGTGCGCTGGCGTGCCGACAGAAACAGCTCCCGCGCTTCGGGTGGAATGTCATCCGCTGGGAAGTTCAAACCTTTTAGGGATGGTAAGCGACTTTCATCGATTGATTCCGCAATTACTTCGCCGCTGTTATCGGCATTAAACCGATAGACCATCACCCGATCCGTACCCAAAAAAGCACGTATTTCGGCTACAGTTGATGTTAATATTTCTTGCAGCTCTAAAGATTGACGAATTCGATTCGTCATTCTATGCAGCAATGCTTCCTGGTTAATTCCAGGCTGCATTTCTTGGTTTTTTCCTGATAAATTCATTTTTTATATCCACAAGGTTTTTGTGCTTATTATAAATTTTTACTCGCCTGGTGTTTAAATTCTCTTAATTAAATTTTAACTTTTAATAAAAACCGCTATAGATCTGGATAAATTGATTGTAGTTTCATAGCTGGCTTAAAATAAATTTGGGCGTATATCAAATTGTGGCAGCCCCTATGGTCAGGAAGTCTCTAGCACAACTTCCTTATTTTCCCAGGGTAAAAGCTGGGAACGGGGTGGCAAACTAGATACAGGTAAAGGACGGAAGATTATTGTATTATATTATCTGCATTTTTTTACATTCCCGTAAAAAAATATAACAATGCTAACAGGGTTAGGGGCAACATCAACGGAAAATGGACGATATTCGACGAAATGAAGGGCAGGATCAAGTAAAGCATCAAATTTTAGCGGAATTCTATGCCATTTAGATTAGCCCAGTTAAGCCTTGCCGGATTTCTTGGCGAACCCTCATGAGAAGTTTTCCTAAATGGTTTTGACCAGTTTTATCCTTGCCACAGCCCCAATAGTAATCAGTAACGGAGTTTTCCACCAGCAAGCGATCGCCAGTTTCCAAGAGAATAGCCTGAATATCCAGATGAGTGAGAAACTTGGTGAGAACAGCTTCGTGCATCACGGAAAGCTTAACATCTTCCCAATCGGGGCGGACTTTACGCAGCGGATCGCGCCCCAGGGATGCAGCTTCCTCCGGCGTCTTCACCCCGTGAATCACTGCGATCGCAGCTTCATCCTGAGTGCCGACAAATTTTTGCGCTTGATAATAATGCTCTACAGTAGGCCAATATTGACCCTGGATCTGAATACCGTGGGGAGAAAAATTAGAAAAACAGCCATAAGGCTCGCTAACCTTGTAAAAGTAGATGGTCATGTCCAAACCGAACTGCGATCGCTTCCTTGTTTTAACACGCATCCAAGCATAAGTCTGAAGTGGGAGGGGGAAAGGGGAAAGGGGAAAAGGGGGGAAAGGGGGGAAAGGGGAAAAGGGGGGAAAGGGGAAAAGGAGGAAAAGGTGATGAGGACTGACGAAATTAGCAAAACAAGTAAAAAGACAGAAACTTGATTCGGTATAGCTTTTTTGCCAGAAGTATAATGGTTTAGATTTTTCAATTACCCCTTTTTCCCCTCTTTCCCCCCTTTTCCCCCTTTCCCCTTTTCCCCTTTCCCCCCTTTCCCCCTTTTCCCCCTTTCCCCCTTTTCCCCAAGGTGATGGAGCGATGTCAGGAAATAGCTTTGAGAAAAGTAACCTCAGCTGGCAATTTGAGCAATTCCAGCAGCGTATAGGCGAGTGGTTCGAGTTGCAAATGTCTCAATTTTCACCTAACCTGCCCGATATACCAAATTTATCCACCCCTGAGTGGTTAAACTCGCTCACTTGGCTATTAGTGCGAGTAGCATTTTGGGGGATACTGGGATGGGTTTTAATCCGGCTCGTTTTGTGGCTGATGCCGAAGGTGCAGCCTTACTGGAACTCCCTCAACTTAAAAGTAGGGAAACAGACAACTGTGCCGATCGACGAACTAACAGCCGCAGCTTGGTTGATGCGATCGCGCCAATTATACCGCGCTGGCGACTACCGCGAAGCCGCAAGGGCGCTGTACATGGCAATGTTGCAGCAACTCAACGATACCGGCATTGCCCCGCAGCAACCCAGTCGCACCGATGGCGAGTATAGGCAAATCATTCAGGATTTACCCCAGCATCAAGCGTATCAAAAATTACTGCAAACCCACGAAAGACTGTGCTTCGGCAATGGAGAAATCACCCCAGAAATATTTGAACAATGCCAGCAAGCATACCGAGATATTCAGGGTGCTAATGGCTAATAGCGAATGGCGAATGGTAAAAATGCGATGAAAAAACGTTGGATATGGATAGGAGCGATCGCCACCATAGCAATCATCTTACTTACCTTGTTGGCAGCTCCGACAACGAGTAAGCTAAATAGCGGTTCCACTTACAGTCGCGCTCCCAATGGATACGGTGCTTGGTACGCCTTCATGGAAAAGCGAGGAACCCCTCTCAAGCGATGGCAAAAACCCTTTGACCAGTTCCCCACCACTCAGTATCCCATGACATTATTGCGGGTTAACAGCGAGCTGGGAAGGGCAACGCTTAACAACCCAGAGCGCGAATGGGTAGAGAAAGGCAATACTTTAGTAGTCTTAGGCGTGCGAAGTCCCGCAACCGCAGCATCATTTATGACATTACAACCAACAGCCGCAGGCAGCGTCAAAATTGAGACAACACGGCGGGAAAAATTGGATCTAGAGCAGGAACAAAGATTGAGCGATCGGTTTGGTGCGATCGCTTGGCAACAAAAACTAGCAAAAGGACAAGTAATTTTTGCTACCACCCCCCACATCGCCGCCAACGCCTATCAAGACGAAGCCGGTAACTTTGAATTTCTAGCATCCCTGGTGAGTTTACCAGGAGCTGAGGGAGCTGGGGGAGCTGGGGGAGCTGAGGGAGCTGAGGGAGTTGAGGAGCAGAGGAGCAATGAGCCATTAGCCATTACCAATGAGCCATTAGCCATTACCAATTACCAATTACCAATTCACCAACCAATTTGGGTAGATGAATATATCCACGGTTATAAAGATAAAGAAATCGTTGCTAAGGAAGACGGCAAAAACTGGGTAGCTTACCTTGCCAACACACCTGTATTTCCTGTATTGGTACAAGCAAGCATTATCCTTCTAGTATTGGTATTAGCAAAAAACCGGCGTTTTGGGTCTGCTGTTTCCATTACAGCACCGACAGTTGATAACAGCGAAGCATACATTAAAGCTTTAGCCGAAGTCTTGCAAAAAGCCGAAAGCAGAGAATTCGTCATCGAGGTAATCGGGAAACAAGAACAACTACAATTACAACAAGCTTTAGGATTGGGTTCAGTCCTCTTAGAACCTCAAACTTTAGTAGCAGCTTGGGTACAAGAAACAGGCCATCCCGCCACCGAACTACAACGAGTTTTGCAACTAAAATCTAAAAAAGGTCGAATCCGAGAACAAGACTTGCTAACCTGGTTAGAACAATGGCAAAAAATCCGTCAACAGTTGATAGTTGATAGTTGATAGTTGATAGTTGATAGTTGATAGTTGATA
>CAYXCW010000223.1:0-6114 GCA_964463555.1 uncultured bacterium
GTCCACTGTCCACTGTCCACTGTCCACTGTCCACTGTCCACTGTCCACTGTTTAACTTTTACCGGGTTTCTTTTCCAGACGCGATATTTTAGCCCTGGCATCGACAACTTTTATATTGTACTTTTTCGCCAATTCAGCTTCTATTTTACTAGAAGTATTGTATAAAAATACATCGCTGAACCCGTCGGGTATTTTGGGAATATTTGGTTCTATAACCAGCTGAAGTTTCACCTTTGGATCTAACAATGAACTCATGGCTAGTATCTCTCCAGGATTGAGGTCATTATTGCTGCTGACTAAAAGTGGGCGAGTTGCTTGGTTGAGAATGTTCGCTCGATTTATATTATAATCGCTGGCGCTTGTGATGGGCGCTCCTGGTAAAATTTTTACGGCACATGATGCAAGCTGGGCTGAGATTAATAAAGCCATTGCTACTTTCCATAACTGCTGCGTTGATGATTTAATAGCAACGATACCTGAAGCAAAAAGGTAAGCAACTGCTAGCTGAATTCCCAAATAGCTGGTAATTAGATACCTCGCTCTTGTAGTTAACTTCCAACCTAATATCAGATCCGGCAAAACTAAACAGATTGCCGTTAATCCAATTAATGAAAGAATTAATAATGAAACTTTTTGCGGAGCTTTTCGGTATAAATAATAAAGCGCATATCCCACTAAAATTAAAACAATAGGAGCAGTAATATCTCCTATTTGTAAATCTATAAAAACGCGACCTAAATTTAATATCCAACTTCTCAATAAAGCAAAGATATTTGAACGGGTTTGAGCGCTGCCTGTGGTTTTAGCGACTTGGGTAGCGTTAATAGCAATTACTACAATCCAAGGAACGAAGAGCAAAAAACCAGCTATCGATGCTAGCAAGTAAGCCTTTAAAGTTTTAGTGAAGCGAAAGCGTTCAACTACAGCTACATAGATGGCGTGGGAACCAGAAACCAAAAATGAAAACAAAACCGTATAAAATCCCATAGCAACTGTTAATGCATAAGTTGCCCAACTGGAATTTGTTTGCAAGCGCATGGCTCGCAATAAGGCAGCGCTCGATAATAAAATTGTGAGAATCAATAAACTATAAAACCTGGCATCTTGGGCGTATAAAAGATGAAAAGGAGAAACGCTAAAAATTGCGATCGCTATCCATCCCACTAAGGGCGATTCAAATAATTCTAAGCACAACCAATAAACAGCGGGAAATGCCAGCAAACTAAAAACCGCAGATAAACTTCTGGTTACTGCTACTGAATTGCCAAACAGTTGCACCCACCATCTTGCCATCAGGAAATAAGGCGGCGGTAGGTGGGCTTCTTCAATTGCTAAACCTTCGATCGTATCTGTGAAATTTTTTTCCGAATTAGGGTATTGAAATTGGTACAATTCCTTAACGTCAATTACTCGACCATCGAAGATGCGATCGCGTACTTCTTGCATCGTGTAACCCGATATTCTTAAAGAAGTATAAGCTTCATCGTGGCTGTATGCTTTACTATCCAAAGTACCGAATCGTAAAAATATACCCAATATGACTAATATTACAATTAAACCCCGCCACCAAATTGGCGGCAGGTTCCACCATTTATTCTCGGTTACGACCTTGGCGCTATTATCTGTATTTTCAGGAACCATGACAGCTTTACCTTATTTTATAGCCAGTCAACAAATATTTTTTTACTGTGCAAAACTTGTCTTGGTATTTAACCCGAGTTGCCAGTGTTATGCAATCAATTTATCTTAACCGATAGAGAACTGTGGCGTCAAAGTGGTATTCTCGTTATGGGCGAGGTTCAAGGGCACCCAAGCGCCTAGTACGAAGGATGCGATCTGCATTAACATTAGTTAACAATTGTTCGTGGGAATGCTTTTAGATGGTTTAAATAAATGAACATCTCGTTATTTAATGAAGGAATGGGAGCGCGGACTCCTGCAAACTCGAGTCAGCCAGAATTGTCTGTTGTTGTGCCAATATACAACGAAGTAGAGAGCATTCCCAGCTTAATCGAAGCGATCGCTTCCAGTTTAAAGGCTACCGACCTCGCTTACGAACTAATCTGCGTCGATGATGGTTCCAAGGATGGTTCGTCAGAATTACTCAAACAACAGGCGCAGGCGCGTACTGACTTGCGCGTCGTATTGCTGCGGCGCAATTATGGTCAAACAGCAGCTATGGCAGCGGGGTTTGATTCCGCCCGCGGTCAAGTTATCGTTACCCTAGATGGCGACTTACAAAACGATCCAGCTGATATTCCCCTATTACTTGCCAAATTACAAGAAGGTTACGATATGGTCAGCGGCTGGCGTCAAAATAGACAAGATGCCGCCTTAAAGCGCCTGTTACCTTCCAAAATCGCTAACTGGCTCATTGGACAAATTACTGGCGTCAAGTTACACGACTACGGTTGCTCGCTTAAAGCTTACCGCAAAGAACTGGTCGTGGATATGAACCTTTACGGCGAATTACACCGATTTTTGCCCGCCTTAGCTTATATCGAAGGTGCCAGAATCACAGAAATGCCCGTGCGTCACCACGCGCGTCGTTACGGTAGCAGCAAGTACGGTTTGGGGCGAACTTTTCGGGTGTTAATGGATTTATTAACTATTTGGTTTATGAAAAAATTTCTCACCCGCCCGATGCACGTATTCGGGCTGTTAGGATTGATTTCTATGTTCTTGGGAACGCTGTTGGGTGGCTATCTAACTTTCTTAAAAATTGGACTGGGAGAAAGTATCGGCAATCGACCTTTACTGATTTTGGCGGTTGTGTTACTTTTAACCGGCGTCCAGCTGTTTAGCTTCGGGTTACTAGCTGAGTTGTTAATGCGTACTTACCACGAATCCCAAGGAAGACCAATCTATCGGGTGAGGGAAATTGTCGAGCCAATGGTGAAAGTTGACAGTTGACAGTTGACAGTTGACAGTTGACAGTTGACAGTTGACCTTGAAGGGGAAAAGGGGGAAAAGGGGAAAAGGGGGAAAGGGGGAAAGGGGAAAGGGGCATACTGGTGGTAAGGAATGGAGATGTGGCGATGAGTGCTTCTATGGGAATCGACTTTTAAAACAGATCTAATGAAGACTTCTTTCCCTTTTTTCCCTTTTCCCCCTTTTCCCCCTTTTCCCCCTTTCCCGGTTAAAAGGGGGAGGCTAACAACCTATTTTTTCTGGTAATTGGTAAACGACTAAGGACAAACAACTTGAAAGTATTTTTGATGCTTGAAGTGCCAGTAAGACGCAACCTGGTAATTTTATTTGCTGCTGCGTTGTTTTTCTGGTGTAGTATGGCTTCTCTACTGCCGACTTTACCTGCCTATGTGGAGGATATTGGCGGCACAAAACAAGAAATTGGTATGGTAATGGGTGGGTTTGCCATCGGACTGTTGCTGTTTCGTCCTAGACTGGGGCGGATGGTGGATGGACACAGTCGCAAAGCGGTTTTACTGTTGGGTATTGTAGTAGCAGCGATCGCACCGTTAGGTTATCTATTTGTCAAATCGATTCCCCTGTTAATCGCCCTGCGCGCTTTCCACGGTATCAGTATCGCCGCTTTTACCACCGCCTACAGCACTCTAGTGGTCGATTTATCTCCAGTCAGTCACCGGGGCGAAGTGATTGGCTATATGAGTTTAGTACAACCAATCGGCGTCGCAGTCGGGCCAGCCGTGGGAGGATTGTTACAGGAACAAGCAGGTTACCAACCTTTATTTGTTCTTGCTAGTGGACTGGCAATTTTAAGCGCTATCGGTGCTTCGGCAATTGGGCAACCAAAGGTAGGCAGAGATAAAGCTGGCGATGCTGCTGCACTACCTGATAACATTGCATTTTGGCGATTGTTGCTGAGTCCTCGGTTGCGAATTCCCACCCTAGTGATGCTGCTAATTGGTTTGGCGTTTGGGGCGATGAGTACCTTTGTCCCTTTATATATTCGCGAAACCAAGGTGGATTTGAATCCGGGTTGGTTTTATACGGCTGCGGCGATCGCTAGTTTCAGTTTACGCTTATTTATCGGTCGCGCTTCAGATCGCTACGGACGCGGATTATTTATCACCGCGAGTTTAGCCTGCTATTGCGGCGCGATGTTGATGCTATCCCAAGCTAATAGCGCTGTTACTTTTTTGCTCGCAGGCGCCATCGAAGGTTCTGGGGGCGGCATCTTCTTTCCGATGATGATAGCCTTAATTTCTGACCGTTCCTACTCCACCGAACGCGGTAGAGTTTTTGCCCTTTGCGTGGGAGGATTTGATTTAGGGATGGCGATCGCAGGCCCAGTTTTTGGTTCTGTTGCTCAACAACTCAGTTACCAAGGTATCTTTACCATCAGCACCGGGTTAGCTTTCCTTGCACTCGTCATCTTTCTCACCCAATCCAATAAAGATGTACCCCATTCCCTCAAATTCGCCTTTGGTCGAGAAAGCGATACCTACGCCTTAGAGGGCTAGGGATTTTTTCGCAATTATAGCGCTACCTGCTGGCGTATTTACAAATGCTCAATTGAACCTCTGTATAGCGAGAGCGTAATCTATCTAATCTGTAACGATACCAGCGCGTAGTGCTATAACAAGGTTTATTACCCTTTGGGGGTTGCGGCGGACAAATTTAAAACCCGACAATGAGCAGATAATAATACCAAATCCGCTTTGATCGCTCCTTTGATGCCGAACGACTAAAGTCGCGGCTACACAAACAAAGCCCGCCTTCGCGGGCTATAAAATCAAGGGGGTTTAGAACCCCGGATTTGGTATGAGATTTTATCTCCCTTGTCTCCCTTGTCCTTTCAAAATGGGCGGGAAGAGAATCGAACTCTTATTCCCTCGCGGGAGGTAGATTTTGAGTCTACTGCGTCTACCAGTTTCGCCACCCGCCCTTGGGTGAAGCTTTACCATTATACACGTTTTCTCCGTTTTGCAACAACAATTGATAATCTTTACTGCTCGCCCAGCGATCTATTTCCCTAGCCCGCAATACGGGCACTGGGTGAGTCAGGGCGCTAGTCTGCGCTTGCTTGAGCATTTCGCCGATTTCGTTGTTGCTGATATTGTCGTAGGCACGGGCTTGGGCTAAAAAGGCTTCCAGGTTCAATTGAGGTGCTAAAGTTGGCGAACCGCCTGCTAGCTTCATCAAAACGGAACTGACAACTTTGGGGTTTTGGGTGGCGAGTAAGGCGGCGCGATCGCAGGTAAACTCAGCACAGCGCAACCACCGTAACATTTGATCTCGCAACCCTTGCGCCACGATTGCGCCCCAGTTGGGCAGCTGTCCGGCTGCGAGTACAATTAAATTCGCAATCGTTAAGTAAACCCCATGCTCGCACTTGAGGTGTCCCAATTCGTGGGCAATCACTGCTTGAATTTCCTCCGGCGTCAGCAACTCGATTAAAGAAGTATGCATGACGATAAATGGCTGTTTCCCCCGCATCGCGAAGGTGTAAGCATTGGGAACCGGATGCTGGCGCACGTATAGTTGCGGCACCTCCAAATCCAAAATTTGACAAGCTTCTAACAGTAACTTGTGAAACTGGGGCAGTTGATTTTCTCCCACCAACACGCTGGCGGCAATATTTTCTAAATAAAAAAACTGTTCTGCCACCGGCCCCAACAAATTGCGTACCATTACATCCAGGCCAGATAATTGCTTGATTGCCTTGGTGGCTTCTAAATCTAGGGGATGGCGAAATTGGTCTGCTTTTAAACCGATTAGCGGCGTCTTAGGGAAATACATGTATAGTTTTTCAGATCTGATTTTTTAACTTGGTTGGTGGCGATCGCGCGATCGCAGCCAGTGCCTTCTACAGATCTTAATTCACCAACCCAGAAACCGGGCTTCTGCCTAGCTCTCCAAGTTTCCAAACCGAGGATTTTGAAGAAAAGCCCGTAAGGGAGGCAGAAAAACCAGGAATGTTTAACGCTGATGTTGGAAAAGCCCACACTTCCGCTACGCGATAAGTGTGGGAGGCTCTTACCAGAAAAAATGGGTTGTGAGCCTCCCCCTTTAAGCCGGAAAGGAAAAATGCATTTCCCTCCTTCGCAACCCTATAAGTTTGAGGGGGAGGTAACTCAACTGTCAACTGTCAACTGTCAACTGTCAACTGTCAACTGTCAACTGTCAACT
>CAYXCW010000224.1:0-6018 GCA_964463555.1 uncultured bacterium
TGTCCACTGTCCACTGTCCACTGTCCACTGTCCACTGTCCACTGTCCACTGTTCACCGTTCGCCCCAAACTTTGATGCAGTTACTACTGCGAACTACAATTTTTTTGCCATCGGGACTAAAGGTTAAAAAATCAATCCATCCTCCATCTTCCTCCAGAGTGTGTAGCTGTTTTCCGGTATGCAGGTTCCAGAGTTTGATTGTCTTGCAATTGCCACTAGCAAGCGTTTTCCCATCTGGACTGATGGCGACAGCAGTCACTCTGTATTGATGTCCTGTCAAAGTACGCAGCAGTTGTCCCGTATCCAAGTCCCAGAGTTTGATCGTGCAGTCATCGCTGCCAGTGGCTAAAATTTTTCCATCTGTACTAATAGCGATCGCATTAACAGCCTTTAAATGCGCGCCAAGGGTGCGTACCAGTTCCCCTGTATCAGACTTCCAGAGTTTAATCTTGCCACTGCCACCATCAGCGATAATTTTTCCATTCAGGCTGATAGCTGTGGGATTAACGGTGTTTAAACGCACCTCGATTTGGTAGAGGCACTCAAAAAATACATAAGGGTTATATTCCAGTAAAGCTTTTTTAACCGATTGGGTACTGCTATTGGATCGCAGCAGTTTATACGCTGCTTGCTGTACCTGAAAAGAAGCATCTTTTAAGCCAGCGATCGCCAAGTCTAAACCTTCTTGACCTCTGTTAACAGCTTCTTTCATCGCAGCGATTTTTTCTTGCACAGTTGCACCCTTCAACTGTCGATCAAATCCTGGCAACGCACCCCAAAATAACAACATGCACAGAATTCAGGTTTCGACCGCAGTATAACATCACCAACTTGTGGTTGACAGTGAAGTTTCTGCAAAGATACTGATAACCTGGCGTTGCTACTGCAAAATTATCCGTAATTTCACGGTGAAATCTTCTCAAATCATCGAGGTTGCAATCGTAAGCAAGCCGGTTGAAGCGTGGATTACTCCCTTCCCGCCAGAAGATTATGCACAGCGGCGTGCAGTCGCGTGAGGGAAAGCGTTTTCGCTTCGTTTGTGTAGCGGCACCCTTAAGGGTGCCGCTACACAAACGAAGGTGTACCTCACTCATTTGCAATCTGCTGTATTTCCCTCTTCAAGAGATCCAAAAGCTCCTTCAGCTCCCTCAGCTCCCCCAGCTCCCTCAGCTCCCTCATATTATTTACTACTCTCCCCGTTGCTGCGATAGCGAATAAATTCCGCTAAAAATGCCACTGCACCTGACACTAGAATCAAAAATACACTGAGAGCATTAATGTCAGGTTTTACACCTGTACGAATGCGGCTGAAGATTTCCATCGGTAGGGTAGTAGCGCCGCTACCGGCGGTGAAAGTGGCGATGAGAAAGTCATCCAAGCTGAGGACAAAGGCGATCAGACAGCCGGAAACTATACCGGGCATTAGTTGAGGTAGGAGGACTTGGATAAAGGCTTGAAACGGCGTTGCACCTAAATCTAGGGCGGCTTCTTCCAAGTGGGGGTTTAAATCTGCCAAGCGGGTGGAAACGCCAAGTCCGACGTAGGCAAGGCAAAAGACGATATGGGCGGCGACAATAGTCCAGAGGCTTAGCTGGACTTGCACGACTGCTAAAAAGACTAGGGTAGCGACTGCGATCGCAATGTCTGGAATAATAATCGGCAGGTAAGACACCCCTTGGTATAATCCTTTACCTGCAAACCGATATCGCGCCAATCCCACTGCCATCAAGGTGCCAAACACGGCGGAGATACCCACGGCAGCAAAAGCAACGATTAAACTATTTTGCAGCGCTGCGAGTATTCGACCATCTTGGAACAGTCTTTGATACCATTCGAGGGTAAATCCTTCCCAGGTGGCGCTAAAGCGCGATTGATTAAAGCTGTAAACTGCCAGAACTAGAATTGGCAAGTACATGTAAAAAAACATCAGCAGGGAGAAAATCGCCTGCCAACCAGGACGGCGTTTGGCCTGGAACTTGGGTTTTTTCAAGGTATTGTCTTTTTGGTGTGTTATATCCACATTCGTTTTATTGGTATAGATAGGGGCTAGGGATTAGGGATTAGGGGTTAGGGATTGAGGAATTAAGAAAGTTGATTGCGCCAGTGGGATTGCTACATTTATTGGTATTTTGTATTGGGCTAGAGAATGGCAGATTTCAAATTGCAGATTTAACTACAATCTAAAATCCTCAATCTCAAATTCCCTACCGTTGGGGTTTGGCGTCGCCGAATTTGATTAACAGAGCGATCGCAAGGCTAACTGCCAAAATAAATATCATACTCAACGCCGATCCAAAACCCCAGTTCTGAGTTGCGCCCAAAAACTGGTTATAAATTAACCGGGATACAGTCATGCTGGATGCGCCTCCCAGCAATTCCGGATCGACGAAATCTCCCAATCCTGAAATTAACACGAGCAAAGATCCGGCGGCAATTCCCTGTCTAGTTTGAGGTACGGTTACTTTCCAAAACGTTTGCACCGGATTTGCGCCCAAGTCTGCGGATGCTTCCAGCAGTCGTTTATCCAGCTTTTCTAACGAGGCGTATAATATCAACACCATGTAGGGTAGATAGCTGTAGCTCATGCCAATTAACACCGCAGGCCAATCGTTGAGCAATTCCAGGCGCGGGATTTCTGGTAGTCTAAGAGCAGCCAGCATCGGATTGAACGCAGTCAGGATAGAATTCATCACGCCGCTAGACCGCAAAATTGTAATCCAGGCGTAGCTTCGCAGCAGCGATGAAGTCCACAAGGGCAAAACAAACCCTAAAAGCAGTAAATTTCGCCATTTGGCGGGACTCATTACCGCAATCCAATACGCCACGGGAAATCCCAGCAGCAGACAGATAGCTGTAGTTCCGAAGGCAAAAAAGAGCGATCGCCCGATTACAGTTAAGTACAGCGGTTCAAACGCCTGAATGTAATTGAACAGCGATGAGGGGTTGAACAGTTCCCACACCGGGAGTACGTAACCGCCTGGTCGAATTTTTGGCACTAAACTCAACCAAAAAATCACCAGTGCGGGTAATACCAACAGCAATAACCACCAAATTCCCGCCGGACCAAGTAATATTAAAGGTTCTAACCACGGCTGCTGTTGGCGTTTCATGGCAGCATCCGGTAGTTCGGCAGGCATAGATGTAGGTGGGGGAGAGGAAGCGTTTGTAGACACAGTTAGAATTGCAGATTTGAGATTTTAGATTTTAGATTTTTACTAGAAAAAATGGGTTCGATGCCTCCCCCTTTGAGGGGGAAAGGAAAAATTAATTTTCCTAGTTCTCAATCCTATAAGCTCGAGGGAGAGAGGTAACTGCCAACTGTCAACTGTCAACTGTTGAACTATCCGCTGGTTAGCTGAGTCCAATAGCGGTCGTACTCTTCGCTAATTTTTTTATCCAAAGGAGAAATTCTTTCGCTTTTTTCCAAAGTGGATTCGGGGGCGAAGATGCTGGGATTTTCGCTAATTTTAGTCGGCAACTGTTTAATCGCCGTTTTATTGGGAGTGGCAAAGTTGAGGCGTTCGGTAACCGAAGCTGCTACGGTGGGTTGTAACATAAAGTTGATCCAAGCATAGGCGGCATCGACGTTGGGGGCGAATTTAGGTATTACCATCGTATCCGTCCATAGGGAAGTGCCACTTTTGGGAATGACGTAGCGCAAGTCTTCGTTTTCGGAAATGGCGTCGGCGGCGTCTGCTGAGTAACACATAGCGATTAGCAAGTCGCCTGCTAAAATTTGTTCTTTCCAGGCATCGGTGGTGAAAGAAGCGATCGCTGGTTTAAGTGCTTTTAATTTCTCGTAAGCTTGTTTTAATTCCTGCGGGTTAGTCGAGTTATAAGAATAACCCAGCATCCGCAACGTTGCCCCCATTACTTCCCGCACATCGTTGATTAGAGTGATGCGGCGAAATAATTGCTGTTGATTTTGCCACAGATAGTCCCAATCTTCCGGAGGCTGTGCTAGTTTTTTGCTATTGTAAATTAGCCCAGTTGTGCCCCAAGCCACTGGTACGCTGTGGCGGTTGTTGGGGTCGAAGGCGGAATTGCGGAACTGAGGCAGGAGATTTTCCAATCCGTTGAGGCGATCGCGTTCTAGTTCGGTTAGCACCCCTAATTCTCGCATTTTCTCAACCGCGTAGTCAGAGGGGTAGATAATGCTGTAGGCATTACCGCCCCCTGCTTGCACTTTGTTGAGCATCGTCTCATTGGAATCGAACACATCGGCGATGACTCTGACACCTGTGGCGGCGGTAAAGCTATCCAGCAGATTTTCGTCAGTATAGCCAGCCCAGGTATAGATAAACAGCCGATTAGATTTATCTTGGACGGGGGCTTCTGCCCTTACTTGGGCTAGCGTCCATCCGCATCCGGACAGCCCCAGTCCAGAAAGCGCTGCCGCCGACGTTTGTAAGAACCGACGCCGCGAAAGGTTTGACTTGAATAGATGCGATTTAGTCATAGTTGGAAAGTCAATAGTAAAAATTCCAGCATTTGCTTTTAATTTTTACCTTGAACTTTATGTTGCCGATTTATTCCTGAACTAAAGCTAGACAATCTTTGGGACGCCAATAAATGTAAACTGGCGTGTGAGGTTCGCTCAAGTTGCCTGCGGTGTTGGGTTGCATGACGATGACGCGATCGCCCGATTTTAATTCCACCACGCAATGAACGTGAGTTCCCATATACATCACGTGCTTCAGGCTACCTTCAAAATAGTTTGCTGGCACGTTGGGCGGCTCTATACTCAGTTTAATTTTTTCGGGTCTGACGCTGACCACCACCTTTTCTTGCGGACGAACTCCCGCCATCCCTTCGGATTTTTGCACGATGATTTTCAGTTTATTTTCCGTCAGCACTTGAATCGCCGAGCCATCGCCGTCATCTACCCGTCCGGGAAATAAATTCGTATCGCCGATAAAATCAGCTACAAAGGGCGTTCGGGGACGTTCGTAAATTTCGCTGGGGCTACCAATTTGTTCGACTCTACCTTCATACATCACCGCGATTCGATCCGAGAGGGATAGCGCTTCTTCCTGATCGTGGGTGACCATAACAAAGGTTACGCCCAAGTCTTGGTGCAAATTGGATAATTCTACCTGCATTTCTTTCCGCAGCTTTAAATCCAACGCCCCCAAGGGTTCGTCAAGTAACAAAACTGCCGGACGATTCACCAATGCCCTAGCTAGGGCTACCCGCTGCTGCTGTCCGCCGGAAAGTTGATGCGGCAAGCGGTTGGCAAAAGTGTCCATTTTGACTAACTTTAGCGCTTCTTTTACCCGATCGGCGATCGCTGCTTTCGGCAGTCCTTTAATTCGCAATCCAAAGGCGATATTATCCCAAACGCTGAGGTGGTTGAACAAGGCATAACTTTGAAACACCGTATTCACCGGACGGCGATAGGGCGGTACAGAGGTCATCGACTGACTTTGGATCAGTACTTCCCCAGCACTAGGCATTTCAAACCCGGCAATTAACCGCAGCGTGGTGGTTTTACCGCACCCAGAAGGGCCGAGAATGCTAAAGAATTCACCTTGACGAATGTCAAGGTCAACCCCGCGTACAGCGGTTTCTCCATTAAAAACTTTGAAAACCTTACGAAGTTCCACATCCATCGCGTTATGGATGCCCCTGGTATCAGGATTGTGAACGGCAGTCTGAGACATAGTGGCGATGTTTACCCTTGGCAGGAGTCCCGATTGCCAGCGGAATCAAGTTGATTTTTGATTCTGCTGTTATAGCAAGCTTTTGGCTTATTTTAGCCAGTCAAGGTCAATCCGGCGAGCGTATCTTCTCAACATTATCCTGCCTTTTGGAACAATAGGCAGGTACAGGAGCTGAGGGAGCTGAGGGAGATGGGGGAGCTGAGGGAGCTGAGGGAGATGGGGGAGCTGAGGGAGCTGAGGGAGCTGAGGGAGCTGAGGGAGCTGAGGGAGCTGAGGGAGCTAGTGAAGAAATTAGTTTTACTTCCTTGTCTCCCTTGTCTCCCTTGTCTCCCTTGTCTTCCTTGTCTCCCTTGTC
>CAYXCW010000225.1:0-5430 GCA_964463555.1 uncultured bacterium
AGAGAGTGATTCTCATTCTATTCAATGTGACAGTTGAGGGTGCGGAATGTGGGTTAAAAGAATAACCGTAATCTGACGGTTGGGGTCAACTTGTGCTTGCGGTTGCCAGAAACCTGGCGTGAAGCTATTGGGACGTTTGTTAGGCTGCGAGAAAACAATATTAGGAGTGGCTGCACTGATGCTCGCAATAAGTGCTATAGTTGTGAGTATTTTCCGTTTCATATTTTATCGGTGTTAACCTCGACAGGTTCAGGTAGATTTTTCTTTACTACTTTAGTATGTTTTTGCCAGCGCGATCGCTGAGCCATCAAGTAATTTTTTCTCGCGCGATCGCGCTAGCAGCTAATTTTAATTTAAATAAAATTTGAATAAAAATTTATAGAAAGTACCTGGGCAATATGACAAAATGAATCATCTTTGAATCCTGGAAGAAGCGACTAAATTAATTCAGATATCCGAGATAGTTTGGTTTCAGAGTTTTGCTGAAATTAACTCGCCTTTGTAAAACAATCGAGAAGTTGTGCAGATTTGGCGATAATCCTTCAGCCATGAAATATGTAAAAGTCAGTCCTAGCGCTCTGCTTTGACCTCCAGATTAAGATAGAAGTAGAAAAACTAGAGTCGGCAAGATTATGCGATCGCCCAAACTCTGTGGGAAAAAACCAGTTATCGCTCAGTTGCTGCCATTGGTGACAGCAGGAATCGCCTTGCTGAGTGGTTGTTCTACCCCTCCTAGAACTACTTTGGTTCCAGAGTCCACGCCCGAAGCGCCCAGCAATCCAGGCAGTACAGCTAATAATAACAGTCCTCCGGTTGCTGCTATCCCGACGGCGCCTTCTAACTTTGTCGTCGCCGTGGTGGACAAGGTGGGGCCTGCTGTGGTCAGAATCGATGCGGCAAAAACAGTCAGAAGGCGAGTTCCAGAAGGGTTTAGCGATCCGTTTTACCGTAGATTTTTTGGTTCGCCCGATGCGCCCCCAACCGAACGGACGGTGCGCGGAACCGGATCGGGCTTTATTATTAATGCTGGCGGTCAGATTTTGACCAATGCTCACGTCGTGGGTGGTGCAGATCGGGTATTAGTGACGCTGCGGGATGGTAGGGAATTTGAAGGTAAAGTTTTAGGCGATGACCCCGTGACGGATATTGCCGTGGTGAAAATTCCAGCCAGTAACTTGCCAACGGTTGCGATTGGGAATTCCGATGGGCTACAAGTGGGAGAATGGGCGATCGCTATCGGCAGCCCTTTGGGTTTAGATAAAACTGTAACCGTAGGCGTAATCAGCGCTACAGATAGAACGAGTTCCCAAGTCGGCGCACCGGATAAGCGGATTGGTTTTATTCAAACCGATGCAGCGATTAATCCTGGAAACTCTGGCGGCCCTTTATTAAATGGTCGTGGCGAGGTAATTGGTATTAATACGGCAATCATTGGTGGCGCGCAAGGGTTAGGCTTTGCGATTCCGATTAATCGCGCCCAACAGATTGCTCAACAATTAATTGCTACAGGAAAAGTAGAACATCCTTTTTTAGGTATTCAAATGTTAACGCTCTCACCTGAAGTGAAGGAAAGAATTAAAAATGCTACTGATGGTAGATTAACTGTAGCAGCAGATAAGGGAGTGTTAGTGTTAAGAGTTGCTGCTGATTCTCCTGCGGATCGGGCTGGAATTAAGCCTGGAGATGTGATTCAAAAATTGGATAATCAGGATGTGATAACAACAGATAAACTGCAGCAAACCATTGAAAAGCGTAAAGTCGGCGATCGCTTGCCGATTGAATACCAACGCGATGGACAAGTGCAGCAAGGGGAAGTTGAACTGGGGGCGCTTCCTGCCCGCCAAAGCCGTTAGTTTTAGCTTACTGTTATTGTTGATGCGATCGCATTTCACAACCAAATCTACCTATGTCTGAAATACTAGAAATCATTCAATTAGGCAATCCCATCCTGCGCCAGCCAGCTAAACCGATTGACAATCTTGCCGATGCGCGCATTCAAACATTGATAGATGAATTAATTGCAACCGTTGCCAAAGCGAATGGTGTCGGAATTGCTTCCCCTCAAGTTGCTGAATCCTATCGTTTATTTATCGTCGCATCGCGTCCAAATCCCAGGTATCCCAACGCCCCAGAAATGGAACCGACAGCGATGATAAATCCTCGAATTATTGCTCGTTCTACTGAGATTGTAAAAGGTTGGGAAGGCTGTCTCAGCGTGCCAGGGATTCGAGGATTAGTCCCCAGATATCAAGCAATAGAAGTGGAATATACCAGCCGCGATGGGAAGTTACATCGGCAAGAATTAACAGATTTTGTCGCTAGAATCTTCCAGCACGAATACGATCATTTAGACGGAATCGTCTTTATAGATCGGGTTGAAAGTACCCAAGAATTGATGACCGAGCAAGAATATCAACAGCGAATTGTACAACAAAACAAACCTTCGTGACCTTCGTGTCTTTGCGGTTTTTTAACAAACCACAAAGACACAACTAAATCAGGACTTACGCAAAGAAACCCGGTTTATATGAAAATTCCTTGGCTTGAAAATTAGAAATCTACCAAGAAACCCGGTTTCTTAATTTGGCGCGCGTAATTCCTGTAAATGCTACAATTGTTACATCCTATCAAGTACTTGAATTCCAAGTAAAGATAATCCTAGTTTTAGGGTTTGAGCCGTTAAATCGCACAACATTAATCGAGATGTCCGCACAGGTTCTTCGGCTTTAAGTACCTGGCATTGTTCGTAGAACTGATTAAACTTTTGGCTCAATTCGTACAAATATTGGCAAAGGCGATTGGGTAGCAAATCTTGCTCAACAGAAGCGATAATTTCGCTCATATTTAGCAAATGCTTTGCTAAAACTAATTCTGTTTCTTGCTGCAAAATAACTTTGCAATCTTCTCCCAAATTTTCAAAATTAATATCACCTTTGCGGCTAATACCCCGAATCCGCACATAGGCATAAAGCAAATAAGGTGCAGTATTGCCTTGAAGCGCTAACATTTTGTCGTAGCTGAAGATGTAATTGCTGTTACGATTTTGGCTAAGATCGGCATATTTGACAGCACTGATGCCAATTACTTTAGCGACGTTAGCAATAAATTCTTCAGATTCCTGACGATTTTCTTCCTTTAGTCTAGATTCTAGGTCGGTACGGGCGCGTGCGATCGCTTCATCCAACAAATCTTTTAGCCGCACCGTTTCCCCAGATCGGGTTTTCAGCTTTTTCCCATCTTCTCCCAATACCAACCCAAAGGGAACGTGATCTATCTCGACGTTATCTGGAATACACCCAGCCTTTCTTGCTACCTGTAATACTCCAGCAAAGTGGTTTGCTTGACCAGCATCGGTAACGTAGATAATACGCTCAGCATGATCCTGTTGAATTCGGTAACGCAGCGCAGCTAGATCGGTAGTAGCGTAGTTATAGCCGCCATCAGACTTTTGCACAATTAAGGGTAGAGGCTGACCATCTTTGTTAGTAAATCCTTCCAGAAAAACGCACTTAGCGCCTGCATCTTCTACCAACAAACCTGTCTTTTCTAAATCTTCCACAACTGCTGGCAACAAGGGATTATAAAACGATTCTCCCCTTTCTGTTAGATCTACATCGAGACAGTTATAAATAACTTGAAACTCTCGTCTAGATTGTTCGCACAGCAACTGCCACGCCCGCCGAGATTCTTCTGCTCCTGCTTGCAGCTTTACTACTTCTTGTCGGGCTGTTTCTTGAAATGCCTCATCTTGATCGAAGCGCTGTTTAGCTTTTTTATAAAAAGTGACTAAGTCGCCTAAATCCAAAGCATTAGCAGTTGTCAAAGCTTCCGGACAAACTTCCCGCAGATAGGAAATTAACATGCCGAATTGAGTTCCCCAATCCCCTACATGATTCAAACGCAGGACATCTTCGCCTTGAAATTCTAAAATTCGGGCAATGCAATCACCAATAATCGTCGAACGCAGGTGTCCGACGTGCATTTCCTTAGCAATATTCGGGCTGGAAAAATCGACAACTACCCGTTTGGGATCTTTTGCCAGAGGGATTCCTAAACGAGAATCTGTTTGAATTCCATTTAGCTGCGCTTCCAGGTATGCCGGTTTTATGGTGAAATTGATAAAACCTGGCCCTGCTACAGAGGGTGTTTCGCAGATATCAGAAACATTTAGATGCTGGATAATGGTTTCTGCGATCGCGCGAGGCGGTTTTCCCAACTGCTTAGCCAGAGACAAAGCTGCATTCGACTGATAATCGCCAAATTTGGGGTTACTAGCAGACACCAACATGGGATCTACCCCAGCATATTCAGCACCAAAAGCTGCGACTAGAGCTTGTACAAATTGATTTTTGAGTTTTTCGAGAGTAGGATTCATTGGGGTTTTAGGGCAGAGTCAGGCAGGGTACTGCTCTTTTCCATCGTACTAACATCTATGTTCATGCTCAAATCTAGCCAAGTTGAGCGAGTAATGGGGGCGCTACTGGAAATGTAGCCTACGCCAGTTTCGGCTACAGCGCGAATTGTTTCCAGGGTAATGTTACCTGATGCTTCAATCTTGATGCGGTCATTGGTTGCGCGGATTGTCTGCACGGCTTGGCGCATCAAATCGAGCGTCATGTTATCCAACATGATGATATCAGCACCGTGTTCTAGGGCTTGTTGAACTTGCTCAAGCGTTTCGGTTTCGACTTCAATAGTGAGGGGATAGGGGATATTGCCTCGGATGCTGGCGATCGCATTCCCAATGCTCCCCGCCGCCTCAATGTGGTTGTCCTTAATCATCACCGCATCATCCAACCCCATCCGGTGATTTACCGCCCCTCCCACTTGAGTTGCGTACTTTTCAAGCAGTCTTAGCCCTGGCGTTGTTTTGCGAGTATCCACCAGCTGCACGGGTAAATCTGCAATTTTCTCCACATATTGACGAGTGAGAGTAGCAATTCCACTCAGCCGCATTAGCAAGTTTAAAGCCACCCGTTCGCCCATCAGTAAAGCATCTAGAGGCCCCTGAAAGCAAGCCAATACATCTCCTTTCCGACACGGCTGCCCTTCAGCCACCTGCGGGACAAAACTAACCTGGTGATTCAAAAGCTGAAACACCCGTGCGGCGATGGGTAACCCAGCAACGATACCAGGTTCTTTAGCTATCAACTCGGCTTGTCCAACGCCGACGCCGCTCGAGAAGAGGGATTGAGTTGTGCGATCGCCCCTGCCGATATCTTCTATTAACCAACTTTGGAGCAGGGGATGCAGCAGTATATCCGGGGGTAGATTTGCGATCGCAGTCACAGCTAAAACTTTTTTTTGCGAGGTTTTCTAGTCTTTCACGACTAATGTACCCCAAATTCCTTGTCACAAGCGACTTACAGGCTTTCCCAAAAAATTTTTCCCAAGGGGTTGACAGAGCCTTGTAGAGTTGTTAGATTAGTT
>CAYXCW010000226.1:0-5401 GCA_964463555.1 uncultured bacterium
TGACCCGGATCTTTGAGTCGCAAAGTGAAGTGATTTCGGTTCTGGCTGAAATCGGCGTGATTATTCTGCTGTTTGAAATTGGACTGGAATCGGATCTGCGGCAACTGAAGGAAGTGGGAATTCAAGCCACGGTTGTTGCCTGTGTCGGAGTTGCGGCTCCTTTTGCGGCAGGTACGGCAGGGTTAATGCTGATCTTTCACGTCGCAGCAATTCCAGCAATTTTTGCGGGGGCTGCGTTAACGGCAACGAGTATCGGCATTACCTCTAAAGTGTTGTCAGAGTTAGGTCAACTCAAATCCAAAGAAGGGCAAATCATTGTTGGCGCAGCGGTGATTGATGATGTCCTCGGCATTATTGTCCTGGCTGTAGTCGCTAGCTTAGCTAAAACTGGTGAGATTGATGTTGCCAATGTCATTTACTTGATTGTCAGCGCTACGGCATTTTTGATTGGATCGATTTTGTTGGGAGGTGTCTTTAACAAAAGTTTTGTGGCGATCGTGGAACGGCTCAAAACCCGTGGAAATATTGTGATTCCGGCGTTCATCTTCGCTTTCTTTATGGCATTTTTAGGTAACGCCATTCATCTGGAAGCGATTTTGGGTGCCTTTGCAGCGGGTTTGGTGCTTGATGAAACCGATGCCCGGAACGAGTTAGATGAATTAATCAAACCAGTCGCCGATTTACTGGTACCCATCTTCTTTGTGACGGTGGGAGCGCGTGCTGACCTTGGTGTTTTGAACCCGGCGGTACCGGAGAATCGGGCGGGACTGTTGATTGCTGTCTTTTTGGTAGGGGTAGCGATCGCTGGCAAACTGGTGACAGGTTGGGCAGTGTTTGGCATACCCGAAATCAATCGAGCGGCGATCGGGGTTGGGATGATTCCTCGAGGTGAGGTAGGTCTAGTGTTTGCTGGTATCGGCTCAGCTAGCGGCATTTTGGATAAGCCGCTGGAGGTGTCGATTATTATCATGGTGATCTTGACAACTTTTCTGGCTCCGCCTTTTTTACGGGTTGCCTTTGGTTCATCCACTAAGCCCATCCCAGAACCTATCACTCCTGTAGAAGCAGCGAGTAAGTAACGATTTTGTCACGTTATACCAAATCCGGGTTAATTACCCCCTTTATGCCAAACGACTCAAGTCGCGGCTACACTAACAAAGCCCGCCTACGCGGGCTATAAAATAAAGGGGGTTTAGAACCCGAATTTGGTATTACATCCCACATTTCGCAGATATTTAAGTCCCGTTAATAGAGGATGGATTCGTAATAAAAAAAGCCCCAAATGATTGCTCTACAATTATTTGGGGCTTTTTTAGGTTAGAATAAATTTTTCCAGTATACCAACTCAAAAAACGATAAAAATATTCATTGATGTTTGTATTAGGCACTTTAGTGCCAATCTTAAAGCGAAGACAGCGCTGACTAGGAACTAAATGCGTAAGTCCTGTTTAATAGAGAGCGATCGTTAGTAATGTCGCTGCTGCCAGCGATGCTACTGTCCGAAGGTGATTCCAAAATGTCCAATTGGTCAAGTAGCTAGCCCAAAATCTTGCGCCTTCATAGATAGCGATCGCTTTGCAGTTTTGGCCTCAGCTAAGGATGGCTCTCGGATGAATGTAGGTGTTGGCGAAAAAATTGCTGGAGTTCAGACCAGGAATCTGCCGCAGCTAGTGGATTATAGGAAGACCGCTCATTACAGAAAAAGCCATGATCGGCATCTGGATAAAGTTTCAGCTTGTATTCTTTTCCGAGTTCCTGAAACCGCGATTCGATTTGCTGAATGCGATCGCGCCCAATAAACGGATCGACACCTCCAAAGAACAAATAGATGGGTATCGTAATATCTTTGACTGCCTCAATCCACTCATCTAAAACCATGCCATAAAAGGGTGCTGCCGCCGCAATCTCAGTTGATAACTTGACAGCTGTCAGAAAGGTTAATCCACCTCCCAAGCAAAATCCAGTGACTCCAATTCGAGCGGGATACACATCCGATCGAGACTTCAAAAACATTAACGCTGCCCGAATATCTTCCTCAATCGGTTTCCCAAAATCCAAACGCCACATCATCGCCATTGCTTGTTCTAGCTCGTCGTAGCCAAACTTATTGTTGGGCAACTCGCGGTAGTATAAATCGGGCGCCAGCACCACATAACCTTCGTTGGCAATTCGGGTTGCTACATCTTGAATGTGCGAAGTTAAACCAAATGCTTCCATGAGCAAGAGAACGGCTGGTTTGCGATCGCTTTCCGGATGGGTAAACAGGAAAGCTGGCATTTGTCCATCAGGTGTGGAAAGGAAAACCTCTGTCTGTACGATTTTTGTACTTGTGTCCGTCATTTTGACCTCTCTTGATTCAGTTTGACGTAGCTTTAATTTCGCACTCATCTTATCGATATTGTATTAACTTCAGAATCGCTCTTATTGCCGTTGGCGAAGGGTTGCGATCGCTAATTCGGGGTTTAAATTGGGGTCAAATTCTCCCTTGCTAATCCCCTGCTGAATAATTGCTTTAGCCGCTGCCCGTCGCGGATAGAGAAAGCGATCGCGGTAATTGGCTAATGTTACCGCGCAAGCCTGCCCCTCAGCGCTAATTTGTGCCACAATTCGCCCGTAATCTCCGGAAAATGCCTTAATTAACAACGCTATTTGCGCCGAGATCGCTTCTGTTGCCGATTCCGCTTGGGGAAATTGAATCTCTGGCGACAGTTTCTCCAGGAAGGCATCCATCACTACCGCTGTTTTATTTGCCCACCAGCGGTAAATTGTGGTTTTACCTACTCCCGACTCGCGGGCGATCGCTTCGATCGATAAGTCTTTGAGAGTGGTTGTTTGCAGCAAGTTCCAAGTCGCTTCCAGAATCGCCGCCTTCGATTCTTCCACGGCAGATTGTGGCGATCGCCTCCGTACAGAATCGCTTTAGCATTCGAGATCGCACCCACACAGATATTCTCAATTATTCCCAGCGGGTTGGGTTGAGCGATCGCGAACTGCGTCAGCCATTATTCACGACGTTATCTTTGTTAAACTGGTTTTCAATCAATTCAATAAATTGTGCAATCTCTTGAGTAGATCTGATGTGATAAACACTTTTTGTACTTTGAACTTGCTTGATATACTCGCGATATCTTGGGGTCAAATATTTATAACATAGCCAAAGCACGCGGTAGCTACTCAGGGAACTGCTCAAGATTGGACTATTTTTGGGCCAGCCTTCTGGCGGTTTAAAGTGTCCGACAATCATGCGTTTAGTCACCCACCAAAAATGTACAAATAGCGGTAAATCGACAAAAACCAAAGTATCCGCCTCATCAAGTCGCAGCCAGAGGGTTTCCATACAACCAAAACCATCAATAATCCATCGGTCAGCAGCCAAAATTCGCTCATGGACGCGCTTATATTCTTCCTGTGGAACCTCAGCCCCTCCCGGTCGATATTGAATTTTGTCTAAGATGTAAAGTGGCAAACCTACAATCTCTGATAATCTTTTGCTTAAGGTTGATTTACCGCCTCCAGCGTTGCCAAATACTGCTACTTTTTGCATAACCACTCTCTTTTTCAGACAGTATTGTCAGGTTATCTGTCGGAATTAAATATTACCATTCCCAATATAAAGGACTATAATTCACAGTAACCTTGTTTAGGTGGTGGCGTATTGCTAGAACACCAGTCCACTAAAAGAGGTTGACAGAAGCAATATGATGTGGGTGTATAGATAGACCTCGGCAGGGCGAAGCATTCGGGAATAAAATTAGTTGGCGATTCCGATTAATTGTCGCCCGAATGCTTCGCCCCTACAGAAATCATATTTTGTTCTTTTTGTCAAATCGTTCTACTGGACTGGCACTCTAGGACGGCTAACAATCGATTTTAGCGACTATCCCCAGTTAGAACAGTGGAGCGATCGCACATGCGATCGCCCCAGCTGGCAACCAACAGAACCCTCAGCCGATGGCTTGAATCGGTGGCGGCGGCGGAGGCAATTAATGGTTAAACTAAGCGATTTTCTCGCGAAAATCGCTTAGTTTAACCTCAATCCACTTTCCAAACAACGCTAAAGTTTAGTTCGCCGGAGATTGGCCTCGCTCGCCCCGCTTGCGAAAGGCCATTAAACCAATACCCGCTATACCCAGTGCAAGGCCAGAAACTGGCTCAGGTGTGGACACAGGCCCGGGCGGAACGACAATACCGTCCCCGATTTCGCGGGTTAACTTTTGCTTAATGGCAGCCTCAAAGCCTAATAAATCAGGAGTCCTGATCACGAAGCCATCTGCGGTTATCACGTTATTTTTGTAGTAGGTTTCAAAACTTTGGCTACCAATCGCTAACCCGTTAATGGTTATCCCCTGAGCTGCTGCTGCATCGCGAGCTAAAGCGGGTTGGCGACCGGAATTATTGGTTCCATCCCCTGAAATATCAATCGTTTTTTGGGCACCCTCAAAAGCATTTGTCAGGATTTGATTCACGCCAAAATCGATGGCAGCTCCTACAGCAGTACTGCCATTAAAGGGACGAGTCGTGGCTGCGATCGCCGCAGCAAAATTAGTCACATCCTGGGCCGTTTTTAGTAAAGTCCAATTGACTGCCACATTCTGTTGATTAGAGCTTGACCAATAGCCATAACCCACGGCAACCCCATTCGTTGAGCTAGCAATTACGTTTTGAAGCGCGGAGCTGTTAAAAGCATTGGCATAGCCATTTTTCTGCAAGTTGAATTCACTTAGGCTAATACTGCCAGAAACATCGACTCCTAGCCACAGTTCTAAATCTACAGGCACTAGCGAAGCCGCGTAGGATGGAGCAGCTAAGACACTCACAGCAAGTGTTACAGCTCCACCAGTTATAGCAGCTTTGGCAGAGGCCAGCAGAAAAGATAAGCTCATGTAAGTAAAATCCTCAGATTGGTTGAGCGAAGGAGAAATAAACTGTAAAATCCGATACGTCTAGCACTCCTGATTTGCGCGAAATTACTTACAGCATTAAGGTCTGAAATAATCTTCTTACGCAATTACAACTATAGTGTGATGCTGCGGATAATACAGTCTTTCAGTGTTTTCTTCATGGAATCTTTAATTACTTAGAGGTTTTTGTGTGGAAATGATAAAGAAGCCGTCTATTTTAACCGGACTTACTTACGTAAGTGTCACAATCGGTGGTTGGTGCTTAAAAGGCAACAGGCAATCTTGCACGAGCAACTCTGATGTTTTGGATGGGATTTATACCCCACTCAAAACATGCCACGTAGTAGTTGTCGGGGCATCTGATATCATGTCCGTTCGCGTGCTGCACGTCCGGGGCGGGTTTAAAAAATTTCTCGATCGCAGAAACCGGGTTTCTTAGTATATCTAACTCAAGTTGCTAGTTATGAGGTCAAGCATTTTAGATCCCCCTAAATCCCCCT
>CAYXCW010000227.1:0-5306 GCA_964463555.1 uncultured bacterium
CTTGTCTTCCTTGTCTTCCTTGTCTCCCTTGTCTTCCTTGTCTTCCTTGTCTCCCCATCTCCCCATCTCCTCTGTAACCTGCTTAGGCGCTAGTAAAACCCAGATCTGTACCCTTTCCGGCGTGAACGAGGGCTAATTTCTCATATTTTTGGGCATGTACGATTAACTCTGCCGCTTCTTCCTCAGATAAATCGCGTGCCCGTTTGGCAGGAACTCCGACAACTAATGATAAAGGTGGTACATCTTTCGTTACAATCGCCCCAGCGCCGATCATACTTCCAGCACCGACGCGCACGCCGTCGAGTATCACCGCACCAATGCCGATCAAACAACCACGTTCGATATGCGCCGAGTGAATTACTGCCCGATGTCCGACTGTCACGTAGTCTTCCAGAATCGTCGGCTTTCCGGGGTCGCCGTGTAAAATAGCACCATCTTGGATATTAGTATAATTGCCAATTTCAATGCGCTCAACATCTCCGCGCACAACGGCACCGTACCAAATGCTTACACCTGTGGCAACTTTTACCCATCCCATCACCGTAGCGGTAGGGGCAATAAAAGCAGCAGCAGAAAGATCGGGCGCAGGCCAATAGAATTGATGGTTAAGATCGCTCACAATCAATGTCGAATCGGTAACACAATTCTTCTTAGAATATAGGCAAGCGCAGGGGAATGGAGTACTCAGTTATCTGGGAACCGCGAACAAAACCCGTGACTGGGGTAAAATAGCAATATCAGCTTACAACTGATAAATTCTGTGTAGAACTCTTGGAAGCTCACCCTTTTAAGTGTACGAATGTCAAAATAAAGGCATCGATATCGGCACAGAGAGGACATGCGGTGACACAATACATGACCAATCCAGGCTTGCAATACCCAATATTTGGTCCGGAAATACAGTGTCCGCACTGTCGCCAAACAATTCCGGCTTTGACACTCACAGATACTTATCTGTGTCCGCGTCACGGTGCATTTGAGGCGAACCCCAAATCGGGCGAACTCGTCCATCTCCAATCAGGCCGTCAGTGGCGACGGTGGAATAATGAGTGGTATCGTCAGCATACTCATCCGGATGGGATTCGGTTTGAAATCCACGAAGCGCTGGATCGACTTTATACCCAAGGATACCGGGCAACGCGGGTGATTATCGCCAAACGCTATCAGGAGTTAATTAGCGGCTATCTGGAACGCAGTACGCCGTGGCGGGGACAACCAGATGCCAATAAACCCAGACTTTATGGTTTACCAGTAGAATTTAGCCCCGATCCATCGGAAGCACCTTGCTGGGAAGTAATTAATTTTGACTTGGAAAAAGAGCCGGGAGTACCCGTAAGATATCCTTATTTCAGGTTGTTTGAATAATAGATAATTAGTAATTCAATCCGTGACATAGAAGCAAAAAATTTATGCATCACGCTTCGATCCGCACGGCAAATATTCATCGCGCGATCGCATTCTACGAGCAACTGGGGTTTAGCGTATGCGATCGCTTCACCACAGGCTACACCCTCGCCTGTTGGATGGAAGGTTTAAACGGACGCATCGAATTAATCCAAATTCCCGAACCTCACCCCGCCCCCGACGCCTTCGGAGATGAACACTACGTCGGATACTATCATTTATCGTTTGACCTCACCGCAGCTACCACCGATTTATCATCGTGGTTATCCTCTTTAAAAGCAAAATTTGACGAAAGGGCGCGGGAAGAACCGGAGCAATATCAAGCGCTGAAAGTATTATTAGAACCCACGCAACAAATGATCGGCGATCGCGTCTACGAAGTTGCCTTTATCGCCGACGCCGACGGACTGCCTCTAGAATTTATTCGGGTTTTGAGTTAGGTGGGAGCTTTCTTGAGCTGGGGAAGTAATTCTTATATTTCAAATGCCGTATTAAAAGATACTGAAGATTTGTATTGATCGAGGGTCATTCCCATAGTAACAATGCATACTGGGAGTAGATTTTTGGATTAATAACTCAAGTCGGCTAAAGTGAAGGAGAGCAAAAGACATGGGTAAGTATAAATTCCACGATCAATACACCCTTTCCGAAACAGCCGAAGCACTGGGAAAACAAGCAATGAAATTAGGGCTGATTCCTAGTTTGGTTGTCAGGGTGTTTCCTGACTGTAGGCAATTCTTGGTTCCAGGGGAAAGCGAATCCGAACCGCTGACGCCAGAACAAGCTTATTTCCGTTTCAGAAAATTAGTCGAAGAGTATGGTCAAAGCAATTAATTGACCAGTTTGGTATATTGATGACTCCTGGTACAGCGTAGCGTTAGGGTAAAATCTGCCAAACCTACGTTTGATGCTGAGGAGTTTTTCTGCATTAGTTAGCGATCGCAATTAGCAATTAGCAACCAAGGTTAGATAGACAGCAACTGCCCCTTAATTTTTAGCCCCTAACACCCAGTTACTAGCCATATGTTTGTTTTAGCTTTCTGGCGTCGATACCGTTTTGCCGCATTGTTGTTTAGCCTGTGTTTGAGCGCCATACTGCTATTTGCAGGGGAGGCGACTTCCACCCAACCAGATCGGGCTAATTCTGAATCAGTGACGCTTGAAAATACAGCTCTTAAAGAAAAGCAACCCGTTATACCAGCAGATGGAATGACTCAAAACGTCGGCAAAATTGTCCTGGATAATGGGTTAACCGTTCTGACTAAAGAAGTCCATACAGCGCCTGTAGTCAGCGTGCAGGTGTGGTACAAAATAGGGTCGCGCGACGAAGAACCGGGAGTCAATGGCATCGCGCACCAACTCGAACATATGCTATTTAAGGGTACAAGCGATCGCCCGATCCAATTCGGTCGCTTGTTCAGCGCCTTGGGCAGCGAGTTCAACGCTTTTACCAGCTACGACCAAACAGCTTATTTTGGCACTGTAGAAAGCCATAAACTACGGGCATTACTAACTTTAGAAGCCGACCGGATGCACAATTCTCTCATCGATCCGGCGCAACTCGAAAGCGAAAAGCGCGTGGTAATTTCCGAGCTACAAGGTTATGAAAATGACCCTGGTTACCGAATCAGCCGCGCCGTATTGAGAGCCGCTTTTCCTAATAGCGAATATGGATTGCCCGTCGGCGGCACAAAAGCCGATGTAGAAAAGTTTACTGTCGAACAGGTGCGGCAATATTACCGCCAGTACTATAGCCCCGAAAATGCCACTTTAGTTGTTGTGGGTGATTTCCAAACCGAACCGATATTGCAAGCAATTAAAGAAATTTTTGGTAATATTCCCAACCAAAGTAAAGATGTAGCAGCTAAAACAAACAATTTAACCAAAACCGCTCCGGCGAATGCAACCAACAAAAATCCGATTGTATTGCGCGAAGAAGGTAGCGCTTCTCTATTAGATGTCGTGTATCCAATGCCACCTATAAATCATCCCGATGTCCCGGCATTGCAGGTAATGGATTACGTTTTGACAGCGGGGCGCAATTCGCGTTTATACCAAGCTCTAATAGAATCTGGTAAGGCCAGCAATGCAGGCGGTTATATCTCTAATTTAACTGGTGCGGGTTGGTATGAATTGTCAGCTACGGCTGTACCAGGTCAGGAACTCAAAGAAATAGGCCAAACCTTGCAACAAGCGATCGCCGACCTGCAAACTCAAGGCATCACCCCAGAAGAACTCCACCGCGCTCAAACACAGTTTGTAGCAGATGTAACTTTAGGTAACCGTAATATTACTAATCAAGCAATCCAATTAGGAGATAGTCAAACTGTTGCGGGAGACTATCAATACACAGATAAATTGCTGGCAGCTGTGGGCAAAGTCAGCATCGCGGACGTGCAGCGAGTCGCGCAAGAATACCTGAAATTAGAGAAACGTACTATAGGGTATTTTGAACCAACTCAGATAACAGCTGATGCAGGTTCGGGGATGGGTATCGGGGGACAAACAAGTGAAAAATTTAACATCGGGCCGCCAGTAGATCCTGCGGAGGTGGCTAAGTATTTGCCAGAGATAGGGGTGGCGAATAAATCGAGCGATCGCGCGCTGCCAGAGTCGTTTAAGCTGGGGAATGGGATAGGGGTGTTGTTGGTGAGCGATCGCAGTACTCCCACAGTAACTTTAAGCGGCAATATCCCCGCTGGCAGACAATTTGACCCCGCTAGTAAAGCAGGCATCGCCCAACTAACCGCAGATAACTTAATGAACGGAACTAAAACCAAAGATGCCCTAACTTTGGCTAAAGTGTTAGAAAATCGAGGCGCGAGTCTGGGATTTTCTGCCGGTAGAGAAGGCGTGAATTTAGATGGTTATAGCCTCAAAACCGACTTACCAATTTTGATCGAAACCTTAGCAGATGTGGTGCAAAATGCCACATTCCCGACAGAGCAGTTAGAACTCAGTCGCCAGCGTGCAATAACCGATCTGAAAACAGAGTTAGATGACCCCAATTACGTGAGTTTCCGGACGCTGCAACAACAGATTTTTCCTCAAAACCATCCCTTCCATAGCTATCCGACGCTAGAAAGTCTGAAAAGCATTACTCGCGCCGATGTGGTGCAATTTTACCAAACTTATTATCGACCCGATAATACAGTATTAGCCTTGGTGGGAGACTTCGATCCAAGCGAAGTGAGAACTCTTTTAGAAAAACATTTCGGCAACTGGACAGCCAGCGGCAACCCACCACAGATCGAATTTCCACCCATTGCTTCAACCGAAAAAATAGTGCGGTTAAACCCCATTTTACCGGGTAAAACCCAAGCAGTGACAGCGATCGGAAATCGAGGCATTAACCGACAAGATTCCCGTTACTATGCTGCCTTGGTATTAAATCAAATTTTGGGTGGGGATACCTTGTCGAGTCGCTTAGGAACCGAAATACGCGATCGCCTTGGTTTAACATATGGTATCTACAGCTCCTTTCAAGCAGGCAAACAACCAGGATTGTTTTTTATTGACATGCAAACCGCACCAGAAGATGCCAATAAAGCAATTTCCAGTACGCTAGCCTTGCTAAAACAAATTTGCACCACAGGCGTTACACCCGCCGAAGTCGAAACAGCTAAGCGTTCTCTGGCTAGCAGTTACAGCGTTTCTTTAGCAGATCCAGATTCCCTAACAGCTCAAATATTAATGAACGAAGTTTACGGATTAAGTCGAGAAGAAATTCGCAACTTCCCCCAAAAAATTAAAGCGGTTACTTTAGAACAAGTTAACCAAGTTGCGAAAGCATTATTGCAACCCGATAACTTAGTCGTCGTCACAGCAGGGCCAAATGTCAATTAGCTGGTAATTGGTAATTGGTAATTGGTAATTGGTAATTGGTAATTGGTAATTGGTAA
>CAYXCW010000228.1:0-5264 GCA_964463555.1 uncultured bacterium
AAGGGGGGTTAGGGGGGATCAAACCGACAATATTTGTAACTAGCAACTTGCGTTAGGTACAGCATTTCGCTTCGTTTGTGTAGCGGCACCCGCGTATAGTGCCGCTACACAAAACTTAAATCCCCAGCATAGATTTTATCTTTGATGTTATGTATCTAGCAAATTTTTTTTCATCTTCAGTTAATGGCTCTGCCCTTTCTCCTCGATCTATTTTTTCGAGTCTATTTAATATGTCAGCATATCTAGCAGCTTGATCTTCGGGAAATCCCAGCGACTGGTAAAAGCCTGTTCCTCGAGGTTTAGACATGGTTGTTTATCCTGGAAAATATCTACTTTATATAGGGTAGGGTTAGAAACAAAAAACAGGAAAGATTAAAATCGGCTTTTTAAGTTAACCCAATCAACATTTAAGGTGTGAATAATCAAATTAAGTAGCGATCTAGATCGCAATGCTTTTATGACCAGAGTTTACCAACCTATAAACTAGGTTTCTTGCTAGTTAAAGCATTCCGCTTCGTTTGTATAGCGGCACCCTTAAGGGTGCCGCTATACAAACGAAGCGAAAATTATGTACCTCACGCGGCTGCAAGCCGCTGTATGATGTGACTAAATTAAGCCCTCCCTCTCTATGCCTTCCACAATCCATTGGATCAACTTCTCTGAACTGTTAGGCAGCGATCGCACAACAGTATCAATCTCGCGAGGTAGCTTGACACAAAATGGTGAAGTTATATATTCAATAAAGCTTAGATCGTCTTCAGTTAAAGGCTCTACGTCTTCTCCTTGATTTATTTGCCAAAGCCGATTGATTAATTCGGCGTATCTGGCAGCTTCATCTTCAACCATTCCCAGTCGTTCGTAAACTTTCGCTCCTGGAGATTTAGACATTGTCGTTCATCCTGCAAGCTATCTACTTTGTGTAGAATAGGATTAAAAACACAAAATAGGAGAGATTAAGATCTGCTTTTTGAGTTAACGTCATCAACATTTAAGGTGTTAACAATCAAATTTAGTAGTGATACACATCACAATTCTGGTATTTCTAAATCAAATTTAAAACTGCCAGCCAGCCGCAAAAGCCACCGCCCTGCCTTGCTTCTCCCTGACTCGATCGGCTCTCCTCTGCGCCGCATCCCCCCATCCCCCATCCTGTTCCCGCTTTTGCCAGAGATTAGCACTCAGGCAGCGAGAGTGCTAAATTAACTAATGGAAGCAAGTTAGAAGTTACGTATGGCAAAAATTGTTGCGTTTGATGAAGAATCGCGGCGGGCATTAGAGAAGGGCATCAACGCCCTGGCAGACGCCGTCCGCATTACTTTGGGGCCGAAAGGTCGGAATGTGGTGCTGGAAATGAAATATGGCGCCCCCCAAATCGTCAACGATGGTATCACTATTGCCAGACAAATTGAATTAGAAGATCCTTTAGAAAATACCGGCGCGCAGCTAGTGCGGGAAGTGGCATCCAAGACGAAAGACAATGCTGGGGATGGCACGACGACGGCGACAATCCTGGCGCAAGCGATGATTCGGGAAGGATTGAAGAATGTAGCGGCGGGTGCGAATCCGGTGGCGCTGCGCCACGGGATTGATAAAACCGTCGCGGCGTTGATTAAAGAAATAGAGGCAGTAGCGAAACCCGTGGAAGGGGGAGCGATCGCGCAAGTCGCCACGGTTTCTTCTGGTAACGACGAAGAAGTCGGCGCGATGATTGCCGAAGCAATGGACAAAGTGACCAAAGACGGCGTGATTACCGTTGAAGAGTCCAAATCTCTCACCACCGAACTCGAAGTCGTCGAGGGGATGCAAATCGATCGCGGCTATCTTTCCCCCTACTTCGTCACCAACAGCGATCGCATGACGGTGGAATACGAAGATGTCCGCCTGCTAATTACAGACAAAAAAATTAGCGCCATCCAGGATTTAATCCCAGTTCTGGAAAAAGTTGCCCGTTTAGGCAAACCATTGTTCATTATTGCCGAAGATATCGATGGGGAAGCCCTGGCGACGCTGGTAGTCAATAAAGCCAGAGGCGTTTTAAGCGTCGCCGCGATTAAAGCACCCAGTTTTGGCGATCGCCGCAAAGCGATGTTGCAAGATATCGCCGTCCTCACAGGCGGACAGCTAATTTCGGAAGAAGTCGGCTTAAGCTTGGATACCGCCTCCCTGGAAATGCTGGGAGTTGCCCGCAAAGTCACGATTGATAAAGAAAACACCATCATCGTCGCCGATGAGGGTGCAAAAGAAGACGTACAAAAGCGGATCGCCCAAATTCGCAAGCAACTAGCCGAAACCGACTCAGAATACGATAAAGAAAAGCTCGCCGAACGCATCGCCAAACTAGCAGGCGGCGTTGCCGTAATTAAAGTAGGCGCGGCGACGGAAACCGAACTCAAAGACCGCAAATTGCGAATTGAAGACGCCCTCAACGCCACCAAAGCAGCCGTAGATGAAGGCATTGTTCCCGGCGGCGGCGTCACCTTGATTCACCTGACCAAGAAAATCGACGAGATTAAGAATAGCCTGAACGAGGAAGAAAAACTCGGAGCCGATATCGTCGCCCGCAGTCTTGACGCACCCCTGCGCCAAATAGCCGATAACGCCGGTGCCGAAGGTTCCGTCATCGTCGAACGAGTGCGGGAAGCCGAATTCAACGTCGGCTACAACGCCCTCACCGGCGCATTTGAAGACCTGATTGCCGCCGGTATCATCGACCCCGCCAAAGTCGTGCGCTTCGCATTGCAAAACGCTGCATCGATCGCCGCGATGGTATTAACCACCGAAGCGCTAGTCGTAGAAAAACCCCAGAAGAAACCCGCTGGTGGTGCCCCCGACATGGGCGGCATGGGCGGCATGGGTGGCATGGGCGGCATGGGTGGCATGGGCGGCATGATGTAGCCCTCTCGTTGCCAGGTTCCACCTGGGAACGCAGTCTAGGAGGCTCACGCCTCCCGCCAGCTAAAAGAAAATAGTTTAGCCCAGTCGCTGGTTAGGGAATAATCAGTAAAGCAGTTTGTCGATGCGACAAGCTGCTTTTTTATGCTCCCCTATATTGACTTTCCAAAAATTTAACCTTGAAATATAACAATGCTTGTACTCTCTTCTTCGCGGCGTCGTTACTCGAACCATTCAATACAAATGGCAGAAACGCTTGCAATACATGGCTTATACCATTTTTCAATTGCCGCGCTATAAATTAGTTTCTTGTTCTTCTTGTGCCTGTAAAAAAGCGAGGTAAATTAGCATGATGGAAAGAAGATACCCAGCTTCAGACTTAGCTGTAGAACCGCAAGTGGAGGAGGAAGAAGAAGAGTCAGCCGCTGACGACTTTGTTGAATACTACGACGAACCGGGGACAATACCGGGGACGCTAGATCTGGAGGAAGATGCCTTACCTCCGACAATTGTGTTAATTGACTACAACGAAACCAAAGCCAGTCGAGTTGTACTTGATTCCCCTGAAGCTTGCGCCCCCTACTTAGATAGCGAGTCGGTTTCTTGGGTGGATGTGCTGGGGTTAGGAAACGAAAGAACTTGGCGGCAAATGGAGAAAGTGTTTGATTTGCATCCCCTGGTTTTGGAAGATGTGGTCAACGTACCGCAGCGACCAAAAGTAGAGGATCACGAAGATCAACTCGTGATTATTGCGCGGATGGTGATCCCAAAAGAAAAAGGCATTGGCTTCCACAGCGAGCAAGTGAGTTTTGTATTGGGAAAACATTATTTGCTCACGGTGCAGGAAGAACCCGAGCAAGATTGCTTTCAACCCGTGCGCGATCGCATCCGTCACGACAAAGGCGCTATCCGCAAGCGCGGCCCAGATTATCTCGCCTACACTCTGATTGATTCTATCATCGATGGTTATTTCCCCGTGCTGGAAGCTTACGGCGAACACATCGATGAGTTAGAAGATGAAGTCGTCACCCAACCCACCAAGCGCACTTTAGAAAAAATCTATCTAATTCGGCGAGAATTGCTAGCGCTGCGCCGCGCTATTTGGCCCCAGCGAGATGCGCTTAATTCCCTGATCCGCGATAGTAGCGATTTGATCGGCCCTGAAGTGCGAATTTATCTGCGAGACTGCTACGATCACGCCGTTCAAGTGATGGATATTGTCGAAACTTATCGCGAACTCAGTTCAGGTTTGATGGATGTTTACTTATCTTCGATTAGCAACAAAATGAACGAAATTATGAAGTTGCTAACTGTGATTTCATCTATTTTTATCCCGCTTACGTTTATTGCCGGTGTCTACGGAATGAATTTTAATACCGAAACATCTCCCTGGAATATGCCAGAACTAAATTGGTATTGGGGATATCCCCTTTGTTTGGCAGTGATGATAGCGACGGCTGCTGGTTTAGTTGTCTTTTTCTGGCGACGCGGCTGGTTTGAGGATTATTCTACACTCAAGGACGATTAACGGCTGCCACAAAGACTACACTAGATGTGAGAGAGTAGGTGCAGGTGGTTGCGGACTGGCTTAGCGCCAGTCTGAGGAAAGTCCGGGCTCCCGAAAGACCAAACTTGCTGGGTAACTCCCAGTGCGAGCGATCGCGAGGATAGTGCCACAGAAACATACCGCCGGGAATAGCTAATGGCTAATGGGTAATCGAGAATCGGCAAACAACACCAATTACCAATTACCAATTACCAATTACCCATTCCCGGTAAGGGTGCAAAGGTGTCGGTAAGAGCGCACCAGCAGCGTCGAGAGGCGCTGGCTCGGTAAACCCCGGTTGGGAGCAAGGTCGGAGGAACAACGGTTGGTCTTTTCCCCGTTCCGTTGTAGGGGCTTGCCCCTAAGAACCGCAAGAGGCGTCTGGTAACAGGCGTCCCAGATAGATAACCGCCCTGTTTGGTTGCAGCGCAACCAAACAGAACAGAACCCGGCTTACGTCCAACTCTCTCTTTTTTTCTGTAATTAATTCTGTTTGCAAAGATTAAGTTTGTCTGCTCACATGTTGCACCAAGCCGAGAAATAAATTTCGCAGCTTTTAGCTAAAACCCGTTGAAACGGGTTAAAACCTTGATTATAGTTAGCTAAAGCTAACTTAAGCTTTCAGCCCCAAATTTATTTGGGGGCTGTTTATCGGGTAGGTGCAAGATCTGAGTCTACTCACATCTTGCACTGAGCCAACAGAAATAAATTTCACATCACAAAGCAGGCAACCCGTTGAAACGGGTTAAAACCTTGATTATAGTTAGCTAAAGCTAACTTAAGCTTTCAGCCCCAAATTTATTTGGGGGCTGTTTATCGGGTAGGT
>CAYXCW010000229.1:0-5147 GCA_964463555.1 uncultured bacterium
CAATTAGCAATTAGCAATTAGCAATTAGCAATTAGCAATTAGCAATTAGCAATTACCCGCCGCTAATTTTAGCTTTATAACCTAGCCCAGTTAAAACTTGAATTAACTTTTGCTTGTGTTCGCCTTGAATTTCAATCGTATTTTCTTTAACTGTACCGCCAGCACCACATTGAGTTTTAAGTTGTTTCAGCAAAGCTTCTAAAGTTTCTTCTTTGTGCTGAAAACCGCTAATTACCGTCACGGTTTTGCCCTTGCGACCTTTACTCGATGCTTGTACTCTTAGATTCTGCTGCTGTGGAGGCAAATCGGGAACGCCTCTTTCTAAAGCAGCCGAGTTGTCGGCATTGCCGAATTCCGAGTAAATGACGCGGTTTTCCCCTGGGGTGTTGGCGTCGGAGGACTTGCGCTTAGAAGCAGCCATAACAACTTCGATGGATGGGTCGATAGGATATTTTACCGCGACAGAGCGATCGCATCCCTCCCGCTCTTCCTTTCGAGGGAGCGAAAATCGATCTATCTATCGATAGTACTATTTATTTTAAACCAATAATCTCACTAAAGATAGTAGGAAATTAAATTTTAATAATTTTAAACTATTGTTCAGTTAGAATTTAACAGGAACAAGATCGTGGATAACCAAAAGATTGAAAATAAGCCCGAAGTTGGTGTAAATAACTCCGAACCTCAATACGATCCCCATATTATTCCGGCTGAAACCGGAGCGCGGATGGATCGCGAACACGAAACATTTCGCACCATCCCTTCACAAGAAAGAGATGAAGAAGCCGCAACCGACGATCAAACCGATGACGAAAGCATCGATACAACGGGGGGTTATACAGTAGATAAAGAAGGTTTGATCGATAACTTTGCCATCGAACCGGAAATGTATTACGAAGTACCCGGAGACGCCAGGGCAAAAGAAGAAGCTGAAAAAGCCGAGCGCGAAAGCGTAATGAGTAACTTGCGCGAAAGTGAAGAAGGCAAGTTAACAATGACCGAAGACAAGCGCCCTAAAGGTCAGGGAATCATTTAAGAATTTTAGATTTGAGATTTGAGATTTCAGATTTGATTGTGGGTAATTGAAAAAAACACTAAAAATCTGAAATCTGAAATCTTCAATCTGAAATCAAATCTGGGTTGAGAACTGGTTTTGAGTGTGTGAGGAGTATTAGAGCAGTAAACCCATAATTCTCACCCAGATAATTTTAAATGATGGTGCCGTACTCTGCTTGCTAACGCACCCTACCACTAAAATCTAAAATCTAAAATCTCAAATCTGACTATGGATGTTACTATATAAAATGCCTTTTAACAATTGCGACAAAAGCTTGTGACTACGACGCCTCTGCCTTCGGGTTCCCTTCCCACTCAAAACGCAAAAGAACAACGTCCAGACGCTTTGGGACGGTTTGGACGCTTCGGGGGTAAGTACGTACCCGAAACGCTCATGCCAGCGTTGAGCGAACTCGAAGCGGCTTTTGAGCAGTACGTCCACGATCCGGCGTTTCAAGAAGAATTGCAATATCTGCTGCGGGACTATGTTGGACGCCCGACGCCTTTGTATTTCGCCGAACGGTTAACGGCACATTATACCCGCGCTGATGGCACTGGGCCGCAAATTTATCTGAAACGGGAAGATTTGAACCACACGGGCGCGCATAAGATTAATAACGCCTTGGGGCAGGTTTTGCTGGCGAAACGCATGGGAAAACAGCGGATTATCGCCGAAACGGGTGCAGGTCAGCACGGCGTGGCGACGGCTACGGTGTGCGCCCGGTTTGGGTTAAACTGCGTTATCTATATGGGCGTTCACGATATGGAACGTCAAGCTTTAAACGTGTTTCGGATGCGCTTGATGGGGGCGGAAGTTCGACCTGTAGCATCTGGAACGGGTACGCTCAAAGATGCGACTTCAGAAGCAATTCGAGATTGGGTAACGAATGTAGAATCGACTCACTATATTTTAGGGTCGGTAGCGGGGCCGCATCCTTATCCGATGATAGTGCGCGATTTTCAAGCAATTATTGGTAAGGAAACGCGCGCCCAAGCACAAGAAAAATGGAACGGTTTACCGGATATTCTATTAGCTTGCGTCGGCGGCGGCTCGAATGCAATGGGATTGTTCCACGAATTTGTTAACGAATCTGCGGTGCGTTTAATTGGCATCGAAGCAGCAGGTGAAGGTGTCGATACGGGCAAACATGCGGCAACCTTAACTAAAGGAAGAGTCGGCGTTTTGCATGGGGCGATGAGCTATTTGTTGCAAGATGAAGAAGGTCAGGTAGTAGAACCCCATTCTATTAGTGCTGGGCTTGACTATCCTGGGGTAGGGCCAGAACATAGTTATTTTAAGGATATCGGGCGAGCTGAATATTACAGCATTACGGATAAAGAAGCTTTAGCAGCTTTGGAGCGTCTTTCCCGATTGGAAGGAATTATACCGGCATTGGAAACAGCGCACGCGATCGCATATCTAGAAACTCTCTGTCCCCAACTCGCAGGTAGTCCTCGCATCGTCATCAATTGTTCTGGACGCGGCGATAAAGACGTGCAAACTGTGGCTAAATTCTTTAACCAGCAATCTTAGATAGAGGGGCAGAGGCGATACATTTCTTTTCTCTCAAATGAAACATTGCAGTAGTTCTATTACCCGCCAAGGCATAGCCCGCCAGGAGATTACCCGCCAAGGCATAGCCCGCCAGGGAATAAATTCCCTGGCTAATAGCGAAAGTCCTCTAAAGAGGACTGAATTTATGCAGTCAGTCCACTTTAGTGGACTTGGGCTATTAGCCCGGAAATTTATTTCCGGGCGGGGTGTGGGATTTTTCCGTGACAAATTTATTCCCGGGCGGGTGGGGTTTTTTCCTTTTTACTTTTTACTTTTAGCTTTCACCAGCGGATGCGATTCTGTTGTCAGCGGGGCAAAAGATATTTTAGTCACACCGGCAACACCGATTGCCTCAGTCCCTCCGCCAAAAAATCCCAATAAAAAGCCTAATACAAGTCGCTATGCTGCCTTGGAAGCAGAAATCCACGCCAAAATCAACAAGTATCGCCAGTCGCAAAATTTACCGCCTTTGACCTTAGATCCGCGGATTAGCGAACAGGCAAGGTTACACAGTCAGGCAATGGCAAGCGGGAAAGCAACATTTAGCCACGATGGATTTGAAAAGCGAGTCGATGCGATCGCAAAATCAATTCCCTATCGCAGTGCTGGGGAAAACTTAGCTTATAACCAAGGATATCGTAAGCCGGTAGATCAAGCTGTTGAAGGTTGGTTAAACAGTCCCGGTCACCACAAAAATATTGTAGGGGATTTCGATGTCACCGGCATCGGCGTGGTCAAAACTCCCCAAGGTCGGTATTATTTCAGCCAAATATTTATCCGTCGTGCAAAATATGGAATCTTCTGACAATTTTCAAGTATGCGATCGCGATATTCCCGATGAGGTATTATCTGGGTATCTGCAAAGTGATGCGATCGCAGTCGATACGGAAACAATGGGACTGTTACCGATACGCGATCGCTTGTGCCTAGTTCAACTGTGCGATCCGCAAGGCAAAGTAACGGCAATTCGCATCGCCAAAGGACAAACTGCAGCCCCAAATTTAAAGCAATTAATGGAAGCAACAGGCGTGGAAAAAATATTTCACTTCGCCCGCTTTGATGTTGCCATGTTACGCCATCATTTGGGAATTGAAGTTGCACCGATATTCTGCACCAAATTAGCCAGTAAATTAGCCAGAACCTACACCCCACGCCACGGTTTAAAAGAAGTCGTCCAAGAGTTAGAAAAAGTAGAATTGGATAAATCTGCTCAAAGTTCCGATTGGGGAAATCCAGTCAATCTTTCAGACGAACAACTCCGCTACGCCGCCAACGATGTTCGCTACTTAATCAGCGTACAAAAAAAGTTAATTCAAATGTTAAAACGCGAGGAAAGATGGGAACTCGCCCAGCAGTGCTTTCAATGTTTGCCAGTAATAGTTTCCTTGGATTTACTGCAATATAAAGATATTTTTGAACATTAATTAGGTAATGGGTAATTGGTAATTGGTAATTGGTAATGGGATTTTTATATGTTCACTTGAGTATCGCTCGTTACAGAAATTAGTAGAATACCCCGTTCTAAAATGGGTAATTGGTAATGGGATTTTTATATTTTCACCAATTACCAATTACCCATTACCCATTACCAATTACCAATTTTCACTTGAGTAACAATCATTACAGAAATTAGTAGAAGACCCCGGTTTAAAATACAGTAGCCGTAACAACCGTATCGACTGGATAACCGAATGCTTTCCAAGCTGGAAGACCACCTTTGAGTTCAGATACGTTGAGATATCCAGCTTGGCGCAGCTTGGTTGCTGCTGCGGCTGATTCTTCGTCAGTATCGCCGTAAACGTAAATATCCCTCATCAATTCCAGACTTGACAACGCACGTTCAACTAATTCATTCATCGGCATCGGAATCGCGCCGGTAATGTGACTGATGTGGAAATCTGCGCGATCGCGCACATCCACAATCGTCAGCGCCGGATCGCCCCAGTCGAGTCGCGTTTTCAAGTCATAAACCAGCGATCGCGCCTTCAAAGGTGGAGGCGTTGGAATTAAACCAAGCAAACCATTCATTGCTATTTCTAACCTGGATGACTTTAAGCGCAATCTAACAAGTAATTACCAAAATTGCAAACTTTTATTGAGCAAACCTTGACATAAGAGGCAACCTGTGATCGAGATAAGGCTGCAAGTAGCGAAATGAGGACAATCCGAAACAGATTGCCCTCAGTAATTGGTTCCCGCAGTGTCCCCGTCAGGAGAATCGCAGCTAATAACCCGTTTTAAGCGGTTTGATCGATGTGCTTATAGGACTTACGCGCACCCATCAGGATTTGTATGAAAAATCGTTGGTTGAGAAACTAGACATCTATGAAGAAAGCAAGGTGATGGCCTCGGCGCGCGTAAGTCATAGCTTAACTCAAGTTGCGAGTTATGAGGTCAAGCATTTTAGATCCCCCTAAATCCCCCTTAAAAAGGGGGACTAAGAATCTGGTTCCCCCCTTTTTAAGGGGGACTAAGAATCCAGTTCCCCCCTTTTTAAGGGGGACTAAGAATCCGGTTCCCCCCTTTTTAAGGGGGA
>CAYXCW010000230.1:0-5063 GCA_964463555.1 uncultured bacterium
TTCCTTGTCTCCCTTGTCTTCCTTGTCTCCCTTGTCTTCCTTGTCTCCCTTGTCTTCCTTGTCTCCCTTGTCTCCCTTGTCTCCCTTGTCTCCCTTGTCTTCCTTGTTTACTCTGCCGCTGCTAAAAACTTGAACAAAGTTACCTAAAAGTAGACAAAATTGGACAAGGGGAAGTTAGCGGTTTACCTTCCTTTATTTTGGAGTTTTGCCAATTCTTCTTAGAGTAAAACTTTTGCGAATCTGCCAGCTTCTTATCGGATCTGCTAATCCAAGAGTTGACAGATTTAAGCTTGCCGAATAAAGTCTTGATATGGCGTTTACGATGTTCTTTTGATGCATCAACCACACTTTTAGCATAACTGATTACACCATTGGCATGGCGTTTTGAAATACCGTAAGTCGTTTGTAAATGAGTATTCCAATTAGACTTGTTAAACCGATCTCCAGTCAAAATATGGTTGGCTGTCTCGCACGCTGCCTTGCGGAATACCGGACTATAAGCAGTCAAGAACATTTCAAGCTCTGTGAGTCCTAAGCTATTTAATTCTTCTGCCGGAGTCGGCAATCCTTTAACATACGTGAGAGTTGGCATCTATTTCACCTCATTTACAACTGCTGCCATGCCGTCAATCAATTTTTTGTTCTTCTTACTTCTAGAGCCATACAAACGTGCTGAGAAAACTGTAATGAGTTCAATCATATCCTGGACTAATTCTTGCTCAAAAGTCACTTCTTCATTGGACTTGTTGATAATGACCACCTCGGTTTCAAACTCCTCGCACATTGCAAACACAAGCTCTGCACCAAATCTCAGCAATCTATCTTTATGCGTCAGCACCAGTCTGGCAACATCACCTTGCATGATGCGCTTGAGTAGCTTTTGGAGTCCTTTTTTCTGGTAGTTCAAACCACTTCCCAAGTCTTGAATGGTTTCAAACTGCCAACCATTAGCCGCACTAAATGCCTCTAATACTTGCGCTTGACGCACTAAGTCTTCTTTCTGGTCATGACTTGAAACTCTGGCGTAATTAATGGTTGTACGGTCGTCTAGCTGCTTCAAATCTCGTGGTGTAATACGCTTGATGTCAGCCAGATAAAATCTTCTCTGTCCCGAAGGTGAGCGCTCTGAACGAATCTTTCCTGAGTCTGCCCACCTCCTTAATGTCTTTGTTGAGATGCCAAGCTCTTTAGCAGCATCTCCTATCGAAATAGTCACGCTTGATGCATCCATATCGTTGTCAGTATAGACTACGCCTCAATACTTCCCCATTTCGGAAACAATGTCAAGGGGTGTCTAGAATCTTGCTTGCAGCTCCCACCCCTAACCCCTAACACCTAACCCCTAACACCTAGCGAATAAAGCTGCATCGCGTCGGTAATTGCCAGCCTTGACTGCACGCCTAATGTTAACGAGGAAGTGTGTCCCCGGCTTAAATGGTCGGCGGCGGCACAACCAATCATCGCGGCGTTATCGGTGCAATATTTCAAGGGAGGAAACATCACGCGCAGGTTATGCTTAACTGCGGCGGCTTGTAGGTGCTGGCGGAGTCCGCTGTTAGCTGCGACACCACCGCCGATAGCGATCGCATTCAATCCATAATCTAAAGCACAAGCTACGGCGCGTTTGGCGAGGCTGCGCGCCACGGTGTCTTGAAAGCTGGCGGCGATGTCGTTCACCGGCAAGGGTTCAATCCTTTCTTGCTGCAATTTCTGCACCAGTCGCAGTACGGCTGTCTTTAAACCGCTAAAACTCGAATCGTAGGGATGATATCCCCCATTGGGCAAGGAAACCTTTCCTTCCGGCAGGGCAAATGCTGCGGGATTTCCTTGTTTTGCCAGTCTGTCGATGACTGGGCCACCAGGATAACCCAAATTCAACAACCTTGCCACTTTATCAAAAGCTTCCCCGGCGGCGTCATCGCGAGTTTGTCCGAGGGTTTCGTATATACCACAATCTTTGACATAAATCAAGCTCGTGTGTCCGCCAGAAACGAGCAGGCAGAGGAAGGGGGGCTGTAAATCTGGTTCAGAGAGGTAAGAGGCGTAAATATGTCCTTCCAAGTGGTGAACGCCGATAAAGGGCTTCTGATGGACGAGAGCGAGGGTTTTGGCTGCTGTTAGCCCTACCAGGAGCGAGCCTACTAAACCGGGGGCGCAGGTGGCGGCGATGCCGTCAATTTCGGACCAATTGGTCTGAGATTTTTCTAGGGCTTGTGCGATCGCCTGATTGATTGTTTCTAAATGTTGCCGCGAAGCTACTTCCGGCACCACGCCGCCGTACTGTTGGTGAACGGGAATTTGAGACGCGATGACGCTGCTTTTTACTTCACGATTGTTAACAATCGCCACGGCAGTTTCATCACAACTTGTTTCTATCGCTAGCACCGTCGCCATTACAAGCTTTTCCTGGATGTGAGGGGGACTTTGAGAAACTTTAACTTTTATTAGCTCGAACTTTACTGGGAATCCCGGCAAGAGTATCATGGCTTCCTAGTTCAGCCATTTTGAATGTAACAAACGTTCTCGGCTTTTTCGGCGAAAAATTTATTGTTTTGTAACACAAGGAAACAATCCATGCGACGATTGTTGGCTTTAGTTGTAGCAGTCTGTCTCTGGTTTAGTTTTGCTCCCACGGCGTCTGCTCAAGAATCGGCAGTTCTAGTACCTTGCAAGGACTCCCCTGCTTTCCTGGAGCGGGCTAAAACCGCGCGCAACACGACCGCAGACCCAGAGTCTGGCAGGAAGCGCTTTGAGCGTTATTCTCAGGCGATGTGCGGCCCCGAAGGGTTGCCCCACCTGATCGTGGATGGCAGCTTAGACCGAGCTGGTGATTTTCTGATTCCTAGCGTTCTGTTCCTTTACATCGCTGGTTGGATTGGTTGGGTAGGTCGCTCTTATCTGCAAGCGATTAAGAAAGAAAAGAGTCCCGAAGAAAAGGAAATCATCATCGATGTACCTTTGGCTATTTCCAAGATGCTGACCGGCTTTGCATGGCCTTTGGCAGCAGTTGGAGAACTGACCACGGGTAAATTGACTGCTAAAGATAGCGAAATCCCAGTTTCGCCCCGCTAGTTTAGGTTGAGACTATCACGAGGAGGAAAATTTCATGAAAGATTTACTCAGGTATCTTTCGACAGCCCCTGTTTTGGCTACTGCTTGGATGATCGTTACCGCTGGAATTTTGATTGAATTTAATCGCTTTTTCCCAGATCTACTTTTCCACCCGATGCCATAAAAGTTAGATGGATTTGAGATTGTCCTGACTGAGGGCAATTGCAAATCTGGCAAGCGTGAGATTGAGTAGGTGATGAAGCTTGCGATCGCATCTCGAACCAAAGCGGGTAGCGATCGCAAGTTTCATCAATTTCACAACCCCAAGAATAATTAAGCTGTTACGCATTTAATTTGTACATGGGGAGCTGGGGGAGCTGGGGGAGCTGGGGTAGCCAGGGAGAGGGATTGGCAGTTTTATCCCGATATTAGAAATATACAAATTAGCTGCGCGTTAGCTTACCACCAAAGACATATTTACTCAGGCTCAAAAAGTTATGCGATCGCCAAGCAAGTTTGGGTCGTATATTTTAATCATCTTTTGGCATGTTTGTAAATAATTAAGTTTTTTAACGGCAACGGGAAAGCTGGTGGAAGAAGTGTACCTATCACTATAAAATAAAGCCAAAACCTGCACTAAATAGCAATTATGAGCGATCCAAGAAATCGTGAAGTGGTTTACGCTGCTGGAGATCCCCAAATCGGAAATTTAGTCACACCGATCAATGGTTCGGGTTTCACCAAAGCTTTCCTGAGTAACCTGCCTGCCTATCGCAAGGGTTTATCGCCCCTGCGTCGCGGTTTGGAAATTGGTATGGCTCACGGGTATTGGCTGTTTGGCCCATTTGCCTATACGAGTCAATTCCGCCTTTCCAAAGTGGCAGATATCGTGGGTTTAATTGAAGCCATTTTGTTGGTTGTAATTGCGTCCTTGGCGATGTCGTTGTACGCAAATAGCAATCCACCAAAACCTTTGACAGTAACCCCGTTACCCGAAGCCCCCGCTACATTCTCAACCCAGGAAGGCTGGACTGATTTCTCCAGTGGTTTCCTCGTGGGCGGCATTGGCGGTGCAGCGTTCGCTTACGTAGTTTACTTAGCCTTCAAGTCTGGAGTATTCCAAGCTTTCGGCAGTTTTGGCGGCTAAAATTCTTTGAGGTTGGTAACTGTTAAACCACGACGATCCTAGAAACCGAGTTTCTGCGTATATCCGCAATTTTTCAGAGAAACCTGATTTCTTGGCGTCAGTGCTGCAACAGTTTTCAACCTCTAAATGGTGGCAAATATTGCCGCTTCCAGGCGGTCTAGTGTGTTCCCCAAATCGTCATTGACAATCTGGATATCAAATTCATTAGCAGCGGCAATTTCTTCTTTAGCACGACGGAGACGACGAGCGATCGCTTCCTCACTATCAGTCCCCCGACTGCGAATTCGCCGCTCTAATTCAGCTTCGCTTGGCGGTAAAATAAAAATTCTCAAGGCGCTAGGAAAAGTTTGTTTAATTTGTCTAGCGCCTTCTAATTCTATTTCTAAAATTACCGATTGTCCCTGAGTAATTTGTGCTTCTACAGCCTTTCTGGGGGTGCCGTAACAATTTCCGGCAAATTCAGCCCATTCTAATAATTCGCCATTTTGAATCATCTGCTGAAAGCGATCGCGGCTGGTGAAATAATAATGCTTTCCGTCAATTTCTCCCGCCCGAGGGGCGCGCGTAGTAGCAGATACAGAAAAGTATAATTCCGGATGGCGTTGCAGGAGACTTCGCAATAAAGTTCCTTTACCCACACCACTTGGCCCTGTTAATACAATTAATCTACCTGGTTGCATCTTTAATTCCTTATTTGTACTTGCTTTTTCGGCAGGTTTTGATCCCCCCATCCCCCCCTTGCCAAGGGGGGCTTTTTCGGCAGGTTTTGATCCCCCCAACCCCCCTTGCCAAGGGGGGCTTTTTCGGTAGGTATCGATCCCCCCAACCCCCTTGCCAAGGGGGGCTTTTTCGGTAGGTGTCGATC
>CAYXCW010000231.1:0-4816 GCA_964463555.1 uncultured bacterium
CGCTCACACCTGGATTAGGTGGTGGTGGTGGCGGTGCCGGTTCGCTCACACCTGGATTAGGTGGTGGTGGTGGTGGTGCCGGTTCGCTCACACCTGGATTAGGTGGTGGTGGTGGCGGTGCCGGTTCGCTCACACCTGGGTTCGGTGGTGGTGGTGGTGGCGGTGCCGGTTCGCTCACACCTGGGTTCGGTGGTGGTGGTGGTGGCGGTGCCGGTTCGCTCACACCTGGGTTCGGTGGTGGTGGCGGTGCCGGTTCGCTCACACCTGGGTTCGGTGGCGGTGGTGGTGGCGGTGCCGGTTCGCTCACACCTGGGTTCGGTGGCGGCTGTATGTTGTTTTGTAGTTCTCTCTGAATTTGCCCGCCTTCTATCGGGGGTGCAACTTGTAGGGGATTGTCAACTGTAGGTGGATTGGGAGCGGGCGGATCTGGATTGGGATTAACTGAGGGAGGTTCAGATCCGGAACCTGGAGGCATTTGGACAAAAGCCGGATTTTCAATTGCGGCTTCGCTGGGGATGGGAGCCTGTGCCCGTACAGCGGTAGTCGTTTCAGCTTGAACTGCTGCGATCGCTGGATCGGGATTTGTCTTCGTACCCGACTCTGTCAGGTTTAATCCTCTCACCAGATCGCTGGTTTCGTAAAAAGTTCTCAGATCGAACTCATATACGCGCTCAATTCTATCCCTTACAATTACTGCTAACTGTCCAGCTTGCAAACCCTGGCGTTGGGAAGCATTTTGATTAGATACTTCAATATTGCTATCGGTTAAGGCTCCTACCAGCGTGGTTTGAGTTTCTGGTATGTAGCGCACGAATAAAGCCGAACCACGAATCCCAGCAGCTGCGTTGGGCGTCCGCACCCGCGTTGAGCCGCGTCCAGGTGGTATTAGTAATAGGACGGTGCCATTATTCAATCGCAAGTTGCGCGTGTTCGGTAAGAACTGAAATACTGCCTGTTCGCCGATTCGGGCTAAAGAGCCATCGTTGAAGCGCAATTCGGCTAGGGAGGCTCTCCCAGTTGCCACAGAATCTTCAGGAGCGAGCGGCTCTGATAACCGCGCGGGACGCCCCTGTTGATTTTTGGGCACAATCCGAACAATGTTGCGTAATTGCTGAATAATAGCCCTAGTTAGAGGAGTTTGACCGTTAGCCCGTTCAGAAAAGGGCAGGGTCATCGCGCTCCACAACATCAGGGTTAAGAGTATGACTAACTTGCGACTCATCGCTATTTAATGCAAGCTAGCATTTTGTGCTACTACACTTCCAAGATAGCCTTTATTTTGCTATATCGACACTGGGGATATCCCCCATATTTCCGTAAAAATACTTTGATTTTGCTGGTGAAGCTGAAAGGGATATAGTAAAAACGCTGATTTAGCGTTGAGAAATTAACAAATTTTTAAACCAGAGAGCCTAGATGAAGGAAACGGCAATCTATGCCAGAGTCGATGACAGGGAGGATACGCATCCTGTACAGTGGTGAAGATTTAACTAATGGGGAGTGTGAGTAGGCGACCAAATGCTGTTTCGCAACCAACTGGGTGTAAAACTTCAACGACTACGTTGGATATATCTCGCTGGCTGGATAGTGTTGGCTGTCAGTGGAGAAGCTTTGTTTTTTAGTCGATTGAGTGCTGCGGCTGCTAGTTGGGGAAAGGATACCGAATTACTGGCAGTTGCAGATAAAACGCCCGATCAAACGGTAATTTCCTCTGAGGTTAGTTTATCTGAGTCAGCGATCGCCTCCCTCGCTGCTAGCTTAGGGCAGCCACGCCATCAAGCCCCACTCTTAGAAGATCTAGGGCAAGCAAGCGATACGAATCCCTGGAATGGTGTCTTGTTAGATGCCCAAGGCAATCTTCACTCGCTCAGCGCTCAATCTATTAACCAGCAACAAGCAACCCCTTTACAAAATTCTCAGGAAACTGTTGAAGGTTACCAATTGCCAACAGCGAACGATTTGGAAGGTTTTCCCCATAGAGGAGCCGCAGATTTGCTGCTTGAAACAGAGGACAGGGATACGTTGCCAAGCAACTCGCTGCGCGATCGCACTCCACAACCAGAGCCAATAGCAGCTGAGTCTCAATCTAAACAGGCAGAAGATGAATCGGAGACGGAACAGATCAATGGCGATCCGGATCTGGGGATTTTGCGCCTGCGACAACAGGACTTACCCCCACCCGTACCGTCACCCAAACCACCGCCACCTGCACCGCCGCGTCAAAGAACACCAGTATTAAACCTGCTGCCTCGGATCAGCTATTTCCAAACGAGTAATGTATTTTCCAGCGTCGATCCGGTGGGTGATAGTCTGATTTATCCGAGTTTAACGCTGTGGGCGGTGCCCCAAATCGGACGGAATACTTATTTAACCCCCTCGATTGAAGGTAGTTTGATTCGTTACATTAGAGAGCCGCAGTTTAATTACAATCTGTTAAGGTTTAGAACGGGTATCAGCCAACGCCTCAGCCGTCAAATGTTCGGTGAAATTGGTTGGACTAATCAACGGTTTTATCGCGCTGAGGTTGGCGATCGCTTTTTAAACGAGCATATGGCTTACCTGTCGTTGTCGCGACAAGATCGGTTAACGCAACGGCTAAGGCTGAATAGCTACTACGATTTTCGCGTCAGTTTTGCCGATCCGGATAGCCGCAGTCGGATTATCAACTCTTTGTACCTATCTTTGAGCTATTCTTTGCAAACCAACTTGCAAGTTGCAATGGACTATCAGTTTGAGCGTTCGGATTTTACCGCGCGCGATCGCTATGACCAGTATCATCGCATTATGGGTCGCATAACTTACGGCGCCTTGCGCGATAGCCAGATTAGTTTCTCAGGTGGCACGACTATTGGGGGTTCTTCCGAGTCGTTCATTGATTTTGATAGTTTATTCTTCAGCATCACTTACAGCGTGAATTTTCCGATTTATTAATGGGTAATGGGTAATTGGTAATTGGTAATGGGTAATTGGTAATTGGGAGCAACTCCAATTTGTTGGCTGCGGATTTGATAGAAATCCTGTGAGTCAGGAATTATATGATGTCCGTTAGCTTAGGTTGTGTATAATTTTTGACGGGAGTAGGGGCGGGTTTTACCAGCCATGCTGTGGAATCACGAGTATTTTATTAAACCCGCCCCGGCTCAACTACCGATGCTACCGGACATGATATTACGCCTATAAACCGGGTTTCTCTAAAAAATTGTTGATTTTTCAAGAGATATCTGCGAAAAAACCGGGTTTCTAGGAACGCCCTTCCGTAAGTACTGTGGATCAAACAAATTTGTTCTGCTCTTACATTTAGAACCTACCCATTACCAATTACCTATTACCAATTACCCATTACCAATCTGGTAAGAACACCAATCGCTCCAACTGCCTGCATAAAGTTTGCCGGTGTGAATTCCAGCGATTTCTAATGACAATAAATTGACGCAAGCTGTGACACCAGAACCGCAATAAACCATGATTTCTTTGGCATCTTTTAAGGTTTCCCAGCGTTGTTGTTGTTCGGCTAGAGAGCGCAGTTGTGATTGAGAGTCGGTAACATCTTTCCAAGGATAGTTGACTGCTCCAGGAATATGTCCGGCAATCGGATCGATGGGTTCTCGTTCGCCGCGATAGCGTTCTGGTTCGCGCGAGTCTACTAAAATTACCTCTGGTAGGTCTTTTCTGGCTTTTACGGCTTCTATGTCTACTAGGAGATGCGATCGCAAGTCCGGTACAAATATCCCCGGTTCTAGGGGCGTAGGCAGGGCATCTGTCACCGGATATCCCCCAGCTTGCCATCCCGCAAAACCAGCATCAAGCAACGCAACTCGATCGTGTCCCATATAGCGTAGCAGCCACCACAAACGCGCGGCAAAGGCAAAGCGAGAATCATCGTAGGCGATAACTAAGGTTTCTTGGGAATTAATCCCAATAGAGGCTAATTTTTCCGCTAATTCAGCTAGATTGGGTAAGGGATGGCGTCCCCCGTGACGCCCAACAGGAGAGGAAAGATCGCGATTGAGATCGAGATAATAAGCGCCTCTAATGTGACTTTGGAGATATTGTCTTTGTCCAAGTTCTGGATCGTCAAGGGAAAAGCGACAATCTACAACCACTACTTGCGGATCGTTCAAGTGTTCTGCAAGCCATTGGCGAGATATAACAAAAGCGTTCTCAGTCATATTTTTGTTCAAGGGAAAGAGATTTTTAAGCGCTGGCAAACTCAGTATGATAAAACTTAACTCAAATTATAGACATTAGTAGACAATTGTGGTAATTTATTCACAAATTGTCGGTCTTGATGTATGCAGCTAGTCGAAAAGCATATTATCTCTCGTCACCACTCGCTTTATCAAGAGCTAGACAATTTGTGCTTTCTCTCCAAAAATCTGTTCAATTACGCTAATTATTTAATCAGACAAAAGTTTATTAACACAGGAGAATACCTCGATTACTATCAAGTGCAAAAACTTTGTACTGGCACAGTTGATTATAACGCCCTGCCAGCCAAAGTTAGTCAGCAAACTTTATTAAGGCTTCACGAATGCTGGAAATCTTTTTTTGAGGCAACAAAAGCCTATAAAGACCACAAAGAATTTTTTTTGCTCGCCCGCAATTACCTAAATATAAACACAAAACTTTAGGAAGAAATGTTGTCACCTATACAGCGCAGGCGATTTCTAGTTCTTGGTTGAAAAGAGGGATTATTCATTTATCCAAAACCCAAATTTTTATACCCACTAGGTACACGCGCTAGCTTTCTTGAGCTTTCTTGAGCTGAGGGAGCTGAGGGAGATAGGGAAATAGAACTAATGACTTCGCCATCTTG
>CAYXCW010000232.1:0-4765 GCA_964463555.1 uncultured bacterium
CTATCAACTATCAACTATCAACTATCAACTATCAACTATCAACTATCAACTGTTAGCATTGATCGCTAAATCCAAAGCTGCCAATAAATCCTTTGCTGTATAGGGCTTTTGTAAAAATGCTTGCACGCCAGCGCCAGCTGCTGCGGTTAGCTTATCGTTGGAGACGAGTCCGCTGCTACCGATAATCTTGACTTGGGGGTTCATTTTTTGCAGGGTACGGATGGCGGTGATTCCATCCAGATTGGGCATCATGATATCCATCAACACGACGCTAATTTCATTTTGGTAGCGGGCGAAAAGCGCGATCGCTTCCAGTCCATCCCTAGCTGTCAACACGCGGTAATTGTAGGCTTCTAACGAGGCTGCGATCGCTTCCTGAATCGGTGCTTCATCATCTACGATCAGAATCAATTCGCCTTGTCCTCGCGGCAGGTTTAAGTCTTCTGTTGGCGGCGTTACCGTTGCCGCCACCGCTGGTAAGTAGACTTTAAATTGGCTACCAAGTCTCACCTCGCTGGTGACATTCACAAAACCGCCGTGGCTTTTGACAATGCCCAGGACGGTAGAAAGTCCCAATCCAGTGCCTTTGCCGACTTCTTTAGTCGTGAAAAAAGGTTCAAAAATGCGCTCTAATTGTGCTTCAGGAATGCCAACTCCTGTATCTGAAATGGTGATAACTACATAGGGGCCAACTTGGGCATTTAGATTCATGCGAGCATAGTTTTCATCAATCAAAATATTTTCCGCAGACAGATCCAGAGTACCGCCATCGGGCATGGCATCGCGAGCATTAACGCAGAGATTCATCAATACCTGATGCAGTTGGGTAGCATCGCCGCTAACCGTCCAAAGTTTGTTAGTTGGTATATTTGTATGTAATGCGATTGATTTGGAAAATGTTCTATTAATAATTTGCTCTATTTCTAATAGTAAATGTTCTAATTGTAAGGGAACGCGCTTGCCTTCTACGCCCCGTGCAAAAGATAAAACTTGCTTGACCAGATCGGCACCGCGTTTGGCATTGTTTTCGATCAAATCAAATAATTTTTGAGATTGGGCGTCGGCGAGTCTTTGTTTCAACAATTGCGCCGATAGCAGAATTGGCGTCAGCATATTGTTGAGGTCGTGGGCAATGCCGCCTGCTAAAGTGCCTAAACTTTCCAGGCGTTGAGCGCGGAGAAACTGTTGCTCTAGGTGCTTTTTTTCGGTGATGTCAGTGTCAACAATGAGGATAGATTTGGGTTGTCCTGCCTCGTCGCCGACGAGAGTCCAGCGGCTTTCGACTATAACATCTTTTCCTGATTTTGTTACTTTCTGCAATTCACCTTGCCACGAGCCTTGCTCGATAATATTTGTCAGCGATTCTTCGAGTTGGGGTGAAATTTGCTTGAATAAAAGCTGAAAGGCATTTTTTCCCAAAGTTTCTGATACCTGCCAGCCGTACAAATCCTCGGCACCTTTGTTCCAATATAAGATTTTGCCTTCCAGATCTCGCACAAAAATAGCATCGGTGGCAACATCAAGCAGGGCTGCTTGTTCGCGGATTTTCTGTTCTGCCCGCCTGCGTTCGGCAAGTTCGATTTGTGTCTGCTGGAACAAGGTAGATTGTTGAATTGCAATGCCTACCTGAGTTGCCAATTGTTTGAGTAAATCGATTTCCAAAGTTTGCCACTGCCGAGGTTCCGAACAGTGATGGGCAATTAATAGCCCCCACAATTGGGGATTTTGGATGGGATAATTCTCTTGGGTTTCTACTTCCCGATTTTCTATTAAGATGGGAACGACTAGATTTGCCCTGGCTTGAAACTGAGCCAATAATTCAAGGTAACAAGTTTCGATTTGGTCGGCGTAAATATCGGAGTGCATGGAAATCGCACCTTGCCGATAAGGTTCGATATATTTTTCCCTAAAACAAGGGTCATAGATTAGCGTTGACAGGATGGCAAGGGATTGAGCAGCAACAGATTCTACAATTACCCTGCCACTCCAGTCTGGATTGAAGCGGAAAATAACGACGCGATCGCAAGCCAAAAATTGTCGCACTTCTTCTACCGTTGTCTGAAGAATTTCATCTAAGTTTAGCGATTGACGAATGTGTAAAGCCATTTGCGTCACCAGTCGCTGCTGTTGGTATTGTTGTTCCAGCAGGGTATATGCTTGGGACAATTCGGCAGTGCGTTCTTCTACTCGAATTTCTAATCGCTCCCGCGCCGCCTGCAATTGTTGCTCCATTTGTTTGCGAAGGCTAATATCCCGGATTAGCCAGCGCAAACCGATTTGCTCACCCTCTAAATCTTTGATACTGCTGACAGCAAGCATGGCAGGAAAAGGATCGCCATCTCGTGGCTGGAGTTGAATTTCCCAGCCTTGCACCTGCTGCAATCCTACCAAGCGAATCCGAAAGCTTTGGCGTTCTTGCTGGGGAATAAAAACGCTCAGTGGTTTGCCAATTAAACGCTGTTGCTCTACGCCTAACAAGCTGCCAGCTGCGCGGTTAGCTTCTTGAATATTTCCCTTGATATCTGTGACTAAATACCCATCTGGAGCGAACTCGAATAAATCCAGGTAACGCAGACGTTCCAATTCTATTGCTTGCTGACTTTTGAGCAGTTCTTCGTTTTGCTGGCGCAATTCTTCTTCGGCGACATGCAGTTCTTCCAGCATTGTTTGCAATTCTTCGTTGGCTTGCTGGAGTTCGTCGGTTCGTTGTGCTACTTGTATTTCTAACCGATCGCGGGCTTGTTCGATTGCATGTTGTGCAGATGCGCGATCGCTTATATCTTGCAGCGCCAAGATCAAATAATTCGGCTCGCCGTTTGGTTTGCGGGTGAGGGAAACATTCACATCCACTGGAACGCAAGTACCATTTTTGCGAATGCAGCGCCAATCGAAAGAGTAATTTTCGATTTCACCCGCCAATAGACGGGTAAAGTCATTTATATCCGCATCCACGTCATCGGGGTGGGTAATTTCTTGCCAGCTTCGCCCTAGCAATTCTGCCCGACTATACCCGACAATCTCGCAAAGCCTTTGGTTTACCTGCAACCATTTTCTATCTAGTCCGACGCGAGCCATGCCGACAGCTGCTTGCTCGAATGTAGCCTGAAACCAGGCTTCTCTTGCTTCTAGCTGTTGTTGCAGCTGAGTTTGTTCTATAGCATTGGTAATGGCAATCCGAAGATTTATCGGGGTGATTTTGTCTTTAACTAAATATTCCTTGGCGCCGCTTTTGATTGCCTGCACTGCGATCGCTTCATTCCCCTGAGCAGTTAGCATTACCACAGGCAAGTTCCTTGTGTCTAGCAGCGGTTTCAATTCCTCCAGAAATTCCAGCCCATCCATATCTGGCAGCAAAAAGTCCAGTACAATGGCATCTGTCTGCACTTTTAGGCACAAAGCCAGCCCAGTTTCCCCATCCTCTGCCTCGAAAATCCTGTATCTAGATTGCTCATCTCCCAGCAGGTAGCGCCGAATTGTTTCCCGATCTTCGGGGGAATCATCGACAATCGCGATCGTTGTTGGTTGTTGTTTCATCAAATTCTTCCTGCTGGGTGCAACTTGGCGATTGGCAAGCTTAACTATATTATCAAGCAGGGCTGTAGTTCTACATTGATGCAGGTAGAGGTTAAATGAATCGGCTGTTTACACCTTTCCAACAATTTCTACTCACTTGGCTGCTAGTTTTAATAACGGGTTGGTTGACGCTGGTGGCGCTGAGTTATGTGGGCGAAACGATTAGTATTTTGCTCACAGCAGCGCTGATTGCTTTTCTACTTAACTACGCCGTGGTAGCGCTGCAAAGGTTTTTACCCCGAACTGTCGCAGCGCTACTCGTTTATTTATTCGCCGCGATTGTGGTAACGCTGATTGGCCTTACCGTCGTGCCACCTGTATTTAATCAAGGGCGACAATTGGTGAATAATTTCCCTTCTTTATTAGAATCGGCGCGGCAGCAATTATCCGAATTTCAAATTTGGAGTACAGAGCATAATTTGCCCTTTGATGTCAAAGGATTGGCGTTTCAGGTATTAGAACAAATCCAGGCTAGGGCGCAAGCGATCGCTTCCAGAGGTTTCGGTTTAGTATTGGGCACGTTTAACTGGTTTTTAGACTTAATTTTGATTTTGGTCATCTCGTTTTACATGCTCGTCGATGGCGAGCGCTTGTGGGAGGGAATCACCAGTATTTTTTCGCCCCACATTCAAACAGGTTTAACCGAATCTCTGCAACGCAATCTGCAACAGTTTGTTTCCGGACAACTGTTGTTAGGCTTATTTATGGCAACGACTTTAACAGTGGGATTTTCAGCGTTACGAGTGCCTTTCTTCCTATTATTTGCCGTGTTTATCGGGATTATGGAAGTGATTCCGTTTATTGGCGCCACGTTAGGAATTGCTACGGTTGTAATCGTAGTTGCGTTTATCGATTGGTGGTTGGCATTGGAGGTTTTAGCCGTTGCGATCGCATTACAACAAATCAAAGATAATTTAGTCGCCCCTCGCATCATGGGCAATCTCACAGGATTATCCCCCGTGGTGATATTTGTCTCGTTACTAATCGGCGCGAGAATCGGCGGATTATTAGGCGTAATTCTGGCAATTCCGCTTACTGGTGCGCTCAAAAGCGTAGCTGAAATTGTTTTAGATCCAACCCTACCACCCCAAACTGGAAAATTTTTCCAAAACCCTTTTCATCAGGATATGTCCGATTAAACAGTTGATAGTTGATAGTTGATAGTTGATAGTTGATAGTTGATAGTTGATAG
>CAYXCW010000233.1:0-4556 GCA_964463555.1 uncultured bacterium
GTTGACAGTGGACAGTTGACAGTGGACAGTTGACAGTGGACAGTTGACAGTGGACTATAATCACTTTGCTCTAAACCCAGTTTTTCTTTGATCGTTGTTCGCTGTCCATTGAATCTAATTTTTCACTAGAGAAGAAATAGGTTTAAAGCCTACCCCTTTGAGGGGGAAAGGAAAAGTTAATTTTCTTCCCTAGAAATCCTCTTCCGTCGCTCGATCAGGTAATTATCACCTGTCCACTGTCCACTGTCCACTGTCCACTGTCCACTGTCCACTGTTAAGGATTTGTCGGCAATGCAATGCGAAATTCCGTCCAGCCATTGCTGCTAGAAACTTGAATGCTTCCTTTCATTTGTTCGACCAATTTTTGCACCAATGCCAAACCCAAACCAGTCCCGCCTTGTTGCCACAAATCTGCTTTGGGTACGCGATAAAACTTGTCAAACAGGTGGGGTAATTCTTCCGGGGGAATTTCGGCTTGGTTGCTGATGGTAAATACAGTCATTGGCACTGGGTCAGCATCTGGTTTGACGCAGGGAAAATAAATAGAATTATGGTCTTTTTCCTTGATTTTTGCGCCTTCATCCTGATTTTGGTGCTGATTGACGCGCAGTACAATAGAACCGCCGCCGGGAGTATACTTACAGGCATTGTTCAGCAGTTCGGCGATGATGCGTCCGAGTCCAGCATAGTCTGATATGAGTGTAGTTAATTGGGGAGCTAATTCTACTTGCAAAATTTGCTGGTGGTCTTGAGCGCGCGAGTAAAATGGTTCGACAATGGTGGGTATCCATTCTGGTAAGTTCACCTCTTCGGTTAGTTCCAGAGGATAAGATTCGGCTTCGAGTCGCTGCAAGTCTAGCAAGTCGTTGATTAATTCGGTTTCCCGGTTGCATTCGGCTTGTAAAATTTCCAGATAGCGCTGACTTCTTTCTGGTGTAGGCGAAAGTTTGAGCATCTGAATTGCCATTTTGATGTTAGACATCGGTGTCCGCAATTCGTGGGAAACAGTACTCAAAAAGTCGTCTTTGAGTTGGTTAAGTTTAGCCAGATCCTCGACTTGCGCTTGTGCGGCTTGGTAAAGTCTAGCTTGGCGGATAGCGATCGCGCACTGATTTGCCACTTGCTGCACCAATCTTACTTCTAACTCGCTATAACCATAATCCGAGGAATTGATTAACCACAAATCTCCTAAAACCCCTTGGTCGTCTAAAATTGGACAGGGCAGCATTGCCACCAAACCCCGTACCGGATTCTCTGAAATCGAACAAAACTGAAAGTACTGTCCTTCCAGCAGTTGGGTATAAAGTTCCGGGTAGTTTGCCATCACGGCGATGCGGCCTTTTTCGGCGGGGATGTTGACGACATATTCGTAGCAAATGGTACTCGTCCCCGACTCTAAATCGTATAACGAGGCGTTGCAGCCGCTCATGCCCAATCCTACGGCTAATTCCTGTACGGCAGTTTGTAAGATTTGACTTTCATCGAGACTGTCGCGGACTTTGTCGGTGATGCGTTTGAGGGTGGCTTCAAATTCGATAGCTTTTTCTAATTCGCGGGTGCGTTCTTGGACTTGTCGTTCTAGGTCGGCGTTGAGTTTTTGGATTTGCTGGTAGAGTTGGGATTGTTGGATAGCGATCGCTACCTGAGTGGCTAGTTGCTGAATCGAATCGATTTCAAAGGGTTCCCAATGACGCGGCGCGGAACACTGATGCACGCACAGCAATCCCCATAATTGATTATTAAATACAATCGGCACTACCAATAGCGCCCGCACTTGGATGTTTCCCAGCAGTTCTACATAACAAGGAATCAGAGAAGCTTCGTAAATATCGTCAATTGCAGTTATCCGCCCCTGCTGATATTTATCAGCATAGTCTGCGTCAAAATAAGGATCGTGTAGCGAACGGTTTAGCACTGACGAACAACCAGATGTGACTGATTCTACGACAAACTTCTGTTCTACTCCCGGTTCTATTTGATAAATTGCTACCCGTTCTACTTGCAGGAAAGCGCGAACTTCTTCTACAACTTTGTTGAGGATTTCTTTTAAGTCTAGCGACTGACGTATTCGCTCTTGCATTCCCCGGATTAGCCTTTCCCTTTCGGTTTGCTGTCGCAGTGCTTCTTCGGCTAATTTTCGTTCTGTAATATCTTGCGCTGCACCGTAGATTAATAGGACGCGCTCTTCATCTTCGCATTGTACGGGTTGGCTGTAATCCCGCAGCCAGCGAATTTCTCCTTGTTTATTAAAGATCCGGTATTCGCTGATATCGGAATGCCAATATAGCAGCGTCTGTATGCGATCGCTAAATATTGACATGTCGTCGGGATGAATCAAAGATTGCCAACCGCCTCGCGCTTGTATTTCTTCCCACGAATAGCCAGAAATGCGACTATAAGCACCCGTCATCCAATCCGTTAACCATTGTCCGCTGACATCGATTCTCGCCGCATAGGCGAAATCTGATGTTAGTTCGGAAACGACTCGATACCGTTCTTCGCTTTTTGCCAGTTGGTTTTCCGCGCGCTTGCGTTCGGTGACATCGCGCACGATTGCTAACACTTCTTCCTTATCCTTGGGGACAATTCTGGCTTCAAAATCCCGCAGTTCGCCCTTCTTTTCTTCAGAGCAAAGTTGGGTATGGGGCGTAATTAGCTGATATTCAAATATTCGCATCTTTCCGGTTTCGAGCGATCGCTCTATATTTTGCATGGCTTGATTGGCTAATTCCTTTGGTAATATTTCAGTGAGCTTTTTTCCTAATATTTTCCGCTTCGGTAACTGTTCGCTAAATTCTTTTGCTGCCTTTAAATCTAAAAATGTCCCATCAAACTTGATGCTAAACATGGCATCTGGAAGGGATTCAAACAATATTTGATTGGTTTGTTTTTGGTGCAATGATTCTTTTAATTGTTGCCCTTGAGAGTTTTCAAACGCAACTCCCACCCACCCTGTAATTTTTCCACTTACATCTTTGATCGCTGAATAAGTAGACTCTACATAACAATAACTCCCATCTTTACGCTTGACTTTTAATTCTCCTTGCCACTCGCCTTGTTTAGCTAAAATATCGATAATTTCTGCCAGCGGTTGATGGCTATTTCCCTGCACTATAACTTCAAAAAGATTTTGCCCTAAAACTTCTGCTGCTTGCCACTGATAGAGCGTGGTAGCATAGCTGTTCCAATAAATAATCTTTCCTTCTATATCCGTAACAACGACTGCATTTTTAATCTGTTCTAAAATTGATTCTTCAACCAGCATTCGGTTTAACCCCTGGGCATGTTCGAGTTCATCCAGTAAACTTAGCGGTTTCCTTTCACCTGCCAATTCACCCAGACTATATTGAGGTTGGCTGTTGAGCCGTTCTAGTTCCATCGCTTTGTGTGAAGATTTTAGGTTATTTTAACCTTTTGGCTTCCTAACGCCAGCGACTGAGCCGATTTTGAGGAAATGTCACCGGCGGTGGTGACGATGGGCAAAGGATTCCGACCAACCTCTATCATTAGCAGATCCAGCCCTTGCAGGGTAGGGTTATCCTCATGCTTAACACCGCATTCCTACTGAAAAATATATTAAAATTTGTAAAGGAATGGCAATAGAAGCGTATGGATTATCCGAATGTAGAGAAGATATCGGCGCAGTTAGACAGCGAATCGTCACGCGATCGCATGTTAGCGCTGGCGATGTTACGGAATGTCCCAGCCGATAGCGCCGTCCCTTTGATCAAAAAAGTCCTCAACGACGAAAGCCTGCAAGTGCGCTCGATGGCAGTATTTGCCCTGGGGATAAAACCCACCGCAGAATGCTATCCAATTTTAGTCGAGCTGCTGGAGCGCGACCCAGATTACGGCATTCGCGCCGATGCTGCTGGTGCTTTGGGATACCTAGAAGACCCCCGTGCGTTTGAGCCGCTGGTGCGGGCTTTTTATGAAGATACCGATTGGTTGGTGCGCTTCAGCGCCGCGGTGTCGCTAGGAAATCTCAAAGATGTTCGCGCCAAAGACGTACTGCTGCGAGCATTAGACAGTGCAGAAATTGTAGTACAACAGGCAGCGATCGCTGCTTTAGGTGAAATCAAAGCCGTAGACGCCGTAGACGCCATCCTCCGCTTTGCCCAATCGGAAGACTGGCTGATTCGACAGCGTCTAGCCGAAGCGTTGGGACAGCTCAACACCCCCAAGAGCATCTCAGCCTTAAAATACATGGTTAAAGACAGCCATCCCACCGTTGCCCAAGCAGCTAAAATTTCGCTCCAGCGTCTAGGAGAAAGTTGATAGAGTAAGGAGCTGGGGGAGCTTTCTTGAGCTGAGGGAGCTGGGGAAGCTGAGGGAGCTGGGGGAGCTGGCGAGAATTTAGAAATTCATTGCTTTGTTTCAGAAACTCGTTCATCTGTCTCAGAGACTCGTTCATCTATCTCAGAGACTCGTTCATCTGTCTCAGAGACTCGTTCATCTGTCTCAGAGGCTCGTCCATCTGTCTCAGAGACTCGTTCATCTGTCTCAGAGACTCGTTCATCTGTCTCAGAGACTCGTTCATCTGTCTCAGAGACTCG
>CAYXCW010000234.1:0-4538 GCA_964463555.1 uncultured bacterium
TATCAACTATCAACTATCAACTATCAACTATCAACTATCAACTATCAACTGTTACTTGAATAGTTGCAAACACTCGTCTTTCAAAACGCCTTTCGTTACTTTTATGGTTCTAAATCCTTGAGCGATTACTTGTTCGCAATCAATATCGATCTGGGATTGATTTGCTGCGATTAAATCGCCAATCGAAGCACCAAAAACAATCTCAGAAATTCCCGCCCAAACACAAGCAGTGGCGCACATCGGACAAGGTTCTCCCGTCGTGTATAGAGTATAACCTTCAAGAGAAGTACTTTGCAGTTTAGCGGTTAAAAGGCGAATCGCATTAATTTCTGCATGGGCGGAAGGATCTTTATCTCTTTGAACTGTATTGTGCGCTTTGATAATAACTTCGTTATCTTTAACTATAACCGCTCCGTAAGGCGCGTCTCCTTGCTTTGCTTCTTGCAGAGCTAGCTTCATAAAATCTTCAGGTTTCATTTGCATTTTTTGTATTAATGGCAACAAGTTTATTTTTATACTATTTATAGATGACTTGGCAAGAAATATTGCCCAACTAATCTGTAGAAAATTAATGTGTAGAAAATGAAAAGTTTTATCACTTATCTTAACAACGCCTGATAGGATAAGGGCAGGGTTCTAGTATATATTAGAGCCAAAGTCTTTTGCCGTAAAACCAGTGCCTAACTCTGTATAACTCTAGCCGTAACAAGTATCCAAGCATACAAAGGATAGTTTTCAATGGACGAGGATCTTAGAAACCGGGTTTCTGCGTGGATTTTTAGTTTCAAAACGACGATTTCTCATAGAAACCCGGTTTCTTTGCGTAGAAACTGGGTTTCTGCGCGGATCTTTAGTTTCAAAACGACGATTTCTCATAGAAACCCGGTTGCTTTGCGTTGGGCAATAGCAAGTATAGACGTGGGAAACAGTTTTCTGCTGGATATTTTTGCTATTACCCTGGATGGATGCCCCGCCGGTAGCGCCAATGCTAATAAAAGAGGATAAGTGCAGTTTCTGTGGCAGCGTTTCTATTTTTCCTCACACCTAAAGGCTCAAGTATCGGTGGCGGCAGAAGACTTAGCTTAAAAGGGTTATGCTTTGTGTAGCCGATGATTCGGAAGGACGGAGCTGTGCAGACAATTAACGAGAGCCACTATTTCCTCAATCGCATCCCTAAAAATCTGGCATCGGACATCTACCGTATTTTTGAACCCCAGTGCAACTCAGAGTTTTTGCAGTGGTTAGAAAGGGAAGATGTGCCGCAGCAGCACAAAGAAGCGTTAATCGCAGCTTTAATCGATTTTGACGACGGATGCGGCGATTTTTACCGAATTCGAGCCTATTTTGTCGCAGCGGCTGGGATGGGAAAATTCAGGGATTCGCGTCTAGCGGATGCAATTGTCAGGCAAATTGTCAGGTGGGAGTTTGGTTGTTTCGATGAAGAAAAACGGGATTGGGCGAGATTTTCCGATATAATTGCCCGAAAAGCGCGGGAGATTCTCAAACAGACAGATTTAGAAAGAGCGACAACAGCGATCGCGCAAGTAATAGAGAGTACCGCAGATGAAGCCACCCGCCTGCAAGCAGCTTACGATCTGGGACAAATTGGTAGCGGCAATGAAACAGCTATCGGGGCTTTAATCAGAATATTACAAACTTCTCAAGCTCAAGCTACTTGGATGCAAGCAGTTTCTAGCTTGGGGCAAATAGCTGCTGGCAGTAGCAGAGCGATCGCGGCAATGGTAGATTTAATCCGCAGCTCGGATAACGAATACATCCGTTGGCAAGCGGCTTACAGTTTAGGCAAAATAGATCCAGGAAATAAATTTGCGATCGCGACTTTAGTTGAGTTAATTCAAACCTCGACTCAGGAATCTACCCGTCAATTAGCGGCTGCGGATTTAGAAAGAATAGATCCAGGAAATCCGATTGGAATCGCTACTTTAGTCCAGGTAATTCAAACGAGTAAAAATGAAGAAATTCGCTGGCGAGTTACTTCTGAATTAAGAAAGCCAGAAGGAGCATTAGCAGCTGCGATCGCCAGTTTAGTAGAAGTGATTCAAACTTCGCAAAATGACTTTGCTGTCTGCCAAGTGGCTTCGAGTTTGGGGCAAATCGGCACGGGCAATCAAAGCGCGATCGCCGCTTTAGAAGAGCGGATTATTCAGCGAACAGAAAACGAATATACCCGCTGGCAAACTGCTTATAGCTTAGGGAAAATCGATCCAGGAAATCCGATCGCCATCTGTGCATTATTCGAGTTAATCGAAAGCACTAAAAATGAATACGTGCTTTGGCAAGCAGCATCGAGCTTAGGAAAAGTCAACTTAGGTAATGAAAAAGCGATCGCGACGTTAGTCAACTTAATTGAAACCTCTAGGAATCAATCGATCCGTCAGCTATCGATTTATAGCTTAGGGCAAATCTGCACCAATAACCCAACCGCGATCGCTGCTTTAGTAGAGTTAGTTCAAACATGCGATAAAGAATCAATTTGTAGGAAAGCAGCAGCTAGCTTGGGTAAAATAGCCAGCGGTAACGCGAGTGCGATCGCCGCTTTAGAAAGTTTAATTCAAACCGTGGACAACGAACAAACCCGTTGGCGAGGCGCTTATAGTTTAGGGAAAATCGATCCAGGCAATGACGTAGCGATCGCCACTTTGGTACAGCTAATCAAAACCGCTTTTAACAAACATACCCAACAGCTAGCCGCTTGTTGTTTGGGGCGAATAGGCAACGGCAACGAAACAGCTATTAAGGCGTTAGTCGAATTAATACAAACCTGTGAAGATCGAGCAATTCGCTGGCTAGCCGCTGGCAGCTTGTGGCAAATTGGCGTGGGAAATGAGCAAGCGATCGCTGCCCTAGTCGATTTAATTCAGCACTCTGAAGATGAATCAATTTGCCAGCTTGCCGCTTATAACTTGCAAAAAATTCTACAAGGCGATGCATTTGCCAAAGTAGTTACAACCTTCAAAAAATACTTGGATACAGGGCTTGACAAAAACAACAATCAAAGGTGTATGGTTTGCTATGAAGTTCTCTGGTATTGCGCTGAAAACATGTCCTATCCAGAATTTTATCAAGCTTGGCATTCAGAATAAAAGGGGAAAAAGTATTGGGTAAATGCTAATTGGTAATTGGTAATTGCTAATTGCTAATTGCTCGTGTAGCATTTTGGGAAATTTAGCTATTAGCTGTTGGCGATCGCATTATGTACTTTGATGGTTGTAGAGGCGGGTTTTACCAACAATTTATCGAACTGATATGTGATATAAACCCGCCATTTCTAAATAACCAATTGCCCATTACCTATTACCATTTTAGGCTGCACCGCTGTTTTTCCGAAACAAAATCAGGACGGTTTTCACAATCAGCTTGATGTCATATATCAGGCTCCAGTTCTTTTGGTATTCCAAATCCAAGCGAATCACATCCTCAAATTTGCGGATCGAAGAGCGTCCGTTTACCTGCCATTCTCCCGTCATGCCCGGTTTAACATCCAAACGCTGCCATTCAGGAACCTCGTAGCGTTCAACTTCATCCGGCGTGGGCGGGCGCGTTCCCACCAAACTCATTTCTCCTGTCAGAACGTTCCAAAACTGAGGCAACTCATCCAAACTCGTCCGCCTTAAAAAGCGACCTACCTTTGTAATGCGAGGGTCATTTTCATTTTTGAACAGTTTGTTATCATCCAATTTATTCTCAATTCTTGACTTGAGTGCTTCGGCATTAGTACACATCGAGCGGAATTTCCAGATCCGAAACTTTTTCCCTAACCAGCCGCAGCGAGTTTGAGCAAAAAAAATCGGTCCCGGACTATCCAGTTTAATAGCTATGGCAATCGGAATAAACGCAATTGCCGTAATTGCCAAACCTACCAACGCCCCGACAACATCGAGCGCCCGTTTGAGCCAAGAACGGACAGAAGGATGGGTAGCGGGTGGTTGAACCTCGCCCGCTTTAGTGGCTGCTGGCGTTTCGCTGGGGGTACGCTGCTCGATTTTCAATATTTGGTCGAGTCCCGTAAGCGACAACACTGCCATCACTTGAGGACGCACATCCCAAAGAATTAATTCAATCCCTTGCTGCTGTGCGATTCTGAAATTAGTAACCAAGGCTCCCAAACCACTGCTATCCATAAAAGTGGTTTGGCTAAAGTCGAGAATAACCTTGCTAGGAAGGGCATTTCCTTGCAAAAGCCCTTGAAAAGATTGCTTAAAGGCGACTGCCTCCAACACGGTTAAGCGAGGGGGTACTGGAATTTGAGGAATCTCGTCCAAGACCGTAACCATAAACTTTACTTAAAGGAAGAAAGCTAACTAGGCAGATTTAATGCTAGCTAGTTGCACTTCTATGCTAAACCCCAATGTAGGGCAGATGAGGGAGATGGGGGAGATGGGGGAGCTGGGGGAGCTTTCTTGAGCTGAGGGAGCTGAGGGAGCTGAGGGAGCTGAGGGAGCTGGGGAAGTAATTACTTATACTTGTCTCCCTTGTCTTCCTTGTCTTCCTTGTCTCCCTTGTCTCCCTTGTCTCCC
>CAYXCW010000235.1:0-4382 GCA_964463555.1 uncultured bacterium
CTTGTCTCCCTTGTCTCCCTTGTCTTCCTTGTCTCCCTTGTCTCCCTTGTCTTCCCCTGCTTACTTGGTTAACTGTCTGGCCTTATAAAATGTTTCTAAGCTGTGGCGATCGCCGACAAAGCGCCAATGCCAAGGTTCGTAAGTGACGCCTTGGGGATTGTTTTTGGGGAAGGACAACTCAAAACTATAGCGGGCGGCGTTGGCAGCTAGCCACTTGTAGGCGGCGGTTTTCTCAAAACTCTGACTCAGATTGGTGGCGGGTGTCCTGCCATCACCAATATCGACGGCGTATCCTGTATGGTGTTCGCTGTATCCTGGCGGGGCGCTAACGGTGGCGCGTTCGGTGGCAACTTGGTTGCGCTGCGCTTTGACGTCGAAAAATAAATGCTGTTGTTCGGATACGGAACGAAATCCGGAAATGGGAACTAGAATCACTCCTTGCGATCGCGCTGCTGCTGACATTGCCATAAATTTCTGCGCGGCGGCTTTCCGCAGTTTAAGTTGCCCATTGGCTGTAATCGGTTGCAAATCTTTGGCTGGTGCTTCAGGATAAGCTAAGTGTCCCAATAAACTATTGGCTGGAATTGTTGGGCTAGTCTTCGGGGAAGGCGACGGGGGTGGCGACGCGATTGGGGTTGTGGTTGGGGTTTTGCGATTGGGGGCGGTGGCTATACTGGGAAACAGCTGCTCTCCAACCGTCAGCCATGTTCCCGCGGTGAGGGCGATCGCTCCCAATCCGATGAATGCTCCCACCAGCCACCCGCGCTGCTTCAGGGGCGACACGCTGGCGGTTTCGGAGGCGTCTCGCAAGGCTTCGGGAATATCTTCCATCGATTGAGCCGCAGCATTTAAGGGCTTTTCAGAAAATCCGGCGTTATCCAACACTCCACTCCTGCTCTTGACGCTCGACACCAGACACTAAACAAATTTTAAACAATGACCGATCGGTTCCCAATTGACAATCTGGAAATTTTCAGTCATGGGCTAATTCAACCATGTCTAATTTGGCGATTAAACTGTTACAACTTTATCTACCCTTAGTAGGTGGAGTTGTCCTGGGATGGTTAATAGGGCGCATTCTGCCTAAAGATGTTCCCGCTACTTTGGGCAAGTTTCTGTTTTGGGTGGGAGTACCGATTGGTATTGTGCCATTTGTGCGTCATGCGGATTTATCCGGGCCAATTTGGATTGCCCCTTTAGTGGCTTGGGCGGCTATTTTTTTGGGGGCGGTTAGCGCGATCGCTTTCATCGCTTTGGAACTCCATCGCGTGCGTCTAACCTCACCTAACGCCGTTCCTCCCCTGGCTCGCAAACCCACTCAGGGCAGTTTCTTGTTAGCTTCAATGGTGGGCAATACTGGCTATGTGGGCTATCCGGTAATTTTAGCGATCGCTGGTCAGAAATACTTCGGCTGGGCGCTGTTCTACGACTTGTTGGGGACGATGTTCGGTGCTTATGGGTTAGGCGTTATAATGGCGGCGCGCTTCGGCAGCAATCGGAGCAATGGCGCTCATTTGACGCGCACGATGCTGACGAATCCGGCGCTGTGGAGTTTTGCCCTCGCTTTGGCATCCCGCGATCTCCCTCTCCCCGCCCCGGTTGAACTCGGTTTGCAAAAGGCTGCCTGGGCGACGATCGGCCTATCTTTGGTATTAATTGGAATGCGCCTCGGTCAACTATCTTCCTGGCGCGGGTTACCCCATGTTTGGATTGCCTTGGCGATTAAAATGCTCCTGGTTCCCCTAATTTTGGGCTACGGGCTGCAATTTCTGGGTTTGAGCGGTACTACCAGGTTAGCGATCGTCTTGCAGATGGCAATGCCTCCCGCCTTTGCCACCCTCATCCTGGGAGAAACTTTCCATCTCGACCGCGATTTAACCGTCGCTGCCTTGGCTATTGGCTCGATTGGCTTTCTGTTTATGCTCCCCCTTTGGTTGTGGCTATTCGGCGGCTAATGGCTAGGGTACCAGGGAATGGGAAAAGGGGGAAAGGGGGAAAAATGGGGGAAAAATGGGGGAAAGGGGGAAAAACTGGTGGCTAGGAATAGATATGTGCTTAAAGCGCCTCTGTGGGAATCGACTCTGAAAACAGATCTATTGCTATAGCTTTCCCCTTTCCCCTTTCCCCTTTTCCCCCCTTTCCCCCTTTTAACTTATGGTTTCTTACCGTGGGAAACGAGTAATTGCTCGTGAGTTAAGGCTAGTTCGGCAGGGGTCATTTGCTCGTAACGTTCAAAAGGTTGATGAATCCAGGGGTTATCTGGTAAGTAGTCAGCGTAATAATCTGGTTTGACGATGGAGCAACCTTTGTACCAGATGACGGCGGTTTTTACCTCTTTCACGTCAGCACTGTAGTACTTCTTGAGCCAGATCGAGGTTTGCTGGAGAGTATTACCAGAATCGACTAAATCGTCAACCAAGAGAACGCGACTACCTAGATGGGGGGTAGTCATGGTGAGGGAGTGGGAAACGGTGAGGTTGCCTCGGACGCGATCGCCTTTTCCTTCATAAGAGGAAGCCGCGAGGATAGCCAAGGGCTGTTTGTAAAGTCGGGAGAGGATATCTCCAACCCGCAGCCCTCCCCTAGCAAGGCAGACGATTTGGTTAAAATCCCAGCGCGACTGATAAATTTGAACCGCTAACCGTTCGATTAAAGCGTGGTAATCTGACCAGGAAACGTATAGGTCGTGCATAAACAGCGCGATCGCTCCTGCGCGAAACAAACGACAGAACAACTATTGTGACTCAAATTCCACCCCTAAGTTGTCCGGGGAGAACATCGTAATTGCCGTAATCGGTGATGGGATTTTTTCGCCCCTCCCGTAACATTTGCGCCTAAAATGACCTCAGTACAAACCTTAAAAGCGCCATGAGCCATTCATCTCCATCTGACGTTCCTCGCCGCGAAAAGCTTTCTTTTGCTACCAAACTCGCTTACGGTGCTGGCGATCTCGGCCCTGCGATTACGGCTAATATTGGGGTATTTTTCGCCTTGTTTTTCTTCACTAACGTGGCGGGTTTGAGTGCTGGCTTGGCTGGCAGCATTCTGATGATTGGTAAAATTTGGGACGCGGTTAACGATCCGATGGTGGGGGTGTTGAGCGATCGCACCAGTTCCCCCTGGGGTCGCCGGTTACCCTGGATGCTCTACGGTGCGGTGCCTTTTGGCCTTTTCTTCTTTTTGCAATGGATTGTCCCGCCTTTGACCTCATGGGGTTTATTCTGGTACTACGTAATTATCGCGATATTCTTCAATAGTTTTTATACAGCGGTTAACTTACCATACACGGCGCTAACGCCAGAACTAACGCAAGACTACGACGAACGCACTAGCTTAAATAGCTTTCGCTTCACCTTTTCGATCGGTGGCAGCATTTTATCGTTGTTTTTGGCCTTGGGGGTATTCTCGCTGTTAAAAATCGAACAACAGCAACAGTATTTGGTTTTAGCAGGGATTTGTACAGTTTTATCGGTTTTACCGTTATTTTGGTGCGTTTGGGGCGTGCGCGATCGCGTTTTAGCAACGGAAGCGCGGCGGATGGAAACGGAAACCGAGGAACAAATCCCCGTTTTTCAACAGTTGCGAATTGCTTTTAGCAACCGTCCGTTTTTGTTTGTCGCCGGGATTTACCTTTGCTCTTGGCTGGGGGTACAAGTAACAGCCTCGATTTTGCCATACTTCGTGGTTAATTGGATGGGATTATCCGAAGCTGAGTTTAACTTGGTTGCGATCGCGGTGCAAGGAACTGCTTTATTAATGCTATATGTCTGGAGCGCAGTCAGCGAACGATTCGGGAAAAAAGCCGTTTACTACATGGGAATGATTCTTTGGATTATCGCCCAAGGGGGTTTATTTTTCCTGCAAAAAGGTCAAATTGGCTGGATGTACTTTCTGGCAGTTATAGCAGGATTCGGCGTTTCTGTAGCTTACTTAATTCCTTGGTCAATGATGCCAGATGTGATTGAACTCGATGAATTACAAACTGGGAAGCGCCGGGAAGGGATATTTTATGCCTTTATGGTATTCCTGCAAAAAATGGGACTGGCGTTGGGGTTATTTTTAGTCGGCATCGCTTTACAATCAGCCGGGTTTAAAGAGAGAATCGCCGGACAACCTATACCCGTACAACCTGAATCTGCCTTGTATGCGATTCGGATTGCTATTGGCCCCTTGCCAATGGTAGGTTTAATTTTGGGTTTAATCTTGGCTTATTTTTATCCCATTACTAGAGAAGTTCATGCAGAGATTTTGTTGAAATTGAGCGAACGTAAAAAGGGTAACAGTTGACAGTGGACAGTGGACAGTGGACAGTGGACAGTGGACAGTGGACAGTTGACAGTGGACAGTTGACAGTGGACAGTTGACAGTGGACAGTTGACAGT
>CAYXCW010000236.1:0-4333 GCA_964463555.1 uncultured bacterium
CCCTTGCTAAGGGGGGCTTCTCGATCCCGCCAACCCCCCTTGCTAAGGGGGGCTTAGCAGATCCCGCCAACCCCCCTTGCTAAGGGGGGCTTCTCGATCCCGCCAACCCCCCTTGCCAAGGGGGGCTAAAAAATTGATCGGTTATTATCAGAAAAATAATATTTTGTCAATAGGCTAGCGCTGACTTGCAATATTAATGTAAGTAATAACCCAAGTTGCTAGTTATGAGGTCAAGCATTTTAGATCCCCCTAAATCCCCCTTAAGAAGGGGGACTTTGAATCCGGTGCTAGCCCCCCTTTTTAAGGGGGGTTAGGGGGGATCAAACCAACAATATTTGTAATTAGCAACTTGCGTTAATATAAGAGTTTTCGTGGATGTAGGAATTCAGGGAAAGGAGTTTAATCTATGAAGGTTATTGATGTTTCGTTGGATTCAGTATCTTTAGCTACCCTGCTGACAGAAGCTAGACATCAAAATCTAATTCTGCGATCGCCTGATGGTCTAGAATTTATCCTGGCTGAGATTAATGACTTCGATCGAGAAATTGAGTTAACCCGCCAAAATCAGGAATTTATGGCATTTCTTGATGAGCGTGGGAAGCAAACAAAAACTGTTTCAGCAGCAGAAGCACGGGCTAGATTGGGGTTAAGTAGCGAATAATATCTTGTCAAGACTTTTGCGCTAACTTGCCAAAGAAAGGGCGGGTTTTGCGGCTAAGCTTTTTTCTATTTCGACTGCTCGTTTGGCGGCTAAAAGTTGGTATTGGTGGTTTTTGAGAGCATCCCAGATGGCGTCTGCCATTTCTACGGGGTATGGAAACTGTACTAGGTCGTATTCAACTATCTGTGCCAAATACTCGAATTGTGGGATAGTTTGAGTGGTGGCGATCGCTTCCTCCACCGCTTTCTGCCAAGTGGGAAAGGCGCGGTAGCTGAAAAACGAACTGCACGCTTTGTCTTGTTCGTTCCAAAATGAAATGCAAACTTGATGGGGAAGACAGCGGACTTTTCTTACTTCTTTGACGGGGATACCCAGCGCTTTGAGGGCATCGATCGATCAACATTTAAGGTAGAAATGATTGCTATTTCCACAAAGAAGGCGGAACTACAAATAGCAGCAATAAAAATCCAATTTCTAGCACATAGCTAGTGTAGACGCTAGGATTGAGCAAGCCATCCCAAAGGTAGCCTTGACGCTTGGGGATGACGGGACGTTTGAAAGTATTTAACCAACTACCGCAGATGGCGGGACTGCGGAAACCGCATTCTTGCCTGAGAATCGATTCAATTTCGGCAACGCGGGGATAGAAACCGTGCTGGAAGTGCTTCCACTGGCTTTCTAGTATCCAGAAAAAGAGGGGAATGACGCAACCAATTAGGGCGATCGCATTAGATTTTTGCTGTATCATCAGCGCCAGAACTGCCCCCGTGCCGGTGATACCCAGGGCTTTGATGACCCAGATTTGTTTGTTGTAGTCTTCTATCGTGGTTTGCAGGAAAAAATATTCTTTTTCTAGCAGGTTGCGCTCAAATTCTTCTGGGGATAGGGGCTGAGGGTTGCCAGGTGAAGGATTAGACATAAGCCAGGGCTGGGGGAAGCATTGTGATAGATCAATTTTGCCAGTGTATTAAAGATTTTCACCCAAATGCTGTGGTGCGATCGCGCATAGAAACGCCCTCACCCCTTGACCGGAATCCCACTTAGTTTAGCCTTAAAATTAGACGCAGTAAGTGCCATAGTATCTTAGTCCCCCTTGGCAAGGGGGATTTAGGGGGATCGTCCCGAATGTAATCCAATAACGAGTATTTTGAAAATAAGCCCCCAGATAAATTCCGGCAACACATTCTCTGAGCATGGTCAACTTTGACACCTACCTCAAATCTATCTGCGACCAATACGCCCAATGGGGGATAGTTTACACGCTCACCGATGTGGTGGGAGAGCGGCGAGTTAAAGCCGAAGCGTCGCCCCTGCTATTTGAGCTAAACCTGATGGTGCAGGCAGTGCAACCCGCTCAGGAAAATGCCAGGGAAAGACAGCAGACAGTTGAGCGCTTGGGCGTGCTGGAGGGGTTGCGGAAGTATGCTAAAGAACAGGTATTACTCGTAGGGCGTCCCGGTTCGGGGAAATCTACGGCACTGCAACGACTGGTACTCGATGAAGCGGAAAAAACGCAGCGGGGCGAACAGGCAACTATTCCGGTGTTGGTGGCACTGCGACACTACGACGAGAATGAGTCGGTAATTGATTGGATACGCCGCAGCTTGCGAAGTCACGGGGCATTTTTGGACAACCCAGAAATCGATGAACTGCTGCGGGAGAAACGATTTTTACTTTTGTTTGATGGGATTAATGAATTACCCTCGCAAAAAGCACGGCAAAATTTAACCAACTTTCGCCGCGAAAACCCTGGCACGCCGATGATTTTCACCACGCGGGATTTGGGCGTGGGGGGCGATTTAGACATTGGCAAAAAGCTGGAAATGCAGCCGCTGAATGAAACACAGATGCGGGAATTTGTCAAGCGATATTTGCCAGAGCAGGGAGAGGAAATGCTGCGGCAGTTGGGGGGACGGTTGCGGGAGTTTGGGGAAACGCCGTTGCTGTTGTGGATGTTGTGTTCGCTATTCAAAACTACGGGGAAAGTACCGCCGAATTTGGCCTTGGTATTTCGCCAGTTTTGCCAGAGTTATTATGACCAATTGAAGCAGGATGTGCCGATTTCTGATGAGTCGCGGCGTTGGTGTCCGTTAATCTTGCAGCAGTTAGCTTGGAAAATGACCCAAGGACGGGAAGCGACGGAATTGCAAGTGGCGATTTCTCAGTCAGAGGCAGAGGAGATTTTGACAGGATATCTGCAAGATGAGAAGTTCGATCAACCCCGTAACCGGGCGATGAAATGGTTGGAGGATTTAAGCAATCATCACCTGTTGGAATTGGGAGAAAATCATCAAATTGAATTTTTACATCAACTGATTCAAGAATATTTCACGGCTGAATTTTTGCTGAAGCTTTTACCCAGTCTCGGCGATGATGAATTGCAACGAGCCTATCTGAATTATTTGAAATGGACTGAACCCCTGGCGTTGATGTTGGAATTGGTGGAAGATAAGGCGCAGGCATTGCGGGTGGTCAGGTTAGCGTTAGAGGTGGATTTGCGGTTAGGGGCAAGGTTGGCAGGAAAGGTAAAGCCACAGTTTCAGGTGCAAACGGTGGAGCTAATTGAGGGGTTGGAAGTTGTTCAGCAACAGAAGATTGAGCTTTTAGGTATAACAGGTTCTAATCAAGCAATTTCGCCGCTGCAACAAGCCTTGAATGATGAAGATAATTCAGTGCGCTTTAGCGCGGCTGAGGCGTTAGGAAATATCGGCGAATTGGTAGTTTCATCTTTGATTCAATACTTGCATTATGAAGATCATTTAGTGCGTTCTAGCGCAGCTAAGGCGTTAGGAAATATCGGCAATGAAGCGGCGGTTATGGCTTTGATTCAAGCCTTGAATGATGAAGATAATTCGGTGCGTTCTAGCGCGGCTGATGCCTTAGGAAAAATCAGCAATGAAGCAGCAGTTCCGGCTTTGATTCAAGCCTTGAATAATGAAGATGATTCGGTGCGTTCTAGCGCAGCTAAGGCGTTAGGAGAAATCGGCAATGAAGCGGCAGTTACAGCTTTAATTAAAGCTTTGAATGATGAAAATTATTTGGTGTATTTAAGTGTGTGTTTTGCGTTAGAAAATATCGGTGAATTGGTAGTTTTCTTTTTGATTCAAGCCTTGCAGTCTGAGGATTATTTGGTGCATTCTAGGGCGTCTGATGTGTTAGAAAAAATCGGCAATAAAGCAGTTACGGCTTTGATTAAAGCCTTGAATGATGAAAATTATTTGGTGTGTTTAAGGGCGGCTTTTGCGTTAGGAAATATCGGCAATGAAGCGGCAGTTACGGCTTTGATTCAAGCCTTACAGTCTGAAGATGATTGGGTGCGTTATAGGGCGGCTGAGGCTTTAGGAAAAATCGGCAATGAGGCGGCAGTTACGGCTTTGATTCAAGCCTTACAGTCTGAAGATGATTGGGTGCGTTATACGGCGGCTGAGGCTTTAGGAAAAATCGGCAATGAAGCAGCAGTTACAGCTTTGATTAAAGCCTTGCAGTCTGAAGATAATTCGATGCGTTATAGGGCGGCTGAGGCTTTAGGAAGAATCGGCAATGAAGTGGCAGTTACGGTTTTGATTAAAGCCTTGCAGTCTGAAGATAATTCGATGCGTTATAGAGCGGCTGAGGCTTTAGGAGAAATCGGCAATGAAGCGGCAGTTACGGCTTTGATTCAAGCTTTGAAGG
>CAYXCW010000237.1:0-3953 GCA_964463555.1 uncultured bacterium
CAATTACCAATTACCAATTACCAATTACCAATTACCAATTACCAATTACCAATCAAAACCGTGCAAGGTTTTCTTAATTTAAACAAGCCATTTGGACTTACTTCCCACGACTGCGTTGCTAAGGTGCGAAGGCTTCTGCACCTGAAACGAGTAGGACATGGAGGAACTTTAGATCCCGCTGCGACTGGCGTTTTACCGATTGCTGTGGGAAAGGCGACGCGGCTATTACAGTATCTCAGAACGGATAAAGCTTATCGAGCGACGATTCGACTGGGAATAACAACTACAACTGACGATTTAGAAGGGGAAATTATTGCTTCTAAATCGGTAAGTGGGTTGAGTTTAGATCTAGTAAAAGCAGCACTAAAACAATTTGAAGGAATTATTCAACAAGTACCGCCGATTTACAGCGCCATTCACGTACAGGGTAAACGCTTGTACGACTTAGCCAGGGCGGGTGAAACAGTTGAAGTTCCATCTCGGACTGTGGAAGTTTATCGGATAGAAATATTAGATTGGCGTTTGGGGGAATTTCCCGAATTGGATGTAGCGATCGCTTGTGGTAGTGGTACTTATATTAGAGCGATCGCTCGCGATTTGGGCGTAGTTCTCCAAACTGGGGGAACCCTCGCCGCCCTCACTCGTACTTTAAGCAGCGGTTTCCACCTATCCGATAGTTTGACATTTGAACAATTGGAAACCCAAATCGACCAAGAAACCTTTCATCCCATTCCTCCAGCAGCAGCATTAGGGCATTTACCCGCCGTTACCCTATCTGCCAAAGATGCCAAAGCGTGGTGTAACGGACAGCGTCTTTCGTGGAATCAGGAAGTGGCTACAAACACCACCGATGTATGTGCTGGTTTCAGTGAGGATTTTTCCATTTCGCAGATATCGCCACAAAACTCGCCCTCATACCCAGATAAAATTTTATTGCGGGTTTATGGGGAAGGGGAACGCTTTTTAGGTATCGGTCAATTCAGCGATGCAGAAACTCAGAAAATGCTAATTCCTCAAATGGTTTTTGAGTCCATCTCATGAATCTATCCTCAAATTTTGTGCTGGGCTTCAATCTCAGTTTATTGAGAGAAACAAGGATGATAAAAATCCTTGTTTCTGCTCGCTTATAGCTATATAGTTTATATTACATGACTTGCAATCCAAAATCTGTCAACCCGATTCCTCAAAATTGATTTACGGAAATTGATTCCACAAAACCTTTAGAACAAGCCTACTTTTGCCCGATGTTTTTTGGTCTTAACTGGTGAGTAACTTCTTTGGGAAAGCGGCTCGTATTCTAATGAAGCCACAGATATTTGAGCATGGCTTGTATCGCTGCCAAACCAGAGTTGCTCTAGCTCATTTTCAGTGAAATTATAACCTAGAGCCGCTCCGAAACTGACAATTTTCGTTTTGTTCCAATGCCAAGAACCGAAGAAACCTTGACGACCGCACTGATTAAAGTATTGTTCGTAAAGTTCTAAATCCGATGCCAAAACTTCGTAAAAAACTCTGACTTGTTCTAGTGACATAAACTTTTATCTCCTTTGCTCTCCTCCCACAGCGATCGCGTGCAGTTGCAAAAGCAACTACCAACAAGGCTATCTTTGTTTGAAAAACCGTACCTTATTTCATAGTATAACTCTGAAAAAACCGAAAACTGATGTTAAAATTTGTGATTTTAGTCACAGAAATCGAATTATTTCGAGCTGCTAAAAACAATGGAATAAAGATTTCATCCCGCTATCGCCACCCAGGAGATAATGTTAAAACAAAAATCCTAGTTGCTTTACGGCGGGGTTGATTCGATTCACAATGGGACAACAGAGGAGCGATAGCTTCAAACTTTATGTCCGACTTTAACTCAATTTTCAACCGAAAGGCGCTCAAATATATGACACAACCGCAAGTGGCACCCTATGGTGCTTGGAAATCACCAATTACCTCGGATTTAATTGTCTCAGAAAGCATCGGATTGGGTGCAGCCGGACTCGATAATGAGCATATTTACTGGGTAGAAATGCGACCGACTGAAGGTGGGCGCAACGCGATCGTGAGACGCACCCCCGATGGAAAAATAATTGATGTCACCCCTTCTTCGTTCAACGTGCGTACCCGCGTCCACGAGTATGGTGGTGGTAGTTTTGTCATTGCAGATGGCATAATTTATTTTTCTAACTTTGCCGATCAACGCCTTTACAAACAATCTCCTAATACAGAACCCGAACCAATTACACCTCCTTCAGACGGAAATTTGCGCTATGCTGATAGCATAATCGACCGCCAGCGAGAACGGTTAATTTGTGTCAGAGAAGACCATAGCGATCGCACTCACGAACCAGTCAACACTTTAGTCAGTATTAATCTCAAAAATATTGCAGATATCCAAATTCTAGTTGCAGGTAGCGATTTTTACTCATCGCCCCGCCTTTCGCCAGATGGTAATAAATTGGCATGGTTGTGCTGGAACCATCCAAATATGCCTTGGGATAATACTCAATTATGGGTAGCTAATGTTAAAGAAGATGGTTCGTTAGCTGAACCAGAACTGGTTGCAGGAGGCGATAACGAGTCGATATTTCAGCCAGAATGGTCGCCAAATGGCGTACTGTATTTTGTCAGCGATCGCACTAACTGGTGGAACCTCTACCGCTTTTCAGGGAAAATCGAACCTCTGTGCGATGTGCCAGCTGAATTTGGTCAACCTCAATGGGTTTTCGGCATGTGCAACTATACATTTGAGGCAGAAAATTCCATCATTTGCACCTATACCCAAAATGGCATTTGGCATCTCGCCCGTCTCGACACTTCTACCGGCAAATTAGTAGAAATCGATACTCCTTACACAGATATTTCTTCCCCTCACGCTGCTGGGGGTAGATTGGTATTCTCTGCTGGATCGCCCACAGAACCAAGTGCTGTAGTTTTGATGGATTTAGCTACGACGGAAATGCAAGTGCTGCGCCGCGCAACTGTTGTAGCAATTGATCGCGGTTATCTTTCAGTACCGCAACCGATTGAATTTCCTACAGAAAATGGTTTAACGGCACATGGGTTTTTCTATCCGCCCAAAAATCGGGACTACACTGCACCAGAGGCAGAAAAACCGCCGTTACTGGTACGAAGTCACGGTGGCCCAACGGCTGCGACTTCGAGTAGTTTTAACTTAAAGATTCAATATTGGACAAGTCGCGGCTTTGCGGTTTTGGATGTAAATTATGGTGGCAGTACCGGCTACGGGCGAGAATATCGACAGCGCTTAGATGGTACTTGGGGAATTGTCGATGTAGACGACTGCGCCAACGGTGCTAAGTATCTGGCAGAAAAAGGTTTGGTGGATGGGAACCGGATGGCGATCGCAGGCGGTAGCGCCGGTGGTTATACTACCCTGTGCGCCCTCACTTTCCGCAATACGTTTAAAGCCGGGGCGAGTTATTACGGCGTCAGCGACTTAGAAGCTTTGGCAAAAGATACCCACAAGTTTGAATCCCGGTATCTCGATCGGTTAATCGGCCCTTATCCAGAACGGCGAGATCTTTACGTAGAGCGATCGCCCGTTCATTATACCGAACGCCTCTCCTGTCCAGTAATTTTCTTCCAAGGATTAGAAGATAAGGTAGTGCCGCCCAATCAGGCAGAAATGATGGTAGAAGTACTGAAGAAGAAAGGTTTGCCAGTTGCGTATGTTCCCTTTGAAGGCGAACAACACGGTTTCCGTCGCGCCGAGAATATCAAGCGCTGTCTCGATGGCGAGTTTTACTTCTACTCCCGTACCTTCGGGTTTGAACCAGCAGAAGCGATCGCAAAAGTAGCAATTGCCAATCTTACCTGATAGGGAGCTGGGGAAGCTGAGGGAGCTGAGGGAGCTGAGGGAGCTGAGGGAGCGGGGGGAAAAATTAGTTTTACTTCAAGATTCTTCCTTGTCTCCCTTGTCTCCCTTGTCTTCCTTGTCT
>CAYXCW010000238.1:0-3693 GCA_964463555.1 uncultured bacterium
ATAGTTGATAGTTGATAGTTGATAGTTGATAGTTGATAGTTGATAGTTGATAGTGAACACTTTATTTTGCTTGAGTTAATAGTCCGCGTAGGCGGACTTTGTTTATGTAGCGGCAGCGTTAACGCTGCCGCTACACAAACTTGCGCCACAAGGGCTGTATTTCACCAAGTTATGTAGTTATGTAGTTATGTAGGGTGCGTTAGCGATAGCGTAACGCACCATGACTACTCTCTGGAACCACGAGATATTTCGTTAAAGTAGCCCCCTCCGTGGGATGCCCAACGCCTTTAAAGCAACCCGACAAAGTGCAGCGGGCCTTGACCTGTCATTAACTCTATAAACAAGGCAATTAACACGATCATCGCTACCCTTCCGTTCCACACTTCCGCCGAAGGAGTCAAGCCCCATTCCCAATTTTCTTGGGGATACATCTTGACTTTTTTCTTCATTTGTGTTACTTGCGATAGCTCAACTTTGGGCGAGTTGAGCGCATCCACCACCAAATCGGCGAGGGCGTCTATAAAGACGGGATGGGTGTTGAGGGCGGGGACGCGGCGGAAGTTGTGGATGCCGGATTCTTCGGCGACTTCCCGATACTCGATGTCGATTTCTTCTAAAGTTTCGATATGCTCGCTCACAAAGCTGATCGGCACGACGACCATATCCTTTACCCCGTCTTTGCCGAGTTCGATAATCGCTTCTTCAGTATAGGGTTTGAGCCATTCCACTGGGCCGACGCGACTTTGATAAGCCAGGGTGTAGGGATTGGGACGGCTTAGCGTCTCCATAATCAACGACGTACATGCCTCGATTTCTTTTTGGTAGGGATCGCCCGCTTCTTCAACGTAGCTGACTGGGACGCCGTGGGCGCTAAAGAAAATGTGAACGTTGTCGGGATTTTCAAATTGGTCGAGTTCGGTAGCGATTAACTGCGCCATTGCTTGTAGATAACCGGGTTGTTCGTACCAAGAACGAATGACGGTGTAATTAATCGGGCGCAGGTAGGGGTCTTCTTGCCAAATTTTTTCGAGTAGGCGGAAGCTGGAACCGCTGGTGCTGATGGAAAATTGGGGATACAGGGGCAGGATGACGAGGCGGTCGATGCGATCGCGTTTGATTTTGGCGATCGCTTCCTCTGTAAATGGATGCCAGTACCGCATCCCGATGTAAATCCCTGCCTCTTCCCCTTTTTGCTCTAAACTCTCTTGCAGCGCTTGCGCCTGTTCTTCTGTAATTCGACGCAGGGGCGAACCACCGCCAATCGCGCGGTAGTTTTCTTGGGACTTTTTCGCCCGCGATGTCGAAATCAGCCATGCTAGAGGTTTCTGCAACCACGGAAAGGGCAGCCGAATAATCTCTGGATCGGAAAACAGGTTAAACAGAAAGGGTCGGACATCATCGAGCTGATCCGGCCCGCCCAAGTTCAGCAGCAAAACCCCAGTACGCGCCATAGCGGTGACAACTTCCCAAACAAAAATTTCATTTTCGTTACCGATTTTAACAATATTAGCTTAATAGTGGGTAAGGGTAACAGCAAATATGACAAATTTTTTGGAGGGATTGCGGCGTGGGAACGATTTTCAGAACCTGGAGTTACCGATATCAGTGGCTTTACGACACTATTTCCGCGATCGCTGCGCTGAGCGTGGGCGGTGAATCAAGATTTCGTCAACTTTCTTTACAAGATTTAATAATTCGCCCAGATACAAAGGTGCTAGATCTGTGTTGCGGCAGCGGTCAAGCGACCTCTGTCTTAGTGCAGCGCTCTCAAGATGTTACCGGATTAGATGCTTCTCCACTATCCCTAGAGCGAGCGAAAAAAAATGTTCCGCAAGCACAGTATGTGGAAGCATTAGCGGAAGAAATGCCGTTTCCGGATAATTTATTTGACCTGGTACACACCAGCGTTGCCATGCACGAGATGAGGCCAAAACAGTTACGGCAGATTGTTCAGGAAGTATACCGGGTTCTCAAACCGGGGGGCATCTTCACTTTGGTAGATTTTCACCAACCGACAAACCCGATATTTTGGCCTGGGGTAGCGGTATTCTTGTTATTGTTTGAAACGGAAACCGCGTGGCAGTTGTTAGATACGGATTTAGTTGGCTTGCTTAAGGAAATCGGGTTTGAGGTGAAGGAACCTCAGTTATACGCGGGCGGAAGCTTGCAGGTAATTCAGGCAAAGAAAGTTTAGATTGGAGATTGGAGATTTGAGATTAAATCTGCAATCTCCAATCTCCAATCTCCAATCTTCATTCTTCCTCTTCTGGTTTTGTATCAACTTGCTGCCGAGTTTCTTTCCATCTCCCACTCTTACGCGCTGCTTCAGCCAACAAATACTCAATTTGGGCGTTGACGCTCCTCAATTCGTCGGCAGACCATTTTTCTAGCACGTCGTATAACTTCGGATCTAACCGGAGCAAAAACCGTTTTTTCTGGCTCATGTCTTAGGTGTAAAGGCTGCCAGCATTCACCACAGGTTGGGCATTTTGTTCTGAGGTTAAGACAACCAGTAGATTGTTAATCATAGCGGCTTTTCGTTCTTCATCCAACTCAACAATTTGTCGTTCGCTCAATCCTTTTAGTGCTTCATCGACCATTCCCACCGCGCTTTCAACTATTTGCCTGCGCGCATCAATAATGGCTCTGGCTTGTTGGCGACGCAGCATCATTTGAGCAATTTCAGGCGCATAAGCGAGGTGGGAAAGTCTGGCTTCTAATATTTCAATTCCAGCTAGTTCGAGTCGCACCTGCAATTCTTTTTGCAGGGAATTGGCAATTTCGTCGGGAATTCCCCGCAAGGAAGGAATCGCCGCTTCATCGGGTGCGTCATAAGGGTAGCGAATTGCCAGAGCGCGGATCGCTGTTTCGCTTTGAATCGCGATAAATTCTTCGTAATCATTGACGGCGAATTGAGATTTGGCTGAGTCTACTACCTGCCACACAACTACTGCACCAATTTCTATCGGACTGCCTTGAGCATCGTTGACTTTAAGTATTTTGCTGTTAAAGTTGCGAATTCGCAAGGAAACTGTACGTCTGCTGGTGAAGGGGTTTGTCCACCAAAAACCTGCTTCTCGCACTGTTCCCACATAACGCCCAAAAAACACTAGCACAACGGCTTGGTTTGGTTCGACGGTTAAGAAGCCCAATAAAGAGGGAATGACGAATACAAGCAGAATTCCGCCTAACCATGCACCGATTTCGGCGACTACATCCCCTGCTTCCAAAAAATCGACGATTTCGATGCCTTTTGCTAATGCTGCTGTCAATGCTTCAATTGCTGGCTTTGCCTGCCAAAAGCCCAAAATCCCTAGTGCTACCAGGACAAAGAGCGCTAAAAAACCGTTGACTTTAAACGCAGGCACTTCTTTCAGGCGTTCCATAAATCTATTCCTGAGCTTGTTTGTTATCACTATGATATCATCGTAGTATCAAAGCTGCCAGTCGAGCTGGTAATAACTCAAGTTGCTAGTTATGAGGTCAAGCATTTTAGATCCCCCTAAATCCCCCTTGATAAGGGGGACTAAGAATCCGGTTCCCCCCTTTTGAAGGGGGGTTAGGGGGGATCAAACCAACCATATTTGTCACTAACTCAAGTTGCTAGTTATGAGGTCAAGCATTTTAGATCCCCCTAAATCCCCCTTGATAAGGGGGACTAAGAATCCGGTTCCCCCCTTTTGAAGGGGGGTT
>CAYXCW010000239.1:0-3503 GCA_964463555.1 uncultured bacterium
AAAGTTTAACTGCTACCCCTGAAGCAAAATTAGAAGCGATCGCACCAACTTCTCCCAACTTAATTCAAGCTAAAACTTCAGAATTATCATCGCAAGAAATTATATTGCCACAGTCAGAAACATCACAGCCAAATATTATTCAAAATCGCTTAGACAATCCAAGTTTAAATCTTCTCAAACCTTTGGGCAATTCAAAACCTCTTGGTCAAAACTCTGATTTATTTATCTCTGATTTTGTAGCTGATGTTGCAGAAAAACAGCCTACTATTTCTCCTGAAACCTCCCCATCATCTGGTAGTTCCTCCCTAAATATTTCAAACTTACCAGAGGAAGATTTACTCAATATTTCTCGCAAGAATGATACAGAATTTCCCAAAAATTCGGCAAAAGTTGAAAATCTACCAAATTCTTGGTCAAGTATATCCGAATTGCTGGGTGAAAGTAATAACGATGTAACAGCTAATATAGACGATCTTAAACCATTGGGGTTTGCGCGATCGCTCAATAACACCAACAATTTAATATTGCCAAAATTAGAGGACAAATCCAAGAATAACAACGAACGACAAAACAATATTGGATTCGATACACCGACTTCATGGTCAAACATATCCGAATTATTGGGAGAAAGTTCCACCACCAGATCAGAAAGCATCCAAACAAAACAGGAAGTTCCACCTGCTTCCTTAATTGAACAGGAATCTTCTTCACCTTCTTACACAATCTCTTCTCCAAATCTGTCTGAAAATTCTACATCAATAACTAGCGCAAAAACTTCCCAAGAAATAACGGCAGGCACTGCAAAAAAAGATATCTCAATAGACGACGAACAATTAGAAAAACTAGCTCAAAAAGTTTACACATTAATGCGACAATGGTTAGAAATAGAACAAGAGCGCCAAGGCAACCAATGCTTAGGTTATCCAATTTGGTTAAGTAACATTACCTCAATTTACGGAACTTCTGCTAAGGTAAAATCAGCACCCAAACAATCAAATCCCGAACAGCGAACAGCAGAGGCTCCCGGCGAAGTTTCTCCAGCCGATGATAAATTACAAAAACTAACCAGGGAAATTTATAACTTAATTCGGCTGAGATTGCAAATCGAGCGAGAGCGTCAGGGAGGCTACTATACCAAACGTATATATTAGTAAAATCATCCTCAATATTCTCAGGAGAAATTATGCCACCACTTAGAAGTTCGCCCATCACACCCATATCAGATAAATCCGGAAATTTGGTCAAAGCCATTTTAATATCCGATGATGGCGTACCAGCGATTGAATTTATGTTTAATCCCACCGAATTAGTTTTTGAGGGAGTTGTAGAAACCTCCGAAAGTCCAGGTGCGCGCACCCAAGATAAAGGACAACCTAAAGTCAGCTTTTCTCACGTCAAAGCTTACAAAGTTACCATCAATAAAATCTTGTTTGACACTTACGAAGATGGCGCAGATGTGGTCAAAAAATATATCGACAAATTTAGAAAAGCAGTTGAATTTGTCAAAGGCAAAGAACGACCACCCATATATCAATTTATGTGGGGAAAACAGGTTTATCTGCGACGTTGCTTTATTGAACAATTAACCTATAAACTCACCATGTTTCTACCAGATGGAACACCCGTTCGTGCTGTCATCGATAGCCTAACCTTAAAAGAAGCCGATGAACCCAAAGAAAATGGGCCTTTAGGTGCTAAACCTCCAGCTCAAGTAGACCGTCAAACAGATAGTTTGAGTAACCGGAGAGCATCAAACGGAAGGAATTCTAGACCTGCAAGAAAATAACAGATGCAGCGCTTTTTTACAAGATAAATTCACGCGAATTCAACCAACTAAAACTTATGACAGGAGTTCATTACCGCGCTTTACCAACATTAGAAATAGATGGCAAACAAGCTCCTCTCAACTTAATGGAAGATATTCTTCAAGTCATCGTAGAAGAAAGCTTGCATCAGCCAGGAATGTTTACCCTAGTGATTCAAAATGATTATTATCCCGGTCGCAGCCAGGATCAACGTTGGCGCTATCAAGACTTATTACAAATTGGTAAACCCGTCAAAATTGGCTTTACCTCCAGCACAACAGAATCAATAGATTATAATAAAAGCAATCAAAACTACGTTATAGAAGGCGAAATCACCGGAATTGAAGCCTTCTTCAGCGAAAAATCTCAAGCTCCCGTAATAGTTCGGGGTTACGATGTCGGTCACCGCTTGCATCGGGGACGTTATAACCGTTCTTTTCAGAACATGACCGATAGCGACATTGTGAAGAAAATCATCCAGGAAGTTGGCATCGAAGTTGGCACCATCGATGCGAGTGGTGTGGCACATGACTATGCTTTTCAAGAAAATCAAACTAACATGGAATTTCTGCGGGAACGAGCCGACAGAATTGGATTTGAACTGTTTTTGCAAGATGGAAAATTAAACTTTCGTAAACCCAAAGCCGATAGCCAAAAATTAACGCTTACATGGTTAACAGACCTGCACAGCTTCCGCGTGCGAGTCACCAGTGCCGAGCAAGTAAAAGAAGTAGAAGTAAGAGCTTGGGACTACCAAGAAAAAAGAGCAATTGTTTCCACCAAAAATCAAGAACAAGTGATTACTCAAACCCAAAACGGGAAAGGCAGCGATACCAGTAATAAATTTAATGGCAAACCTCCCAAACCGAAAATGATTTTAAATTGGACTTGTTTTAGTCCCAAAGAAGCCGATACCAAAGCTCAAGCTTTATGCAATGAATTGGGAGGACAATTTATCTATGCTGATGCCAAAGCTGAAGGAAATACCGCAATTCGTCCGGGGCGCGTGGCACAATTAGAAGAAATGGGACAGCATAGCGGCGAATACTACATTACCGAAACTCGTCACACTTACCACGAACGAGTATACGTCACAGAATTCAGCGTGCGAGGATTGCGGGGAGGCGACCTTTTAACCACCCTTTCCCCACAGAAACAATTGGAACCAGGACACACTTTATTAGTAGGAATTGTGACCGATAATCAAGACCCAGAAGGGTGGGGTCGAGTCAAAGTTAAGTTTCCTACACTAACAGAAGAACACGCCAGTAATTGGGCTAGAGTAGTAGCAATTGGCGCAGGAGATCGGCGAGGATTTGACTGTTTGCCAGAGATTAATGACGAAGTATTGGTAGCATTTGAACAGGGGGATATTCATCGTCCGTATGTAATTGGTGCAGTTTGGAACGGCAAAGATGCACCACCAAATCCGGTAGAAGATGATGTGGCTGATGGTAAAGTGCGGCTGCGGACATTTAAAACCCGCGTCGGACATAAAATTCAGTTTGTGGAGGAGGATAAAGGTAGTAGCAAGAAAGGTGCTTATATTGAAACCGCAGAAGGTCATAAATTGCGAATCAATGACAGCGAAAAATTTGTCGAAATTGAAACATCGGGGGGGCATAAGATCAGGTTGGATGACCGCGATCGCACTATCACCATCAATTCCAAGGGAGGCATTACCATTACAGGTATCGG
>CAYXCW010000240.1:0-3395 GCA_964463555.1 uncultured bacterium
ACGGGTTTTAGCTTTAAGCCAGAAATTTATTTCTAGGCTTGGTGCAAGATGTGAGACTACCTTCTTCCTTCTTCTTCCTTCGCGTACTTTGCGCCTTTGCGGTTCAATCATACTAATTCTTCAGACGCCGAAAGGAGTAAATATTGCAATTCCAACATCACCCATATTATAGACTAAGGTAAGTTTTATACAATTCGTTGCGAGGTCAACCGATGCCTTCGCCATTTCCGGGCATGGATACCTATTTAGAAGATCCGGCATTATGGACGAAAGTTCATCAGCGTTTAATAGTAGCGATCGCAGACGCGCTCTCTCCACATTTACGCCCTAAATATATAGTAGACATCGAAGAAAGAGTTGATCAAACAACAGAAGAAAACTCGTTACTTGTTGGCATTCCCGATGTCGCGGTAAAGCGTTCCCAAACTGTCAATAACTCATCAACAGCAAATATAGCGATCGCAACCCCTCCAGTCCCAGCAACAACAGTCATAATCCCTATGCCTGAAACGGTACGGGAGTGGTATTTAGAAGTACGAGAAGTAGCAACAAAACAGGTAATAACCGCAATTGAAGTTCTTTCCCCTAAAAATAAGCGTTCAACAGAAGGACGAAAAGCATATTTAAAGAAACGTCAGCGAGTGTTTGGGAGTGTAACAAATTTAGTCGAAATAGACTTATTGCGTACCGGGGAACCGATGCCAATTTTAGGTTCTCCCATCGAGAGCGATTACAGAATTTTAGTGAGTCGAAGCGAGCTTCGTCCTGAAGCTGAATTATATGCTTTTAACCTGCAACATAGCATCCCATCATTTTTACTACCGTTACAAGAAGAAGATACAGAACCGGCGATCAACTTACAAAGCTTAATAAATGGCGTATATGACCGGGCTGCTTACGATTTAGTAATAGATTATACTCGCTCACCAGTTCCACCTCTGACCGAAGAAAAAACTGCTTGGATGGATGAACTGCTGCGAGAGCAAGGGTTACGGTAAAATCAAAAATTTTTTTCTGATAGTTTCCGGATCTTCTACAACTCTATGGGGAAAAGGGCTATAAGCGATCGCGGCAGTTTCTAGATCTACTGCAAAAAGCATCGCCGCTAATATTGCGCGCAACTTTAGCAATATCAATCCAGCGTTTTGTCTTGGCACAAAACGCCAGATGCATTTTGCAAAGTTGGGCAACCCAAATAAAGGAAAGGGATGCACCCACATGGCAGAAGCACCGCTTTATAACAACAAGAAGAACAAAATTCGCGTCACCCGGAGTTTGCTAGAAGCAAAAGGAGGTCGATATCCAATCCGCAACATTTCTAAAATCAGACTCGACAAGACAGGCGAAACAGGAGGAATTACTTACAATTCAGTCTTTGCGACTTTCCTAGCAATTTTAATCGCCTTTGGGATTAGCCAGCCGATGGTCGCCATCATCGCGTTCCTGGCTTTTTTCTTTGCCGCAACCGATCCATCAACTAAGCCGCAACCCATCTTCGATCTAACAATTATCTTATCTCCCAATAACGAGGAACTAACCCTTTCTCCTGAAGATGGTGATGACTTAAGAGAGTTGCAAAAGGCGCTAGAAGACGCGATTGATAATACCTACCATGCCCGGGATATCAAAATAATTAGCGGTTCATTAAAATAGGACAACCGAGAAATCGCTAACCAAAAACCCGGTTTTGCTAAAAAACCGGGTTTTTGGCATTACTGGTATCCAGCAAGCCAATCAATCTCCTGGGAAATACTGATGAAGTGACTTGCGCTGGGACAAGTCAATCCGAATTTTTGCGGTTATGCTATAACGTATGAGTACTGATTCGCAGTACTTAGCAGCGTGGCTTCAAGGCTTACTTTTCCTGATTCTTAACCTTGCGCGTCGCTTGGACACCAAGCGGAGATATGCCAAAACCAATAAACAGGGAAAGCAAAGCACATTACTCAGAGGGGTGCATAGAATTTAATCGAGAGGTTGGTAAATGGAAGAAGGTTCAGGTGGATTTGTACACTTGTTCTGACATCTATTTGTTGGGAAGCCACTGCACGGCACTGCGCCTTGTAATTTTCCCCAAGCAATCAAGCTGTCAAAGTTTTATAAACTTCTGTGAAGAATTCGGAAATTACCGCAACTTCATCAGTAGACAAGGATGTATTTCACCATCGTGAGATGCACCTTAAGCAACAGGGCTGTGGGGCACACTTGTAAAATTGGAATGTACCCGCATATGGTATCTACCGCCGAGAAAGTTCTTTACAACAACAAGAAAAACAAGGTTCGCATCACTAGAGCCTTGCTTGAGTACAGAGGAACCGAATATCCAATTCGGAATATTTCCAAAGTCAAGCTGGACAAGAAACAAGCTGATGAGCAACCTTTGATCGGTTTCACCCTTTTTGCTTGCCTATTGGCAGCAGCGGCTTTGTACTTCAATATGCCGACGTTAATAGCTTTCGGGGCAATACTGGCTTTACTTTGGATTTTCAACCCAACTGAGGTAGATCCGACATACAAGTTAATCGTCACTACGAATCAAGGGGAAGTAATCACCCTCGAACCTCAAGGTACTGACGATATGAAGCAGATGAAAGGCGCATTGGAACAAGCAATAGATATGTCTGATTATCGATGATAGTAGGGGAGGATTTTACCGAATATTTTAAGGATTGGTAAAATTTTCCCCTACGGTCTAATCTGCCCCTCTCCTAGTAGGAGAGGGGCAAAAACGCATAAAATTCACCCTAAAGAGGGATGTCTAAACTATCAAAAATAGCCGATCATAATAGTAAAACTACCCTCAGCAATCAGGCCGTGGGGCAAGCCTAAAGAATCGGAGGGCACCCACTATGACAATAACATCGCCAGAAAATAATATTTACGAAAATAAAGAAGAGCAAATTTTTATTAATAAAACTTTGCTTGAGTATAAAGGGACAGATTATCCAATTCGGCATATTGAGAAATGGAGAGAGGAGAAGGATTTTCAGTCTGAAAATTCGCCCCCGCTCGATATCATCCCTCTAGGGGGTCTAGTATTGCTCGTGACCTGGATTTTAGGGCAAACGACGTTAATATTGCCGGAGTTGGTATTGCTTGGTCTGGTGGCGCTTCTGACAGCAAGTGACGAGCCTATATACAAGCTGATCGTTACCATAGATCAAGGTGAAGAAATAACCATCAAGGCTGGCAATAAGAATGAATTAAAAAAAATGAAATCAGCCCTAGAAAAAGCGATGAGTCATTTAGGAGAAAATTAGTACCTTGCTGTGGAATTCATGGCAATCTTGAGCGATCGCATCCCATGCGATCGCCTTTTTTTCTTAACTCACATCTTGCGCCTACCCGATAAACAGCCCAGAAATAAATTTCCGGCTGAAAGCTTAAGTTAGCTA
>CAYXCW010000241.1:0-3328 GCA_964463555.1 uncultured bacterium
TCGCTATCCATCCCCGCCTTATAGACGGACGGGGTATTCCGCGAAAACTGATAAATATCTTCTGTGGTTTCCTGCTCTAAAATATCGATCGCGTCATCACTGGTAATAATACCAACTAAACGTTGCTCAGTATCTACTACAGGAATTGCCACAAAGTCGTAGCGTTGAATGGTACGAGCTACTTCCTCTTGGTCGGTATCGGTGTAAACAAACACCACATCGCGGGTCATAATGCTGCCGATGGTTTGCTCTGGTTGAGCGGTGACCAAGTCCCGCAGGGAGAGAGTTCCAGTCAGGCGGCGCGCTTCATCGGTGACATAAAGGTAGTATATGGTTTCGCTGGCTCCAGCTTGGTTGCGAATGCGTTCTAATGCCTGGGCGACGGTTAAATTCTCCTTGAGCGCCACGTACTCTGGGGTCACGATCCGCCCTGCGGTATTGGGTTTGTAACCCAAAAGCAACGTAGTGGCATCGCGTTCTTCTGGACTCAGTTGTTGCAACAATCGCCGCACCACTTTGGCTGGGAGTTCGTCAAACAGGCGTACCCGGTCATCGGGCGACATGCGGTCTACAATTTCCAGCACGTCTTGACGCTTGAATTCCTCGAGTAGCGCCTGTTGTACTTTGGGATTGAGATATTCGTATACTGCGATCGCTTCGTCTTTAGAAAGCAAGCGAAAGGCAAGCGCCTGCATTGTTTCTGGCAACTCTTCAATCGCTTCGGCAATATCCGCAGGTTGGACGGGAACCAACAAAGTTTTAGCCCCCTGAAAGTTTTCTTGTTCCAGCAAGGCTTGAAGTTGCGATCGCACTAGATCCTGTAGTTCTTCCCGGGAACCAGTATTTGGGCGTAAAGCCGCATGTTGCTGAGTCAAGGCAGTTACCTTTGAGCTAATTCACTCAAAAAACTGGGGTGGACGATCTTCAGCTTTAACAACAAATGTGACGAGAAAGTGACAACCTAGCAGATATTGTCGATTGGGTTTCGTTATCTCGACCCAACCCATAGATGTTTTAACTAGAAGGTGGTAACGGTTTTTGCTCTGCTCTATGAGGTTTTTGTTGTTTCAATTTGCGATAACCGTACACTGCGGCAGCAATTAGCAGAAAATAAGGGCTGTAAGCAAACAACCAAATACTTAAACCTAGCAAACCCATCGTAAATTGATTCATAGAATGGGTTGCTTTACCCCAAGTTTCCTGAACTTGCAAGCCTACGGGTTCTTGCGGAGGTGGTGCAGCGGAAACAGGCGCTTCTAAGTTCAGGGTAATGGTGGAATAAGCAACTTGATTTTGTAAGTTATTCAACTGAGCAGAAATTCTTTCTATTGATTCTCTAATGTTACTGAGTTCTTGGGAAACTTTCAGCACCTCGCTTACAGAGCCAGAACGTTCCAGTATTTTCAAAACCGCTTCTTCAGATTTCCGCAAATTTTTTAACCGCGCTTGGAAATCTACTAATTGCTCCGATACATCTTCAGCTGTCAGAGAGCGACTTTGGACGGTTCCCAGTTTGGCAAGTTCGTCTAAAGTAATTTCTAGCTTTTGGGAAGGGACTCGCATCTGCATCGAAGCAGTTTGACGCTTGCTGTTATCGATTGGCTCATTTTCTTGGAAACCCAATACATCGCCTTGCTGTTTTTGAACAATTTTGCTGACTGAATTCATACTTTTATCGATAGATTTAACTACCAAAGTTAATTCAGCGCGTTTGATTAATTGGGGGCGCGACTTCCGGACTGAGGCAGATGCTACAGTATTTTGTGCCGCTGAATCTGACATTTGAGCTATTTCTGGTGGCGCAGGCGCCGCGGCGGGTTTAGCACCCGTTTGCGGTTGGCTCATCATCGTCTTTTCCGCTGCACTGCAAGCAGGTAAAGCTATAGCAGACAACATTCCAACCAGCAAAAAGGTGACGCGGCGATCGCATTTTGGATGATTAGCTTTAAGGTGGTCTGGCATCGGAGGTTTTTCCATAAGATGAAGCTAAACTAGCCTATTTCTCAGTTTGCTAGGTCAGCTGTTACAGAATTTGATACCGAGTCGCCGGGAACGATTCCGCATATGCGGCTACTATAGCGGATTCCAGGCGCATGAGGTACACCGAGAGTTTGTGTAGCGGCAGCATTAATGCTACCGCTACACAAACGAAGCGATAACGCTTTCCCTCACGCGGCTTGAAGCCGCTGTATCTGCTAATTTTCTCATCTGGAAACTTAGTGTAAATCAAGGTAGTCTTGTTATTTAGGATGCGTAATGGTGCTATTTATTACATGAAAATCTCGATTTCCACAATCCTATCCTCTTTCGCTTTATTATCCATATTGGGATTTGCGGCTCCTGCTCGCGCTTTTAATCCTCAGCACTTGAGGCAGTTGCTTCAAACTAAAGAATGTCGCGGGTGCGATCTCAGCGGTGTTAGCCTCAAACAAATTGACCTCAGCAATGCAGATCTGAGAAATTCCTACTTAGCAGGATCTGACTTGGAAGGAGCGAATTTATCTGGTGCTAAACTCGTTCGTGCCGATCTGAGTAATGTGAATTTAAGCGGTGCTTATCTGGTAGCTGCGGACTTTAAGCAAGCTTTCTTGACTGGGGCTAATTTAAGAAGAGCAGATATGAGGCAGACTCGCCTTAGTTTTGCTTCGCTCAATTCTGCCGATTTGAGTTTTGCTAATTTAACTGGTGCAGATCTCGCAGGTGCGAGTATGCGAGAAGCCAATGTAATCGGTGTTGATTTATCAAAAGTTGTGTTAAATCAAACGACGCTTCCTGATGGTAGAACTAGCCCGCGCCGAAATTAATTAGCGGCTAGGGGAAGAAGGGTTTTTTATCTTGGATTTCAGGAATATATGACAAACCCGGTTTTTTCAAAAAACCGGGTTTCTTTGTGTTATATCATGTCCTGTCGATTACCCATAATACTAAATCCGCGTTGATTACCCCCTTTATGCTAAACGACTAAAGTCGCGGCTACACAAACAAAGACCGCCTGCGCGGTCTTTATAAATAACGGGGGTAGTTAACCCGGATTTGGTATAATTAGCAGCCGGGACACGGCAAGATCAACTTTATCTGTGTTCCTGATATCTCTAATGCCGTGTCCCTACGCAACGACAGAGTGATGTTTTTTTATTATGGGTAATTCAAGGGAGATGATATTAGTGCTGTTCTATTTTGTTGTCTAATATCGTCTCCGGTAGCACGATCAGCTTGCAATTACCAATTACCAATTACCAATTAGCCATTACCAATTAGCCATTACCAATTAGCCATTACCAATTACCAATTACCAATTACCAATTACCAATTACCAATTACCAATTAC
>CAYXCW010000242.1:0-3206 GCA_964463555.1 uncultured bacterium
TGTCTCCCTTGTCTCCCTTGTCTCCCTTGTCTCCCTTGTCTCCCTTGTCTCCCTGCCTGGGGAATGAAGCGATCGCGCACAAAACGATATATCATATCATTTGTCGCGGCGGGTTGTTGTATGGGAAAACAGCGTTCCTTGTTGGCTCTGATTTTGGTGTTGTTGATTGCGTCTTTTGTCGCGATCGCTCAATTTCCATTAAAACTAGGTTTAGACCTGCAAGGTGGATCGGAAATCACTTTGCAGGTTAAGCAGTCCGAACAAGGCAAACAAATTACACCAGAAGAACTGGACGCCCTGCAAAAGGTAATCGAAAACCGAGTCAACGGTTTGGGCGTATCGGAAGCAGTGGTGCAAAAAGTCGGAAATAATCAGCTATCGGTACAATTACCGGGAACTAAAGACCCCGCCGAAGCCGAACGGATTTTAGGCGGGACGGCGCTGCTGGAGTTTCGCGCGGAAGCAAATAAACCAGAAATTGGCGCCCAACAGCAAATCAGACAAATAGAATTGCAACAGTTGCGCCAAAAGCAAGCAGAATTAGAGAAAGCTGGTGATGCTGCAGCGATCGCTGCCAATAGAGCCGCAATTCAACAAAAAGAACAGCAAATCGCTTCCCTCACCCAGCAATTATTTGAACCCAGCGGACTGACTGGGAAAAACCTGGTAAATGCTTTCCCAGAACCTGCCACGACGGGAACTGATAATTGGAATGTGGCGTTTGAATTCGATCAAACTGGCGCAGATTTATTCGCCCAACTGACTAAAAACCTCGCCGGAACAAGGCGCAGTATCGGTATTTTCCTAGACAATCGGCTGATTAGCAGCCCCGTCGTCGGTGAAGAATTTGCTCAGACTGGGATTACCGGGGGCAGGGCGCGCATCGAAGGGCGCTTTACTTCTAAAGAAGCGTTTGAACTGGCAGTGCAACTGAAAGGCGGGGCGCTACCTTTTCCCGTAGAAGTAGTAGAAAACCGGACAGTTGGTGCAACCTTGGGACGGGATAGCGTCCAGCGCAGTATTTACGCCGGAATTGGCGGTCTAGTTTTGGTCTTGGTGTTTATGGGGGTCTACTACAGGCTACCCGGAATTATTGCTAACATCTCCCTGATTATTTATACAATCCTCAACTTGGCTGTGTATGCGATCGTTCCAGTTACCTTAACCCTACCTGGAATTGCCGGATTTATCCTCAGTATCGGCATGGCGGTTGATGCTAACGTGCTGATTTTTGAACGGACGCGAGAAGAATTGCGCGCGGGTAAAACTTTGTACCGCGCTGTCGAATCGGGTTTTTATCGCGCGTTTTCCAGTATTTTGGATAGTAACGTCACAACTTGGATCGCCTGTGCGGCGTTGTTTTGGTTGGGGACGGGGTTGGTCAAAGGGTTTGCCCTGACGCTGGCAATTGGCGTGGCGGTGAGTATGTTTACGGCGATTACTTGCAGTCGGACGTTGTTAATGTTGGCAATTGGCATTCCCCAATTACGCAAACCCCATTTGTATGCCCCGAAGCTTGAGGTGATTAAATAATGAAGTTAGCAGTTAATCGGCAGCGATCGCTCTGGTGGAGTCTTTCTGCTGCTATTCTATTCAGCGGCCTGGTCGCAATCCTGATTTCCTGGCAGCAAATTGGTGCGCCCCTGCGTCCTGGTGTGGATTTCATCGGCGGTACGCGCTTACAATTCACCAAAGATTGTTCTATCCCCAATAATTGCACTCAACCAATTGACCCCGCCGTAGTACGGCAAGTTTTGGATGAGCAAGGTTTGGGTAACAATAGTATCCAAGTCGCCGGACCAGACAGGCAAGCGCTGTCCCTGCGAACAAAATATATCGATGTGGAGCAGCGTACCAAGCTGCAAGCCGCGTTGCAAGAAAAAATCGGCACTTTCGATCCGACGAAAACTCAAATCGATACCGTTGGCCCTACAATTGGGCAGCAGTTGCTGACAGGCGGTTTATTAGCCTTACTGATTTCCTTTGCTGGGATTACGGTTTATCTCAGTATGCGATTCAAGTTCGACTACGCCTTTTTTGCCCTGGTTGCCACATTTCACGATATTTGGCTAACCGTTGGTTCTTTCGCAATTTTAGGCTTGGTATTGGGCACTGAAGTCGATAGTTTATTTATCGTGGCATTGCTGACGATTATCGGGTTCTCGGTGAACGATACCGTGGTAATTTATGACCGCGTCCGCGAGACATTGAAGCTCAATCCAGATCGTGCGATCGCAGATATTGTAGATGATGCGGTCAATCAAACCTTAACCAGATCGATCAACACCACCTTAACCACGCTGCTATCTTTATTCAGCATCTTTCTATTTGGCGGAGAAACGCTCAAATTTTTCGCCCTTGCCTTAATTATTGGCTTCGCCACAGGCGCTTATTCGAGTATTTTTATCGCCAGTACTTTACTAGCTTGGTGGCGAGAAAGAAACGGTGAATCGATCGCAATTTCCACCTCAGAACCCCAACCTTCCGATGAAGTCTAACAGGCAAAAGGCAGGTGTCGATGGCGAGGCGTCGAGACGAAATATCAAGAAATAACAGCAACGGGGAACAATCAAACTCAATTGATTCTTCATCCTCGATTTTTTATGCCGTAAATGACCCCCATTTGAAACAACAAGTGGAAAGATTGCACCACCTGACAATCTATTTCAGATGGTTGTTTGTAGCGGTGCTTTGGTTAAGTCTCGGTGGTTTGAGTCTGTGGAATTTGCGGGCAGAAATTGGATTGTGGCGGCAACATTTTACCTGGGCCGCCCTGCGTTATGGCTTAGCCTACAATAGACTACCAACCCTCGGTATAGCTTTATGTATCGGCATGACAGCTGCTGTTTTAGTTTGGCAAAGTCGCAATATTTTGTGGGGCATGTCTCACGAAGAACAAAAGCGTTTAGAACAACAAGTTCGCCGCATTCGTCAGCAGGGCGCAAGTCATCCCCTGTGGAAATGGGTTTGTCAATAGGTATTCGAGCTAATGGCTAATGGCTAATGGTTAATGGTTAATGGCTAATGGTTAAGACTAAAAAAATGTTATATTAGCAATTAGCAATTAGCGATACCCAAGGCTAATGGCTAATAATAAGAAAAATGTTATATTAGCAATTAGCAATTAACAATTAGCGCTATTTAACTCAATTTGCTAGTTATGAGGTCAAGCATTTTAGATCCCCCTAAATCCCCCTTAAGAAGGG
>CAYXCW010000243.1:0-3167 GCA_964463555.1 uncultured bacterium
ATTGATTCCTCGACAGACATTATATCCGGATTTCTTAACCCTAGCAATTCTTGCCTTTGTTTCAATGTAGCAATAATTTCAATATTTAGAGGATAGCCTTCTTTGTTTATTAATTTTGTAAATTCTTCTTCGTATTTATCCAGGCTGGTTTGATAATATTTTTTAATAATTTCTTGCTCAATAGCTTTGACATCTTCACTTTTAAGACCTAACCGATCTTTCTGATTTCTCAAGTTAGCGATAGATTCTTCTGTTAAATCATTAAAATCTTTATTCATCAATCTTTCAAAATATTCTTTATACTTATTCAGATTTTTTTCATAAAAAGATTCTATAATTGATTCCTCGACAGACATTATATCCGGATTTCTTAACCCTAGCGATTCTTGGAGTTTTTTCAGTTCAGCATTACTTATAGAGCTGAGAGGATAGCCTTCTTGATTGATACGCTGTGTAAATTCTTCTTTATATTTATTCACATTTTTTTGATAAAAAGATTTTGTAGTTATTTCTGATTTCTCTACTGCCTCAATCTCATCTTTTCCCATTTTGAGTTCTTGTTGAAACTGTTTTAACTTGTTGAGGGTACTTGAACTAAAAGGATAGTTTTCTAAATTTAAATAAAATTGAATGACCAATCTATAAGTTTCTTCTCTTCCTTTTTTTTCTGTTGTTTGTATATCATTTTCTGCTTTGAATTTTATTCTTATCTCATCTCTAATTAAAGCTGATTTCAGTTCTTGCTGATTATAATCTAAATTTTCTCTGAGGTTTATTGCTTGCTGCCTATAATCTGCATCTACTGGTATTTCTGGATCATGTCTCCGAAAAATCGCTCGACTTTGACTGAAAACCTCATGCAGAGAAATCGCTTGACTTTGTTTTAAAAAGTCAATTTTATTTTCAATTTTTTCTATTTTATTTTCAATTTCTTCTATCTTACACCTAATTTCTTCATATTCCCTTCTAAATTTCCTATCGTCTGAAATATATTCTCCATAATACCTAGCTCTTTCTAATTCTTCATATTCCCTTCTAAATTTCATATAGTCTGAAATATATTCTCCATAATACCTAGCTTTTTCTAATTGCTTCATTAATTCATTTTTTTTTGTTATCAATATTGCAATTATCACACTTATTTCTTGACGTCGATTTGATCTATATTCAATGGTTATTTTATTCAAATTGTTATTAAAATCGGTTTTTAGATTTCTTAAATCATCTTGATATTTGGTGTTTAGTTGGTATAACTCCTTCTTTCTCTGATTATTAATTTCCCTTATTTCGTTTTGATAATAGTCTTGTTTTTCTCGAATTTTAGGTTCTATAGATTCACCAAATCGAATCATGCGAACCAAAGCACGGAGGGCTTCGTCATTCCAAGTGTAGTAAGTGCGATCGCCAATGTGAATATCCTGTCCTTCACCAATATAGACATTGTACTTACCCAGTTGCGATATAACTTCGCGATCGCTAGCCGCATTGTTCAGCAATCGCAGCAGTGCGTCAATATCATCCTTAGTCTGACTTCCGTTAAGGATACGCTCAATAATGTTATTCAGATTATTACGGTCAGCCATAATTTTTATTCCACAAGAGTTTGATGAGATTTAAATATGTCAATCAGCTATGATTTAGCTTAATCGTTAACTTGGCGTTTTATCTCTTTTAGAAGCTAGCTTTTGTGATTGACATCACCGATGTGAAAATTTTGGGCATTACTAACTTTCTCAATAATGGTATTAAATTTCCCGTGTTGCTTAATATTCTGGGCAATTTGATTAATCTTGTGACTCGCTTCGGGCTTAACTTGCTCCCATCCTTTATCCGGCAACCCCTTACCTCCGCGAAGGTTGGCAATAATAAAATCGCCTGCATCCATGTCGAAGTGAGGCGTTTGCTCAGCTCCATACAACTTACGTGCAGTTTCAGGCACAGCTTTGCTCAAGTGATTCATTAAGTTAGATACCTTGACTTCCCGATCTCCGGGTTGGTTAGCCGCTCCTTGCAATGCTTCCAGAAGATGGTAAGTATAAACACTACAAGAGTCATCCTTAACCCAAGACACTTGGTCGCCTTCAGATGAGGTAAAAACCACCCGACCCTTCACCTGTTTAATGGCATCAATTACCCCTTTCGATAACGCAGTTCGCTCAAAATCCTCAAACTCTTTTAACAGTTCAGCATCTATCCGTGCAGCCGTCTCCGCATCCTTAGATGTTGCCATTCCTGCCGCATGACAGCTATCAATCACAACCAAGAGGCGATCGCACTGAATCTGACGCAAGGCATCGGTGAAAGCTTCAGCCGATAGCGCAGATGCAGCCAGTTTGGAGGGTTTGACATCGTGCTGTAGTAAATAATAGCGACCTTCAGTTTTATCTACCCAGCCATGCCCGGAATAGTAAACCAGCACGGTTGCTTCTCGGTCGGCTTGCGCCTTCTCCTTGAGCCATTTTAAACCATCTAGAATCGCGCTCCGAGTAGCCTCCTCGTTGTTCAGTACCCGAATATGCTCCTTGTCATCAGGGTAGGCACATAAATCGGGATCGATCAGAGCTGCATAAACAGCTTGGGTATCTTTAACCGTTACAGGCAGAGACAGTGGCTTATAAGCCGACTCCCCAACACCAATGAGCAAGGCATAACCTTGACTAAATCGTTTAGTCATTCTTTGATCTGATTATCTGTAGCGAGCAAATTTTTGCAGTCTATCTGTAGAGCTCCCTAAAAATTAAAATAACACAACTTCCAGAAATAGGCTTTCTGTTTATTGAGCTAAATTTTGAGGAGAAGTCCGTCCCCTTCCTCCGCGACAGCCAGCCGGTTCCCCCAATCGAGCCAAGAGGACGCGCACCTTGTCAGCATAGTTCTGAACAATTTCTAGATACGAATGCACGAATTTGGCTGAGTATAGCCATCCTGCTACTCCCAAATTCAGGAGAAAGTCGCGGCATGGTGGCGCTGTGCGCTCCAGAAGGCAACAGACTCCAACTTCTTACACAAGTAACTATGTCACGCGATCGCAAGTAGCAGCGGCAGTAAGGCAATTTCAGAGATGTTCATTCTTCTTGGAAGCCCTTTTTGTTGGTTTTGCGGGAGTGAGGGAGTTCTGTTTGGGTTTCGCACTGTTTTCGATATTCCGCGATCGCCCTCTTGACTAT
>CAYXCW010000244.1:0-2866 GCA_964463555.1 uncultured bacterium
AATTACCAATTACCAATTACCAATTACCAATTACCAATTACCAATTACCAATTACAAGGTATGAACAGCTGCATTTTAATGGCAGAGATCGTTGACGAACCGCAACTGCGTTTTACTCCTGATAATCAACTAGCTGTGGCGGAAATGGTGGTGCAGTTTCCCGGACTGCGCTCGGAAGAGCCACCATCGACTTTAAAGGTGGTAGGATGGGGAAATTTAGCTCAGGAAATTAAAGAACGGTGTCATGCAGGCGATCGCGTATTACTCGAAGGTCGTTTGAGCATGAATACTATCGAGCGCAAACCGGAAGGTTTTAAGGAAAAACGCGCCGAATTAACCGTGCAAAAGGTTCACTATTTGGAAGCCGATCGTGATTTTATCCCGGCTCAACCTGTATCGACTCCTGTGAGAACGACTCCCGCTTACTCAGAGTCAGATTATTCTTCTGTTTCTGCAACTGCGACGGCTTCTCCCGCCAAGGTTGCTACTGTTTCACAAGTCCGCGATGAAGAACCTATGCCAACGGTTAGAACGAATCAATTTCAAAGTCAACCAATGCCTGTAAGCGAACCAGATGTGGATGATATTCCCTTCTAGATTAGAGAAAAGGTAAATTAAAAAGTAGGGGAAAAGATGGAGGCTGCCCCTACTTTTTTATGCTCGATTCTCTGATATCATGTCCGGTCGATTACCCATAATCGGCAGCCAGGACACGGCGTTATTAACTTTATCTGTGTCCCTTAAATCTCTGATGCCGTGTCCCTACGCCACGACTCTGTGATGTTTTATGATGATGGAATTCAACGGACATCATATGACACCGATATTTAATCGTACTAAATTTGGCGATCGCAATTATATTGTCCTAAAAAATTGACGATGACATCTGCATCCAAAATTAGCAAATTTTTCCCTTCACGACTCGCGACTTTGCCTTTTAAACACAAAGCTAGCACCTGCATCTGTGGGTTTAAAATTATCGGTGGTGGCTGAAGCTTCAACCCTTGATAACCAATCGAAGAACCCATTTTATTAACTGCTAGACCTAAAAGTTTACCCTGGCTGCGAATGACTATAATGCTATGTTTTGCATCAGACAAACCTTGGGAAAATAAAGCACCGAACCCTAGTATATGAGCTAAATCTACTAGCCATAAAACCTGCCCTCGCCAGTTACAAACTCCCATTATACTGGGATGCATATCGGGAATAGGGGCGATCTGACTAGGGCCTAAACTTAGCACTTCAGCCAAGTTTGACCCAGGTAGCATGAATTGGTTTTCATCTGTTAGAGAGAAGCTGATGAACTGCATGGTAGGAACATAGGTGCGATAAAATAATATCGCGAATATCAGTTGCTTGTAAAGTGGAAATTGGCAACAAATCGGTTTGATGGGTAATTAGTAACGGACTAACATCTGGAAAACTGGGAATCCGACCGTGCGACCCTTTTACCAACGAAGCATCTAAGGGAATAATATCTAGCAAGGTGCGAAATCCCAGCTTTTTATTAAGTAATAAACCAGCAAGTTTTAACGCAGGAAATCGAATAGCCGGATCGAGAAACAACTCGGCTGGATCGTAACCGGGTTTGCGATGAATATCCACAGTGCGAGCAAAGTCGGGTGCTTTTTTATCGTCCAACCAATAATAGTAGGTAAACCAAGCATCTGAGGCAGAAACTGCTACTAAATCCCCAGCGCGAGGATGATTTAAATGGTACGCTGCTTTCTCTTTTTCACCGAGTACTAATTCGACACCGGGTAAGTTTTCCAGCAGTTGGCGCACGCGGGAAATTTTGTCTTTGTCGTTGACGTAAATGTGAGCAATTTGATGATCGGCGACGGCGAAAGCAATACTTGCTCCTGGATCGAGTAATTCTTTTCCTAATTCTTCTCGCACGGTGAGATATCCATGTTCTCGCAATACTCGGTTTAAGGAAATTGGACGACTTACAGGAGTGATGCCATATTCAGAAAGGACTATGACTCGCGCGCCGCGATCGCAGTAAAATTGAATTAAGTCTTGGCAAATTTCATCGACTTGTTTTAAGTCTGCGGCAATTGCTTTTTGATCGGTTCCCAAGCGCTGCAAGCAGTAGTCTAAATGGGGAAGATAAATTAACGTTAAAGTTGGGTTATGTAGTTGTTCAACAATTTTGGCAGATTCGGCAATCCAGGAACTAGAACGGATAGAAGTTTTTGGCCCCCAAAACTCGAATAAAGGAAAATTACCGAGGCGGTTTTGTAAATGCGATCGCAAGTCCGCAGGTTGAGTATAAATATCGGGAATTTTCCGCCCGTCGGCAGGATACATCGGTCTTGGCGTTACCGAGATATCCGCATTTGAATACATATTGTACCACCAAAAAAGGTTAGCACAGGTAAAGTTTGGATTGATTAATTTGGCAGTATCCCAAATTTTAGGAGCCTGAACGAGTTTATTAGATTGCCGCCAAAACTTTACTTCACATTCGTCTTGAAAATACCATCCATTACCGACAATTCCATGTCTTGCGGGCGATTCTCCCGTCAAGTAAGTTGCTTGTACAGAACAAGTTACGGCAGGTAAAACTGGCTGAATTGCACTAAGTTTACCTTGAGACGCCCAACTTGATAAAAATGGCGTATGTTGCCCTAAAAGGCTGGGTGTTAGTCCTACGACGTTGAGAACAACTGTTTTATGCCAGTCGGATTTAATGGCGCTATTTGTCATAGTTTAAAACCTGATTAAGTTAATTTCAGACTCGAAGCAACCGGGTTTCTTGGAAAAATCGTCGCAAAGAAACCGGGTTTCTTGGAAAAATCTCCGACTTTTAACTAGAGATCGCAGCAAGAAACCCGGTTTCTTGGAAAAATCTGCAACT
>CAYXCW010000245.1:0-2863 GCA_964463555.1 uncultured bacterium
CCACCAGTTGTAGAACCTCAACCACCAGTTGTAGAACCTCAACCACCAGTTGTAGAACCTCAACTACCAGTTGTAGAACCTCAACCACCAGTTGTAGAACAGAAGGTATCGATTGAAGAGCCTTCTTCTGCGTTCGGGGTAATCGCTTTGGGTACAATAGCTACCGCTTCACTGCTTTTGAAGAAACAGCAACGTAGGTAGTTTCACATCTTGCACCTTGACTAAAAACCGGGTTTCTTGCAAATAGCTCAGCTTGAAAGCCTAGATTTATCGTCAAAAAACCCGGTTTTTGAAAGCTTGTTGATAATGGTGCAAGATCTGAGTAGTCAAACTCACTCAGAACTAAAGCTGCGTCTCACAATTGGTGGTTGGTGCGTGACGCGACAAGTCTCATTGCTAGGTTCAAATATTCTCGCGGCGTCACGCACCCGGAGAGAAAAAATATGCCAGTTGCGTAATATGATGTCCGCTAGCTTAGGTTGTGTAGAATTCTGGTGCAAGATGTGAGTAAAGAAACCGGGTTCCTATCGATTAATTTTCGACTTGGAAACTATAGATATACTAAGAAACCCGGTTTCTGCGATCGAGAAATTTTTTAAACCCTTCCTTTGCTTACGGTACCGATGCTACCGGACATGATATAAGTCCTGCCACTTTTGCCATCCCCAGCTTGAATGCAGGGGAAATGCGATCGCATTCCCCCTGCAAATCCGTCGGGAGTGCGCGCCCTTGCGTATCGCTTCCCAAGCACCGACTCGATGTTTTACGTAAATATATGTATAAAAACTACCTTGTCGGTTAATAAATACTTATTTGTACGGAATCGGCAAAGACATATCAAGGCAAATAATAAAAAAGTCATCAGTAATAATGCTGAAAATACAGCTTTTTTGCTAGAAAGATTGCCTAATTGCTTCTCCTTATAGCGTTTTTACAGGCAGAAATATCTCTGGGATAAACCTGGGGTTGCTCCGTTGAATTTACTTAATCAAACCTTCACAAAGTTACCCATAAATTATATTGTTTTCATAAAGATTAACTAAACAGCTTGTAACCGTTCGGCAGATCTGGCAAAGTTTTAAGTGTGAAAGATTTGAAACCAGTCCATAATTACCGTATGATGCAGCGCCTGGGGGGAATTAAATACTGAGCTTTTGTAGGAACGATCGGTAAATTTTCCTAAGTCTTGTAAGGGTGGATTGAATAAATAATTATTAATCTCCACGCCAACAAGTTTTAAGCATCTACATAGGTTGACAAAGCTGCTGTGAAAAATACGGATTCGCTTCTCTTAGCGAACTCGATATGGATTTGGGAATGCCAACTAAGCGCCAAACGCTCAACATCTAACTGTTTGAAGGAATGAATTCGATGAAGCTCGTCAAAACTCTAACTGTATTTACAACGTTAGCTGGCTCGGCATTGATGGCTTTAGTATCAGGAGAAGTGGCACAAGCCGCCAGAATTACTGCTGAAACCAGAGGTTTAGATTCAGGGATTAATGCCGCTCTAGATCGTAACGGCTTCTTTAGCGTTTCCTTTGATGAGGGGTCTGTTGGTACGTTTATCAAATCGTTTTCCATCAACCTCAGTCCCGATTCCAATGCTTCATTTGACACGACTACAGGTTTGTTTTCTCCTGGAGGCATTGGCTTTCCGTTTGCGCTAGGGCCATCTAGCGGTGTAACAGGTAGCGACATTCTTTCTACAGGTCTGAGTAATTCCAACAAAAAACTGACCGTAACCTTGGCAGACGGAGCGTTCGTTGCGGGTGAATTTTTACGTTTTGGCATAGACACCGATGGTGTAGGGCCGTCGATTTTGGGCTTTGACCTGTTAGACTCTGGTAGAGATTTTGGCCTTGCGGGGGCAATATTCTCGGCGACACTATCTGACGGGAAGTCTGGAAGCGGAGTGTTTAAAGTAGCTGGCTTGACCCGGTCTGAGGTAACTGTGGATGTACCCGAACCTGCTTCTACTACGGGCTTGGTGGCGTTGGCTGCTATCGGTGCGGGCGCGCTGGTCAAGCGCAAACAGCAAGCTACCAGCCTCGACTAATACTCAGCAGCTTTTACGACTGTCGGAAAAAACTTTTAGGGCTGACGCAAAGAAAGCGGGTTTCTATGAAAAATCATTGGTTTGGAAACTAGAAATCTACGAAGAAACCCGCTTTCTAGCCTTGGCGATCGCATTCCCCAGTAGATCCTTTGGGAGTGCGATCGCGTAGCCCGCCCTTGGCATATCGCGAGTACCTGCGCGCTCTTGCCTATCGCTCCCCAAACGCCGACTCAGTTCTCTTACGTAAATATACGTATACTTTCTTACCTTTTTTGACGCATAAATATTTATTTTTCCTATGTCGGAAAAAGCCTATGCCAACAAAATTAAAATGGCATCAGTAATAACTCGGAAACTTTTGATTTTTTCTCGCTAAAAATAGGGAAATTGAATTTTTTTGTGGAGGTTGATCGAGGCAAGTGTCACTTAAGCAACTCAACGGTTACTGGAGTAGTCTTGTTTAACCGCATCTTCACAGAATTCGCAGAATGTATATTGTTTCAATGAAGATTAACTGAAAGGGTTGCATTGGTTTTCTCGATCGGTTTAACTTTGAATTGTCAGGAAATCAAACCGAGTCAATGAGTGACCATTACTTTTGACACCTGGGGCGATTAAATACAGATCCAAGATTGGTATTAACTTGAAAATCTTTCAAACATCAAAAATGAAAGATTAGCTAAGTAACTAATCTTGTTCAGAAAGAGGATTTTGCTCGTCTATCAATATGCAAGCGATCGCGAAATCTATGAATTGGACTTTGGACAAAAGAAAGCTGATTCGCGAGATGATAACGCGAATTAGT
>CAYXCW010000246.1:0-2806 GCA_964463555.1 uncultured bacterium
CTGTCCACTGTCCACTGTCCACTGTCCACTGTCCACTGTCCACTGTTGAACTATTACTAATACTCAACCAAAGTCAGGATCGGCACGTCGGGAAGTTTTTCGCGTCCGCCCAAATCGCGTAGTTCGATGATAAAGCCAAAACCAACTAAATCGCAGCCAACTTGCTGGACTAACTTCGCCGTTGCAGCTGCGGTGCCACCCGTGGCAATCAAATCGTCTACAATTAAAACCCGGCTGCCTGGGTGCAGTGCATCTTGGTGCATTTCCAAGCGATCTGTACCGTACTCTAATTCATACTCAACCGCGTGAACTGCTGCCGGTAACTTGCCCGGTTTGCGGACGGGAATAAAGCCCGCCCCCAGTTGATACGCTAAAGGCGCGCCGAAAATGAAACCACGGGATTCCATTCCCAGCACGTAATCTACCGTCTGTACTGTTTGCTTGCACTTTTCGGTCAAACTGTCAATCGTGTAACGCAGGCCATCGGGGTTGCCTAAAAGGGTCGTAATGTCCCGAAACATAATTCCCGGTTTGGGAAAATCTGGAATATCGCGAATCAGGGATTTTAAATCCATAGGTAATGGTTATTTGAGGTAGTGTTTGGCATTTGAGGGCAAATGACAGTCAGCGGCATCCCAGAGAGGGGCGCTTTTTGACTAGACTTGGAAAGTAGCCCAGAGATAATTTAGCTAAAACGGGCGTACAACCAAGTAGATGCAAAAGAAATCGTACACTGGAGAGTTACACAGTTTGAGAAGGTTAGTTAATCCAGAGAACTCGCGCGCGATCGCCAATTTCGGTAAAATCCTGCTCGAAGCCGAGTTGCTAGGTTAGAAATTGGACGCGACCTGTGAATACTAAAGGTTAGATATCCTATTTAGTGCCATCAATTCTAAATTAGTTTTGCCAAAGTTGAGTTTACCCACCCACCAATGCAAGCTGGAATGAAAGTCACCGCAAGCGCGATGCATACAGATAGTCCACCTGCCCAGGTTGTCCCCCTGATACTGAGCAACCTGCCCGATCCGCCGACGATTGACCCCCAGGATTGTCCCCGTCGCGCGAGGCTGCAAATCGATCTGATTCTACTGGCAATTGAAGCTTTGGATCTGGGCGGTTCTGAGGCCATCTTGACCACAGCCAAAGATCTCGATCTGCAAGGGGTGATAAAAAATCGCGTCGTATTGTGGCGGATGCGTTCTACCAACCCGCTGCGACGATACACCCAGCGCCGTTTCTTGAGCTTGGTAGAAGCGAAAGCCTTGGTAGTGGTTGGTTGCTATTTAGCACGACGCATGACGGTTTTGATTAGACAACTGCTGCTGGCTTACCAACAACTGAGCGAGAAGCAATTGTCCCCAGAACATCATTTTCGCTTATCCGAGTACCTAGAGCGGTTCCGCAAGCATTTCCGCAGCCGCATGAATCCCCGTCGCTCTGCGGTTGTGGCTTACAATTCTGACGAAAAGTTGAACGAACTCGCTATTTCCCTGTTGGCAAAATTGCTATTTTGTACCGGAACCTCTGGGATGCAGCGATTTTGGAGCAGTCTGTTTGACGGCGAAGTGGAATAAGCCAAAGGGAATTTTAGATTTTAGATTTTAGATTTTAGATTGGAATTAAATCTCAAATCTCTAATCTCAAATCTGAAATTGTACAGATCAATTACCCATTACCAATTAGCAATTAGCAATTAGCAAAGTAAAATGACTATTCAACGCCAGTACAGTCTGCCCAATTGCACGCTGTTTTTAGAGGGGTTGAGCGATGCAACCACCGGCAATGGGCAATTAGAGATGCGCCCGGTGATGTCGATTTTGGTGAATGCAGAGTGTCATTTGGCAGGGGGAAAACCAATCATTAGCGGCGGACGAGAATTTTTTGAAAGCTTGATTAAAGCAGTCAGTCGCTACGCCCAAGGGTTTTTAAGCGGCGTACCGCATCCGGATGAGGACGGACAAGCTTTACCGTTGGTACAAATGCAACAAATTGACCGGCATTTGCACCGCTTGATTGTGCAATCTCAGGGAGATGTAGCCGTAGCCAACGGTGCAACGGGTAACTTGAAAGGGACGGCACCAATCCAAATTGATTTGACGACGGTGCAGTTGTTTGATTTAGTCGAGGCGGTGGATCAGTTTTTTGCCGATACTCAAACTTTGCCCGATGTTGGGGTGCCTTTAGTCCCCGTCTCGCGGCGCTATGCTAAACCTGACGAACCGATAGCGAAAAAAGCTGCCCCGGCTGCGTTGGGAGTGTCTAGTTTAGCATTGGCAGCGATCGCTTTCTTCTTAGTCCCCGTCCCCGAAGTCCAAAAACCCCAAGATCCCCGCCCTCAAACCGACGCCAACTCGCTTTCTACCACTCCTAACCCAACCGAAGCACCAACTACGGGCGAACCACCCCTACCCCCAACTCCAGCTACAGGGGCGCTGGTATCTCCATCCCCAACGCCCTTACAAACCCCTCTGGAGGCTCCTCTAGCCTCCCCAACCCCGACCGCAACCCGAGGGGATATCCTCCCAGTTTCCCCATCCCCCACGGACTCGCCAACGACTGGAGCGCTGACCTCCCCCACACCAGGGGTAACACCAGGAACGGCTCTGGTTTCCCCCACACCGGGCGAAATTCCAGGGACTACCCCAGTCTCTCCCACACCTACCGACTCGCCAACCAGTGGAGCGCTGCTCACCCCCACGCCGACGGAAACCCCAGGTGCGGCTCTAGTTTCGCCCACACCGACGGAAACCGCAGGTGCGGCTTTAGTTTCGCCCACGCCGACGGAAACACCGGGTGCGGCTTTAGT
>CAYXCW010000247.1:0-2797 GCA_964463555.1 uncultured bacterium
CCGGATTCTTAGTCCCCCTTTTTAAGGGGGATTTAGGGGGATCTAAAATGCTTGATCTCATAACTAACAACTTGAGTTATTACCAATTACCAATTACCAATTACCAATTACCGCTCTTACAGCTGATTTCGAGCTTTCAGTTGCAAATATCGATCTACCAACTGGGTGCTAATTTGATTTGCTGGCGCATCTAGAACTAAAACGCCTTTTTGTTTGAGTTGAGCAAAAGCAACTTGGCGCTGGGCGAGTAAATCTAAAGCGACGGCGCGGGTATAAGCTTTAGCGCTAGCTTCTTTCCCCTCAACATCAACAGGAGTATGGGCGAGGTTATCAACCTGCGGATCGCGCAACGCGACGCAAAATGGCAAATAGCGCGGTGTCATTCGTCCCAAGGCGGCGAGAAGTTCGGCAGAGGCGGTAACATCAACTAAATCGGTGATTAAAACCACTAAAGCCCGCCTAGTTTGTTGATTGACCAATTTGGTCACCGCACCGACATAATCTGGTTCTAGCAAAACTGGTTGAATCGGGGTCAGGCGTTCGATTAACTTGGAAAGTTGGTGCTGACCGCGTTCTGGCGGAATCCAGGTACTCACTTCCCGGTCAAATACGGCTACGCCTACTTTATCCCCTCGGTTCAATCCGGCTAACGCTAGGGATAAGGTAGCATTCAATCCCCAATCAAATCGCTTTAATCCCTGTACCCTTGCGGTCATCAAACGTCCCCGGTCGAGCAAAATAATTAAAGTTTGCTCTTGTTCTGGTTCTAGAACTCGCACTTGTAAGGAGGTTGAAGGCGTGGCGCCAAAACGTCGGGCGCTGGCTTTCCAATCGATAAAACGCGGGTCGTCTCCGGTACGATATTCCCGCAATTCGGCAAATTCCGTACCGACGCCCATGCGTCGCGCTTGGCGCATGGTGCCGGTGTTTTGTAATGTGAGGCGAATCGATAATTGTTTGAGTCCGATTAAGTCTGGATATACTGCGACTTTGGTAGCTGCGGGTATTTTCCAATCATTCCAGGCTAATCCCCACGCGCTTAGCTGGCGTAATTGTATGTCTCCCCAAGCAAATTCGCCGCGCTGGAGGGGACATACTGTATAAGTTAATTCTTTAGTTGTATTGACGGATATGGATGTTTGTGGTATTGAAGCGGGTACGTAAAAATCGGCGGGGTAGTAGTCGCGGATGGTTATTACCGCTGGGCGATTTGATGATGTGACAGATAGGGTGATGGGGTTTTCCCTGGCGATGGAAAGTCGGGTGAGGGGATGCCGGGTAATTTGGACGCGATGGGGGCGCGATCGCATTCCATCTATTATCATCAGTCCTAGAATCATGCCATCGAAGATGAGGGTGGCGGCGATGCCGATGCTGATGGTAAATATGGCGGCTAGGATGGGTGCGATCGCCAATCCTAAAACTAATAATAAATAAACTCGTGCTGATGGAATCATTTTATTCAACCGCAGAGACGCAGAGGACGCAGAGGTAAGAGGTTGGTAGGTTTTTCGATTAGTTTGGGCATATTGTTTACCTTGGTACTGGTATTTGGTTGAGTAAGGAAGCGATGACGGCATCAATTTGCAATCCGTCTAGTTGGGCTTCTGGCTTTAATATTAATCGATGGCGTAACAGGGGCTGCGCGACGGATTTAATATCGTCTGGGGTGACAAATTCTCGTCCTGAGAGCCATGCTTGTGCTTTAGTTGTTTGTAACCAAGCAACTGCGGAACGTGGCGATGCCCCTAATGCTAGGTCAGGATGTTTGCGGCTGCGTTGGACTAATGCTAGTAGGTAATCGAGGATTTTTTCATCTACTTGAATGGTGTTGACTGCCTGTCTCGCTGCTAAAATATCTTCGACCGTCGCTACTGGTTTTAAACGCGCTAAGTCTAGGCGTCGCGATTGAAATCCTGCTTGCCGATTTAATAACATTTGTTTTTCGGCTGTCGCGTCGGGATAATCGACAATCAGCTTGAATAAAAATCGGTCTAATTGGGCTTCTGGTAAGGGATAAGTGCCTTCAAATTCTAATGGGTTCTGGGTGGCAATGACCCAGAATAGTTCGGGTAAGGGCAAGCTTTCCCCATCCAGGGTGACTTGCTGTTCTTCCATTGCCTCTAAAAGTGCTGCTTGAGTTTTAGGCGGGGTGCGGTTAATTTCATCTGCTAATAAGATCTGGGTAAATATTGGCCCTTTTTTTAAGGTGAATTTGCGCGTATTTAAATCAAAGATATTGATGCCAATAATGTCGGCGGGTAAAATATCTGGGGTGAGTTGAATTCGTTTGTATTCCGATTGCACTAAGGTTGCCAAGACTTTAACTAACAGGGTTTTTCCCGTTCCTGGTACGCCTTCTAAAATTACATGTCCCCCAGCTAAAAGTGCCACCAGCATCTGTTGTACGAGGCTAGCTTGACCAACTACAACTCGGTTGAGCGCTTGGCTGAGACGATTTAATCCGGTTAATGCATCATGGGTCATAGGAATTTTAGATTTTAGATTTTAGATTGCAGATTTTAGGCTTATTTGAGATTGCAGATTTACTATAAATCTAAAATCTGCACTCTGCAATCTTAAATTATATAAATTTACCAGAATAAAGGGGTTGTTAGCCTCCCTGTTTTAAGGGGAAAGGAAAAATTTATTTGCTTCGCTCACAATCCGCTCTTAGAAACCGGGTTTCTTCTGCGCTCTTTCGTTCCATAACCCATTTTTCACAGAAACCCGGTTTCTTTCCGTAACTATCAACTATCAACTATCAACTATCAACTATCAACTATCAACTATCAAC
>CAYXCW010000248.1:0-2523 GCA_964463555.1 uncultured bacterium
GGGGTTAGGGGGGATCAAACCAACCATATTTGTAACTAGCAACTTGCGTTAATAGCTCATGCGAGCAGAAATGCTAGATTATGCTTTGCTCGCAATTAGCCATTAGCAATTAGCAACTAGGATGGCGGCGCGCGATCGCACTCATCCCATGCTAGGGTTGTCCTAACGTTGCCGATTGGCAGCAATCGATCGCCGTAGCCTCTGCTACGTCTTGTAACCCAACCGATAGCAATAAACTTTGCCATTCAGTAGCAATGATAGAATCATCGGGGCGCTCTCGTCGCAATTCTGCTAGAGTTGCCAGGGTTTCGTACCAAATTCTATTTTGGGCATAGAGTCGGGCGCGCTGCAAAGGTTCTAAACTGCCGATCTGTTCCTCTAGGGTAGAACTTAGTTGAGTTCGCTTTATCCATCCTTCAAACACTACATCTCTACTGCGCTGAGCGCGATCGCAAATCAACGCAAGTGACCATTTATACCGCTTCCCGACCTCAAGGGATGGAGCGGCATCGGGCAGCTGAATCCCAACAATCCCCGATTTACCGGAAAGCGAAACAGTGGTTTGGTACAGTCCCTTTTGGCTCTCATCCCAAAGACTCAGTTCGGCTGAAAGGATTGTGGCATCCGGGATATAAAGAAAAATTGTCGGATGCGCTTGGGTGGTCAACTCGGTGTCAGTATGGGGAATCAATGCGATCGCTGGCTTTTGATTCTCGGAAGTTTCAGCACTAGGGATGGAACAAATACCCCGCGAAGCTCCTCCCGTGGTAGTTCGCGGCGAGCCATTGGGTTGGAAAACTACGCTACTAGAATTATTGGCAGAGGCTATACTTCGACCTAATGTCCCACTTAAGGGAACTAGCTCAAGGCTAACGGCAAGGGGCAACAGCAAGAAAGCCGATAACCGCATCGCTATTTTAATCTTCATAACTTATACACCTTCTCTCAGTAGGTACAACATGTTTCAACTCGATAAGATAGGGTATCGAGTTGATGTCTTCAAGTGCAAAACTGACGTAACTTCTTGTCTGGCGGTTAAAACTGGACTCAAATCGATAAAACCCGCCTTTTTAGATTGGCTGAGTCACTTTTTTTCACAATTTACACGGTTTGAGGTGGCGTTCGTTGAATAACCTTCGATTAAAAATAATGCGCCTTTGAGTTAAATCCTAGTTATTTATATTCAACGAATTCCACTTCACGATTTATCAGAATGTAATGCCGATCTGACTCAAAAACAATATAACAAGTAAACTGCTGAGATCAAAGCGATCAATTTAACCCCTACGGGTGATGAAACTAAAAAAAATATCTTTTTTTTTGGTATTTGATAAATTTTGGGCGATCGCGTGGCATTTCCCCAGAAAATCCCTTGGAGTTTGCTATAGCTGCAATGTCATGCTGAGGGAGCTAGCTGGGCAAATAGTTGAGGCCAAGCGATCGCATCTGGCCTACTTCCAGCGTTAATTAACTCAAATATTTTCCCCTCGGTTTCTGGATGATTGAGACATTCGACACCAGCAGCAGCTACGTCAATCCGACTCGTCTGACCAGATAGTTTATCCCCCGTACCGATGACAACACCCAGCTTCCCTCCCGTGGTAGCTTTTAGCAGCGTGTTGAGGTCGTAGGAAGTGAAAGGGCCATCGATTAGCCGTCCCGGTCGAATAATCGTGTAGGGCAATCCCGAAGCGATAACGGCTTGCTCGCCTTGCTGTTTGGCATCCAAAACGCCAAACCCATTCAGCAAACTAAAGGGAGGCTTATCTTTGCGCTCGATGCCGCAGGAAGATACAAACACAAACCGCTTCAGGTCTTGAGGCGCTACACTTACTAGATTGCGAACTCCTTTGGCATCAACGCGAGCGGGGCTATTTCTAGCTTTACTATTGCGGTAGCCAGCATCGAAATAGATTTTTCCCCATTCGATCAAGCGTTGTATCTGGTTGGTTTTTGGCAAATCAAATTCCCATCGAGCCGAGGGAAAGGCAGTGGTTCCAGTACAGCAGATAATGTGAGTAACATTCTCCACCGCACTCGGCAGGGTTTCTGCTTGACGGATATCGCCCAGGGCAATTTCCACCTGGTTATCGAACATTTGTTGAGCTTTCTGCTGGTTGCGGGTGAGGACGCGCACCGCATAACCTTTTTCCAGCAAAAAAGCTACCGTTAATTGCCCAACACCGCCGGTAGCGCCTGCAACCAAAACTAGATCAGACAAGGCTCGCCTCCCTCTTCCAGTTCTTTATTACGACTAACTAATATCATGTTCCTTGGATTGCCTGTAGTAATCTCAGGGAAGATCTTTTCTTTGAAAAGATCTCTGCTGGCATCGGCATCGCGCGGGGGCGGGTTTATGAATACTATTCAATTCCGCTCAAAGTTTTCTGGTAAAATCCCCCCCTATGACCCGATTAATTGTGCCAGTTGTAGGTTGGGTTTCGTACCTCAACCCAACTTGCCTTTTTAAGGGGGGAACCGGATTCTTAGTCCCCCTTTTTAAGGGGGATTTAGGGGGATCTA